>JANRJL010000027.1:0-29913 GCA_033763995.1 Rhodospirillaceae bacterium | reverse complement strand
CAAGGTCAGCGTCTGGCCGCGTACGATGCGCGCCATGGTCAGCCACTCGATGCACCCGATCGCCAGGAACATCAGGATGAAGTTGCGGCCGAACAGAACCATCAGAATGATCACGAAGAAGGTCAGCGGCACCGTGTACATAAAGTCGGTGAAGCGCATTAGGATCTGATCGACGCGCCCGCCGATGAAACCCGCCACCGCGCCGACGCTCACGCCGATGAACAGCGCCACGGCGGTGGCGAGAATACCCACGGTGAGCGAGATGCGCCCGCCGAACAGCGCGCGCGCCAGCAGATCCCGGCCCAACGTGTCGGTGCCGAGGTAATGCCCGGTCTCGATGCTGGGCGGGGTGGCTTCCATACGTTCCCAGTCGATCTGCTCATAGGTCCAGGGCAGGAACTGCGGGCCGAGGAAGCAGGCCAATGCGATGACGACAAGGACGATCAGGCTGGCTAAGGCGGCGCGGTTGGCGACAAGACGGCGCGCGGCGTCCTGCCACAGACTGCGGCCTTCGATTTCTTGGGCGGCTGATAAAGCCTCGCCGTGCGGCGACGCGAGGTTGAGGCCGGTCATGCCGCGCGCGCCTTACTCATAGCGCACCCGCGGATCAAGCAGGCCGTAGAGCACATCAACAATAATATTCATCACAATGATCAGCGACGCCGAGAGGATCACCACGCCCATCACCAGGGTATAATCGCGGTTGAGCGCCCCTTGTACGAAATAGCGACCGACGCCGGGCAGCTGGAAGATGGTCTCAATCACCATCGAGCCCGTCAGCAGGAAGGCGATGCCGGGGCCAAGAAACGTCACCACCGGAATCATCGCCGTCTTCATGGCATGACGCACGACGACGGCGCGAAACGGCAAGCCCTTGGCCCGCGCCGTGCGCACATAGTTCTGGCGCAGAGCCTCGATCATGCTCGCCCGCGTGATGC
Source organism: Rhodospirillaceae bacterium (assembly GCA_033763995.1). Lineage (GTDB taxonomy): Bacteria > Pseudomonadota > Alphaproteobacteria > Rhodospirillales > Rhodospirillaceae. The sequence goes on along the minus strand of JANRJL010000027.1, from coordinate 28,975 downwards.
GCGCGAGATAAGCGATATAGACCAGCGAGAGACAGAACACCGGCAAGATGCGATGCGACAACGCGCCGTCTTCCCACGTGGCCGCGGGAAGCTGAAAGGGCGTGCCCTTGAGAAAGATCGCGAAGATCAAAATGAGAATCGGCGCCATGACGAAGCCCGGCACGACGATGCCGGTCATGGCAAAGCCCATGATGGTGAAGTCGGTGGCGGTGTTCTGGCGCAGCGCGGCGACAATGCCCAGCGGAATGCCGATGAGCATGGCGAGGATAATGGCCGACAGGCCGTTCTGGGCCGACACCGGAAAACCCTGGGCAATCAGTTCGCTGACCGAGAAATCCTTGTACTTGAACGATGGGCCGAAGTCGCCGCGCGCCAGATCGGCCATGTAGCCGATGTACTGCTGCACAATGGGCTTATCGAGGTTGTAGGCGGCCCGCATGTTGGCAAGGATTTCCGGCGGCACCGGGGCCTCGGCATCAAAGGGTCCACCCGGCGCCAGCCGCATGAGGAAAAAGCAGGCGGTGATAATGACCAAAAGCGTGGGAATGGCGATGAGCAGGCGCCGAACGATGAACGACAACATATCTCGAACCATCACTCCCGAAACCGCAGGCGCCCGTGGCCAGGCGCATTGGGGTCGACGGGATCACATTAGTGGCAGAGTTCGGCAGCGCCAAGGGCAATCCACCTGACCTCGACGGACGACGGAAGGGCCCGGTGCGAGAGGTGCCTTTCCGCTAGCGAAAGCCGATCAACCGCAGGGGGTGCACGCCCGCTGCGTTCGCCTCCAAACCTGAAAGCCTGTCTCGGGCCATGACTGTTGCTGGCATGAAGACGAGCGGCCACGACACCTGATCTTGAATCAAGACGCCTTCGGCTTCGCGGAGCAAGCCCATACGGTATCCGGAGTCCATTTGAACGTCCGCCTGCACCAGGCGCTCGTCGAAGCTGACTTCGCGATAGCGCGCGATGTTCCAAGGCCCGGCGATTTGGCTGAAGGAATGCAAAAACCGATCCATGTCGCCGATCTGCGACCACTGCGGCATGACCGCCACGTCGAAATCGCCCTCCAGCACGGCTGTTTCGTGCTGGGCCTCGCTGCGTGGAACCGGCGTGACCGTGAAGCCGAGATCGCGCCATGCTTTGGATACCGCCGTGATCATGGCTGCATGGCTGCGACCCTCGGGGTGAGCCAATCGGATCGGCGGCACCGCCCGCGGATCGACGTCGAGCAGCAGCGCCCCAGCCACCACCCGCCGATCCGGCTGCGAAAGTTTGGCATAGGGCGCGCGATAGGCGGAGTAATTGGCCACGCCGGGCGGAACCAGATTGTAGGCAGAAATCGCCTCGCTCAAGCGTTGCGTTTTGATGATGCCGTCACGGTCGATGGCCATGCCAAGGGCGTGACGCAGTTCGCGCAGATTGAAGGGTGCGTGATCGGTGTTGACCACCAAGCTGTACACGGTGAATGGGCTGGCCGATGCGGCACCGCGCATTGATGTGCGCTCGCTGATCGGAGCGGGAATAAAGCCAAGAGCCAGGTCGAGGTCTCCGCGCCGAATGGCGGTGAGCGCTTCATCGCCATTGGAGACGATCGTCAATTGGATTTCGCCTGGGATCGTTGTGCTTGAGGCAAAGAATTTCTCGTTGCGTTTGAGCGCGTAACGATCACCGGCCGGCATGGTCGCGAATGGACCGTTGCCGATCACGACAAAAGGCTCTGCCCAGGCTTCTTTCAACTGCGCGATCCGGTGCAGTGGTACCGGGCTTGCCACTGCTTGCGCCAAGACGTCCATAAATCGCTTTGACGGCGCGCTGAGATCGAAGCGCACGGTGCGCCGGTCTGGCGCACTGACGCCCAGAGCTTCGCCGGACCCGAGCGTTCCGAGCCGGAATGCCTCGGCGTTGCGGATCGTCAGCAAGAAGCCGACAAAGGGCGCCGCTGTCGCCGGGTCGAGGGCACGTTTGAAGCTATCGACAATATCAGTCGCGTCGATGGCTTTTCCGTCGGACCATTGCAGCCGCGGCCGCAGTGTAAAGGTATAGCTCTGGCCATCGGGACTCACGCTCCAGGATTCGGCAAGACCGGGCGTGAGTTGGCCCGCCGCGTCGATCGTCACGAGGCCGGTGAAAATTTCGCGGGCCAGCAGTTGTTCGACCGACGTCACGGCCCGATGGGGATCAAGCACGGTCGGGAGCGATGGAAGCCCGACCCGCAACGTCGTTTGCGAATGTGCGGGTTGTGCGACAAGCGTGATGACGCACAGAGCTATTATCGTGCGCCAGCGCGCGCCCACGATCTCAGACCCGCTCTTCGATCACCGTGTTGGAGAGCACGCCGATCCCGGCGATATCGACCTCGACCCGATCGCCGACCTTCAACCACGGCGGCGGATTGCGCCCCGCCGCCACCCCCGCCGGCGTGCCGGTGGCGATGACATCGCCAGGTTCAAGGTGCGTGAAGGCCGAGATATAGACGATGATATCGGCGACGGAATAAATCATCTCCGCCGTCGAGGCGTCTTGCATCACCGCGCCGTTGACGCGCGTGGTGATGCGTAGCGCCTGGGGATCAGGCACTTGCGCGGCCGGCACCAGCCACGGCCCGCACGACCCCGACGAGTCGAAATTCTTGCCGGCGGTGAACGAGTGCTTTTGGAAGTCGCGCACGCTGCCGTCCATGAAGCAAGAGTATCCCGCGACATGCGACAAGGCTTTGTCCTTGGCGATGCGCCGCCCGCCCTTGCCGATGATGACCGCAAGTTCGCCTTCGTAGTCGTACTGGACAGACGCGGCGGGGCAGACAATGGATTGCTTGTGGCCCACGAGCGACTGCGGCGTGCGAATGAACAGATTGGGTTGCTTGGGGACCTCGCCGCCCATTTCGGCCGCATGGTCGCGATAGTTTTTCCCCACGCAAATAATGCGCGCCGCATCCGGCACCACTTGATGCAAGACCACCTGATCGAGCCGGGCGCTGGGCTTGCGCTTGGCGACGACAGACCTGAGATTATCCAATGGTCCAATGGCCAGTGCCGCCCTGAGCGAGGGGGCGACATCGGATAGATCAACGATCTCATCGCCCACAACGGCGCCGAAGGCGGTGCCGTGGGTGTGTTCATAGCTCAGGAATTTCAGCGTCTCCATGCGTCGTCCTTTGGCTCGAAACGGCGCCCGACGGCATCGGCGTCATCCACCGTCGCCGGTCGCGGCCATTTGTTTCGGTAACCATAAAGCGATTTCCGGGACCGCGATCAAGAGCGCCAGCGTGAAAAAATCGGCGATCACGAATGGAATAACCCCGCGAAACACGGTTTCCAGCGGAATATCCGGCCGCACGCCGTTGACCACGAAGCAATTGAGCCCCACCGGCGGGGTCACCAGGCCGATTTCGATCATTTTCACGACGATGATGCCGAACCAAATCGGATCGTAGCCGAGCTTGACGATGACCGGAAACACCACCGGCAGGGTCAGCAGCATCATCCCCAGCCCATCGATGAACATGCCGAGCACGAGATAGACGGCTAGAATGGCCAGCAAAATCACGATCCGGGGCACCTCGAGCCCGCCGATCCACTGGGCCAGGGCCGGCGGCAGGCCGGTGAAGCCCAGGAAGCGGACGAAAATCATCACGCACCACACCACCGTGAGCACCATGGCCGTGAGCTTGGCGGTGTCCATCAGGGCCTCGACGATGTCGGCGCGAGTGGTGCCGCGCCGGGCCACGGCCATGCCAAAGACGATGAACGCGCCCACGCCACCAACCTCGGTGGGCGTCATCCAGCCCGTGTAAAGCCCACCAATCACGATGCCTATGACGGCAAGCAGTCCGCCCGACTGCCCGAGCGCCTTGAATTTGAGAGGCCACGTCGTGGGGGGTTCGGGACGGCCGAGTGCCGGATTCACCATGACGCGGCCGACGATGACCGTGCCATAGACAATCGCGGAGAGAATGCCCGGGATAAATCCGGCCAGGAGCAGCGCGCCGATGGATTGTTCGACGATGATGCCATAGAGCACCAGGATCGCGCTGGGCGGGATCAACGCGGCCAGGGTGCCACCGACCGCGACCGTGCCCGTCGCCAGGCGTGGGTCGTAGCCGGACTTGAGCATCTCGGGGATGCAGATGCGCGCGAACACGGCCGCCGTGGCGGTGGACGCACCGGAGACCGCACCGAAGCCGGCCGTGGCAAAAATCGTGGCCAACGCCAGACCACCCGGCAATCGACCCACCCAAGCCCGTGCCGCGGCGAAAGCGCCCTGTGTGAGCCCGGCATGAAAGGCGAGATAACCGATGAGAATAAACATCGGCACCACGCTGAGGGTGTAGCGACTGACTTCGGCATAGGCGAGCAAGCCCGCCAATCCCGCCGCCGGATCGAAGCCGCGCAAAATCGCCAGGCCGATCAGACCGACGAGGCCCGAGGCAAAGGCCACGCGCATGCCGAGAAACACGAGGATCAAAAGGGCTGCCGCCCCAAGGATGCCGAGCGTGAGGGGCTCGAGCATGGCTTAGGGCCTTGCCGACGGCGACGGATGATCGTGGCTCAGGGCGTCGGCGATCTCCGCCTGGGCGTGGTCGACAACTGACTCCACGGCGGGGATCGCCAGGGGCGTCGCACCGGGATCGACAATCAACCGCGCGTAACCCACCGTGTTGATCGCCAGCCGCGCGAACAGCACCCACAAAGCCGCCGCCGCCAGCGCCTTGGATGGCCATTCCGGCAAGAGAATGTCCATGGTGGCATCGCCGACGACCACGGCGCGCAGGGCATGTCCATTCGCCGCGAGCGCAACGACGCCGATGAATCCGCAGGCGAGCGCACAGGTCAAAAACTCAACGACCCACAGCGGCCGGCCCTTCAGCGCCCCCGTCAGCAGTTCCATCCGCACGTGACCGCCCAACCGCTGGCAATAGGCCGCACCCAACAGCGCCATGCCGGCCATGCCGATGTCGAACATGTCGACCACGCCCGGAATCGGCGCGTTGAACAGCCGCCGCCCGATGACCTCGGCGATGGTCAAGAGCATTGCGGCAAAAATCAGCGTGCCCGCCAAGCCCGCCGCCGCGTTCTCGACACGACTGAGCGCGCGATCGCTCCACGCGAGCAACGATGAGTCCGCCGGAATAACGGGATCAGGGGTCACATCAGCCATAGATATGAGGATAGACGCGCGAGCGCGGCTTGTAGCACGTCGCCTCCAACTCGATGCGCGCGCCCTCGAGCAGGAGATCGCACCGCACGGTCGAGCGCGCCGGCCGGGGCTCGTCGAAGTATTCCTGGTAGATCCGATTGAAACCGTCGAAGTCCTCGCGGTGGGTGAGCCAGACCGTGCATTTGACCACATCGTCAAGGCTGCAACCGGCGCGCTCCACGACGCGCTTCAAGCGCTCCATGACCGCGCGGGTCTGGCGTTCGATGTCGCCCAACACCAGCTGGCCGGCTTCGTCCTTGGCCATGAGCCCGGAGATGAACACGAAATCACCGGCGCGGATCGCCGTGGAAATCGGATTGGCGCTGCCGTCGGGCATCGTTCCGGGCACGCCCACCATGTGACGCGGCATGATTCGCGCTCCTTGCTAGTGTCGCGATTCCGAAGTTCGTTCGTTCTTTCGGCAAGCACTTTAACGAACTTCGGAATCAAAGCGACACGAGAACACTATGAATCTAGTGTGGTTCTTGGATTTGAAGTTCCTCAAAGTGCGCGCGGCATAATCCTAGGAACTTCAAATCCACCACACTACTGACTCACGCCCTGGGAGACCCGCGCGGCCTCGTCCAGAATGAAATCCAACATTTCGCGCCCCGGCAAGCCCCGGCGCGTGACTTTGCCCACCCAATCGTCCCAGATTTGGCGGGCATAACGCGATTTAAGGTCGGCGATCTGGCGGTCCGTGTAGGTCACGCGCTTGAGGCCCGCCGCGTCGAACTGGGCAACCCACTTGGCATCTTCCTCCTCCAGCAAGTTGATTTGAGCGTCGATGGAACTGGGGATGGCGTCGAACAGAGCCTGACGATAGACCTCGGGCAAGGCGTTAATTGCGCCTTGATTGGCGGCGATGACGCAGTTGGGCATGCCCGCGTTGAGATTATAAGTGTACCACGTCGCGACTTCTTGGATGCGGTAGCTGGCGAACGCATAGGGAAACGGCAAGGTCGCGGCATCGAACATGCCGCGTTCAAGGCCGGTATAGATTTCGGGTGCTGCGACGGAGGTCGGCTGCCCACCCATGGCGCGCACCGCATCGCCAACGTTGCCCGGCGCGCGCACGCGCAATCCTTGCCACCTTTCAAGAGTGAGCGGAGGCTCGCCCGTGCCCATGAATTCATAGCGCGGCGCCGTGGTCTGCATCAGCGCCACGGCGTTGAACTTGTCCATCTCTCGAACCACTTCGGGATGGCGATAGTACGCCAGCGCAAGACGGCGAGAGGCATCGAGATTTGGGATCGGCAAGAACGGCAATTCCAATGCCAGCATGAGCGGCGTCTTGCCCGGGTGATACGACGGGCAAAAATGCCCCGCCTCGATGACGCCGACCGATATGCTGTCGAGATTGTCGCGCGCCGGCGACAACGCCTCGCCGTATTGGACGATAATCTTGAAGCCGTCGCCGGTTTCGCGCGCGACGGTTTCAGCCAGCACCTCCACCGCCTTGTTCACGGCGCGCGAGGAGCCCCAGGTCGAGAGATACCACGTCACCTGCTGGCGTGGCCCGGCCTGCGCCGAGCTCGCGCAACCGAGGACCGCCGCCGTCAAGGCAGCCACCCAACCGCTGCCGCGTGTGAAGCGCCGGATCATGGATTTGCCCCACGCTGTGATAGCGCGGGCGCGCGGCGCTGTCACGCCACGCAATGCTCGAGGGTGCCGTGTGGGCTATTTCGGCGCTTCGGTGTAGGTGGCGATATCGTAAACGCCGGTGTTCTCGCGCAGGGGCTTGATGTGTTTTTGGTATTCCTCGGAGTTCCAAAACTCCTGGACTTTCTCCATGGAAGGCCACTTGGACACGACGACGGCGCGGCCCTGCAGGTAATCGCCTTCCAGGATGTTCGTGGCGGGGCCCCGAACGACATATTCTCCGCCGAAGCGCTTCAGCAACTCCTCCGACTTTTTCACGTACTCCATGAATCCGGGGGTGCGGTTGGTCAGCTTGACGAGGGCAACTTGATAAACGGCCATGTGCGTGTCCTGTGTGATGGAATGACTGTTGTGAGCTTCTAATAGTTCTCGGCCAAGCGGCCAAAGCCTTTGAACTTATCCATGATGCCGAGCGCGCGCATGCCGGCCCAATACACGACGGTGTTGACCGTGAGCACGGGCTTGGCGATACGCCGTTCGATGTCGGCGGTGATGAACGCCATCGACGAATTGGTGCCCACTTTCACGATGCCCTCGACCCCGGGCACGTTGATCTCGTCCACGGCGGCATTGATCAATTCCGGCGTGGCGGTGGCGATGTCGAGCGGCGTGGGGTGCTTGAGGCCCTTGATGGCCAGCACGTCGTAGCCGGCCTCGACGAAGAACGCTTTGCAGGCTTCATCGGCGGGCGGCATCCAGGGCGTCAGAATGGCGAGCTTTTTGGGTTTGCCGAGTGTTTCCAGGGCCTTGAGAATGGCAAAGGAGGGCAGCATGACCGGTATTCCGCCCGAGACCGCCTCCATGTGCTTCTTCATGGCGGTGGCGGCAGAAACACCGCCGACAAACGAATCCACCGAATGACCATGGACGATGATGCTGGGCTCGAGCGCCACCAACAGGTCGATGGCGGCGTCCATGTCGACGGACTTGCCGAGAAATTTCTTATAAAGCTCGAGATCGTGGGCCGGGCGCTTGACGCGGCTCATGCGCGAGACGTGATTGGTCACGCCCGGCGGCTGCATCGCGGCCATTTCCGGCTCGACGATGGTGTTGGTGGCCGGCACGAGGATGCCGACTTTGGCGCGGTACCCGAGCGCGTCTTTCTTTTTCACCGTGTCCATCTTGCCCCCATCCAGCTTCATCACGGCATCATGCCAAGCCCATAGCAGTGGCCCTTGATTTGGCGCAAGATCGCAAACCGCCATCGGCTTCCTGCCGACCACTGCATGCACTTGATGTTTGCCGGGAGGATCGTCATGACACGCATCGCCCTCGTCTTTGCCATGGCCTTGATATCGATCGGCCCTGGCCAAGCCGCCGACGTGGCGGAGACGATGAGCCGTCTCATGGCGGTTTTCCCCGGCACCTATGACACCTTGGCCCAGGTTGAGAACGAGGCGGCACAAGGAATCGCGCCAAGCCAGCGGCATGAACGACGGCATGTGATTTATGCCCGCATCGAAACACCCCAGATCGGCCAGCACGTGCTGTTTCGCCAGGAGCGCAAGGGCGGGCCAGACGGCGCGGTCTTGACCCGTGGGCTTGCCGTGTTCGAAGCGGATCCCGCCGCGGGCGGCGTGCGCATGTGGCTGCGCAATATCGTCGAGGCCGAGCGGTTCACCGACCTGCACTTGAAGATGGACCTGTGGCCGGCCGTCGCGTTCGATCCCGCTTACGGCGGCAAATGCCCGTTCCATTGGCGCCTGGAGGGCGATGAAATTGTGGGCACGCTTTTGGGGGGCGGCTGCAAGATCATATCCAACGCCGGCAAGCCCATGTCGTTTGATGCGCGTTGGGTGCTGACGGCCGCGTCCTTGTCGATCTTCGACAATACCTATGACGGCGATGGAAAACTGATGTCGGGGCGCGCCGACAAGGTTCCGACGCTCTATAGCCGGGTCAAGTAACGGCTTTATTTTTCCGCGGCGAACAGGCCCACGTCATAAATCCCGGTGCCGTCACGCAAGGGCTTGGTGTCCTTTTGATACGCATCCGAAAACCAGAAATCCGTGGCCGCCTGAAGCGACGGAAAATACGTGAGCACGACACGAAGACGTGTCAGCCATTCGCCTTCGAGGACTTTGGCGGGACCGCCGCGCACCAGGTAACGCCCGCCAAATTTGGGCACCAAGGCGGCCACGGCCTTGGCATAGGCCGAGCCGCGATCGGGCGGACCGGCGAGTTGCGCCAGCACCAGCATGTAAACTTCGTCGCCCGCGGGTAACGGCGATGGGTCGCCCTCGCCCGTGAAAATCGCAATGTCGTTGACCGAAGATCCGACGCGGTGGGGGCGGATGTCTTTCTGGTAGGCATCGGAGAACCAAAACCGCTCGGCGGCGGCTTGATCGGGCCACACCGACATGACGTTGCGCTGGCGGGCGAGCCATTGACCTTCCAACACCTTCACGGGGGTGCCGCGCGCCAGATATCGCCCGCCGAAGGATTGCGCGGTCTGCGTGACCCGGGCGCGATAGGCCGGCAAATTGGCTTCGAATTCCGTGGAATGATTATTGGCGACGATATAGGCGGCCATGCGGGGCTCCGATGTTGGGTCGGCACCCTATCAGACTCGGTTTGCCGGTCACGTGCGATTTGCGAGGGCGGCGCTTACTGGGCGTCGTCGAGTTGCGGGACCAGCACCGTGTCGATGACGTGCATCACGCCGTTGGTGGCCAGGATGTCGGTGCGCACAATCTTGGCCCCGCCGATTTTCATTTGCTTGCGGGCGTCCAGCAGCAGAGCTTCGCCCGCCAACGGCACGGCCTCGAGCCGCTTGCCAAGGAAATCCTTGGACACCACTCGCCCGGCGAGAACATGGTGTTTCAGAATCTTGTTGAGCTTCTCCAAGTTGTGGGGCCGCAATAAATCTTCCAACGCCGCTTTAGGCAATTTTGAGAAAGCTTCGTCGGTGGGCGCGAACAATGTGAAGGGCCCCTCGCCCTCCAAGGCCTCCGTGAGATCGGCAACTTCGATGGCGCGCTGCAGTTGCTTGAAGGAACCGATCTCGGCGGCCATGGCCATGAGGTTTCGCGTTTGCGCGAAGGCCTGGCGCGACCACGGCACGACGAGGCCGGCTGCGAGTCCAGAGACAAAACGGCGGCGCGAGGTCATGAGTGTCATCATGGTTCTGTTGCGATGGTGTTTAGGGCGTCGAGTCGGGTGCTCGCCTCGAATCTGTAGCCTCCCCTAACATAGCCCATGGCCCTGAATGAGATGTTGTTGCGTAACCCGCAACAGTTATATATGTATCTACATTATTATGACGACCGAGATTGCAGCCATTGCCGAGGTTTGCTTTGCCTTACGGGCCCGACGCGCCGCGCGTCGGATCTCGCGGGCCTATGATCGTGCGTTGGCGCCAAAAGGCATAGATGTCAGCCAATTCAACATCTTAACGGTGATCGGAGCGCGGGCACCGGTGAGCCTCGGCGACGTCGCCAACGCTCTGGCGCTCGATCCATCGACCCTCAGCCGAACCTTGCAGCCGTTGCGGCTCAACGGTTTGGTGGACGTGACCGGCCGCCGGGGACGAGGTGGGCTGACGTTGAGCCTGTCCGATCGCGGCTGGGACGTCTTGGTGGAGGCGAGCCAAGTATGGCGCGCCGTTCAGGCGAAAATCGCGGCCGCCCTGGGCGAATCGCGGGTCGGGCCGGCGATCGAGGTGTTGGAGCGCATCGACGCCGCCGCCGGCGTGCCTTAACGCCGGAATGAACTTTGATCAAATATTACTGTATATACATTTTTATAATCATGTGAATCCTACCTAATTTAGCCTGGGCCGTGGCTAGGTCGCAGCGACCTGTGCCGCGAATTCAGGAACGGTTCGGCTTGGCGCCGTTAAAGGGTTTGTTAAGCGGACGCCGTTAACCATTTGCCCTCGGTGTTAATCGCGACCTCTTCTCAGCCGGCAGAAGCGCGCTTTGAGGGACTCGGATTCGGTGAAGTCGACAACCAAGACATTCAATGACGGCGAGCTGATTTTCAGCCGCGGCGAAAAGAGCCGTTGGGCCTTCGAACTGATCGACGGCACGGTGGAGATCATCGGCGACGGGGAAGACGGGCCCAAGGTGCTCGCGCGCCTCAAGGCCGGCGAGCTGTTCGGCGAGATGGGCGTGCTGGACGGCGCGCCGCGCACCACCACGGCGCGCGCGCGCGGCGCCGTCACCGTCAAGGCCATCGGCAAGGACGATTTTCTCAAGCGCGTGGAGTCCGACCCCGACGCGGCACTGAAGGTCATGACCAAGCTGGCCAAGCGGATGCGCTCGTCCGAGGGCTCGCTGATCCCCGCCGAGGTGTGGCGCGAGGCCACGGCCAACCTGCCCGTGCCGCTGGATACCGGAGTCAATGCCGCGCCGGGCCCTCGCATCGGCCGGCCGTTGCCGCCCAACCTCATCGGCGAGCGCAAGCCCAACTTGTTCGAGCGCATCATGGACTCGATGGTCAAGGATACGACCCGTCGGCCCAGCAAGCGCGTGAAGGCCCCGACACCGGGCGACATTCACATCATGGTCGCGCTGATTCGCGACGACTACGAGAACATGCAGCGCAAGCTGGTGATGCAGGCTCTGGACGGCATTCCCGGCGTGCGCGTCGAGGCCGTGGAACGCGAGTTCACCCGCTTCGTGCCCGGCGTGGGCGAACCCAACGCGCTGAGCAACGATGACGCCGCCAAGCGCGCGACGCGCGAGGGCCGCGCCTGGATGGCCGAGAAGAACGCCGATCTGCTGATCTGGGGCATGGTCGAGTCCACCGGCCGCAACATCGAGCTGCATTTCGTCACCGTGACGTCGAGTCCCGGTGAGCGACCCGGACGCTTCACGGTGCTCAACACGCTTTATGTGCCCATCGATTTTTACAACGATTGGGTGCCCTTGATTCGTGCCGTCGCGCTGGCCGCCATCGATCCGCGCAGCTTCGCCCAGGGCCGCATCCTGCGCTCGGCGCTGCCGTCGGTGGCCCAGAATGCGCGCGGCATGGGCCTTGAGCCCTCGGCCGCCATGGATCCCCACGAGCGCGCGGCGATCGCGTTTTGTTACGGCAACGCCTCGGCCCTGTGCGCGCAACTGGAAGGCGACCGGGCGTGGTATCAAACCGCCGTGGAAGCCTGGCGCGTGGCGGCGGATTTGTACGGCAACACGGGCGGGCCGATCTTGGGCCAACTGTTCCAACAGTTGGGCCTGGCGCTGCAGATCATCGCCGAGCGCACCAACGACATCACGCGCCTGGAAGAGGCCGCCGACGCCTATCGCCGCGCCCTCGTGCACACCTCGCGGCGCAAGCAGCCGGCCGACTGGGGCTTGATGAAGTACCGCTTGGGCTGCGTGCTCTACAAGATCGACATGGCCGTGGGCGACGACAGCGCGCTGCGCGAGGCGATCCATTCCTGCCAATCGGCGCGTCAGGTGTTCAACCGCTACACCCACCCGATCCGCTGGTCGGAAATTTCCAACACCCTGTCGCAAATCCTGCAGGTGTTCGGCGACAACTCGAAGAGCGTGCCGGTGTTGGAGTACGCCGCCAAGTGCTGCGCCGCGGCGCTGCAGGTGCGCACGCCCGACACCGCACCTTTGCAATGGGCCGCGATTCAAAACACGCTGGGGTCGGCCTTGTTCCTCTTGGCCAAGCATACCGGCGAGTGGGAATACATGCGCCAGTCCTCCGAAGCGTTCCGTTACGCGCTCACGGTCTACAAGGATCACGGCGCGGGCAAGATGGCCGTCGTCACCGAGCGCAACCTGCAGCGCGCCGAGAACCAGATTCAGTCGACCGCCGAACGCGCGGTGGTCGAGCCGGTTTGGGCCCAGACCTTCAACATCAGCGACGATGCCGCCGACGACGAGGGCTTGCCATTCCTCAATGCCGCCGGCGAGGCCTCCAGCGTGGTCAAGGTCGCCTAACCGGCTCCACGCCAATTCATTGATTATGCAGCCAAGGCCGGTCATCGTGGGCCGATGACCTTAAGTTCGCTCCCCATCGGCGCGATCCTGGCGGGCGGCGAGGGCCGCCGCTTCGGATCCACACCAAAACCCCAGGCCCGGCTCGGCGGCACGACACTGCTTGACCGTGTCATTGCGCGGTTGCGACCACAAACCGCAGCGATGGTCCTGAGCGTGCGTGCCGCCGCGCCCTGGCATGGAGCGGTGGGTTTGCCCGTGACGCTCGACCCCATGGCCGAGGTTGGTCCCATGGCTGGGATCGGCGCGGCCTTGAGTTGGGCACGCGCGAACTATCCCAACGTCCGGAGTGTTCTCACGGTCCCGGCTGATTGCCCCTTTATTCCCCGCGATCTTGTCGCGAAACTCTCGGCGGCTTGCCACGATAATGTCCGGATCGCCGTGGCGGCTTCGGGCGAGCAGCGCCATCACTTGATTGCGTTGTGGGATGTGACCTTGGCCGATGACGTGATGGCGACGGTTCGCGGCGAGGGCGCCCTGGCCGTGCATCGCTTTCAAGCCCGCTATGCCGCGGCCTCGGTGACTTGGCCGTCGGCGCCGGTGGATCCGTTTTTCAACGTCAATTCCGCCGATGACTTATCGGCCGCCGAGCGCTATCTCGGTGGCGTCGATCAGCATCTGTCGAGGGGGTGACGTCATGAGCAAAACGCGACTGCTGGCCATCGATCAAGGCACGACGTCCACGCGCGCGGTGATGTTCGATGAGCGCGCCAAGCCGCTGGCGACCGCGCAAGTTCCATTGCCGCAGATTTATCCGCGCGACGGCTGGGTCGAGCACGACCCGGAGGAGATTTGGCGGGCCACGCTGGCGGTATGCCGCGACGTTATGACCCAAACCGGCGGCGTGAACGGCGTCGCGGCCATCGGCATCACCAATCAGCGCGAGACCAGCGTGGTGTGGGAGCGGACGACCGGCAAGCCCATCGCCAATGCCGTGGTCTGGCAGGACCGGCGGGGGGCGGCCATGTGCGACGCCTTGCGCAAGGCGGGCGAGGAGCCGCGCATCCAGAAGCTCACCGGGCTGCTGGCTGATTCTTATTTCTCCGCCACGAAAGTGTCCTGGCTGCTGGACAATGTTGCCGGCGCGCGGGCCGCCGCCGAGAAAGGCGCGCTCGCCTTCGGCACCATCGATACGTTCTTGCTGTGGCGGCTCACGGGCGGAAAAATCCACGCCACCGATGCCACCAATGCCTCGCGCACCATGCTGTTCGATATCCATCGCGGCGATTGGGATCAGGGCCTGCTCGATCTGTTCAAAGTGCCCAAAGCGATCTTGCCGCGCGTCGGCAACACGGCCGAAGTTTACGGCGTCACCGAAAAAAGCCTCTTCGGCGCCGAGATTCCCATTGCGGCGCTGGTGGGTGATCAACAGTCGGCGCTGGTGGGCCAGGCGGGGTTCCGCGCGGGCGACATCAAGAGCACCTACGGCACGGGCTGTTTCGTGCTCGTCAACAGCGGGCCCGTCGCACTCGCCTCGACTCATCGCCTGCTAACGACGGTGGCTTACCGCCTCAACGGTGCGACGACCTATGCCTTGGAGGGCAGCATCTTCAACGCCGGCACGGCGGTTCAATGGCTGCGCGATAGCCTGAAACTTTTCACGGATGCCAAGGACACGGAGATCATGGCCGCCAAAACCTCCGGCCCGAGCCGTGTGTTCTTCGTGCCCGCCTTCACGGGTTTGGGCGCGCCGTTTTGGGACCCCGACGCGCGCGGCGCGCTGTTGGGCCTGACGCGCGACACCACGCCGGCCGAGATCGTGCGCGCCGCCCTGGAGGCGGTGTGCCTGCAGACCCAGGACTTGCTCGCGACATTTCGCGCCGATGGCGTGGCCGCACCCCGCGTGCTGCGCGTCGACGGCGGCATGTCGGCCAACGGCTGGCTGCTGCAATATCTCGCCGATATCACCGGCGTGCCGGTGGAGCGTCCGGTTTATCGCGAGACCACGGTACTGGGCGCGGCGTTCTTGGCGGGCCTGGGCGCGGGTCTCTTCTCGTCTCTGGCCGATGTCGAGTCGGCCTGGCAACGCGACGTGCGCGCCGCGCCGCGCATGACCGCGCGCGAGCGTGAGACCACGCTGGCCGCCTGGGCCGATGCGGTGCGCCGCGTGCGCGGACCGATCTGGGCTCAGGCTTAAGGAATTCTATCGATTCGCTGCGGTGCGCGCGCGCCCCACTGCGCCGCAACATGAAGCGCGATAAGGCCCAAAATGCGCCGTTAACGGGGCCTTTGCCGGGCCGGTGGTTTGGAGAGGCATCGATTCTCGTGTAGAATTCAGCGCCTCGGCGGGCGGGCGTTAACGTTTCAAGGTTTCCGGGTTCAATGCAGTCTTCGGGCGGTTCCTCCAAGTCGGGGGTCACAGCGAAGGTTAAGTGGTTCAATCCGGCGAAGGGTTTCGGATTCGTGGCGCCGACTGACGGATCGCCCGACGCCTTCCTCCATGTCTCGATCGTTCAGCGCGCCGGATTTCGCACGTTGCGCCAGGGTGCCACGATCATCTGCGATTTGGGCGATGGGCCGCGCGGCCTGCAAGTCTCGGACATCCAGCGCGTCGACGAAAGTTCCGTGGTGGACGACGCGCCGCAATCGAGCGGCCAAGACAGCGTGCTGGAAGGCGAGGTGAAGTTCTTCTCGCCCGAGAAGGGCTACGGCTTCGCGGTGCCCGCGGGCGGCGGGCCCGATGTCTTCATCGGCATCGGCGCGCTACAGCGGTCCAATTTGGACCGGCTTGAGTCCGGACAGCGCGTGCGCATGTCGGTGCAGCCCGGCAAGAAAGGCCCCACGGCCACCCGCATCGAGATTCTGTCGAGCCCTCAACCGCGTTGAGCGCGGTCAGGCGTGCGCAGCGCGGCGTAAACCCATCAACGCGATGAACGACAGCAGCAGCGGCAGGGCGATGACGCCGTTCACCGCCGCCCAGCCCAACGTGTTCTGCAGCGCGCCCGAGGCGAAGGTGGCGAGCGCGATGGTCGCGAAGACCAGCGTGTCGTTGGTGGCCTGCGCGGTGTCGCGTTCCTCGGGGCGGTAGGATTCGGTCAGCAGCGACGTTGCGCCGACGTACATGAAGTTCCACCCCAGGCCCAAAGCGACCAAGCCGAACCAGAAGTTCTCCAGCGCCGTGCCCTGCAAATGCACCGCCATGCACACCACGTTGAGCACCAGGCCCGCCGTGATGATGCGCGCGGCCCCCCAGCGCTGAATCAGCGCGCCGGTGAAAAAGCTCGGGGCGAACATGGCGAGCCCGTGCCACTGGATGACGAAGGCCGCGTCGTCGAACGCGAGCCCGCAGTCGACCATCGACAGGGGCGTGGCCGCCATCACCAGGATCATGACCCCGTACCCGGCCATGCCGGCGGCCACGGCGGCGAGGAACTTGGGCTGTTTGAGCAGATCGAACGACGACCGCCCGCCGCCTTGCACGGCCATGGTCGCGACCCCCGGCAGGCGCGCGACCTGCAGCACGATCAGATTGAACACGCACAAGCCCGCGATGGCGGCGTAACACCCCGCGAACAACACAGGCTCCAGCCAATCGCGGCTGAGCTTGGCCAGTTCGGGGCCCGCCACGGCGGCCAGCACGCCGCCGGCCATCACCAGCGAAATCGCCTTGCTCCTGAAAGCCGCGTCGGCGGCCTCGGCGGCGGCAAAGCGATAGTAGCCCCAGAAGGCGTTATGCACGCCGAGCAACGCCCCGCCGATGAAGAAGACCAAGAACGACTGCTGCAGCAAAGCCCAGGCCGACACCAGCGCGCCCACGACGCCGATGGCCTGACCGACGCTGAAACCCACCCGGCGGCCGACCCGGCGCATGAACATGGCGGCGGGAAAGGTCGCGAACATCGTGGCGACGAACTGCGCGGCCAGCGGCAAGGTGGCCAGACTGGGCTCGGGCGTGAGGTAGCTGCCGGCCAGCCCCGTGGTCAACGTGACCACCGACACGCCGGTCATGGCGATGGCCTGGGCGAGGGACAGCACGCCCACGGTCCAACGGCCCTGGCGAACGGCGGCGGCAATGGGGGCGGCAGGCGCGGAAGTGGGGGCTGACACGGGGTGCGACATGACGTTTGCCTAGGGGCTTGCTCTTAGCGGCTTCGCCGGCGCGTGAAAAGCGGCAACGCCGATCGACGGAGGCGGCCGTGACGCGATGTCAGCGCTGGTCCTCGCCGCTCTGGGCCTTGAAGTCGCGCACCGCCTGCTCGGCGGGGCTGAGGCTGCCCTGGGGCAGGAAGGACTTGAACATGCGGGCCATGCCGCTGTCTTCCACCTGGCCGGACTCGCAGGCCATTTGCGCGCCCTCGCCGCCGGCCGCCGTCTCGGCGCCGAAGTAGCAGGGGGTGACCGTGATGGTCTCCTTCTCCTCGAAGAACACGCCGTTGAGGAACGCCACCAACATGAAAAACAACGCGGTCGCGATCAGGCCGCCGACGGAAGCGATCAAGAAACGAAAGAGGGGCGAGCGGCTCATGGTGAGTTGGGCTGTGGGACGGTGGATTCGATATATAGAGGCTTGAAGTTCTTGGCAAAAGTCGCGGGCCCGGAACGTCATGGCGAATGGCTTGGTCTGGCCCGCGAAACAGGCTAAGAGTGTTTATCATATTTTTGTCATAGTGACGCGACACTCTCAGGCCATGTCCCCGACCCAGTCCAAAGCGCGCGATACCGGCATCCTCGAGCGTTTGCGCACCGCCGGGCTGCGCCCGACGCGCCAGCGCCTGGCCTTGGCGAAATTGTTGTTCGCCCACGGGCCGCGCCACGTCACCGCCGAGTCGTTGTTCGGCGAGGCCAAGGCCAAGCGCGTCAACGTGTCCTTGGCCACGGTTTACAACGCCCTGCACGACTTCACGGACAAGGGGCTGCTGCGCGAGATCTCCATCGAGGCCAACCGCTCGTACTTCGACACCAACATCGGCGATCACCATCATTTCTACTTCGAACGCACCGGCAAGCTGCAGGACGTGGCGCTCGACAGCGTGCGCATCACCAGCCTGCCCCACCCGCCGGCGGGCGAGAAAATCGCCCGGGTCGACGTCATTATCCGCATCGCCGGGTAAGCTTTTTGCATCCATTGCGAACCGTTCTTAATTTAGAATTGTTCTAAATAGAGTTGACTTGGCCGGCGCGCCCGCGTTATGCCTAGGCCTTCGGTGAACCGGCGCGAGCGTTCGTCCCGCAGAAGCGGCAAGTGATCCTACGTCTCGCCGCAGCGTATAATGCCCTTGAGGCGCGTCGCCCGGACCGATGCACGAATTCAATTCGAAACCCACAAGGAGGGACCCATGGCCAATCTCAAAGGATCGAAGACCGAAGGTAACTTGAAAGCCGCGTTCGCGGGCGAAAGCCAAGCCAACCGCCGCTATCTCTATTTCGCGCAAAAGGCCGACGTGGAAGGCCACAACGACGTTTCGGCCCTGTTCCGCTCCACCGCGGAGGGCGAGACCGGACATGCCTTCGGCCATCTCGAGTATCTGGAAGCCACGGGCGACCCGGCCACGGGCCTGCCCATCGGCGAGACCAAGGCCAATCTGAAGGCCTCGGTGGCCGGCGAAACCCACGAGTACACCGACATGTACCCCGGCATGGCCAAGACCGCCCGCGAGGAAGGCTTCGCCGAAATCGCCGATTGGTTCGAGACCCTGGCCAAGGCCGAGAAATCTCATGCCGGGCGCTTCCAGAAGGCACTGGACGCCGTCGCCTAAGACCACATCATGACCATGCCGGCTGGTGGACCTCCGCCAGCCGGCATTTTTATTTGACACCCCTTCGGTTGACGACCCGAGACCTGGAGCAGCGCGATGCGTGAAGGCAGCTTGGAAGCACCCACCCGCCACGTCATCGATTGGCAGAACCCCGATTTCATCGACGCGGCCAAGTTGGACGCCGAGATGCGCCGCCAGTTCGACATCTGTCACGGCTGCCGCCGCTGTTTCAATTTGTGCGATTCCTTCCCGCGTCTGTTCGACCTGGTGGACGCCGCCGGCGACGCCGAGGTGCACGGCGTCAAAAGCGAAGACTTCAAGCCGGTCGTGGACGCCTGCACGCTGTGCGACATGTGCTACATGACCAAGTGCCCCTACGTGCCGCCGCACGAATTCAACATCGACTTTCCGCACTTGATGCTGCGCTACCGCGCCGCCGAACACGCCAAGCACGGCACGCCGTTCTGGGACAAACAGCTCACCGAGACCGACCGCAACGGCAAACTGGCGAGCCTGGCGCCCGGCATGGCCAATTGGGCCTCGGCCAAGGACAATACCCTGACGCGCCCCGTGCTCGAAGCCGTGGCCGGCGTGGACAAGAAGGTGGAATTGCCGAAATTCCACGGCCAAACCTTGATGGCCCGCGCCAAGGCGAATCCGCCGGCGCTGGGCGCCGAGGGCAAGGCCACGGCGCGCAAGGCCGTGATCTACGCGACCTGTTTCGCCAACTACAACAACCCCGACATCGGCACGGCGGCCTTGGGCATTCTCGCCAAGAACGGCGTCAGCGCCGAGGTCGTCTACCCTGAGTGCTGCGGCATGCCGCAACTGGAGCAGGGCGACCTGGCCCGCGTCGCCGACAAAGCCAAAAAGATCGCCGCCGCGCTGCGCCCGCACATCGACGCGGGCAAGGACGTGATCGCCTTGGTGCCCAGCTGCGGGCTGATGATGAAATTCGAATGGCCCTTGATCGTGCCCGACGACGACAACGTGAAAGCCTTGGCCCGGGCCACCTACGATATTTGCGAATACATCGTCGACATCGCCAAAAAAGAGGGCCTGGCGCCGGGCCTGCAGAACGTCGGCGGCGTGGCGCTGCATTTGGCCTGCCATGCCCGCGCGCAGAACATGGGCCCCAAGGCGGCCGAGATGCTGCGCCTGATCCCCCAGGCCGAGGTGGCGGTGATCGAGCGCTGCTCGGGCCATGGCGGATCGTGGGGCGTCAAGAAGGGGAACTTCGACGTCGCCACCAAGTTCGCCAAGCAGACGGTGCAAAAGACCGCCGCCGCCAACAAGACCTTCGTCGCCTCCGAGTGCCCCTTGGCGGGCAAGCACATCGCGCAGGGCATGAACGAGGATATCAAGACCGCCGTCGAATCCCTGCACCCGGTGCAGATCTTCGCCAAGGCTTATGGACTCTAAAGCATTTTCCCGAGAAGTGGGCACCACTTGGCGTGGAAAATGCGCCCAAATAGAAACGGTTTTTGCGGCACCTTGATTCATTTCGTTCGGACATAACTCAAAGACCATTCCATGCCCAAGACCCTCATCACGCCCGCCGATCTGATGCCCATCGCCGAGTACGGCAAAATTCGCCATGAACACCGGCGCAATCTGGTGCTGGTGAAAAAGCGCCGCCGCGTGGAAGTAGGACCCTTCGTCACCTTCCACTTCGAAAGCTACGACACCATGTGGGCGCAGGTGCACGAGATGCTGTTCATCGAGAAGGGCGGCCCCGACCAGGTGCCCGGCGAACTGGAGGCCTTCAATCCGCTGATCCCCAAGGGCCGCGAGCTGGTGGCCACCATGCTGATCGAGATCGAGGACGAGATTAAGCGCGCACGCATCCTTTCCACGCTGGGTCACATCGAGGACACCATCACGCTGACTTTCGCCGGCGAGACCGTCAAAGGCGAGCCGGAGCAGGACACCGAGCGCACCACGGCCGAGGGCAAGACCTCGGCCGTGCATTTCATCCGCTTTGCCCTGAGCGACGCCCAAGCCGCCAAGTTCAAGACGCCGGGCACGCAAGTGTTGCTGGGCATCGGTCACGCCAACTACGGCCATATCGCCGTGGTCAACGAAACCGTGCGCGCCGAATTGGCGGGCGACCTGGCCTAACACGCCGCGCGGCCCGCTGGCCTCGATCTCCCTCACCCAGCTTCGGCTAGGCTCGATTTCATCTCGCCAAGCCTTCGCATCCCTCTCCCCCGTCGCGCCGGAGGCGCGCCCAAAAACTAGGCCGGCCTCCGCCGGCCCGGGGGCGAGGGTATTTAAAGTCGGCTTAAATATTTTCTTCCTCTCCACCCGCCATCTCGGAACCTGAAGCGTGTCATGGGCGGGGGGAGAGGATCGAGGCGAGGGGGGCGGCGCGGCGTACGCCAGATGCTGAAAACAGGTCCGTGACTTCGAGAATTCGGCTACTCGATCGATTCTTTGGGGTAGATGCCCCAGAAGTGATCGCGCTTGAGCCAGCCTTGCAGGCCGTTCACCTCGACGCGGCAGAAGGTGGCCTCGGCCGGGCAGCGCTGCACGTCCACCACCACGCCTGGTTCCAGCGTGGCGATGTCCTCGGCGATGTCGTTGTTGCCCTTGCGCAGGGGCCGCGCCGCGCCGGTGATCATGCCCGTGCGCCGGCCGCTGAGCATGCTCTGGTGCACCCAGCCCTCGGCGCCGTCGGGATCGCGGATCTGACGCCAGGTTTCGAACTCGGCGACGATCTCCACCGGCAGACGCCGGCGCATGTAAACCCACTCCACCGGATAGCGCACGCCGGGGCCCGCGCGCAGATTGACCGGGTCGGTCCTGAGCGAGACGAAGCGCGGCAGCGGCAAGGCCGGTTGGCTCGCGCCCGGCGCGGCGTCGGTCTCGGAGGGCGGGGCCGCATCGGCCTGGGGTTGCGCCACCGGAGCGGCGGGCGTTGCGGGAGCAGGCTTCGGCGTGGGCGTGGTTTGCGCGGCCGCAGCGCCCGAAAGCATCGTCGCGACCGCGACCAGGCCAGCGGCGCACGCCGTCAGGGGCAAGCGAAACAAGCGTCGGGACTGAGAAATCAATGGGGTCATGGCGCGGATTCTTTTTTGCACTGGAACGCACGCCTTGGCAACGCGAACAAACGGCGTCTTTCGCGGAAAACCCCATGCGTGTCTGCGCACGCACGCGGCCCCGGGTTGGACCTTGCGGGCCGCAAGGGGCCGCCGCCGGGGGACACGCCTGGACATTCCGGGTCGCGGTTGCTAGGCCTTGGCGAGGCTCGAGGACCCCACCAAACCCCAACGCGCGCCGGAATCCGCCTTGCCCAAGTTCGCCAAATCCGCCGCCAAGCCCAAGCCCGTCGTCGTGGTGACGCGCAAACTGCCCGAGGCGGTGGAAACGCGCATGATGGAACTGTTCGACGTGCGCCTGAACGTCGACGACCATGCCTTCTCGCGTGCTGAGTTGACGGAGGCGGTGAAGGCTTGCGATGCCTTGGTGCCCAACCTCGCCGACCGCATCGACGCCGAGGTCATCAAGGCGGCGGGGCCCGACTTCAAGCTGATCGCCAATTTCGGCAACGGCACCGACCACATCGACGTGGACGCGGCCCACAAGCGCGGCATCGGCGTGACCAACACGCCCGATGTGCTCACCGAGGATACCGCCGACATGGCCATGGCCTTGATCGTCGCCGTGCCTCGGCGCCTGGTGGAAGGGGCCCGCATGATCCGCGAGGGCCGCTTCAAGGGCTGGAGCCCGACCCACATGCTGGGCCATCGGCTGTGGGGCAAGCGGCTGGGCATCATCGGCATGGGACGCATCGGCCTGGCGGTGGCCAAACGCGCGCGCGGCTTCGGCATGGCGGTGCACTATCATAACCGCCGCCGCCTGCATCCCGAGATCGAGGCCGAGGTGGAAGCCACCTTCTGGGAAAGTCTCGACCAGATGCTGGCCCGCGTCGACGTGGTGTCGGTGCATTGTCCTCATACGCCGGCCACCTTCCACTTGCTGTCGGAACGGCGCCTCAAGCTGCTCAAGCCCTCGGCGTACATCGTCAACGTCGCGCGCGACGAGATCGTCGACGAGGCCGCATTGATTCGCCTGCTCGAACAAAAACAACTGGCGGGCGCGGGGCTGGACGTGTTCGAGCACGAGCCGGCGGTGAACCCGAAACTGCTGGCCATGGACAACGTGGTGCTGCTGCCGCACATGGGCTCGGCCACCGTCGAAAGCCGCATCAACATGGGCGAGAAGGTGATCATCAACATCCGCGCCTTCATGGATGGCCACGCCCTGCCGGACCGCGTGCTGCCCAGCCACTCGTGAGCCCGGAGCCGGCCCGCTTGAAAACAAGCGCTGTGTCCGCGAGCCCCGACGCCTTGCCCCCGTCCCTGGCCCTGACCGTTCGGCCCATCGCCTTTCGCGACCCCGTGGCGGCCTTCGCGCCCCTGGCCCATGAGCCCTTCGCGATACTGTTGGATGCGGCGGGGATAGACCCGCGCGCGCGCTTTGCCGTCATCGCTGTTCGGCCCCATGACACCGTCACATTGCGGCCCGAGGATATCAACGCCGATCCCTTCGCCGCTTTGCGCGCAAAGCTGACACGCCATGACGTGACGACACCGCCCGAGATCGCGCATCTGCCCTTCACCGGCGGCGCCGTGGGGTTCATCGGCTACGAGATCGGCGGCGCGCTTGAGAAATTGCCGCCGCGCAAGGCTTCCGAATTTCCCTTCGATCTCGCCTTCGGGCTTTATGACGTGATTGCTGTGTTCGACAAGGCGTTGAAGCAAGCCTGGGTGATCGCCACGGGCCTGCCGGAAACCGGCGAGGCCCCCCGCGCGGCACGGGCCGCGGCGCGCGCGGAGGAAATCGCCGCCGCCCTGGGCAACGAGGCCCTGCCGCCGGTTCCCGAGGCCGCGACGGGCGCGTGGAGCGCCGATCTGTCGCAGACGGCCTACGAACGCAAGGTCGAGGCCATCATCGCTTACATCCGCGCCGGCGACATCTTTCAGGCCAACATGACCCAGCGCTGGACCATGCCGCGCCCGGCCTTGCGCGATGTCGACCTCTATCGTCGACTTCGCCACCTGAGCCCGGCGCCCTTCGGCGCTTATCTCGGCTTCGGCGAACGGGGCGCGATCATGTCGGCGACGCCCGAACGCTTCCTGAGCATCGACAAAGCCGGCACCGTGGAGACTCGTCCCATCAAAGGCACGCGGCCGCGAGGGGTCACGCCACATGAGGATCGCCGCCTGGCCGATGAACTGATCGCCAGCGCCAAGGACCGCGCCGAAAACCTGATGATCGTCGACCTCTTGCGTAACGATCTCAGCCGCGTCTGCGCGGCCGGTTCGGTGAGCGTGCCCACCTTGTGCGGCCTGGAAAGCTTCGCCGCCGTGCATCATTTGGTCTCGGTCGTGACCGGCCGTTTGCGCGCCGAATGCGACGCGCTGGATGCGCTGCGGGTGTGCTTTCCGGGTGGGTCCGTGACCGGGGCGCCCAAGATCCGCGCCATGGAGATCATCCACGAACTGGAGCCCGTGGCGCGCGGGCCCTATTGCGGTGCCATCGCCTGGCTGGGTCATGACGGGGCCATGGACTCGGCCATCGTCATCCGGACCTTGATCCGCGCGGGCGAGACCTTGATGGCCCAGGCCGGCGGCGGAATAGTTGCGGACAGCGCGCCCAGGCACGAATATGCCGAGAGCCTTCTCAAAGCGGGCGCGCTGCTGGCCAGTGTGACGGGACATCACGACTTCCTATGCAAATCTGTCTGAACGGCGAGATCGTCTCGGCGGCGGCGGCGCGGATCGACCCCGCCGACCGCGGCTTCACGCTGGGCGACGGCGTGTTCGAGACCGTGCGTGTCCGTGGCGGCCAAGGGCGCCGCGTGAACGCTCATCTGCAACGTCTGCATCATGGTCTTGCGACCCTTTCACTCGCCACGGCCTGGCGAGACGAACAACTCAGCGATTGGATTGTGGCCACGGCCGCCGCCAACGCCCTGACCGATGCGGCGGTGCGGCTCACCATCTCGCGGGGGCCTGCGCCCCGCGGCCTGGCGCTGCCCGCGAGCCCAACGCCGACCCTGGTGATCACCGCCGGGCCCGTGCCCGAGCCCGAGCCGGTGAACGTGGTGATCGCCGCCACGACCCGGCGCAACGAGCACTCGCCCTTGGCCCGCATCAAAAGCCTCAACTACCTCGACAACGTGCTGGCCAAGCACGAAGCCGTCATGCGCGGCGGCGACGATGCGCTGATGCTCAACAGCGTGGGCGCCGTCGCCTGCGCCAGTGCCGCCAACCTCTTCGCGCTGATCGACGGGGGCCTGGTGACGCCGCGCCTCGCGGACGGGGCACTGGCGGGCGTGGTGCGCGCCGATGCGATCAAGCTGGGCCGCGCCGAGGAGCGCGAGATCAGACCCGAACTGCTGGCCCGGGCGAGCGAGGTGTTTCTCACCAACGCGCTCGGCATCCGGCCCGTGCTGAGCATCGACACCAAACCCGTGGGCGACGGCGAGCCGGGGCTGATTACTCAACTGTTGGCTGCGCGGCTGTAACGCGCCGACCGATTGTGACCTGTTCCACCTGTTATTTCAGGGAAGGACAAAAATAACAGGCGAAGCCGAGGGCGCAGAAATCCTCGTTCTTGAGAAAATTTCTCAAGAATCCAAGCCCAGCCGATCACGCGGGGGGCGAGCCCGCGAGGCCTTGAAGCCTCTGATTCTCCTCGATCTTTTTTTGGGGCTCGAGCGCGATTTTTCGCCCCGGCCCCGGTACTTTCTCAATCTTTAATTGTGCATGATCTTGCCGGAAAACCGGCGACCACTTTTCCGGATCATGCACTCTCAGCCGATACGTGTGGTTTTATGAACCGACGTTACAGGCCGTGCCGATGGCCTTGTAGGCCGCCGTGAAGCCCTGCAGCGAGAACGTATCGGTGGTGAGTGTACCACGGCTCGACGAGCCGCGCACGGTCATGGATTTGCCCTTGGTCATGGCGGCGACGAGGGCCTTGTCGGTGGCGCCGTCGCGGGCCCAGGCACGGTCGTTGAAGGTGAACAGGTCGAACTTGCGCGAGCCCACCTGCACCGTCGCGTCGGTGTCCTGCTTGTAGGCGTAGCCCGCCACCAGGCTGAGGACGTCGTTGGCCTTCTCGGCCGGGCGGTGCGTGACCATGAGCAACACCTCGCCGCGGGCTTTGTACGCCCCCTCGGACTTGATGGGCTTGGCGGCCATGTAGCACACGGCCTGGCCGTCTTCCTGGAAGCTGTAGGCGGTCCACTTGCCGTGGGTGGAAATGACTTTCACCTCCTGGGCGGAGGCGCCGGTCGAGCCGAGCAACGAGAGAGCGAGAAGACACGAAGCCAGAGCATTTCCCCGACAAGTGGGAGCCGGTTGGCGTGGGAAATGCGGCCAAAAAGAATGAATTACTGAGGCTATATGATTCTGTTTGATCGAATTTAACTCGGAACCCATGAAACCACCGTGACGCAGGCATTGAACCATCGCGGGGATATTGAGTCGGGCCGAGGAGGAAGGCAAGAGTCCGGGGGCTGCAAACATTCGATTTGTTTAACCTCCGCCGCGCGGCTTGTCCGCACTGAGTGTATCGATGAGGGGGCATGTCGCATCATGGCCGCGATCGCACGCGCGCACCGTCCTCGACAACACTCTTTCCATTTGCCGCAGATCAGAAATGCGGCCGCGTACCGCGTCAAGATTCGAGGCGGCGAGCTCACGCGCCTTCGCGCACGCGGCCGGTCCCGACGCCGATAGCTGAAGCAACGTTTTCACTTCTGCGAGTGTGAATCCAAGTTCTCTCGCGCGGCGCACAAACCGAAGGCGCTTAACTTCAAGATCGCCGTAGGCGCGGTAGCGTCCAATTCGTATAGGTTTGGGGATAAGGTCGATACGTTCATAATACCTGATCGTTTCGATGTTGCATCCCGTGCGACGAGACAACTCACCGATCAAGATGTCATTTTCAGTCATATCGGGAATCCGAGATAATTCCGCTTGAGTCTGTAGTTGCTACAGACGGTAGCTTGCTCATGGTTCTGCATTCAAGGGTTAGGTTCATGCTGACTGAGAAAAAAGTTCTGCAAGAAAAACTCCGATCCGCGCCTGTCGCGCCGTTTTTTACGCTTGGGGGGATAGCGGCCGCGTTTGGCGTCGCCTCATGCTGCGCCTTACCGTTGCTGCTGGCGAGCGCGGGCCTGGGCGCGTCATGGCTGGTTGGTTTCGCCACTCTCGCCGCGCCCCATCGTGACAGTTTGCTTGTTGCAAGCGCGCTTGCGCTTGGCGCCGCCGCCGCCTTGCTTTTTCGTCAACAATGGAGCGCCTTGACCTGCAAGACCGATCAGCCTTGCGTGTCTCGGGCGTCCCGCATTTTGACGCTGCTGGGACTCATACTTGGCACCAGTTTACTATGGGCTGGCTATGCCTATGCTTGAGACGCCATTGGTTCAGACAACATCGACGATTGCGTGTCCTCGGTGCGGCGTATCCAAGATTGAGATCATGCCGACTGATTCCTGCCAATATTTTTACGATTGCGCTGCGTGCGGTGCGTTGCTGCGACCAAAGCCAGGGCATTGTTGCGTGTTCTGCTCTTACGGCAATACGCCTTGTCCGCCGAAACAAGTTGCCGCGAGCCTCTGCGAGAGTTGTCGCTGAAACGACCAAGGGCGCGGCTTCTCACCACGACAGGTATGCCCCGCAAGAGAGAAGGGTTCACCCCTTCCGCTTCCTGCGCTCCCCGCCCTTATCCGCCAAGGCCACTTCCTCCAGCGGCGGGGCGTCGCGGTAGGGCGCGAGTGCGTCGAGCACGCCGGCATTCGCAGAACCCGGCAACAACGGGCGCGGCGGATAGGGCCCCAGCGTCATGAGCCGGTCGTACATGACGATGACGCCGGCGATGCCGACGTTGAGGCAGAACTTGGTGGGGATCTTGATGACGTGATCGCAGCGCGCGAGCATTTCCGGTGACAAGGATTGTTTTTCGGGTCCCATGACGTAGGCCGCCTGGCGCGGATGGGCAAAGCGCGGCAGCTCGGTGGCGTCGTCCAGAAATTCCACGCCCACCAGGGCGCAGCGGTTCGGCAGCACGAGGCGCGCCACGTCGGGGAAGGCGTAGAAAGGCAAATTGGAGACGGCGTCCGAGGTATCGGCCTGCTTGCCGGCGCGGCGCTGGTAGGCGGCATTGACCGTGAACACGAAGCTCGCCCCGAACGCGTGCGCCGAACGAAACAGATTGCCGACGTTGAAGGACTTGCTGATGCCCTCCACGCCGATGCCGAAGTAGCCCTTCATGGAGGGTGCGGCCTGTTTCGGTGTCCTTGTCGGAAGGGGGCGCGTCGGCGTGGGATGAGCGGGGGGCTTGGCGGCGGTCATTTCAGGGCGGGTTCTATGTCGGTGTGGATGAAGTCGTCGCCCTTGAACAGCAGCGGTTCGCCCAGGTCCTTGGCGAGCGCATAGGCAAAGCAGTCGCCGAAGTTGAGCCCGGCGGGGTGGCCGCTGCCCCGGCCGAAGTCGCGGTAAGCCTCGCGCGCGATGCGCGCCTGGCGTTCGGTCACCGGCGCGATCTCGATGCTCGTGTCGCGCAGCAACTCGTCGAAACGGCGGCTCATGACGGGATCGCGGTTGGCATCCACCACGATGGCGGTTTCAAGAAACGTCGCCGCGGAGATGTGCTTGGCTTCGGGCGCGGACAAGGCGGCGGAGAGTCTTGGGCCATCCGCTTCGCCCTTCAGCAGCGCCACGATCACCGACGTATCGACGATCACTTCGGCAACCCCTTCTCGTCGTACAACAGGTCGCCGTGATCGATGCTGCGGTAGGGTTCCTTCCATCGCTTGGCGCAATCGCGGCCGATGGCGAGGATGCGTTCGACCAACTCCTCCTGCGAGCGCGGTGCGCTGACCCGCTCCAGCCGCTCGCGCAGCGCCGTGTCCACCGCGGTCGTCAGACTTTCGCCGGTCAACTTGGCGAGTCGGCGGGCCAGCTTGTGGGTCTCGGCCTTCTTGATGTTCAGGCTCATGGCGGAACTCCTAGTATCTACCTTTCTACCATAAAGTATGTGTATTCCACCATACCCCTCAATTAATAAGTCTGAGTTGATTTAAATTAAATAAAATCAACACTATAAATCAACT
Source organism: Rhodospirillaceae bacterium (assembly GCA_033763995.1). GTDB lineage: Bacteria > Pseudomonadota > Alphaproteobacteria > Rhodospirillales > Rhodospirillaceae. The sequence continues at coordinate 332 of JANRJL010000027.1, read as the reverse complement.
CTGATTTATTTATGTGGGTTTATTTATTTGAAAGAAGGCCAGCGCCTCGGGGTTGGCGAGGGCCTCGCGATTCTTCACCGGCCGGCCGTGGACGACCTCGCGGACGGCGAGCTCGACGATCTTGCCGGACTTCGTCCGCGGAATGTCGGCGACGGCGACGACCTTCGCCGGTACGTGACGCGGGCTCGCGCCCGAACGGATCTGCGCCTTGATCGCGGCGACAAGCCGGTCGTCGAGCACCGTCCCTTCCTTCAGGCGGACGAAGAGGACGATGCGGACGTCGTTGTCGAAGTCCTGGCCGATCGCGAGCGCCTCGAGCACCTCGGGGATGC
>JANRJL010000111.1:0-61173 GCA_033763995.1 Rhodospirillaceae bacterium | reverse complement strand
TGTTCTTATTCTTGGTTTTCACGAAAGCATCGCCATAGGCTTTGCCCTTCAGGAAGGTCCACGGCATTATCAACTTGCGCGACGACAGATCGGTCGGGTCGGTGTAGCGCTCATCCATCTTGTTGGGATCCAAGGTGTAGTCCAACGGATAGTCGCGGTAGTGGAACACATCGCACATTTCCTCAGTGTAGGGATTCTTCCACCGCTCCAATACTTCGCCGGTGTTCCAGTCGGTGAACAGAATGATCTGGCCTGCTTTATAGCGAATCGCGCCGTTGGGCTGGGGTATCGAGATCGACGCGGCGATTGAGATCATGCGAAAGAGCGGCGTGTAATCGTCGGGTCCAGTCGTACCAACTCCGCGACCGAAAAAATACAGGTACGCGATCTTCCCGGGCTCAAGCGACCCGTACATCCTGGTCAGCACGCGATTGGCCGTGACCGGGTCGTCCCACTTGAAATTCGGGTGCGTCTTGCGGACATCAGCCATCGTCGTTTCGGCCGCCGCAGGCCCTGCCACTGCCCCGATCCCCGCCATTGCCGCCGAAGATAGAAATGTCCGACGACCGAATTGAACACTTGCATCGGGGTTGGAGAGCGCGGCCAGCAGATTCATTGAGGGGCTCCTCGGGACAACGGTTGAAATAGGAGAACAGTGAGCGAGCGGTTTTTCGCGACGGCGGCGCCGCGAACCCGACTCTCGTCAGCCGGATTTGGCCGGCTTGGGCTTATGAGTTTCGCGATAATGCTCGTCGTTCAGTTTGTATGCTCCCTCTGGGATGTCGCTGAGATCGAGGTATTGGGCCAAGTTCTTCTCGATGTAATCCGCGACATGCCGCGGAATTTGGTGAAGGCCGTCGATCTTCATGATTGATTTCTGCTGGAACACCTTTCCGGGCCGCTGACCCATCAACATCCACGGCTCGAACGGCTTGAAGGTTTGAACGTCGCCGTACATCGACGGAACCGAGGCCAGGCTTTCGTCGACGATCTCGGCGATTTTTCCTTGCCATTGGTAATGTTCGAATGTCGTCCAATATTCGCCGATTGACTCTCGCGGCCACTCCCTCGGATCGAGCCGATTTTTGATCTTGGTTTGGACGAACGCATCCCCGTAGGCGGTATCCTTGCGGAAATTCCAGATCAAACCGCGACGCCGGTTGCCATTGTCGGTCGGATCGCTGTAACGCGCCGCCGGATTGTTCGGGTCGGCTGTGTAATCGACCGGATGATCGCGGTAGTGAAAGACTTCGCACACCTCCTCGGTGTACGGATTCTTCCACCAATCGAGGACCTTCCCGGTTGCCCAGTCCAGGAAAAGAATGACTTGTCCGCTGAAATAGCGAATCTTCCCGTTGCCCAAGGGAAACGCCCTCACAGCCGCGATCGACTCCATACGGAACAACGGCGTGTAATCGTCCGGCCCGGTTGTTCCGACGCCACGGCCGAAGAAGTAGAGATAAGACGTCTTGCCGGGCTCCATCGTGGCGTACAGCCGCGTCAAGATTCTTTGGTTGGCTTCCGGACTGTCCCAGTCGAAGTTCGGATATTGCCTGCGCACGTCGTCCATGCTGGTCGCAGCTCTGGACGAGGCCGAACCCATTGCAGCCATCGCCGCCGCCCCGCCGAACAAGCCGGCGAGAGCCGCTCGCCGGCCTGGGCCGCGGGCTATGGCCGTCGACATCTGCTCAATTGCGCTGCCGATCATCGGTCACCTATTGCCGGAGTTGTTTTGTGAAGGAGCAGCCGCGGGTTTGCGGAGCTCCTGATAGTGCTGATCGTTCAGTTTGAAGGCCTTGGCCGGAACCGCAGAGAGATCGAGGTATTGGGCCATGTGCTTCTCGACATAGGCCATCACGTGACGTGGGACCGCGTCGAAATTGTCGATGTTCATCACCGTCTTCTGCTGGAAGATCTTGCCGGGCCGCTGATCCATCATCATCCAGGGATCCCACGGCTTGAAGGTCTGGAAGTCTCCCCTGAACGATTTGATCTGGGGGATGCTGGGATCTGCGATCTCCTCGATCTTCGCCTGCCACTGATAATGTTCGAACGTCGTCCAGTAGTCGCCGACGGACTCGCGGCGCCAGACCTGCGGATCGAGCCGCGTCTTGATCTTCGTCGCCGAGAAATTCTCGCCGAAGGCCCAATTCTTGCGGAAATGCCATGTCACCGGTCGGCCGCGGCTCGAATCCGCGGTCGGATCGACGCTGACGCGATCGCGATCGTCGGTATAGCGCTTTTCCGGCCTGGCGTGATCTACGGTGTAGCCCAGGGGATGGTCGCGGTAGTGAAAGACCTCGCAGACCTCATTCGTGTATGGGTTCCGCCAGCTGTCGAGTACTTCCCCGGTGTTCCAGTCCAGGAACAAGATGATTTGGCCCGCCTTGTAATGGACCGCGCCGTCGCTCTGGACGGTCGCCAGCGACGTGGCGATGGACTCCAGACGGAACAGCGGCGTGTAATCACTCGGGCTCGTCGTGCCTACGCCGCGGCCGAAGAAATACATGTAGCCGATCTTGCCCGGTTCGAGCGTGCCGAACATGCGCGAGAACGTTTGCAGGTTGAGATTGGGATCCGCCCAGTCGTAACCCGGGTACGCGCGCCGAACGTCATCCATCTCCACCAATTCGCCGCTCGCCGCCGCAGCCGGCCGCATGACCCATGCCTGAGCCGCGTTGTCCCCCAAAATTCGCGGACGAAGGAACGAGTGGAGAAATCCAAACTGTGTGTTTTCACTCATCGAGCAACCCTCTAGTTCGTTTCACGGTTGGATTGACCCGCAGCCAAAACAACATGCGACGCCTCATGTTGAGAAGCCGTCCAAGACCGCATTCGGGATCAACGCATCGTCCCAGCGGGCCCGTCGCTCCTGCCCGACGCGACCGGACTGGCCGATGTAAGCCACCACAATGTCCCTGGATGGGATGATATAAACCCGATGGACGTACCCGTCGAAGATGACGACGTCTTCGGCCGTGTAGGGCTCCGAGGCGTAGGAGTAGTAACCGATCCGGCTGGAGAAGTGCCGGCGCTCGTTATGGGGCGAGCCGAGCCAGACGAAGCCGAAATTCGGGTTGGTCGGCGATGCCGTCGTCATCGCCTTGATCCACGCTTCAGGCACAAGCTGCACGCCGTTCCAATTTCCTCTCCGCGCGACCAGGATGCCGAGATTCAGCCAGTCGGTCGCGTGGGCGAACAGCGCTGCGTTCTGGTAGGCGCGGCCGTTTGGGCCGTCGAGCCACACGCCGGCATCGCGATTGCCGATCGGCCGCCATAGGCGCTCTGCTAGGTATGCGGCGTACGGTTTCCCCGTCGCGCGCTCAAGAATCAGGCCCAAGACCTCGGGCACGATGTAGTTGTACTCGAACACCCGGCCCGGCGCGGACTCGATAGGCCAACGAACCACGGCATCGGCCCGTTCGGGCCCGTAGAACAATTGCGACGCCAGATCGCGCGGATCGCTACTGTCGAGATAGAACTTGAGCCCCGCCGACATCGTCAGCAGGTGCTTGAGTGTGATGGCGGAGCGCGCATCGGCGCTCCATTCAGTGATGTAGCTCGCCGCGGGATCGTCGATGGACCCGATGTGACCGTCCGCTACGGCGCAGCCCATCAGCAGAACCAGGACGTTCCAGTGCATGTGATAGGAGTTGACCTCCGCGTCAGCCGCCGCCGTTCCGAACGTCTGATCGACGAGTACGCTGTTCGCGCGCCAGACGATCAGTCGCTCTGCATTCTGGCCCTGCGCATATGCGATCGCCTTCTGCAGTCCCGGCCGGCTTGCTGTGCCGGCGTTCGCCGGCCAGGTCATGGGAGTCTCGGCCCCGGTCACGACAGCGCGTGGTTGAAACCAAGAGTTGGGCCACGGACTAGTCTTGGGCCGGGCGGAAATGCGTGCATCGACCGCGCGCCCGATGGTATCGAGGCTTTGATCCGCCGCGGCGTGAACACGGGGCGCGCCGAGGCCTAGGGCCGATACTGTAGCCGCTTGAGCAAGTAGCTGTCTGCGCGAGGTTCCTGCGGGCATGTTCAAAGTCTTTCGGGTGTTGGCTTCGATTAGGAGCGCTCCAGATATTCCTTGTAAAGGCGGTATGCATCGATGTACTCCCCGGTCCATGTGGCCGGGGCGACGACGTACTGCGCCAGGTTCTTCTCAACGTAAGCCTGGACCGGCTTCGTCAAGTCCTGCAGTCCGACCGCCTTCTTGGAGATCATCCGAGTAAAGACGCGCCCAGGCCGCCGCCCCATCTTCATCCATGGGTGCCACGGCTTGAGACTCTGTAAGGCTGCAAAAAAGTTCAGGGTCGGCTGGGTCTTGTCGAAAAGGTCCGCGGTCTTGACCGAGTATTGCGTATGCTCGGAGATGTAGAGCGTTTCACCGACGGAATATTGAGGATGTTTATCTGGCTTGATGGGGTTTGGCCTGTTCGACGTTGTGTCTTGTGCATACATCGCCATGTCGCCGTCGATGATCCATGGCAGCCGGAACCCGGCTGGTTTAGCCTCCACGGTCTCGAACGCCCCGACCTTGTTCGACGGCTTGGACGACATCGCGAAGTTGACCGGTCCGTTTCGCTGATGCCAGACAGGAACAACTTCTTCGCTGTAGGGATTCTTCCAGGTCTCGAGCGGCTCGCCGGACGCGAGATCGGTGTAGATGGCTGCTTCGCTAAAGAGGAAGCGCACGGTCCCATCGGATTGAATATCAAGCTTGATCGCAGCCAGGCCCTCGATGCCGTAGATCGGCAATTGAGCGCCAATGCCGTCGACTGCGAATGCCTTGCCCTTATAGAGGACATAACCGGTTTTTCCCGTCTCGAGCGTCGAGCCGAGCCGCGCGAACGTCCGGATGTGGAACGAGGTGTCGTCGAGGACAGAGGTGTCCGGTGCCTGCGCCATCGTTGACCTGGCAAGCGTCGTCAGGGCGACCGGGAGCGCAAGACAACCGATCGCAGTCCGCCGCGACGTCGACGCATTGAAAATGTGATCGAGCATGAGAATATTCCTGTCCAGTGGTTTGTCGTGATGCGCCGACGACTCAGAAGTCGTATGAAACTGTCACTCCGGCCTCGCGTCCGCGACGTAGCGCAAGTTGGTAGCCGAACGTGCTTGGAAGCGCGGTCAAATCGAGGAATCGCGTGGCGAAATCGGGCGAATTCTCGTTGGTAACGTTATTAACGAAAACCGTGATGTCTAGATCGCTGGTCTTTGCGCCGGCGCGGAGATTGAGCAGCGTGGCGGAGGGGGTCTTGGTGAGATTGATCTCGTCCACATACTGGGCGTCGCGATAAATCAAGTCGCCGCGCAGGAACCCTTCCCACTCGCCGGTGATCGGTACCGTATATGTGCTACTGAGGGAGACTTGGATTGGCGCCTGGTTCTGCAAGGTCGTCTTTCCGCAGTCTGCCGTACCGAATGCGCGCAGGCAGTTCTCCGTCTCGATCTTCTGATATTCCGCATCGGTGTAAGAGAACGTCGCCAGCGCCGTCCACGACTCGGTCAGGACCGCCTCGAACTCGGTTTCGAACCCGAGAATCTCGGTGCTGCCTGCATTGGTGGAAAGCGTGATCGGCAGACCGTTCAATCCCGTCGTCTGAAATCGGACAAGCTGATTTGTCCAGTCGATGAAGTAACCCGTGGCATTGAAGCGGATCCGGTCATCCAACAACGAGTTCTTGGTCCCAAGCTCATAGTTCCACAGAATCTGTTCTTTCAGGTTTTCGAGTCCGGGCGGCGTATTGACCGCGGTATTGAACGTCGCCGGCTGGTTGCCGCGCGAGATGCTGGCGAACAACATACTCGAGTCGTTCGGCTTGTAATCGAGAATGACGCGCGGCAGGAACGTCTTGGTCGAATTCGAACGCAACTGCGTGCCGGTCTGGGTCACCAGGGTGAGTTTCTCGTTCTGATAGCGGGCAGACGCCGAGATCGTGAGTTCGTTCGACAGGTCGAAGTCGACTGATCCGTAAACCCCGTAGGTGCGCTCGTTACGCACGTTGCCCATGACCACCGCACGAGCCAACTGGTTGAGGAAGTATTGGCTGTCGTAAAAGGACACGCCAGCCAGCCATCTGAGCGCGCTATCGTTTGCCGACTGCAATCGGACATCCTGCGAATAGTCCTCGAAGTCCTCGGTGAACCGCGATTCGAACGCGCCACCGGTGCCGGCGACCTGTCGCAAGTCGCCGTCGATGAAGTAGTCGAGATCCTCGCGGGCATAGTGGCTCGACGAGACCAGCGTCATCCCGCTAAAATCCCACTCAAGAATCAGATGATTGCGGAATTGATCGAGATTTCGAAATCCGCCATCGACACGTTCGAGGGCCAGATCGACCGAGTTGCGCGGAGGAGTCGGCAGCGTGCCGCGAAAAACCCGAAACGTCCCGCCTGCGCTGAAGTTGAGAATCTCGCGTCCAAGAAGCACGTTCGGCGCGTGTCCATCGTTGAAAGCCGAGAACGCGACGCGCGCCGTTGCCCGGAAATTGTCGTTCGGCGTCAGTCCGAACTGCGCCGAGCCGCTGTACCCGGATTCGTCGCCGATCTTTCCGCCCGACGACGCGTCGCGGAACTGACCGTTGTAATCCCGGCCTTGCGCATCAAGGCGGATCGCAAATCGGTCCTGGACCATCGGAACGTTGACGTTCAGTGATCCCATGATCAAGTCGTTCTCGCCGCCCGAAACGGTGACATAGCCCTCGAATTGCTCGGGATCAGGACGGCGAGTGATGTAGTTGATCGCGCCGGCGAACGTGGAGCGGCCATACAGCGCCGACTGCGGGCCTTTTACGACCTCGATGCGCTCGACTTCACCCTGGATGTCGATGGCGCGTGCAAGGCCCTGCACGAAGATTCCATCGATGAACGACGAGGTGAGTTGGTCGGGCCTGAAGAACGAGTTCGCAGACATGCCGCGAATGAACGGCTGCTCGTTTGCCCGGCTGTTGGTCTGCATGGAAAAGCCGGGGGTCAGGAACGCGACGTCGACCAAATCCCTGATCCCCGCTTCTTTCAGCGCTTCTGCCGTGAATGCGGTCACCGTTATCGGTGTATCCTGGATGCGTTCCTCCACCTTCCGCGCGGTGACGACGATTTCTTCGAGCCTGAGTTCTGGAGTTTGTTGCGCCGTAGCAGAGACCGACATCAGTCCGAGCGCTCCGCCTAACAGTAGCACGTCCCGAAAACCGGAATTCACCCTGGTATTTGCTGACGATCCGCACACAATACTCATGACGCCCCCAAAGAAAGGTTCCCAAATAAAAATTTAGGCAAGCAGTTAAGAAGGCTTGGCGCTTGCCTTGGCCAAGGTTACGGTTGCATCGTCGATCGACGCTTGCTCCAATTGCTAACGATATTTCGCGAGTCACCAAAAGAAGGCGTTAGATCGCGTTCGCGCCAATGTGGTTTCGCAAACTGCCGTTCACGCTAGGCTTTGATCGTGGGCACGGGGTCAAAAGCGACAAACCACGCCGTGACTGAACGCCGAGTCCCGTCGATTCCCAAGGTCATTGGCATCATCGGTCTGCGTGAAGCAAACCTGATGAGCGCCTGGACTACCATGGCGCGAGCCTCGGTCAGATTTCTTTGAGAATCTCAATTGCCGCACGCTCCCCGGATTCGAGCGCGGCCTCGACACCGCGATTCATGACAGCGGTCCCATCACCGGCAAAATGTACCCGCCTCCAAGGATTCCTAACGATGGAGCCATACTTGGCGACCTGTCCTGGACGCCAATACGGCCAATCCCCAAGCGAGTAGGGGTTACGGCTCTTGTTCACGACCCTAACCACTTCAAGTTGCCCCTTGGCCGCAGGGCGTAGCGACTCAATGTGCCGAACCACGTACCGACCGATGTCATCATCCGCCATGAACCGGAACTTTTCCGCTTTTTCGCTATGAATGTCGCAAATGATGTTCGACACGGTCTCGTTGGGTCCGTGAGCCAAACCACGTACGCCCGAAATCGGCGTGTCCGTATACATGCCCGGCGGCAGCCCGTCCTCGCGCCAATACGGCCGCTTTGGCACCATGAAGACCTTGACCGACTCAAGATAGGGCAGCCGCTCGAACGCCTCCCATTGCTGGGGCGGCAGCGGCGGATCAAACTCCACCTGTTTCAATACCGGAAACGGCATCGTCATGAGCGCGTGCTTGGCGGAGAAGACCGTGTCGTCGACGCACCTGACCTCGACACCGGTTTCGCTCTGAGTGACGCGCGCGATCGGCTTACCCAAGTGCACGTCGCCCTTGAGCGTTCTTGCTAACGCCTCTGGCAACCTCTGCGATCCGCCGATGACGTGCTTCGCTCCGGCGACGGCCTCTTTGCCGCCGAATTCGACCCAGTGCGCCACCTTCATGTCGTGGAGGAGTGACGTATCGCGCAGGCCACCGCCGAAATTGCCGAAGTCCAGCAGGTCCAGCGCCTCTTGCGACAAGCCGCGCGCGCGTAGAAATTCGAAAGTCGATATATCGCGGTCGTGAAACTTCGGGTCGATCCAGTCCTCGAGCGCACCGAGAAAGTCGAACTTGGCGAGGATTGTGTACAGTCCGAGGAACGGATGAACGGATTTGAACTCTTCAGGGAGCGGGTTCTCCTTCGACGCAGCCCACTCCTCGTCCTTGACGAATTTTCCTCTCAGCACAAGCATGCTGGTCGCTTCGGTCTTGCGGAACTGGATCGGCGTTTCCAGCGGAAGCGCCAGCTTGTGACACAGATCCAAGGTGCGCGCGTGCAGGATCGCGCGAAATACGGTTGGCCCCGCTTCCGGTCTGCCGGGCACGTCGTCCAGGGTAATGACCCGGCCGCCAACCCGATTTTGCGCTTCAACGACGCGAACGCTAAGGCCTTGCTCTTCCAGCAACATCGCGGCGTAGAGACCGGACATCCCCGCTCCAACCACGAGCACGTCGGTCTGTCGGGGCTGCGCTCGCGCTGCGCGGGGTGCGACCGCGCTGTTCGCGACCGCCACCCCCATCGTCGCGGACAATGCCACACGCCGCGATGCCTGCACTCTGCGCTTGCCCACCTTACGGAACCTCTCAACTGGCATACACACGGTTTCTCCACCCATAGTCGGCGATCGAGCCCGCCTCAAGTGCCGGCACCAGCGGATTTTGGCGGCTTCGGCTTCCGCTCCCGTTCGAAGTGGTCGTAGATCGTCACGTACTCGTCGGTCCACTTCTTGGGAGCCGCCAGCATCTCCGGATAATGCTTCTCGGCATAATCGAGCACCGGACGCGGCAGCAAGGCCGCGCTGTCGATCTTGGTGCTCGACATCCGCGTGAAGATGCGCCCCGGCTTGTCGCCCATCAGCATCCACGGCAGCCAGTCCTTGATCGATCCCCACATGCCGCGCGCCTTGACCGAGCCGATCTCGGGGTTCTCGAGCTCCGCCAGGCTGGAAATAGTCACCATAAATTCATGACGATAGGTCATTTCGCCGGTCGACTCGCGCGGCCACTTCTTCGGATCCAGCGGGTTCTTTTTCGAGCTGTCGGAATGCCAGTTCAAGAAGGCGTGGTCGTCGACGATGGTCCATCGTCGCTCCGAACGACCGGCGGCGAAATCCATTTCCCAGCGATCCTTGCTCAAGGTGAAGTTCACAGGCCCCTGCCGCAGGTGGAAAACTTCAACTTCCTCCTCGATCATGGGGTTGTACCAGGTGTTCAAAACCTCACCGGTCCCGAGGTCCGTGTAAAACACCAGCTCGTTCAGTAGACAGCGGTACGATCCGTCCGCCTGCGGGATCACCCGATAGAAGTCGGTGCCGACCCGACCACAGATCGGAATCACCTTCTTGCCGTCATCGGTTACAGCCGACTCCACGCCAAAGAAATAGACGATCACTTCCTCGTCAGGCTTGGTCGTGATCCACGACTTCATCGTGGCGCGAAAATTGTCTTCCGGCTTGGTGAAGTCGTAGGTCTTCGATTTCAGCGTGGTCGCGTTGGCAGGCGTGGCGAAACCAAGGCCTGCGGCCAGCGGAGCGAGTGATGCGCCGGCACCGGCCATGCCGAGTCCAAGCGCGTTGCGTCGATTGAATAGAAGATCATAATTGTGCGGCATATTTTCTCTCTCCTGTCGGTGTTTTCAGTGCGTTGATCTAGAGGCGTGCGATAATCTCCTGCGCCGCGCGTTCGCCAGACTCCATGGCGGCTTCAACGCCGCGATTCATGATTGCCGTTCCGTCGCCCGCGAAATGCAGCCGGCCCCAAGGGTCACGCACAGTTTGACCGAATCGTGCGACCTGACCGACGTTCCAATAGGCCCAGTCGCCAAGCGAGAACGGCGCCCGGCCCTTGTCGATGATCTTGGCGACCTTCAGCGCACCCTTCGCCGAGGGACGCAATTTCTCGATCCAGCTGAGGGCGTAGGCCCCGATATCTTTCTCCGCCATGAATGCGAAAGGCCGCGCGCCGATGCCCGAGATGTCGACGTAGATGTTCGACACCGTATCTCCGTCGCCATGGGCCACAGCCCGGATACTCTCGATCGGAGTGTCGGTCCACATGCCCGGCGGAAGGCCATCATCGCGCCAGTACGGCCGTTCGGGAACCATGAATACCTTCACGGACTCGAGATACGGCATCGTATCGATGGCTTCGCGCTGATGCGGTGGCGGTGACGGATCGATGACGATATGGCGCAGAACGGTGAACGGCGCGGTCGATACGACGAATTTGCTGCGATAGATCGTATCGTCCGCGCAGCGCACTTCGGCGCCCGCCTCGCCCAGCGCAATCTGAACGACGGGCATCCCTAGGCGAATTTCGGACTTCAGGGCGCCAGCCATCGCCTCCGGCAACCGCTGCGTCCCTCCCACCACATGTTTCGCGCCGGCCAGAACAGCCTCGCCTCCGTAGACCAGCCAATGCGAGATCCGCATGTCGTGCAACAGCGACGTCCGGCGCATACCACCCGTGAACATGCCGATGTCGAGCAAGTTCAACGCTTCTTCGCTGATACCTTTCGAGCGCAGAAAATCGAACGTCGGGACGTCGTACTGGTGGAACTGCGGCTCGATCCAGTCCTCGAGGCCCGAGAGGAAATTGTACTTGAGCAGGATCTGATACATGGCCAGAAACGGCAGAAACTTTTTGTGCACTTCCGGCAACGGGTTCAGCGGGTGCTTCTCCCACTCTTCGTGAAGAATATTGGTGCCTTTGATATGAATCATGTCTTTGGCTTCATGCCCGTCGCGGTATCGGACCGGCCGTTCGAGCGGCACCTTCAGTTGTTCACAGACATCGAGCGTCCGCGCGTACATACCCGAGAAACCGGTGGGCCCCGCTTCGGGCTTGCCTGGGACGTCGTCCAGCGTGATGACGCGCCCGCCGATGCGATTCTGACCCTCAACCACGAGGACGCGCGCGCCCTGTTCCTCGAGCAGCATGGCGGTATAAAGCCCGGACATGCCCGCCCCGATCACGATCACGTCGGGGTTGTCGCGACCAGCCGCGCGCAGCGGACGACTGCGAACGGCCCCAGCGCCGGCGACGGCCATGGCCGCTCCCGACAACACCCGTCGGCGATCAAGCGTGCGACCTTGTCCGAACCTCGGCAAACTTGGAGTTGAACGATGCATGGTTCGATGTCCTCGTTGGTATGCCGTCACCCCGGCCTATCGGGTGAGCCATGATCATGGGCCCGATCATCGCGCTGCCGCCCTTTTCATAGCTCAACCTCTGTTGCATTAGCCGGCAGATGTCGGTAGGCGCATCCGTTTTGGCTTGGCAAACAAGTGAGGTGGCGCGAATTCCCGTTCGCGCCACACTTTGTCGTCAATTGCAGGCACAAGGCTAGGTTACAACGGTGTTCCAAGAGACCGGCCCGCAATGACGCTGTGGAGTCGCATCGTTCAATCTGGGCTATTGCCGCAGGAGCCGTGCGCGGCCATTATTCCGGCTTGCCGCTTAAATCCGGTGTAACGGCCAGCTGGCCGCGCAACAGAATGTTCACCAGGCGGGAATTGTCGAAACTGCGGTCCGGCTGCCCGATCCGAACAGCCACGAGTTCGGCGGACGGGACAACATAGACCCGCTGACCGCCGTAACCGTCGATATAGAAGACGTCGTCAGCCGCAAACGGTTCCGCCGACCGAACCACGTAACGAACCCGCGGGTCAGATGCCATGCGCCGCTCAGGCGCATACGGATGACCCAACCAAATGAAGCCGAAGTTCGGATTGGCCGGCGAAGGCACACGCATCATGTCGATCCACGACGGCGGCACGATCAACTTGCCGTCAAAACTGCCGTTGTCGAGCATCATGACGCCGAGGTTGAGCCAATCTCCCGCCGTCGAGAAGAGTCCCGCGTCTTGGTGAGCCTCGCCGCCGGGCCGATTGAGCCAGAGGAACGCGTCATGATTCCGCAACGGTCGCCAAAGCCTTTCCGACAAATAGTCTTGGTATGAGCGCCCAGTGGCGCGCTCAAGGATGATGCCGAGCAGTTCGGGGATGATGTAATTGTAGTCGAAATCAACACCCGGCGCTTTGGTTGCTGGGTAGGTCAAGATGACATCCTTCGTGCGAGTACCCCAATAGGCCAGCGCGTCGCGCGAAAAGAAATCATCCGAGTAGCTCGCGTCAAACCTCAGTTCGAGGCCGGCACTCATCTGCAACAAGTGCTTGATGGTGATCCGTTCGCGCGCATCGCCCCGCCACTCGGTCAGATAGGCGGCGGCAGGCTCATCCACAGATTTGATCCTGCCTTCGCTGAGGGCGATGCCGATTAGCAGGACCAACGGCGTATATTGCATGTGATAGCTATGCAGAATCGTTTCGGGCGCGACCCCCTCACGGTACCAGGCTAGCGCCGGCAGACCACGGTGGTACACGAGCAACGCATCAGTTGCGTTGGCCTTGGCTTCGTCCACGACTTGATCCAGCGCGACCGCCGAAATCGTGCGGGCGTCAAGCAAAGAACTGGGCCGCTTGCTCGGGTTTCCCGCGACGCGGACTTGCGGCTGAAATATCTCAATCGGCCAAGGCAACTCGTCTGGCAAGGTCAGGCGCCGTTTCACCACCATCCAGTCTGGGACAGCCTGATCGACGATGATCGCGGCTACGGCGATCAAGATAAGGGCGATCAGCAACGATTTGCGCAGCAGACGCGAATGAGTGGTCATGGCGGGGTTCCATCGTTCGGATGCACCTGAGATCGACTGGTGCGCAGCTTAGGCGGCCGAGATCGGCTTGCGGTCGCGCTTGAAGAAATCCCAGTCGGATTGATACTGACCCTTCGTCCATTGCGCCGGCGCCGTCATGTAGTCTGGGAAATGCTTCTCGGCATACTTGACCACGGGCTTCGGGGCTTCGGTCCACGAGGCGATTTTCGACACGATCAGATGATTATAAATATACCCTGGCTGCTGTCCCATCAGCATCCAAGGTCGCCACTGCTTGTGACTGTGCCAGGCCGCAAACATGTCGACTGCCGGTAGATCGGGATTGACGATGTCGGCAAGCTTGGCCCTGAACGTGTTGTGTTCGGAGTAAACCAACGGCCCGGTCGACTCGAGCTTCCAAACGGCTGGGTCGAGCGGATTGGGACGTCGGGCTTGCACGTCGACAGCCACAACTAGATTGTCGCCCTGAATCGTCATGGGCAGATAGAAGCCTTTCGGCTGATTGCCATGGGTCCGCATGAGGCGGAACCCGCCTTCGCCCTGCTCCTGGCGCGGATTGATGCTCAAGCTCGTCGGACCGTTGCGCAAATGCCAGACGTCGACTGTGCGTTCCAGATAAGGATTGGCCCATCGGTCGATCACCTCGCCGGTGGCAAGGTCGGTGAAAATTCCGACTTCATTGAACGTCATCCGGGCGACCTCGCCGTCCGGCTCGAAAACCTTGAGCGCCACGACGCCTTCCATGCCGTAGAGGGGTTTGATCTCGGTGCCGGTAATGGCGCCGAACGTGACGCCCGAATAGCGTAGGAACGTCTTATCGCCCGGCCGCGTCGACGCGTTGAGCTTCAGATAGACCATCAAGTGCTCGCGGGGATCATTCAAGTCGAGCGAACGTCCGCCGGCGGCCATGGTTGCACGCGGGGCGGAACTTGCCAGAGCGAGGGCTCCGGCCCCCCACTGAAACATCCCGCGCCGATCAACCAGAGACTCGAGCAATATGGTCATTGGCCGCTCCTTTTTCTAAAATTTGCAATCCGGGCCGAACTTCACGTTCGAAACACTCGCGAAGTATCCGTCGCGGCCGGTGCGGCCGCTAGGCCATTGTCGCAAAAGGCGCCTATCCTGCGCGAAACGCGCCCGCCGCCCCGCGCAGAAAGCGCCCGCACCCGCTCGGCGCCTGCAAAATGTCGCAACCTGTTCATCGCGTCTCGTATCCTGCCCCTCGATTCAGCATGCACGGGCCTGACGCCCTCAGAGAGAAAGGAGCCGCGCAGCGTTTTCGCCGCCGACCTTTTCCACGTCCCGCTCGGGCAATCCGAAGGCCGCCAACGTGACGGCCATCAGGCGCATGGCCTCGACCGAATCGGGGAAAATGAGATCGCCGGCATCGCTTGAGATCGTGAAATGATCCGAGCCGACCATTTGAACTGCGTCAACCATGTCCTGCGGGTCGACCCCGACGACCGGGGAAATCTCGTTGTATGTGAAATTGAAGGTCACGCCGCAGGCCTTGAGCGAGATCATGTCGTCGATCGACAAGTCAATGAACGGACTGAACGGATGGTCGACCACCATGCGTCGCAAACCGCACTTCGCGCCATATTCGGCCGCCGTGAACAACTCTTCGCGCGTGCGGTGACCGAAGAATAGGATGCGATCGTACTCGATGATGGCGTCGATAACGGCCTGGAAATCGGGGCGCAGATGCCCGGCGTCGTCGATGATCGACAGGCCACCGTTCGCTCTTGCGGCGCTCTCATCGAGCGGAGTCAGATCCGGGCCAGGTCCGATCACCGTGTAACTGCGCAGTGCGTTGCCGACGGGCAGCCAAACCGCCGCGACGCCCTCATCGAGATTCTTCCGCAGCATCTTGATGTCGGGTTCGCGCGGGTTGAGGCACATGATATAACCGGCGCGGCACGTAATCGGGGCAAGCCCCTCCGTCTTGCACCAGGCGGAAAGCTCGTTCACCAGCGACTCGACGTCACGCGCGGGGTATTCATGCCGCATCGGCCTCAAACTCTTGAACAGCAGGGCGCGCATGCCCGCGCGCACCGCGCGCTTGGCGATCTCAAGGCCGTCGTGCTGCCCCTCGTGACAGTGAAGGTGCAGGTCGATCAGGCCTTTGCCCCCGGGCGGCGAGTGCGGAAGAAAGTATGGGCGCGGCACACGACGCCGTGCGCGGTGAGCCTGCAAGAAACGTTGGCGCGGCGGCGCGAACGAATCTTTGGTCGGACTCATGCGGCTTTCCTTCCGTCGTCAATGTCCCAATCTCGAATCACGTTCGCGACTCCTGAGGGCCTCCGTCAACAGGAATTTTTTGTCTGCGCCGCGAAAGTTCGTCGCACCGCTGAATCGGAGCGCACGTAATGTACCGCGGTCACCCAAGCTTTGGACTGCGGCGCGGCGCCCTGGCGACAGTGTTCGCGGTCGTTCTTGCTGTCGGCACGTCGATACCCGCTCCGTTTGCGGTGGCCCAAGATAATTCAAAGACATTGCGTGTTGCGATTACCGGATACCCTCCAGCAGGCGGCAACCCGTTCCCCAGCGGGGCTTGGCCGGCGGCCTATACCTTCACCGCGATTTTCGACGCCCTCACCTTCGTCGCGTTGGACGGCAAGATCGAGGCTCAACTCGCTACACATTGGCAGCAGGTCGCGCCGAAGATTTGGCGCTTTTTCCTGCGCAAGAACGTGATCTTCTCGAACGGCGAGCCGTTCGACGCAGAGGCTGCATTGTTTACGTTCAAATACGTCCTTTCGCCCGAAGCCGCGGCGACCAACGCCAGGCTCGAATTATCCAGCCTTGTTGCGGCGCGTGCTCTGGATGAGCATACGATCGAACTCGAAACACGGGAGCCCAACCTTTTCCTCGACCGTGAGCTCTCGACGTTGCGTTTCGTCGCGCCGCGTCACTGGTCGACCCTCGGACCTGCTCAATTCGCGCGCGCGCCCGTGGGCACCGGCCCATTTCAAGTCAATAGATGGACGGAAAGTAAGATCTTGCTCGACGCTTTCGATGGATCTTGGCGCGCGCCCAAGACGCAAAAGCTCGAACTTCTCAATGTCACCGACATGACAGGCCGACTTCAGGCCTTGCTATCGAACCGGGCCGACATCGCGCTGACTATTTCGCCGCAGGATGAGCAGCTGTTATTGAGCGCGGACATGAGCCTTTATCCAGGCATCCATAGCAGCGTGCTCACGCTCGCGTTCGTGACCGAAAAGCCTGGACCGTTGCGGGATCGCCGCGTCCGCCTAGCCCTCAATCATGCCGTAGATAAGCAACGGCTGACCAAGGCGTTCCTCAATGGCGTCGTCGATCCATCGACGCAGTTTGCAGTGCCGGGCGCCTTTGGCTACGACCCCACGCTCGCGCCCTACGCCTACGACCCCGCCTTGGCGAAGCGATTGCTCGAGGAAGCGGGCTATCCGGCCGGATTCTCGTTCGTCATGGAGGGCGCGCTGGCGGGTGGCACCAATTCGGCCACCATTCACCAGCAAGTCGCCTCGGACTTGGCGCAGATCGGCGTACGCATGGAGGTGCGGTCCATACCTATCCAGCAGCTAAGTCGGAATATCCACCAGTTCGACTGGCGGGGTCACGCCTTCGAGATGAATTACGGCGCCGCTCCGGCGATGGATGCCCTGATCGCTTTGCGCATGCATTCATGCGCCTGGAAGGCGCCGTGGTATTGCGACCGAGACATCATGCCCATGATCGAAGATTCGATGAACGCGCGCACCCTGGCCGACCGCGAAACGCGCACGCGCGCCGTGATGAGGCGAACTCACGCGCAAGCCCCGGGATTGCTGCTGTTTCCGATCGTCTGGTTCGTCGGTCTAGGCCCTCATGTCGAGGGCTTCGTGATGGATGGCGGCCATATCAAGTACGACCGGATTTCAGTGACACGATGAGCGCAAATCCACAGCGCTCAACCGACGACGGCTTAATCGCCGAACTGGCCGCGATCATTGGTCCAGGCGCTGTCCGGCGCGGCGCGGAACTTGACGAGCGATACATCCGCAATGCGTGGGGCTACGGCAACGAAACGGCGCAAACGCCGCGCGCCATCGTTTGGCCTCGATCAACTGGCGAGGTGTCGCGGGTGTTGTCGTATTGCAACGCCATCGGGCAAACTGTCGTGCCTCAGGGTGGATTGAGCGGAGTAGTGGGTGGCGCTTGCGCGACGGCGCGGGATGTCGTCGTTTCCCTCGAAAGGATGAACGGCATCGGCGAGATCGACGACGAGTCGATAATCGTCGCGGTCGAAGCGGGCGCGACGTTGCAGGCCATCAGTGAGCGATTGGCCGAACGCCGCCTCGTGTTTCCGGTCGATATCGGCTCGCGGGCAACCGCCACGTTGGGCGGAATGATCGCGAGCAACGCGGGCGGTCTCAACGTCGTCAAGTACGGCATGATGCGCCAGAACGTGCTGGGTCTGGAGGCCGTTCTCGCGGATGGAACCGTGGTCGGCGGCCTGGGCAAGGTCTTGAAGGACAATGCGGGCTACGACCTCAAACACATCTTTATCGGATCGGAAGGCACGCTGGGCATCGTGACGCGCGCCACGGTTCGCGTCTTTGACAAGCCCCAGGCGATCTCGACGGCCTTCGTCGGCGTTGCCTGTTTCGCAGGGGTCGCCCGCCTGCTGCGGCGCTTGCGCCAGCTTCCGTTGGGGACGCTTGCCGCATATGAAGTGATGTGGAGCAG
The DNA here is from genome assembly GCA_033763995.1 of Rhodospirillaceae bacterium. GTDB lineage: Bacteria > Pseudomonadota > Alphaproteobacteria > Rhodospirillales > Rhodospirillaceae. Next base: position 43,331 of record JANRJL010000111.1, on the reverse strand, counting down.
TTACGGACAGCTCATTCGCGAGTTCTGCACACGGGCGCGCATTCCCTTCCCAACGGACTGCGCTTTCTATCTCCTGATCGAGGCGCACGTCGAATGCGATGCCATCGAACGCGTGCTGGCGGAGGCGCTGGAGTCGGGTGAAGCGATAGACGCCGTTGTCGCCAAGTCGGAGCGCGAGCGCGCGGCGTTATGGCTGGTACGCGAAGGAAGCGGCGAGGGGTTGCGTAAACTCGGCTCGCTCGTGACGTTCGACATCAGCCTGCCGCTCGCCGACATGCCGTTGTTCGTGGAGCAGGCGTCGCGGGAGGTTGCGGCGCTGTTCCCCGCTACGCGGTCGATAGCTCTAGCGCACGGCGCGGACGGCAATCTCCATTTGATCTTCGCGACCGGCGGCGGATCGGCGGAAGAACGTCTCGCGATCGATCATCTCGTCTATCGAAAGGTCAAGGAGATCGCGGGCTCGATCTCGGCCGAACACGGCATCGGCACCTCGAAACGACCCTACCTCGGCTACTCTCGAAGCGCCGCCGAGATCGAGTTGATGAAGCGGTTGAAGTCAACTCTGGACCCCAAGGGAATCTTAAACCCAGGAAAGGTTCTGCATGACGTCGGTTGAGTTGAAGACACTCCCGATTGCCTATCGCCTCGTGGTCGCGGGGCTGGCGGCAGCGTTAGGCGCGGGCCCGGCTGTCGCGCAAGACTCGCCTAGCCGCAGCGCCGAGATCCTCGTTTACGACGACGCAAACCGGAACCGCACCCTCGATCCTGGGGAATCGGGCATCGCCGATGTCCCAGTCTCCAACGGTATCGAGGTGATCACAACCGACCGCGACGGTCGCGCCCGCCTTGCCGTTGTCGACGGCACGGTGCTCTTCGTTATCAAGCCGAGCACCTATCGTGTGCCGGTGAACGAGGTGGGCGTGCCGCAGTTTCACTATGTGCATCGCCCGTTGGGGACCCCTGGCGAGATTGGCCTGCGATACGAAGGCTTGACGGCGAGCGGTGCGCTGCCGCCGCAGATCGAGTTTCCACTTTGGCCAGGCGAGGCGCGGCAGCGCTTCAAGGCGATCTTTTTCGCCAATACCCAACCACAATCGTCCATCGAACTCGACTATCTGCGCGACGACGTGGTGGCCGAGTTGATCGGAACGGACGCGGCCTTCGGGATGACGCTGGGCGACATCATGTACGACGATTTGTCGTTCTGGCCGCGATACAACCGCATCGTCTCGTCCATCGGCGTCCCTTGGTACAATGTACCGGGAAACCACGATCTGAATTATGAGGCGCCAAACGACGCCTTATCGCTCGAAACTTTCAAGCGCCATTACGGGCCGACATATTATTCTTTCGACGAAGGCAGCGTTCACTTCGTGGCGCTGGATAACGTGATTTATTTCGGGCGCCGCAACCCCGGGACTGATGGCGGAACGCCCTCGACGCGCGGCAAGTTCGCGGGCGGCTTCACCGACGAGCAGATGCGTTGGCTACGAGCGGACCTCGCGCTGGTCGATCCAGGGAAGCTGATCATTCTCGCCATGCACATGCCGTTAGTCGATACGCAACGGCGCGGACAAGAGATGTATCATGTTCTTGATTCGTCCGTGCTATTCGACATTCTCAAGACTCGCGCGCGGGTCATTTCGTTCGCTGGGCACAGCCACCTGACCCAGCATCACTATTTTGGGCCCGACGAAGGCTACCAGGGACCGTCGGAGCTGCATCAGCACGTGTTGGCGACCGTATCGGGCGGTTGGTGGGGCGGTCCGTTCGACTTGCGAGGGATTCCGGCGGCCGACCAACCGGACGGCACGCCCAACGGTTATTACGTGTTGGATGTCGATGGCGAGAACGCGATCATGCGTTTCAAGGCGGCCTCGGCGCCGTCCGACTACCAATCGCGCATCATGCTCGTTCATGGACAAGACGCAACGCTCCGAGCGAACGGCGATGACCGCACGCCGGGCGAAACGTCGCTCATGAGCATACGCCTTGGTCAGGTTCCGGCCGCACGGTTGCTGTTGAACGTATTTGACGGCGGCCCAAGGACGCGCGTTGACGTGGTTATCGGTCGCGCGGCGCCGGTTCGAATGGAGCGGCGAGACGCCTTTGATCCTGTGATAGATCAGAGCACGGTTCGCAATGCGGCGTCTTGGAAAATCCGGACCAGAATGCTGTCGACTCACATCTGGAACTCTTCCCTGCCACCAACACTCGAGGTCGGGGTCCACGTAGTGAAGGTTGCCATGACGGACGAATATGGCCAGACCCATGGTGATCAAGCCATCCTGGAGGTCCTGCCCTGACGGCTGTCGCCCGGGCATGCCCACGTCGCCCGAGATCACATGTAGGGCGGGGAGGACTTGGGCCGTTTTCGATCGTACAAGCTCATGATTCGGTAAGGCTATCCATCCAACGCCTAGCCGGATGCCGCCCTGGTTGGTGTCGTCCTCGCGTCGCGAGAAACTATACCCATTGATCCTGTACCCCCATACTTTAAGATATGAACTTGGATGGGAATCGAAATGGGCTTGTTCCGCGAAATCCTGATGGAGCAGGTGCCGAGACGGCATGCGATCGCCTTCTATCTCGGCATCCCGCTCGTGCTCGCGTTCTTGAACGGCGCCAATCATGCCGGAATGGCGAGGCACATGCCGGTCGATCTCGGCATGATCTATTGGGCTGGGATCCTGCTCCCCAGCTGGCTCGCTCTCGACCTGACCACGCGCCTGTTGGCCGTCGCGCTGCGACCCTGGAGTCCGCCACTCTGGATTGTTCTGCTGTTCGGCGCGATCCTCGAAATCATCATCATGCATCCGGTGGCGCGGTGGTATGGACTCTTGTTCACGTCCTACATTCCGCAGGATGTGCAATACTCTTTGCCGCCGCCCTTGCTGAATGTCGGCCGCGAATGGGACGTGATGCTCAGCTACGCCGTGACTCCGGCGTTCTGGATCATCGTCAATTACTACTACGATCGATTGCTCGATATCCCGCGGTATCGCGGCTCGATTTTGGAGATCATGGGCAAGCCGCGGCCGCACGAGCCGGTCGCACTTGACGAACAATCGGTTTCGGAAGACGCGACGGTCAAATCCGCCGAAGCGCCCCTGGACGGCGCAAGCGTCTCGCCGTTCATCTCGACGTTCCTCAGATACCTGCCGAGAAACATCGGCACCGAAGTGATCGCGCTGAAGGCTGAGGATCACTACATCCGAGTGTATACGACGTCGGGAAACGCGCTGATCAGATACAAGTTTTCGGATGCGCTCAACGAGGTGCGACGGCTCAGCGGCTTGCAGGTTCATCGCTCCTACTGGGTGCGAAAGAGCGCGATCAAGGGCATTCAAGACGACAAGAACGATCTCACGATCGTCTTGAACACGGGCTTGTTGGTCCCGGTGAGCCGGGCCTACCAGAAAGTGGTCAAACTTAGTGACGTCCCGCAGTTATCGTAAAGCTGGCTAAGCAGACTCTTTCGCACGGCTGCCCCAATTCCGCGCCTTTTCCCGACGCGACGTTCGACCCCCATCAAAGCCTCCGCGGAGATCGGTCTCGTGACCGAATCCAACCCAAAGCAGCGATTCGGTCGACACTTGCCGAACGGAATATTCAATCGCGAACGGCCGTTGGCGTCATGAATGGTTCGCGGAGTTCAGAATACGGCGATTTATTAGCGTCTAGCGACATTTTGAGCGCGGCAGTCGGGCAAAAAGCGCTGAATAGGAGATTAAGGCCTGAACATGGCGGCACCCTAGACGCCGCTTGAGGTGGCTGGTTTGAGGATTTTGAGGTTTGGCTGGTGTCAGGTTGTGCTCAGCGAAGTAGAAGTAATTGGGGGACAAGATAAAATGACCGATTCTCGTTCGAATCTGCTTCGTCGCAAGCTGCTGTCGACCAGCGCGGGACTTGTAGTGATCGCGGGCCTACACGGCGGGGTGACCGGAAGCGCGTTCGCCCAACAACAGTCGGCTCAAACCCCGAGCGCGCTTGAAGAAATCGTCGTCACCGCGCGCAAACGCGCGGAAAACCTGGCGGATGTTCCGTTGTCCATCACCGCGTTCTCGGCCGACTTTCTCGAGAAAACCGGTATCGAGAACATGACCGACTTGGCCAATCAGACACCGGGGCTCTCATTCCGGCAAGCCTTTGGCCGCACCGGCACGGGCCAGGGTGGCGGTTCGTCGAATCGGCCGATCATGCGCGGCCAATCCAACGTCGTCGGTATCCCCAACATGGGATTCTTCGTCGACGGCATCTTCGTGTCCGGCAACATCACCAGCTATCAGCTCGACAACGTCGAGCGAATCGAGGTGATCCGCGGGCCCCAGGCGGCTCTGTTCGGGCGCGGCACGTTCGCCGGCGCGATGAACTTCATCACCCGCAAGCCCGACGACGAAATGACGGGCAAGGTAGAGGCGACGGTCGGTCAGCATGACCATTACGAGGTCACCGGCTACGTGAACGGACCCGTGGTCGAAGGCAAATTGGCCGCTGAGATCAATGCCCGGTACTACGAATTCGGCGGTGACTGGGTCAACCGCGCGACGCAGAAAAAGGAGGGCGGGGAGGAAAGTTCCCGCAACTTCGGGGGCAAGCTCTACTTCACGCCCGCCGACAATTTCGATCTTGAGCTCAACGTGGGTTGGTCGCATGACGTCGACGGTTTCTACGGCAGCAGTTATGCGGGAACCAACTGCGATCTGCCCAATATCATCACCACCGTGGCGGGCGTTCCGCAGTCCTCGAATCGCCGCCGCGGCTACTGGTGCGGCGAGATCGAGATTCCGCGCACCTATTTTGCGCGCACCGACATCCTGGACTTGTTGGGAATCGACGGCGTAAATCGCACGACCTGGCGCTCCAGCGCCAAGGCCGCCTACGAGGTCAACGACTGGGCCCTCACGGCGACCGGCGCGTTCAACAAGTTCCGGAACGCGCAGGCCTTCGAGAGCGGCTTCGAGCTCAGCGAACGCGCCGGCCGACCCGTTGGATTGGGCCCGACGCTGGACCGCCGCAAGGACTGGTCGGTGGAGGCGCGCATCGAAAGCCCGCGCGATACGAGACTGCACGGACTGCTCGGGGGCTACTACTACAACGAGGACGATCGTCGAGGTTACCGCGGCCAGTTTATCCTGCCGACGGGACTCATTCCACTTCGGCCCACGGTCGAGCGTCTGCCCTTCGTCCCCTACGGCACAACGCCGCCGGTTGTCGCGGTCGTGCCGGGCGTGGTTCGATACCGCGAGATTCAGACCCAGAACGACAGCGCGGTTCGCAATTTGTCGGTTTTCGGCCTGCTCGAATTCGAGGTCACGGTGGACCTGAAACTCACGGTCGAAGGTCGCTACCAGGTCGACAAGATCATCAATGACCCGTTGATCGAGGTGATCACGGATTTCGACCGCAGGACACCGCCAGCGCTGCCGGGCACGAACTTGTTGTTCCGCAACAGTTTCAAGAAGTTCCTGCCGCGCGCGACCATGCTTTACATGATGAACGAGGACTGGAATGTGTTCGCTAACGTCGCCAAGGGAAACAAGCCAGGCGGCTTCAACGTGTTGCCGAACGATGCCGACGCCGCCTCTCGGGCCTTCTTCGAAACTAACTACCAAACGTTCCGGGAAGAATCGGCCTGGACGTACGAGCTCGGCGTGAAGGGCGCCAACGAGGAGCGAACGCTGACGTTGAATTCTTCCGTTTACTGGATCGACTGGTCCGATCAGCAGTTGTCCACGACGTTCCTGTATACGCGCGCCAGCCCGCCCGCCGCGACGCCGACGACCACCTCCGGCGCCATTTTGAACGCGGGCCGGACGCGGATTCGCGGCTTGGAAATCGACCTGAACGCGAAACCGGCCGATCCGGTGGATATCCGCTTTGCGTATTCCTACACCGACGGGAAGATCCGCGACTTTCTCGATGCCGAGACGGAAGACATCTACGACACCGATGGCCGCGTCGGCTCATTCGACCGCGCGGGAGATCCCAATGGCCAAGCGCGCGGGCAGAAAGTTCCCTACGCGCCCACGCATCAGCTCATTGTTTCTGGCGGCTACCGCACGACCATATCGGACGACTGGACCGGCTTCCTGCGGAGCGACCTGACCTACGAGTCGCGCCGTTACGACCAGGTTCACAACCTCGCCCATACGGGCGACTCCTACACGCTCAATCTTCGCGCCGGCGTCGAGGGAGAGGCCGTCACGGTTACGCTGTTCGTCAATAACGCGCTCGATGACCGCACTCCGCCGTTCCTGACGCGGTTTGTCGACTCGACGCGGCCGTTGCGGATCCCCAGCCGCGCCGACCCCGCGGTCATCCAAGTCACGACGTTCCGCGACATTCTGACCGGCCACCCACGCAAGCGCGAGATCGGGCTTACGGCGAATTACAAATTTTGACTGCTTCTTTTCCCGCAGAAGCGATTCAGTTCTGGCAACTGAATCGCTTCTGCGGGATTTGGCGCGGTGTACTGCATTGAAGCACAGAAACTTTGAATTTTCAGGTCCAGGCGGCCTGCGGTACTGATGACCCCTCGACAAGGCATTGGTCGTCGCCCTATGCGACTTCGCACTAGGGCTTGGAATGATTACCATGGCCGAGATCAAGACCGACCAGCGCCGCATCATCGAGTACCTCATCGCCCCCATCAACCTGTACCTCGATGAAAGCTTGAGGGAGAGGTGACAGGGCCGGGCTAATAGCTCTTTCGGCATACACCTCGAAACGGCTGTCTCTAGAATTTTCTTCGAACAATCCACTGGACTTGTTCTACGCCGCAAGCATGCATGGTGGGCGTTGCGGCATCGGCGTTTCGCGCTGATGCGCCCCGACCGGTTCGCCGGCGGGGCTGTGCCTGATGCAAGAGCCGCGATCATCGCGGTTCCTAAGCACTAGGAGCAATACGCATGGCAAAATCCAAGCCGATCATTCACAAACCCTCGAAGCCCGCTGTACCGACCAGGACCACTAAGCTCGGCCTGCTCATCGACCTGCTGAAACGCAAGACCGGCGCGACCATTGCCGAGGCCCTTAAAGTCACCGGCTGGCAGGCGCACTCGGTACGCGGGGCCATGAGCGGCGCGCTGAAGAAGAGGCGCGGATTGACCATCGCAAGCGCTCCCGATGCCAAGCGAGGGCGGGTCTATCGGATCGTGAGCGGCACGAAGTCGATCTGATGTCCATGGCTCGATTGTCTTCAACCGAGATGGCGGCCAAGTTGGCCGCCATCCCTTCCATGACGCGCGCAGAGTTGGCCCAGGTCTGGCTCAAGGCCTTCGGCCAGCTCGCGCCTAAGGGTCTCAGTCATCGGCTATTGGCGTACGCGCTGGCGTACCACCTTCAGGTCAAGACCCTCGGCGGCCTCTCAACCGCTAGCAAGCGGCTGCTGGCCCAGGCTGCCCAGAACTGCAGTCACGTTGAGAATGGGCGTTCAACAAAACCGCTTCGCAAACGCCTGGGCCCCGGCACCCGCATTGTGCGGGAATGGCATGGGCGCACCTACACGGTCGATGTGCTGGACCAGGGCTATGCGCACGAGGGCCGCACCTATCGGTCGCTATCCGAGATCGCCCGAGCCATCACCGGCACCCGGTGGTCCGGCCCCAGGTTCTTCGCTCCATGACGGCCCGGGTCCGTTGCGCCGTCTATACCCGCAAGTCCTCCGAGGAGGGCCTGGAGCAAGCCTTCAACTCACTGGACGCCCAGCGGGAAGCTTGCGAGGCGTACATCAAGTCCCAGCGGGGCCTGGGCTGGGTCGCATTGTCGACCCATTACGACGATGGCGGCATATCAGGCGGGACCATGGAGCGCCCCGCCCTTCACACCCTCTTGGCAGATGTCGAGGAGCGTAAGGTCGATCTGGTGGTGGTCTACAAGATCGACCGCCTGACCCGGTCCCTGGTCGACTTTGTGAAGATCGTGGAACGGCTGGAGGCTAAGGGAGCCTCGTTTGTTTCGGTCACCCAGCAGTTCAACACCGCTACCTCCATGGGGCGGCTGACCCTAAACGTGCTGCTGTCCTTCGCCCAGTTCGAGCGGGAGGTTACCGCCGAGCGCATCCGCGACAAGATCGCCGCCTCCAAGCAGAAGGGCATGTGGATGGGCGGGTCGGTCCCGCTCGGTTACAACCTCAAGGACCGTAAACTCATCATCAACCCCGCCGAGGCCAAGACCGTCAGGACCCTATTCGACCTCTATCTCAAGTTCGGCACCGTGAATGCGCTGTTAGCCGAGGCCAACCGCAGGGGCTTGGTCACGAAGAGCCGTGTCGGCTCCAACGGCATCACGACAGGGGGTACATCATTTACTCGAGGCCATTTGTATCAGCTGCTCGGCAATCCTCTTTATGCGGGCGAGATCGCACATAAAGGCCAGCGCCATCCTGGCCAGCATGAGGCGATCATCGAAAGCAAGACTTTTGATGCGGTGCAACAGCAGCTTACGGGCAACGCACCCAACCGAAGCACGGCGACCAACACGCCATCGGGAAGCCTTCTCACGGGGCTAGTCTTCGACGAAACCGGCGAGCGCCTCAGCCCGGTCCACACCATCAAGAACGGCAGACGCTACCGCTACTATATCTCCCGACGAATCATGCATGGCCGGGGCAGTCACAAGGACGGCTGGCGCCTTCCCGCCGCCGAACTGGAAAGCACCGTCACCCAGGGCATCGGAGAGTTTCTGAAAAACCCCAAGCGCATAACTAGCCATGTCGGTTTGAAAGGCTTTGCGCCCAACCGGATGAAGACCTCACTGGCGAAAGCAGCAGGCTTCACAGATAAATGGTCCACTCTGACCAACCTGATACAGCGGGTGACGGTTTCAGCGGTGGAGATCAAAATTGATCTTAAGGCGAGCGTTCTGATCGACATGATTGATGCTCCGGGAGCCGCACCACCCGAGGCAACAATCTCATTACAGATCCCCATGCAAATGCGCCGCCGGGGCGTGGAGACCAAGCTCATCATCCAAGGCCCTCAGCGGAGCGAACCTGACGCCGCGCTGATCACTACCATCGCCCGAGCAGCGCAGTGGTGGGCGGAACTGGCGGCGGGCAAGTCCACCTCGATCAACGACATCGCGGCCCGCGAGAAGTTGGATGCCGGAGATGTCAGCCGCATGCTACCGCTGGCCTTTCTCGCGCCGGACATCGTCGAGGCCATTCTCGATGGCCGTCAGCCCGTCACGCTCACGGCCTACCACCTCAAACGCCTCAGTTCGCTGCCATATGACTGGCACGACCAGCGCCAAATTCTCGGCTTCGCCGGCTGAAACGCCTTCAATACCCATTTAAGGCCACTTCAAAGTTCTGGAGGTCGAAAAGGGCCTCCGGAGACTTTCGGGGATTTGGGGCAAGATCGACGATTCTCAGGCTAATTCAGAGTCTCCGCGCCCGCCGGAAAGCCCATGACTCCTGGGCTTTTTAGGGGCAAAAGTTCTGGTAGCGGGTTAGCGCGGGAAAGAATGGTGGGCCCGGCAGGACTCGAACCTGCAACCAGACCGTTATGAGCGGTCGGCTCTAACCAATTGAGCTACAGGCCCCCGGGCGGACCATCGCATAAGTTCCGCCGGTTCGCCAACTGTGGCCAATCACGCAGCATCCGCAAGCGCCGCCGCGGGATTCGCCGGAAATCGCAGCCACGAGACGTCGCGCCTATGCAATCGGCTGCAATCGGCAGGCGCTCGCCACGCCGATCATCAATAAGATCAACGGCGTGATGAAGACCTGCGCGGTGAAGGCGCCCGGTTTCGGAGATCGCAGAAAGGCGATGCTGCCGCGATTTCCCGCCCCGGAACGTCACGAGCCAGTCATGACCGTTCCGGGCTTGATCGGCGTCCTTGGTTGACGCCGATCAAGCTCCTCATCGCGCGCCCTGGCTAGTATGTGGGTTATTATTCCGATCGGGGAATTCGCCACATGTCTCGTGCGCGACGGTTGACGCAGCTTGGTTCCGCAACGAGCGGAGGCCGCGGTCGCCTGCGAAACGCCCTGCTCCGAGATCTGTCCGACGTCGACATGCGGCGCGTCGCCGAGGTGGGGGGCAAGAATGCCTCGCTGGGCGAATTGATGGGCGGCTTGAAGGCCTCGGGTGTTCGCGTTCCGGGCGGTTTCGCGACCACGGCCTCGGCGTACTGGGCCTTCCTCGACGCTCAAGGCCTGCGCCCGAGAATCGCCGCCGCCCTCGCGGAGTTTCATCGGGGCCGTGCTTCCCTCGAGAAAACCAGCGCGACGATCCGCGCGATGGTGTTGAAGGCGCCGCTCCCGGATGAACTCGTCGCGGCGATCACCGCCGCCTATCGCAATCTGTCCCGCGCGGAGGGCCTGCGGCAGGTGGCCGTCGCCGCGCCCCATCAGGACGTGGCGGTCGAGCGCCTCATGGCAGATGTTCAGGCCGCCGCCGGGCAATCCCGCCAGCAGCGCGCGAGCCTTGGCCCAGTAAGCCGCGCCGTCGGTGGGGATGGCGCCGTGGACCTCCGGCTGCTTTCGAATCACGGCATAGGGCACGCGCGACTCCCAACGGCGGTTCGTTCATTGCTGTCGGCGCATTAATCCGCCATTTTGTTGCCGGGGAAATGATCCAGGTCATGCCGCCCATCCGGCGCTGGATCAGAGTTAAGAAATGTCCGAGGAAACGCGCCCCTTGACGCCCGGGAACGGCGAAGCCGCGCAGACCGCCGCGATTGATTTCCTCGCGTCGCCGGCGACCCACGGCGGTGCCGCCGTGGAGCGCATTTCAACGCATGGCGCGCATGTTTTCATGGCGGGCGACCGCGCCTATAAGCTGAAGCGCGCGGTCAAACTGCCGTTCATGGATTTCTCGACCATCGAACGCCGCCGCGCCGCGCTCGAGGCCGAACTCGACCTGAACCGGCGCACCGCGCCCACGCTGTACATCGAGGTTCGCGCGATTCGTCGCGGGGCCGATGGCCGACCCGGTTTCGCCGGGCCGGGCGACGTGCTCGATTGGGTTCTCGTCATGCGGCGCTTCGAGCAGGCGGCCTTGCTCGACGCCGTGGCGGTGCGCGGTGAATTGACGGCGGCGATCATCGACGATCTCGCCGATGTGGTCGCGGCGATGCACGCGGCCGCGCCCATCGTGCGCCGCGCCGAGGGCGCCTATTTTAGCGCGACCGCCCTGGATAATCTGGCGCCCTTGCGCGCCGCGCCGATCGATCAGGCCGCGGTCGAGCGCCTGGCCGTGGCGATCGCCGGCGCGTGCCGGTCGGCGTCGGCGCATCTCGACGCCCGCGCCCGCGCGGGCTTCGTGCGCCACTGCCACGGCGACTTGCATCTCAGAAATATCGTCATGCTCGACGGCCAGCCGGTTCCGTTCGACGCGCTCGAATTCGATGCGGGCTTGGCGACCGGCGACGTGTATTACGACCTGGCGTTCCTGCTGATGGACCTCGAGCATCGCGGCCTGCGACCGCTGGCGCACCGGTTGTTCAACCGCTATGTGACCGGCGCCGACGATCTGGAGGGTCTTCTCGCGTTGCCGGTGTTCCTGGCGGTTCGCGCGGCGGTTCGCGCCAAGGTCGCGGCGCTGTCGGCCGCCCCGGCCGAGGCCGCCGGCTATGTCGCCCTCGCCAATGGATATTTGCCGGCGCCCAAGCCTCGCCTGATCGCCGTCGGCGGCTTGTCGGGCACCGGCAAGTCGAGCGTGGCGATGCGGCTCGCGCCGTCGCTGGCGCCCGCCCCCGGAGCGGTCGTGTTGCGCAGCGACGTGCACCGCAAGCGCCTGTTCGGCATCCCCGACACCGCGCGCCTCCCGCCGGAAGCCTACACCCCGGAGGCCGGCGCGCGGGTCTACGGCGAACTCGCCCGCCTCGCGCGGCGGGTCCTGGCGGCGGGTCATGGCGTCGTGGTCGACGCCGTGTTCGCCAAGCCGGACGAACGCGCCATGGTCGAGCACGTGGCGCGCGGCATTGGCGTGCCGTTTCTCGGTCTGTGGCTCGAGGCACCGCTCGCCGTGCGTGAATCGCGCGTGGGTATCCGCGTGCGCGATGCGTCCGATGCCGATGCCGCCGTGGCGCGCGCCCAGGAACGCTACGACATCGGCGCGCTGGCGTGGTCGCGCATCGACGCGGGCGGGGCCCTGGATGAGGTTTGCGCCCGCGTCGTCGCGGCCGCCGCTTCTTAGACCCCACCTGACCTCATGGCGTGGCGTGGCTCGCGGTCATGGCACGGCGGACCAGGTCGAGCAATTCGCCATCGCCGATCGGTTTCGACAGCACGGCCATGGCGCCGGCGATTCGTGCCCGTTGATCCAGCGTCGGGTCGGCCGCCGCGGACATCAGAATCAGCGGCGTCAGGATTTGGCGTTCGCGGATCGTTTTGAGAAATTCGAGGCCGGTCATTTCCGGCATGTGGTGATCCACCACCAGGCAGCCGGCCGTGTGCCACACGATTTCGACCAGCGCGCGCCGCGCCGACGTGAAGGGCAGGGCCGGAATATCGAAGGACTCGAGCAAGGCGCAAATCGAATCGCACACCGCCTCGTCGTCATCGATGACCTTGACCACGCTATGTTCAAGTGAAGAAATCATGCGGCGATCATTCAAGTTGTCCCGAACATGGTCGATCACTCTCCGTCCCGCCAAAATCAACCGCAGGTTTTGGTAAAGAACCGCCGCGTTGCAGATGAAAGTGAACGAAGACCCTATCTTGAAATATTAGGGATTCCCCGTATCCGAGGCATTGACCGCGATCAACGCGGCGCGGACGAGATCGGACACGTTCTTCGCGTGCATCTTGGTCATGACGCGGGCCCGATGCACTTCCACCGTGCGCTCGGAGATGCCCAGCTTGTGCGCGACCACCTTGTTGGCGGCGCCGTCGACCAGCAGTTCCATCACCTCGCGCTCGCGCGGCGTCAGGGTCTCGATCCGCAGACGCGCGGTCTTGGCGAAGGCGCCCTGGCGTTCGCGGCGGCGCGCGGTCTCGAGCGCGCGATGAATGCTGTCGACCAGGGTGTCGTCGTCATAGGGTTTCTCGACGAAGTCGACCGCGCCGGCCTTCATGGCCCTCACGGCCAACGTCACGTCGGCGTGGCCGGTGACGATGATCATCGGGAGGCTCGCGGCGCGGCGGACGAGTTCATTCTGCAGTTCAAGCCCGTCCATGCCCGGCATGCGAATGTCGGCCACAACGCACCCATGGAACTCCGGAGACAGCGCCGCCAGGAAGGCGACGGCCGAAGGGTAGGTCCTGGCTTGCAAACCATTGGCCTCCAGCAGCGCCGCGAGCGAGTCACGCACCGCCTCATCGTCGTCGACCACGAACACGATCTCGAGCAAGCTCATGGCGGGCTCGCCCCGGCCGTGGCCGCCAGCGGCAGGGTGAAATGGAATCGGGTGCCGCCCGCCGTCGGCGTGGTCGCCCAAATCCTGCCGCCATGGATTTCGGCGATCGACTTGCACAGCGACAGGCCAATGCCCATGCCGCTGGTCTTGGTCGTCGCGAACGGCTCGAAGAGGCGCGCGGCGATGTCCGGTGAAAGGCCGGGGCCGGAATCGGTGATCGTCACCTCGTAGAAGTTGTCCGCGCGCAGCTTCGACGCGATAGTCAAGCGGCGATCGCTCACGCCTTGCATGGCCTCGATACTGTTGCGAATCAAGTTGATGACCAATTGCTGAATCTGAATCTTGTCAACCAGCACCGGTTCGGCCGCAACGTCGAGGTCGAGATTGACGCGGACATTATCGTGGGCCGCGCCCACCAAGCCAAGGGCCATCGCTTCTTCCAGGATCTTGTTCACGTTCTCCCGCGCGCGGTTGACCTTTCCCTTGGTCACGAATTCCCGCAGCCGTTGCATGATGGACCCGGCCCGATAGGTCTGCTGGGCCGCCTTTTCCATGAGTTCGCGCGCGCGCGCGGCGGGGGCGGACTCGTCGTTGGCGATCGTGCGGGCCGCCGCCTTGATGTAGTTCGCGCTCGCCGTCAGCGGTTGGTTCAGCTCGTGCGCCAAGGCGGCGGCCAGCTGACCCATGGCGCTCAGCCGCGACACATGCAGCAACTCCACCTGCAGGTCCTGCAGGCTCCGTTCGACTTGCTGGCGCTGCGTGATGTCGTGAATGAATCCGGTGTACTGCCGGCGCGGCCCGATCCACATTTCCCCGACCGCGAGCTGCATCGGAAAGGTTCCGCCGTCGCGCCGCTGACCCACGACCACGCGGCCGATGCCGATGATGCGTTTCTCGCCCGTGGCGTGATAGCGGGCCAGGTAGCCGTCGTGGGCGTCGCGATAAGGGGCCGGCATCAGCATCTTGACGTTCTGGCCCAGGGTTTCTTGCTCGCTGTACCCGAACAGCCGCACCGCCGCCGGACTGAACATTTCCATCAGGCCGCGCTCGTCGATCATCACGATCGCGTCGGGCACCGTCGCCAGGATCGACGCCAGTTGGGCCTCGTGTTCGCGCGGCGTGGCGTCGCTGCCGCCGATGGCCATGATCGGCTGCACAACGGCGATGACCGCGTCGTTGTTCTCGGGTCCGCCTTCGCCGATCGACAATCGCAGCGGAAACGACGATCCGTCCTTGCGTCGGCCCAGGAGCCGCCGACTGACGCCAAACACGTGTTTGCGCCGCGCGGCCTGGGGCTGTCGCAGATACGTCTCGATCTCGGACCAATGCTCCGCCGCGAACAAGCGCGCGGCCGGCCGGCCCGTGACCTCGGCGGCCGCGTATCCAAAGATGTCCGAGCTGATGGCGTTCAGCGCGGTGATCGTTCCGGCACGATCAAGCACCAAAACCCCGTCGTGGGCGAGGTCCATCAGGGTCTCGAAACGCGCGCTTATCGTGCCCGCCATGTCCTGATCCTAGCCGGCCGGTCTCACTGAATTTCACAGAGCCAAGAAACGCCCAAGATGACCCAAGACCGGAACCGCAATGCGGACTCAGGTCAGAGCCGAGTTTGTCCCCGCGAGAGAATCCCCAACAATTGCCAGACCACCAAGCGCCATAATGTTCATGGTCGAAACTAGAATGCAACTGTCGCGCGCGGACTATGTGTTGCGATTTTGTTTCCGTTGAGCGGTGAGTTCGCGGCGCCGGCCCGAGTCGCCCTGGCCAGATGCACCGTCGGCCTCGCCGTCATGACCGGGCAGGCCAAAACTATGTGACAGGGCGCGCCGCTAGTATCGTGATTCCGAAGTTCGTTCGATCTCCCGGCTGGCACTTTAACGAACTTCGGAATCAAAACGATACTAGAACATGATGAATCTAGTGTGGCTTTTGGATTTGAAGTTCCTAAAAATGCGCGCGGCAAAATCCTGGGAACTTCAAATCCACCACACTAGGCCGTACGTGGTTTCCCTTACGCAGCTTCCCTAATTTTTTTTCGCCGCGGTCTCAATCATCGTCGCATCTGTTCGCTGATTGATGACGAAAGGGGAGCGCCATGTTGCACCAACAAATTCCAATCGCACAATTTCCGCCGTCGCAGATGATGAGCCGTGCCGCCGCTTTGCCTCGGCCGGCCCCGGCCCGCGCGTTGGCCGACCCTCCGGGTCTCGACGTACCCGGCATGAGCATCACGGTTCGTTCCGGTCAAACGATCTATCGCGACGGCGACCCGTCCACCTATTGCTACCGACTCGTTTCGGGTGGCGCCCGGATCGTGAAACTGGTCGCGGATGGTCGCCGCGGAATTTGCGAGTTCGTCATGCCCGGCGATTATCTCGGCCTCGAGGCCGGGCCGATTTACGCCTGCTCGGCCGAGGCCGTGACCCATTCCATTCTGTGGCGCTATCGGCGCCGCGACATCGAAGCGAATCTGCAGCGCAATACCTCCTCGGCGCTGGGACTCGTGCGCATTCTTGCGCGCGCGGTCGAGACCTCACGCCGCCGTGCCGCGTATTCCTGCCGGATGTCGGCCAGCGAGCGCGTGGCCCGCTTCCTGTTGGATCTCGCGGACCGGCTGCCCCATGCCAAAGATGGCGAGATTCAGCTGCCCATGGCTCGGTCCGACATCGGCGACTACCTTGGCATCGCCACCGAGACCGTGTCGCGGGTTTTCACGAGCCTCCGGGCCCAAGGGGCGATCGCCCTGAGCGGCACCCGTGGGGTTCGCCTGCTCGATCGTGAACTCCTTGAGGACATTCATGACGAGACGTGACCCGCCGATGGAGGCTTCGGCCATGCCGAAAGCCGCCCACGGAATCGGTTCCCGATCTGACCGACTGATCCTATGGGTCTTGGTGTTATTCAATTCGTTGAGGTCGTGGCCGTAACGCACCCGGACCGCGAATAAAAGGCCGGCGCCGTCTCTGGGGAGGGGCGGCGCCGGCAAATACGCGGCGCGAGGGGCAGGCGGCCGCGTGAATCGGGTTCATCATCAAGCGGCCAACAAGGACCGCATCAGCCGTAACGTCATGGCCGTGGTTGATAGCCGGGTCCAAGGCAGACGAATCTCCAGCGCGACTCGCCGGCGCGCCGCCGCGGACAGGCCGCGCAGGAGATTCGTCATGACCTTGGGGGGCGCGGCGACGAGCAGGGCATCGAATTTTCGATGGCGCGCCCCGTTGTTGACAAGACCCGCGACGCCCGGAACGTAGTCGGACGTCTGCGACGGCCTCATGCGGCCGTCCCGGCGTGCCGTCAGGCGCAAGCTCGCCGGTTCGACGTCGTAAATCCGCGCCTCGCCGTCGCCCGCGACCAAGAGCCACGTTCTCGGCCCGAGCGCCCGCCGCGGTGGAATTCGCATCGCCGCCTTGTCTGCGGGCGTGCGCCGCGCGCGCTTGGATGTCCTGTTTGCGGTGGCCATAGCTGATTTCTTCGGACGCCGCCCGTTATCTTCAATCGCCGTGGTTGCTCACTCAATTTGGAAGATTGTGATTTTGGCATGGCGGCGCATTGACCTGGGTCATGCGTCGCAAATGGATGCGTCCTAGAATTTTAGATCATAGCTTGGACAGGGGCCCGGTTGGCTGGGTGTCCGGAGGCGGTCGCACGGCGTGACGCTCATCGAACGCGACTTGATCGGTCGCGTTCTCAGTGGGCGGGCCGTGAGGCCGTAGCCGCCACTCGCTCGCGCTCAAATCAACTTGATTTCGGCCAGGCGCTCGCGCAGGTAGGCCTCGGTGGTGATCGGCGTGGGATAGCGGTTGGGCCGTTCGGGCGAAACACAGCCGGGCAGGGTTGCGATCACAAAGTCCGGCGCGAAGTGCTGGAAGAACGGCATGGAGTAACGCGGGAAGGCGGCGCGCGCGGGGCTCGGGTTCACCACCCGGTGCGTCGTCGACGGCAGCACGTGATTGGTCAGCCGCTGCAGCATGTCGCCGATGTTCACCACCACGCAATCGGGCGGCGGGTCGATGTCGCGCCACTGGCCGTCGCGATCGCGCAGTTGCAAGCCGGCTTCCTCGGCCCCCAGCAGCAGCGTGATGACGTTGATGTCCTCATGGGCTCCGGCGCGCACGCCCACGGCACCCTCGGGCACCGGCGGATAATGCAACAGGCGAAGAATGCTGTTGCCCAAGCTCACGTGAGCGTCGAAGTAATCGGGCGCGAGGCCCAGATAGCGCGCGATGCCGTTCAGGATGCGCAGGCCCAGCGCGTCCATGGCCTCGTACAGCCGGTAAGCGGCCGCGTTGAAATCGGCGATCTCGGCCACGGCGATGTTGGGCGGCATGAAGGCGCGGTAGCGGTGCCCCGGCGGCAGTTCGCGGCCCACGTGCCAGAATTCTTTCAGGTCCGCGCGCGCCGCGCCCTTGGCGGTCTCGATGCCGAAAGGCGTGTAGCCGCGCTGACCGCCGCCGCCCGGCACCAGGTACTTGCGTTTCACAGCTTCGGGCAGGGCGAAGAACGCCCGCGTGCGGTCGAAGGCCGAGGCGATGACGTCGGGCGCAATGCCGTGGTCCGAGATCACCGCGAAGCCGTAGCGCGCGAAGCTCTCGCCGAGCGCACCGGCGAACGCCGGCAAGTCGCGGGCGCCTTTCGCAATCGACAGCGGTGGGATCAGGGTGTCGGGCATGTCTCGAGTCTCAATGTCTTGCCGGGCTGGTGTTCGACAAAAAACTCTAGCTAATTGCCGCCCCGTTGTCGTTAGCGGCAGAAAGGGCCGGGCCCCGCTGGCTTCCGCCAGGCGACCTGCGGGGTGTGTGCGGCGTTGTGGGCGTCGGGGGTCAAGCCTAGTCTTGGGCGGGCTTGGTTTGGGGCGCGGCCCAGGGGAGGGACCCATGACGGACACCACATCGACGGCGGCCACACTTCATAAGGTGGCGCGGCGCAAATTCTTGTCCAAGGTCGCCGTGGCCGGAGCGGCGAGCGCACTCCCCGTGGCGTCATCGTCCGCAGAGCCCGCCGCGACTGAATCAAAGCCCGGCGCACTGCCGCCCTCGGCCGCCGCGCGCGAGGCAGAATTCGGCGCCGTCGCCGCGCCCACTCAACTGGCCGCCGCCGACACGACGGCGAAAATCGATTGCGGCTCCGACTTCATGACCGACGTCATCAAGTCGCTCGGCATCGACTACGTCTTTTCCAATCCCGGTTCGAGCTTCTTGGGCTTGCATGAGTCCATCGTCAACTATGGCGGCAACCGCGCGCCGGAATTCATCACCGCCATGCACGAGGAATCCGCCGTCGCCATGGCCAACGGCTATTACAAAGCCGCCGGCAAGCCCGCCGCGACGCTGTGCCATTCCACCGTGGGCCTGCAGCACGCCGCCATGGCGATCTACAACGCCTGGTGCGACCGCGTGCCCGTGATCAACATGCTCGGCAACACGCTCGACCTGACGAAGCGGCTCGGCGGCAACGATTGGCGCCACTCGGCGCAGGACCCCGTCGCCATGGTGCGCGATTTCGTCAAGTGGGACGACCAGCCCACCACGCTGCAGGGCTTCGCCGAGTCCTTCGTCCACGGTTACAAGATCGCCTGCACCCCGCCCATGGAGCCCGTCGCCATCGTGCTCGACAGCGAGCTGCAGGAATTGGAGTTGACGGACCGCGCGGCGCTGTCGATCCCCAAGTACACGCCGTCGATCCCGCCGCAAGGCGACGCCGGCGCGCTGCGCGAGGCGGCGAAGCTGCTGGTGGCGGCCGAGCGCCCGGTCATCATCGCCGACCGGCTCGCGCGCACCCAGGCGGGCATGGACGGTTTGGTGGAGTTGGCGGAGGTGCTGGGCGCGCCGGTGATCGACCTGGCCAGCCGCCAGAACATGCCCACCACTCACGCTCTGATGCAAAACGCATCGCGCGGGCCGCTGATCACCCAGGCCGACGTGATCCTGGGCCTTGAGGTCACCGACGTCTGGGGCCAGATCAACGTTTTTGACCGCAACACCAAGACCAGCACGTCGCGCCTCAAACCCGGCTGCAAGCTGATCACCGTCAGCGTCAATGACCTCTATATGAAATCCAACTACCAGGACTTCCAGCGCTATGCCGCCGTGGATTTGTCGATCCAGGGCGACGGCGAAGCGACGTTGCCGGCGCTGATCGAGGCGGTGAATGCGGCCATGCCGAACGGACGCAAGGCCCTCGTTTCGCAGCGCGCCGAAAAATTCATCGCCCAGCACGCCGCCAACTTCGAGGCCGCGCGCCAAGCCGCCGCCGTCGGCTGGGACGCGGGCCCCGTGAGTACGTCCCGCCTGTGCATGGATTTGTGGCAGGCCATCAAGGGCGAGGACTGGGCCTTGGTGTCGGTCGGCGCGTCGGAGGGCTTCATCAGCAACTGGCCGCATCGGCTGTGGCCCTTCACCAAGACCTATCAGTATCTCGGCTACGGCGCGGGCGGCGGCGTGGGCTACGGTTTGCCCGCCGCGGTGGGTGCCGCGCTCGCCAACAAGGCGCTGGGGCGTTTTTCGGTGAACATTCAGTGCGACGGCGACTTTATGTACGCCAACGGCGCGCTGTGGACGGCGGCCCATCACAAGATCCCGCTGCTCACCGTCATGCACAACAACCGCGGCTACGGGCAGGAGACCATGCTGGTGCAGGGCCTCGCCAACCGGCGCAACCGGGGCATCGACACCGCCCACATCGGCACCGAGATCAATAACCCGCCCATCGACTACGCCAAGCTCGCCCAGGGCATGGGCGTATGGTCCGAGGGGCCCATCACCGATCCGTCGAAACTTGCGGGCGCGCTCCGGCGCGCGGTGGAAGTGGTCAAGCGCGGCGCGCCGGCGCTGGTCGATGTCGTCACGCAGACGCGCTGAGGGGGCAGCGGACATGACTTCACTTTTCCCCCTCACCGCCTCGCTTGCGCTCGGCACCCTCTCCCACGAAGGGGAGAGGGTTTATATGTTATGTCCAACTTACCTCTCCCCTTGTGGGAGAGGTCGATGCGAAGCATCGGGTGAGGGGGTCCTTGCGAGTTCGATGATTCCAAGCCACGGAGGCGGCAATGCAACGAACTAATTTCAGAGTCATCTACGGTTTAGCGGTCGCCACATTTATCATCTCCGACCTCGCCGCCGCCGAGCCCTCGGCCAAGCGCGGCCGCGAGCTTTACATGACCATCGGCTGCGTGCATTGCCACGGCACCATGGGCCAGGGCAGCAACGCCGGCCTCAAGCTGGCGCCCGAGCCGCTGCCGGCCGAGGCCATCGCCCAGTTCATCCGCGCCACCAACACCACCATGCCCGCCTACAGCGAACACGTGCTGAACGATGTTGATGTGGCCGACATCGCGGCCTTTTTGGCGACGATCCCCGCGTCAAAATCGGCCGACGAGATTCCCGCGCTCAAGAACCTCAAGCCGGGCGGGTAGGGGGCGGAGTTGTTTTGACGTTAGGCCGCCAGCGGCGCGGCGCGCTGCTATTTAACGTCGATATCTTCCAGCCGGGTGCCGCGCCCGGCGGCAATGCCGGCGCGGGCCTTGGCGATGCGGCGCAGGAAACGCGGGTCGTTCTCGAGGCGATACTCGAACCAATCGTCCTCGGTCTCGAAGCCAATCAGCACGCCGGCGGGCTTGCCGTGGCGCGTGATGACGATCTCCTGCGTCCCGGCCGCGCGCAGAAAGCGCGAGAAGTCGTCCTTGATCTCGGACAGGGGCACCTTTTTCATCTCGGGTCTCGTCTTCGGCTTCATCTTGGGTCTGCGAACTGCGCCAGCCATGCGTTGGCCTCCGATTTCTCGACAATCGCCAGAATCTCGACGACGCCGTTGGTGATATCATAGAACACGCGAACGTCGCCCACCCGCAGTCGGTACTGGGGCCGCTCGATGCCGCGAAGCCGCTTGATGCGGCTGCGGCTGGTTTGACCGGGCTCGTGCCGCAGATGGGCTTCGATCGCATCTTTGACCGCAGCGCGTTGGTTTGCCGCGAGTCTTTTGAGGTCGTCGACGGCTTCGGGTGCCAAGACGATGTCGTGTCTCATTCTGGCCAGATTATAGCCAGAATTAACACTGCGTCAAATTGTCGGACAGCGGTCAACGTCATGTCTTCAGCGGCATCGTTTTCCCCGCAATCCCCACTCCTTCATCGCGCCGCCCATCCGTGCTAAACTCATGCCATGACCACCTTGGCGCACATGGGCCGCCGCGCGAGTGTGAAGACTTGCGTTGACGTTGGGCGGTCGGGCGGTGTCCTTCTGGCATCGGATGTCGTGCGCGCCCGCGCCCGGTTTTCCCCGAAACTCCCGAAACCCCCACAATCCACGAGTATTTGTTTGGTCGCATTTCCCACGCCAAATGGTTCCCATTTCTCGGGGAAATGCTCTGGAATATTTTTCCAAAACCGCGTCCGCGCGCCGGACAAGACTGCCTGTTCTTCGGGACTCCTCCCTGAAATAACAGGCGGAACAGGCGCCCGGCACACGCAAAAGGATGCCCTTGCGTTCACGGAACGCGAAAATTTTGCTTTGCGGTGGACGGCCCCCGCGTCCCGGGTACAATTCCGCCCGACTGTATTTGCCGCCCCAAGGGAGCCCGCGCCATGAACGCCCTCACGCCGACACCTGTGTCCCCCGCCGCCGCCAGCGACGCCTTCATGAAGAGCATCGTCGCCGAGTTCGAGGCCCAGGCTTCGATGGTGAGCAGCGGCATGAATCGCCGCATGGTGATGAAGCTGTCGGCGGGCACAGGTCTCATGTTGGGCTTTGCTTTGGGCGCGCCGCGCCAAGCCGACGCCGCCATATCCACAAAAGAATTCTCGCCCAACGCCTTCCTGCGCGTCGGCGCCGACGGCAAGGTGCTGATCTATTCCAAGAACCCGGAAGTGGGCCAGGGCGTGAAAACCTCCATGCCCATGATCGTCGCCGAGGAAATGGACGCGGCCTGGGCCGACGTGACGGTGGAACAATCCATCATCGACGCGAAGCTCTACGGGCGCCAAGCGGCGGGCGGGTCCACCTCGATCCCGGTGAATTGGGAGACGCTGCGCCGCGCCGGCGCCACGGCGCGCGCCATGCTCATCTCCGCCGCCGCCAAGCAATGGAAGGCGAGCGAGAGCGACTGCGCCACCGAGAACACGTCGGTCGTCCATGTGCCGACGGGTCGGCGCTTGGGTTACGGTGAACTGGCCGAGGCCGCGGCGAAGCTGCCGGTGCCCGATCCGGCGTCATTACCATTAAAGCCGCGCGAGCAATTCAAGCTGCTCGGCACGCGCGTCACCGGCGTCGATAACGGCAAGCTCGTCAGCGGAGAACCATTATTCGGCAGCGACACCAGGCTGCCGGGCATGGTCTATGCGGTTTATGAGAAATGCGATGCCGTGGGCGGAAAGGTGGTCGCGGCGAATTTGGACGAGATCAAAAAGTTGCCGGGCGTGAAGGACGCTTTCGTGCTGGAGGGCAACGGCGTGCCCATGGACTTGATGCCGGGCGTGGCCATCGTCGCCGATAGCACCTGGGCGGCCTTCAAGGCCAAGCAGGCGCTGCAAATCACCTGGGACGAAAGCGAGGCCTCGAAGGATAGCTGGAGCGAGGCCGTCGCCAAGGCCCGCGCGCTCGACGGCACCAAGGGCGCGCAAGAGATCGTCAAGAAGGGCGACGTGGACGGCGCCTTTGCATCGGCCGCCAAGACCGTGCGCGGCTTTTACAGTTATCCCTTCGTGCCCCATGCCCCCATGGAGCCGCAAAACAGCACCGCCTGGTACCGCGACGGCCGTGTCGAAGTGTGGGCGCCCACTCAGACTCCGCAACGCGGCGTGACGCAGGTGGCCGGCGTGCTCAAGCTGACCGAGGACAAAGTCACGGTGCACCAGACGCGCGGCGGCGGGGGCTTTGGGCGGCGGCTGACGAACGATTACATGTGCGAAGCGGCCGCCATTGCCGAGCGTGTCGGCGTGCCGGTGAAGCTGCAATGGACGCGCGAAGACGACATGCGCCACGACTTCTACCGCGTCGGCGGGTTCCATGCGCTGTCGGGCGCGCTCGACGCCCAGGGCAAGCTGGTGGCTTTGCGCGATCACTTCATCACCTTCACCGCCGACGGCAAGGCGCCGGTGCTGGGCGGCAACATCACCGACGCGGAGTTTCCGTTCCCGCTATTGGCCAACGCCGAGCTGACGCAGACCATGATGCCGCTGAAAACGCCCTGCGGGGCATGGCGCGCGCCCAAGTCCAACTCGGTCGCCTTTGCCGTGCAGTCGTTCATTCACGAATTGGCCGTGGCGGCGGGCCGGGACCACCTGGAGTTCCTGCTGGAACTCATGGGCGAGCCCAAGTGGCTGCCGCCGGGCAACGCCCAGGCGCTTAACACCGGCCGCGCGGCGGGCGTCATCAAGCTCGCGGCCGAGAAGGCGGGCTGGGGCAAGCCGATGCCGGCCGGGCGGGGCCTGGGTCTCGCGTTCTACTTCAGCCACGCCGGACACATCGCCGAGGTGGCCGACGTCAGCGTCGATGCGCAGATGAACGTGAAAGTCCACAAGGTGACGGTCGCCGCCGACGTGGGCCCCATCGTCAACCTGAGCGGCGCCGAGAACCAGATCGAGGGCTCGGTGATCGACGGGTTGTCGACGATGTTGCGCCTGGAACTCGCCATCGAGAACGGGCGCATCCAGCAGGGCAACTTCCACGATTATCCGATCCTGCGCATGGCCGAGGCGCCGGATGTGGAAACCCACTTCATTCAGTCGGAGTTCCCGCCCACGGGCCTGGGCGAGCCGGGCCTGCCGCCGCTGGCACCGGCCGTGGCCAACGCGGTGTTCGCCGCCAGCGGGCGTCGCCTGCGCTCGATGCCGATCTTGAAAGAGGCGATGAGCGCGTGAACGTGAGATTGGTGCGGGAAAATACCCCTCACCGCCTCGCATACGCTCGGCACCCTCTCCCACAAGGGGAGAGGGCTAACTTCGAGCAGTCCAATACAACCTCTCCCCTCGTGGGAGAGGTCGCGACCCCCGGGTCTGCGCGAAGCGCAGCCCGAGGGTAAACTCCGTCGCGGGTGAGGGGGGCTTCGCCTGCGTCTCTCGCGAACTAAGGCGCCGAGAGCGCCACCAAGCGCCCGTGGACGTCCTCGAGGCGCTTCAGCACGCGGTCGATGTCGGCCTTGGCCTTGCTCTCGTGAGCGGCCTCGAGCTGCGTATGGAGCGTGTCGACTTGCTTGACGTTGAAGCCGAAGCGCTCGCGGTTTTCGGCCTTCACGTCGCCGGCGCGTTTCTCCAGACCCTCGGCGATGCCGTGCAGGTCCTCGGAGATGTCGTGCAGCGCCTCGATGTCGCCGGCGGCGGTTTTGGTCTTGGCCTCGGCGATGGCGGCGGCGAGCGCGCCGATGCCCTCGGCGGCCGCGGCGAATACCTTGGCCTCGTGCTTGTGCTCGTCCTCGGCGGCGCGGCTCATGTTTGAGACGAGGCTCAAGGCCAAGGCGAGGACGGCAACTTTGGCGATCATGGAGGACTCCTATTCTGCGGGTGTGACGGATGAAGCGGGAATGACGGTCTCGGTGGCGGACCTTCTGCGACGCCCGAAGGCCATGACATAGAGCGCGGGAAGAACGAACAGCGTCAGCGCCGTGGACGAGACGATGCCGCCGATGACGACCGTGGCGAGCGGACGCTGCACCTCGGCGCCGGCGCCGACGTTGAGCGCCATGGGCACGAAGCCGCGGCTGGCCACCAGCGCGGTCATGAGCACCGCGCGCAGGCGGCCCGACGCGCCGTCGATCACGGCCTGTTCAAGGGTCATGCCGCGCTCGATCAGCGGGCGGATGAAGGACACCATCACCACGCCGTTGAGAACGGCCACCCCCGACAGCGCGATGAACCCCACGCCGGCCGAGATCGACAGCGGCAGATCGCGAAGCGCCAGCGCCGCCACGCCGCCCGTCAGTGCCAGCGGAATGCCCGTAAAGATGATCAGCGCTTCGCGCGCGGACCCAAAGGCCGTGAACAGCATGGCGAAGATCATCAGCAGCGCGATCGGCACC
This sequence comes from Rhodospirillaceae bacterium, assembly GCA_033763995.1. Classification (GTDB taxonomy): domain Bacteria; phylum Pseudomonadota; class Alphaproteobacteria; order Rhodospirillales; family Rhodospirillaceae. The sequence goes on along the minus strand of JANRJL010000111.1, from coordinate 18,017 downwards.
ACCAGGCCAAGCGTGCGGCTGGCGGAAAGCAGTTGCTCGAAGGTGCCGCCGAATTCCAGCCAGTAGCCGTCGGGCAGGTCGAAGTCTGCGGCCAGGCGCTCTTCCACCTCGGCGACGAAGCTACCCAGGTCGCGCCCGCGCACGTTGGCGGTGATGACCACGCGCCGCTTGCCGTTCTCGCGCGAGATTTGATTGGGCCCGGTGGAGAAGGCGATGTCGGCCACTTCCTCCAATGGCACGAAGCGCGGAGCCTTGCCGTCGGCGCCCATGACCAGCGCGCTCATGTCGTCGACCTCTTGCGCGTCCGGCAGCGGAATGGGCAGATGGCGCAGGGCCTCGACGTCGGCGCGCAGGGCCTCGGGCAGGCGCACCACCAGGTCGAAGCGCCGGTCGCCCTCGAAGATTTCGCCGAAGGTCTTGCCGCCCAAGGCGGCCTCCACCACGTCCTGGACGTCGACCACGTTGAGCCCGTAGCGTGTCAGCGCGGTGCGGTTGGGCGTGATGGTCAGCAGCGGCAGGCCGGTGACTTGTTCCACGCGCGTGTCGGCCGCGCCCGGCACCTCGCCGACGATGGCGGCGATGTCGTTGGCGGTGCGGGCCAGCACGTCCAGGTCGTCGCCGAAGATCTTCACGGCGAAGTCGGTGCGCACGCCCGAGATCAGTTCGTTGAACCGCATCTCGATGGGCTGGGTGAACTCGTAGTTATTGCCGGGAATTTTGCGCACCGCCGCCTCGATGTCGGCCATGAGCGCGTCGCGCGGTTTGCGCGGATCGGGCCACTGATCGCGCTCCTTCATCATGACGTAGGTGTCGGCCACGTTGGGCGGCATGGGGTCGGTGGCGATGTCGGGCGTGCCGATGCGCGAGACGACGCGGTCCACCTCGGGCAGGGTTTCCAGCGCGTCTTCGACGGCCACCTGCATGCCCACCGCCTGGGTCAGGCTGGTGCCGGGAATGCGGATAGCGTGCATGGCCACGTCGCCTTCGTCCAGGCTCGGGATGAACTCGCGGCCCATGCGCGTGGCCAAAAGGCCGCTCAGGATCGCCAGCGCGGCCGCGGCCGCGACCACCACGGCGCGTTGAGCGATGGCGCGGCGCAGCAGCGGCACATAGACCTCGCGCGCCGTGCGCAGCACGCGGGTTTCCTGCTCGGCCACCTTGCCGGTGACGAACATGGCCACGGCGGCGGGCACGAAGGTCACCGATAGCACCAGCGCCGCCACCAGGGCCGTGACCACGGTGAAGGCCATGGGATGGAACATTTTCCCCTCCACGCCGGTCAGCGTGAAGATGGGGATGTAAACGATGGTGATGATGATGACGCCGAAAATGCTGGGCCGCACCACTTCGGCCGCGGCCGAGGCGGTGACGGCGAAACGCTCCTCGCGCGACAGCACGCGGCCGAAGGCATGCTGGCGCTCGCCCAAGCGGCGCAGGCAGTTTTCGACGATGATCACCGCGCCGTCGACGATCAGGCCGAAGTCCAGCGCGCCGAGGCTCATCAAGTTGCCGGAGACCTCGTTCTCCAACATCCCCGTGATCGTAAACAGCATCGCCAGCGGAATCACGGCCGCCGTGATCAGCGCCGCGCGGATGTTGCCCAGCAGCGCGAACAGCACCACGATCACCAGCAGCGCGCCTTCCAGCAAGTTGGTTTGAACCGTGGCGATGGTGCGTTCCACCAGGGCGGTGCGGTCATAGACGGTCTTGGCCGCCACGCCCTCGGGCAGGCTGCGGTTGACCTCCGCGAGCTTGGCCGCGATGCGCCGCGAGACTTCGCGGCTGTTCTCGCCGATCAACATGAAGGCGGTGGCCAGCACGATCTCCTGGCCGTTCTCGGTGGCCGCTCCGGTGCGCAGTTCCGTGCCCTCGACGACCTCGGCGATGTCGCCGACGCGCAGGACAAAGGTGTCGGCCTTCTTGACGACGATCTGGCGCAGGTCGTCCAAGGTCGATACCTGACCCGGTGCCCGGATCAGGAATTGCTCGCCGTTGCGTTCGATGTAGCCGGCACCGACGTTGTTGTTGTTGGCGGCAATCGCGTCCATCAGGTCGCGCAACGTCAGGCCGTGGGCGACGAGGCGGTCAGGATGGGGTGTGACGTGGATTTGGCGCACGAAGCCGCCGGCGGCGTTGACCTCCGACACGCCGTCGAGCGTGCGCAGTTGCGGCTTGACCACCCAATCCAGCAGCGTGCGCAAGTCCATGGCGTTCCAGGGCGAGCCGTCGGGCTTCACCGCGCCAGGCTCGGGCTCCACCGTGAACATGAAGATTTCGCCGAGCCCCGTGGAAATCGGGCCCATCTGCGGTTCGACGCCCGGCGGCAGCAACGCCCGCGCCGACTGCAGCCGTTCGCTCAGCAGTTGGCGCGCGAAATAAATGTCGGTGCCGTCGTCGAACACCACGGTCACTTGAGACAGCCCATAGCGGGAGATCGATCGCGTGTAGTCCAGGTGCGGAATCCCGGCAATCGCGGTCTCGATGGGGAAGGTGACGCGCTGCTCGGCCTCCAGCGGCGAGTAGCCCGGCACCTCGGTGTTGATCTGCACCTGGACGTTGGTGATGTCGGGCACCGCGTCGATGGGCAGCCGCCCGAAGTTGAACACCCCCAGCGCCGCCAGGCCCAGCACCGCGGCCAGCACCAGCCAGCGCTGATTGATGGAAAAGTAAATGATGCGCTCCAGCATTTTAGATCAATCCTCGAAGAGTTTGCCTCTTTACGCGGGCGGTTAACGACCCCTCCCTGCACCCTCCCCTTTCAGGGGAGGGAGAAAGAAAGTGATGGCCTAGAATTCCTTGTTCCTCCCCCTGTCCGGCCGGAGGCCGGCCAACACGTTGGCGTGCCTCTGGCACGACGGGGGAGGCGTAGGAGGGGGTCGTTTCCGATCCTGGCATCGTGCTCAGCATCTGTTGGTGTCACGTCTCAATGCTCATGCTCGGCGGATTCTTTGCCGATCTCGGCCTTGAACAGGAAACTGCCCTGGGCGGCGTAAACCTCGCCGTCGTAAACGCCCTCGAGGATTTCCGCCCAATCCTCGTCGCGGCCGCCGATCAGCACCGGGCGCACCTCGAACTCGCCGTTGCCGACGACGAACACGACGGGCGTTCCGTCGATCATCTGAATGGCCTCGGCCGTCACCACCACCGCCGCCGGCCGCTCGCTGATGACCACGCGGCCGCGCACCGCCGTGCCGGGCCGCCAGCGCCCGTCGGCGTTGTCCAAGGCGACGCGCGCCAGCACCGATTGGCTCGAGGCCTCGGTGACCGGCAGCAGCGCGCCGATCTCGCCTTCGCCCGTCACCACGCCGTCGGGTGTGCTCAGGCGCACGCGCTGGCCCACCTGGATGCGGCCGATGTCGCGCGGGAAGACGTGCAGTTCGCTCCAGACTTTCGAGAGGTTGGCCACCTCGAACAGCGGCTCGTCGCCGGTGATCTCGCCGACGTTCTTGTTGCGCGCGATGACGATGCCGTCGATGGGCGACTTGACCTGGTACGATTGCAGGCTCTCGTTGCTCTCGACCAGGGCCAGGGCCTCGCCGGCGCTGACCTTGTCGCCGATTTGCTTGCGCACCTCGCGGATCAGGCCCGGAAAGCGCGCGTTGGTGCGGGCGTGTCCCGACGGGTCAAGCACGACGGAGCCCATGACGGTCGACGCATCGGCGATGCGTCCCGGCCCGGCGGTGGCGGTGATGACGCCCGCCGCTTTCGCCGCGTCGGGCGTGATGTCGACGTGATCGGGCAGGCCGCCGCCGTGGTCGTGTTCGTCACCGTGGCCGTGATCGTGGGCATCCACGGGCGCGGGCGGTTCGATCGACAGGATGGCCGCGCCGGCGGCCACGGTGACCAAGGCGAGGGCGGCGATGATGAGGGTTTGGCGGTTCATGGCGCGCGGGTCTCCGTGGTCGCCGGGGTTATGGATGCGCCGATCAAGCGTTCGATTTCGATGACGAGGCCGTGATACTCAGCCGCCGCGTCGATGGCGGCGCGGCGCAAGTCCAAAAGTTGCTGCTGGGCGGCGGACAGTTCCAACAGCGACGAGCGTCCGGCACGAAACGCCGTTTCGGCCTCGTCCTGGGCCTGGCGCGCGGCGGGAATGGCGCCGGTTTGCAGCAGTCCCAACGCCGTGGCCGCGCCCTCGGCGCGCTGGATCAGGCCGTGGAGCGTGCCCAGCGTTTCGTTGCGGAGGTTGCGTTCATCGAACGCGAGCCCCGCCAGTTGGTGGCGCGCTTCGTCGGCCATGGGCGCGGCGCGGGTACCTGCGTTCAACGGCACGGACGCCGACAGCACCAGGGCTTGGCCGCGCGCGGCTTGAACCCGGCGCACGCCGAGCGCCACGTCCACGTCGGGCGTGGCCGCGGCCTCGGCCGCAGTCACGGCCGCTTCGCGCACGCGCCGCTCGGTGGCGAAGCGCAGAATGTCGGGGTTGTCGTCGATGCGGGCCTGCAGCGCGGCGAAACTGCCGATGGCGGGGGTCGCGAACAATTCGCCCACCACTTCGCCGCGCGAGTCCGGGCTGCCGCCCCAGGCCGAGACCAGCCTGCCCCACTCCTCGCGGAACACGGCGGCGGCGGTGGTGCGGGCCAGCTCGGCTTGAATGCGGGCCACCTCGGCGTTGTGTTTTTCCACGGGCGAGGCGTTGCCGGTCGCCACGCGCGCCGCCACGATCTCCTGCACGCGCAAGGCCAGCGCGCGGTTTTCATCGGCGACGGCGGCCACGGCCTGATCGCGCAGCACCGCGACGAAGCGGCGCGCCACCTCGGCGAACACGTCCAGGCGCTCGGCCCGTTGGGCGATCAACAGCGCGTCCTTCTCGCGTTCGGCGCGGCTCACGCGCGCGGCGCGCTTGCCGCCCAGTTCGAGCGTGGTGCCGAGACTCAAGGTCGCATCGACGTCATTGAAGGTCGCGAGCCGGTCCGTGCCGAGGATGTTTTCCACTTCGGCCGCCACGACGAGGGGCGGGCGCAAGTTGGCTTGGGCGCGGCGGGCGTCGGCGGCGGCCGCGGCGAAGGTTTGGCCTTGCAGGCGCGGGTCGTTGTCCGCCGCCAAGGACAAGGCGTCTTTCAACGTCAGGCGCAGGGGCGGGGCGAGGGCCGGTGGTGGCGTTTGCGCCATCGCCGGAATCGCCGACGTCGCGCACAAGACCAGGGCGAAAGCACAGGAACGGTAAATCGAGAATACGGAAGTCATGGCACCCATCCAATGATCGTCACGGCGCGCACCTGGCCCTGGGGCCCTGCGCGGCAGACAGACTCGTGGCGTGGGTTAGGTGCGCGGCGGGCGGAACAGCGAAACGGCGACGACGTTTTGCGCCGTGGCCGTGGTGTCGGCGGCGCCGACGGACGGGACCGGCGCCTCGATCATGAAGCCCGCCGCGGGCAGGGCCGCCATGACGATGTGGCAGTCCTCGCAGGAGAACGGGTCGTTATTGGCGTGGCCCACGTCGGCCGTGTCATGGGCGGGCACGGCCTGGGTGGACAGTGCGGCGTCGCCGTGGCCGTGCCAGGCGTTGTCGCAATGATGATGCGCGAGGTTCACGCCCAGGCTGGCGCCGACAGCGCCGGAAAAGGGCGCCCACACCAACAGCATCGCCGCGAGAAAAACGCGAATCGGTTTCATGGACGGAAGTCTAACGCTTTTGGGCGCACCGAGGAAGCCGTCGGTTCCAGGCCGCGTCAGAGCATGCCCAAACAGACTTGAATTTAACCTCTCCCTGGGGAGAGGTGGACAAAGGCGCGTCTCACACCTTCACGTGCTGCCACTTCCCCGTGTGCCAGATCCACGCGAACACGGCCCCGGCGATAAAGCGGTAGGCGATGAACCACGCCCACACCGCCAGCAGGCTTCCGCCCAGCACCGGCCCGATGACGTAGGCCAGCGGCAGCATCATCACCCATTGCAGGCCGATGCTGAACTTGGCCACCATCTTGGTGGCCCCGGCGCCCTGCAGCGCGTTCAGGATGATGATGCCCACGGCCTCGATCATGATGGTGGCCCCGGCCAGTTGCAGCGGCGCGCGGGCGATGTCGATCACCGCCGCATCGTGCAGGAACACGGCCAAGATCGGCGTGGGGAACAGCACCATGGGCAGGCCGATCACGGTCATCACCGCCACGCCGAGGCGCGCCACCTGCCAGCCCCAGGCCTTGGCGTCGGCCGGGTCGCCGCGCCCCAGCGCCTGGCCCACCAGCGAGGCCGCGGCGAGGCCCAGCCCCAGGCCCGGCAGAAACGCGGTTTGGGAAATATTCAGCAGCACGTTGGCCGCCGCCAATTCATGCGTGCCGATGCGCCCGATGATGGCGAATAATACGGTGAACCCGCCGGCGAAGAACAGTTGCTGGACCGAGGCGGGCATCGACACCTTGAAGATCGACGCGATGGTCTCGCGCCGGGGCAGGCGCTCCATGAAACCGTTGCCGCGCGCCATGCGCCAGGCCTGGGTCATGTACAGCGCCGTGCCGAAATAGATCGCCATGGTGTTGCCGATGCCGGCCCCCAGCGCGCCCAATTCCGGCGCGCCCAGGTTGCCGAAAATCAGGATCCACTGAAACAACACCTGGGCGACGTGAATGGCGATGATGGTGCGCATGTACACGTGCGACATGCTGATGCCGTTCCAGTAGCCGCGAAAGGCGAAGTTCATGCCGATGGCGGTCATGCCCACCATGCGCGCCTGCAGGTAGGGCACGCCGATCTCGCGCACGGCGGGGTCGGTGGAGAGCCACTCGAAAATCCACGGCGCCAGAAAGAACAACGCGATGCTGAAGGGAATGCCGATGACGGCCGACAAGAACAAACCGCCGTTGAGCGGAATGGCGGTCTCGGTCGTGCGGCCCTCTCCTTTTCTACGTGCGGCGATGGCCTGCACCCCCGCCGACATGCCGGTGATGACCGAGATGCACATGAAGTTGGCGAAGCTGGCGATGCCCACGGCGGCCAGCGCCGTGGCGCCGACGAAGCCCATCATCGCCGTGTCGATGAGGTTGGTGATGTTCTGCGACACCATGCCCGCGACGATGGGCAGGGCGAGCGCCGCGATGGTGCGCCGGCGCTGTTTCGGCGTGAGGGGAACGGACGCGGCGAGAGATGCGGGGTTGGTCATGGGGTGCTGGGCGAATCCCGAACAATTGTTGCTTGCGACTGAATCGCCCCCTCACCCGACGCATGCGCGTCGACCTCTCCCACGTGGGGAGAGGTTCAACGCGGGTTCAATTCGAACCCTCTCCCCGTGTGGGAGAGGGTGCCGAGCGCGAGCGAGGCGGTGAGGGGTAGCGTACCCTCACAATGGCTAGGTTCTAACATAGGCCCGGGCGGCGTCCACCTCGGCGCGGGGCGTGAATAGCAGGTATGCAGAAGGGGCTTTGTCTTCACTCTGTTGTCGTCCTGGGGCTTGTCCCCAGGACCCAGGGCTACAAGCGCCATCGAGAGTTTTGCCCTGGGTCCTGGCAATAAATGCCAGGACGACAGTTGAGTCGTGTCGCCTCCATGGCCTTGTTGCAGTAAACTCAGGCCCCCACCCGTGGAGGCCCGCACCATGAACCTGAAACACCTCACGCTCGCCTGCGCCGTGGTCCTGGCGCCGATGCTGACAGCCGCGCAGCAGCCGCAGACCGCCGTCACGCCGGAGGCGGGCGAAATGAAAGAAGCCTTCGCGCCCATCGCCTTCATGGCGGGTTCGTGCTGGGACGGCCCGCTGCCGGATTTCGTGTCGGCGTCCACGGGCCTGCCGCCGCAGACCGTCAGCCATTGCGTGCGCTGGCGGCTGGAGAACCAGGTGCTCACCGACACGCTGCGCATGGACGCCACGACGCCGCCGGTGCAGGGCGAGAGCAATTACTACTGGGACGCCGAGACCAAGACGCTGCGCTACATCTTCTGGTCCGTCGACGGGCGGTTCTCCACCGGCACCGTGAAGGCCGAGGGCGACACGCTGATCTTCGACGATGAGCGCCTGTTCGGCCGCAAGGGCGTGGTGCATTTCGTCACCACCTGGACGCCGCAAGGAGCCGATGTCCAACGCCCCGACGCCTTCGTGCAAACCCGCCGGCGCCAGAACGCCGACGGCACCTGGACCCACACCGCGACGGCCACGTTCAAGCGCTCGGAGTTGAGGTGAGGGGGGTCGGGGCGAGGTCAGGCGAAAACATGAATCGGACTTTATTTTTGTCTTCGGATCGGCGCTAGCCGAGACGAAATAAAAATGAAGTCGGATTCATTTTTCGGGTTCTGAGGGCTGCGCTTGAGCGACTAAAGAGTTTGCTCTGCGAATCATGTTTTCTAAGTCCGTTAGAATCTTAGGATTGCGCTCTACTTCGGCTGCAAACATTTTTTGCGAATTGTAGGACACATACTGCATCCACAGTTCAGACACGCGGCTCCCATGCTGGAAGTAAATTTCCAGAAGTTCGTCCAAAAGTACCACAGTAAACGGAAAGTGCTGCTCTCCGTCTCCATACCCTTCTTTGAGCAATACCGTGTCTGGCAAAGATTGTGGGACAATGAAAACGCCGTGGGCCAACCTATCTCTCAGACTACCGAGCTCTCTTAGCGCGTCAAGATCGAGGTGCGAAGCAGCTTTTTCCTCTGCGGCCACACCGAGTATTTTTTGAGTGTACCTCAGAACAATTTTGCGGCGGACATCCCAACGACGTATTTCGTGCAGCATTTCGGATGCAATCCAATGCTCACCACCGAGAAGATAGGTTAGCATTTCCGTAAAATGGTACTCAATGCTCGACCAGCAAGCAATCAGTGTACCAATTCGAGCCGAGTGTTCCGGTCGGGTCCGCATCACCTGCGGGCCGCTTGAGCAATCAGGAATATTTTTAGGTCTTGGTTGCGGCAGTAGCGCTTTAATAGCTTTTTTGGAAATGTCCTACATGAACAGTGCTCACTAATCCCTGAAGTTGGCGCAAATGCCAAATGCATTAAACAGTATGTTGTCAGAGCATAAGCTAATGCATGCGTATGTTGAAGTTGCTCGATAAACAAGTCCGATTTGGTTTTTCTTTCGCCCTCGGTGGGGCACCTCGGTCGAAGAGAAAAAGCAAATCAGACTTGTTTATCTTTGGCTTGTTTACCTCGTTGCCGGGTGAAAACTCCGCCTCACTTCGCCGTCACCTTCTTGTACACCCGGTCCTCGTACTCGTCGCGGCGGTCGCGGCGCGCGTAGTCGAACTCGGTGTACTCGCGCACCGTCTCGGCGGTGACGTCCACGGTCGCGTCCACCGTCATGTAGAGGTTCTGGCTGCGCTGCAGCATCACGCAGCGGCCCGGCTCCAGTTCGGCGTGAAAGCCCGAGGCCGTGCGCTTCATCTTGAAGACGCAACTGTCGTGATAGGTGAACAAGTCGTCGGCCGTGAGCCCGCGGGCGGCCGCGGCCTTGTCGGCGGCGGCGGCCATGGCGTCGCTGCCGCGCGTGAGCAACGTGTAGAAGCGCATCTCGATGTGGTCGGGGTGCGCCACGTAGGACCAGATGCGCTGCGTGCGCATGGGGCCCGTGCGCTCGCCCTCGCGCCATTCGAGGTAGGCGTCGGCGCCCTCGGTGGCGGGCACGTCGACGGCGTGGATGAACAGGTATCGCGGCGACGCCTTGACCAGTTTCTTGCCCGTGGCGGGCGAGTCGGGCAGGGTCGCCTCGACGGCGACGTGCTCGCGGTTGTCGTACTCGCCCACCAGCATCGCGATCAGGGTTTGCACGTCGGCGGGCGTTTCGGCGCGGGCGGGCGCCGCGCCCGGCAGCAGCAGCGCCGTGAGCGCGGCGGTCCATACAGCACGAGTGGCGCGAAGCGGAGTCGGCATGGCGGGTCTCCTTCCTGGCGGCGAATGAGCGGCGAACGGGGCGGGCGCGGGCACCCACTCCGTAGGTTCGCTCAACGTCCGCCGCGCCCGCGCCATAATAGCGCCACGACGCAGGCGCGAGCCATCCCCCGCCACGTCCGACCCCGCGCCGCTGCGCGCCCGCGTCATAACTGTGCTAAAATAAAGTCCTATTACCCTCGGCTCCGGCAAGCCCGCCGAAAACAAGAGGTCACTCAACATGACTGTGAAGGAATGGCGCGCGCGGAAATTGGGGTCACGTGAGCTGGCGCCCGAGACGCTCATGATGGGCTACGGCTACGACCCCCATCTGTCCGAGCGATCGCTCAAGCCGCCGGTTTTTCTGACGTCGACCTTCGTGTTCCGCACCGCGGAAGACGGCAAGGCCTTTTTCGAACTCGCCTACGGGCTTCGGCAAAAGCGGCCCAACGAGGAACCCGGGCTGATCTACAGCCGCATCAACAATCCGGACCTGGAGATGCTGGAGGACCGCTTGGCGATCTGGGACGAGGCGGAAACCAGCCTTGTCTTCGCCTCCGGCATGGCGGCGATTTCCACCACCTTGTGGGCGTTTGCCCGGCCGGGCACGGCTATTCTTCACTCCGACCCGGTCTACGGCGGCACGGACTTTCTGCTCAAGAGAATCCTTCCGCAATTCGGCGTCACGGCCGTCGGGTTTCCGGCGGAGGGCGGCGTGGCGGCCATGCAGTCGACGGCCGAGCAAATCCGCGAACCGGTGGCCGCGGTGTTTATCGAGACTCCGGCCAATCCGACCAATGGCATCGTCGACATCGCGGCGGCGCGCCGGCTTGCGGAAAAGCTCGCAGACCAAGGCCGCCGGCCGCCCGTGATCGTCGACAACACGCTCCTCGGGCCGCTGTTTCAGAAGCCGCTGGCGTGCGGCGCGGACATTGTCGTCACCTCGCTGACCAAATACGTGGGCGGCCATTCCGACCTGATTGCCGGCGGCTGTTCCGGTTCGGCGCAGGCTCTCGAGCCCGTGCGAGGCATGCGGACAATTCTGGGCACGATGTGCGACCCCCATACCGGGTGGTTGCTGATGCGGTCGTTGGAAACGTTGAAACTGCGAATGACCGCCTCCGCCGACGGCGCGCGGCAGGTTGCCGCGTATCTCGCGAAGCACCCCAAGGTCGCGGCCGTTTGGTATTTGGGCTTCCTGCCCGACAGCCACCCTGATCGCCGCGCTTTTCTCGATCAGTGCACGAGCCCGGGCTCGACCTTTGCGTTCGAAGTCGATGGCGGCGAAGCCGCGGCCTTCGCCCTGTTGAACCGCCTCAAGATTATTAAGCTGGCGGTCAGCCTGGGCGGCACCGAAACGCTGGCGTCTCATCCCGCCTCGATGACGCATTCCGACATCGCCCCGGACGAGCAGAAACGGCTCGGCATCACCTCGGGGCTTGTTCGTATTTCCGTGGGAATTGAGAATCCAAACGATTTGATCGCCGACCTCGCGCAGGCGCTTGGACATTGACGGGGGTGTTCTCGAGGATCGCTTGGCCTTGAGGCTCTGTTCGGGTGCGGCCGAACGCCGTGGATAACCTCTCGGTCTTTATTCAATCCGCGTGCCGTTTGTGCTAAACTTCGTGCATGATCCAGGCGCGCGACATACCCCGCCGGGTCCGAGACGAGACGCGGCGGCGGGCAGGTGTCCTTCTGGCGCGGGTGCCCGGTCGTGCCGCCTTCGGGTTTTCCCCACAAACCCCACGATCCCCACGATCCCCACAATCCACGAAGAGAACAATTTTTCAAATTCGCAAGCGTTCGCGCCACGAGTCCGCCTGTTATTTTGGAATCCTCCCTGAAATAACAGGTGGAACAGGCAACCGTTACGCGCAAATCAGTGCCATTTTTTGGGCGCCGCGCAAAAAATTTGCGCGCTGGGTTGGCAAGGTGTTGAGCACGCCGGATGGGGAAAACTGCGGCCCATCATCGATGCGCTGGGTCCGAAAAACCTCTCAACTGTCATCCTGGGCTTCATGCCCAGGATCCAGGGCAATTCGCATACAAATCAAACAGAAACCTCTGGACCCTGGGAATAAATCCCAGGGTGACAGCCGGAGTAAGGCGCGCAGCCCGAGGGCAAACTTTGGGCACAAGGCTCAGGATGACAGCCTGAGCAGGGCGCAAGGTCCGGCGCCGCCTCAAATCGGGCCCGTTCAGCGGGCTGATGGCGACCCGATCTGCCCTAGGCGGGCTTGGCTCCGTCATCCTAGGCTGTGGAACGATTTCAACGGGGAGCGGGTCATGACCAAGATCAGCGGCACAATCGCGTTTCTGATGGTTCTCGGATTGTCGGGCGCGCAAGCCCAGGCGCAAACGCCCGCGCCGCAATCCGAGTCAGCCGCGCGCTGCGCCGCGCTCGGCGCCAGCGATTTCTCGCGGCTGTTGGACGCGCCCACGCAGGTCACGGCGGCGAAGTTGATCGAGGCTGCATCCGGCGGCGCTCCGGCGTATTGCCAGGTGCAGGGCTACGTGGCGCCGGCCGTGGGCTTCGAGCTGCGCCTGCCCGCCGCCGAATGGAACGGCAAGTTTTACATGGCCGGGTGCGGCGGCTTCTGCGGCGCCGCGCTGGCGACGGCTTGCAACCATCCGCTGCGGCGCGGATATGCTTGTGTGGCCACCGACATGGGCCACAAGTCCACGGGCCTCGACGCCAAGTGGGCCTACAATAATACCCAGGCCGAAATCGACTTCGGCTACCGCTCCACCCACGTCACCGCCGTGGCGGGCAAGGCCATCACCGAGCAGTTCTACGCCAAGGCCCCGTCGCGGTCGTACTTCATGGGCTGCTCCACCGGCGGGCGGCAAGGCTTGGTCGAGGCGCAGAAATTCCCCTGGGATTTCGACGGTATCGTCGCCGGCGCGCCGGTCATCAACGAGACGGGTGCTGGGATGCAGCTCATCTGGTCCACGGTCGTCAACCGCGACAAAAACGGCAAGCAGATTTTGGGCGTGGATAAACTCAAGCTGGTCAACGGCGCGGTCGTCGCCAAGTGCGATTTGCAGGACAACGTCCGCGACGGCATCATCGGCGATCCGCGCGCCTGCGGCTTCGATCCGGCGGAGTTGCAATGCAAGCGCGGTGAGGCGGCCGATTGCCTCACGGCGGCGCAAGTGGACGTGGTGCGGAAAATTTATGCGGGGCCCAAGAACTCCAAGGGCGAGGCGCTCTACACCGGCGGCGCGCAACCGGGCTCGGAGATGAACTGGGCCGACAACTACATCAGCAAGACCGGCGGCAACGCGGTCTATGAGAATTTCATCGGCGACCTGTGGCGCTACCTGGGCTTCATGCCCGATCCCGGTCCCGCCTGGCAGCCGACGGACTTCGATTTCGACCGCGACTACAAGCGCCTCGGCATGATGGAGACGATCTACTCGGGCTCCAACCCCGATTTGAGGGCCTTCAAGGCGCGCGGCGGGAAGATGATTTCGTACCAGGGCTGGGCCGACCAATCCGTGGTGCCGCTCAACGTCATCGACTATTACGAACTGGCCGAGCGCACCATGGGCGGGCAGGCGGCGATCCAAGACTTCTACCGGCTGTTCATGGTGCCCGGCATGAACCATTGCCGCGGCGGCGTGGGCGCCGATGCCATCGACTATTTGAGCTATCTTGAAACGTGGGTGGAGAAGGGCGAGGCGCCCGACATGATGCTGGCCGCCCGCGTCAAGCCCGAGGTGGCCATGGACTTCCAGTCGGGCTACCGCTTTCCGCTGACCGCAGACGAGATTGCCTTCACGCGGCCCGCCTATCCGTACCCCTTGCAGTACCGTTTCAAGGGCACCGGCGACGCCGACGATGCGTCGAACCACGAGGCCGTGAGTCCGTGACGACTTGGGTTGGCAGGACCCTGAGTGGAGCGGATTTGACATTCGCGACCCTGATGGCAACGGGTCTGCGAAGCGAATGTCAAATCCAAAGCTCCACTCAAAACATTGGTTTGCTAGTGGTCCTTTGATCCCAGCATTCGCAAGCCAGCGCGCCTAATCGGGATGCGAATGCTGGGATCGGACCACTAGCCGGGCCAGTCAACCCGCTGATGATCGAGCTGCGTGAGTTCGTAAACCGAGCCTTCTTTGTCGCCGCTGGCCACGAGCAGCTTGACGAAGAGGTGATGCGGCCCCGAGCGCCACACGTGCAGCACCTTGCCGAAGGAGGTGTTCCACACGAAGCGCTCGCACTCGAAGGTGCCGGCGGGCACGCTCACGTGCTCGGTGCCGTCGAAGCGCGCCTGGCTGGTGATGCGCACGCCGTGGCCCAGCGTGCTGCCGTTCCAGGTGTTGGACACCGAGTGGCCGAGGATCGGTTGGAACTCGCGGGTGCCGGTGTCGTGGAAGCACATCTTCCAGGCGTCGTGGAAGATGGGATGAAAGCCGAGATTCATTTTCGGCGGCGCGTCGAACTCGGCGGTGTCCATGGGCTCGCCCGGCCGCCACACGTAGGAGTGCAACCGGTCGCCGACGACGCAGCGCAAGACCGTGCCGTGCAACTCGTTCTTGAAGAACAGCCGGCCCAGCGCCTCGATGGGGCGCCAGTCGGCGGCGACCATTTGGTTGGTGTCGCGCAGCAGGTCGCCCTTGGGCGAACGCGTCACCGTGCGCAGGGTGCGCGAGCCGTCGGGATTGGCCGTCAGGATGAAGCGCTCGTAGTCGAAGCGCCGGCCGTCGGGTTCCGTCAGGTCGATGCGTCCGGTGAAAATCTCGATGGTCATCCGCCGATGCCGTCCAATTTGCCGGGGTTGAGACGCCCATGAGGATCGAGCGCCAACTTGAGGTCGTTGAGCAGCCGCCATGTGGCGGGCTCGACGGACTCGCGGAAGCGATAGAACCCGCCGATCTGGACGTGAACCGCGCCCATGGCGAAGAACAGATCGCGCAGCTTGAGGCGCAACTCGCGCACGAAGGCGCGGGTGTCGGAATTGCCTGTGAGGGCGCGGAACTTGTCGGCCTCGTCGGTCTTGAGCGCGCGCAGGTGCAACTCCGACAGTTCGTCGCGCCAATAGAAGCAGGGCTCCGACAGGAAATAGTGCTGGCCGAAGTTGGTGACGTAGGAGTGCACCACGCCGTGGCGGTCCATGGCGGCCTTGTGCTCGGCGAAGAAGGCCTCGCAGGCCTCGGCCACCTCGACCGCGCGGGCCAAGGGCCACATGGAACTGGTGGCGATCCAGCGTTCGCCGTCCTTGCCGAGGAACTTGCGGATGGAAAAGCCGATGGCCTCGCGCGCGCGCGGCAGGATGGCCGGGAACTCGCGGCCGCGCTTGGCGCAGATGGTCTTGACGATGGCGATGCCGTCCTCGGCGGCGCGCTCGGAGTGGGACTCCACCTTCATGTGCATGGACCAGCCGACGCCGTCCATGAAGTTGAGGCCGCCGCTGGCGAGTTCCGCCATGGCCTTGAGGCCCGCCGTGAGTCCGCGCTCCTGGCCGGCGACCTTGGCGGCGGCGCCGATGGCGTCCTTGAAGCTGACCTTGGCGATGGATTGGCTTTCGTGGGGGTCCAGCCCCGTGCGCCGCGTGATGAAGTCGTAGGGCGACAGTTCGATCATCGTCGCGGCCATGTCGGCGTAGCTGTTGAACGCGAACGAGGCGTAGGCCTGCGCGGCGGCGCGATGCTTCAGATGCAGGGCGGCGGCCGTCTTGATGCCCAGCGTGCCGTTGTCGCCCAAAAACAGTCCCGTCAGGTCGGGCCCGTTGTTGCGCGTGAAGGGCTTGGCCTGCGTCCGCGCGGCCCACGATCCGGTGCGAACCGTGTCGCCGTCGGCGCGCACCACCTCCAGGCCCAGCACGCCCTGCATCCCGCCCGGCACGTTTTGGGCGAGCGCGCCGCCCACGGTGGAATGGCTGCCCGACAAGGGCGGGGCGAAATCCACCACCATGTTATGCGGCGCCAGCGCCTTGACCACGTCGGCCCAGGTGCAGCCCGCTTCCACGGCGATGAAGCGGTTGACGGGATCCACCGCCAGCACGCGGTTGAGATCGCCCAGGTCCAGCACGATGCTGCGCTCGGTCGTGGGGCCATAACTATTCGTATAGGACATGCCGCCGCCGCGGCTGTAGATCGCGACGTTGTGTTTCGCGGCGAGGCGAACGATATCTGGCGCCTGGGCGCGCTCGCGGGGCCGGACCACCGCCAAGGGCGGGCGCACATCGTCCCAGAAGAACAGATCGTGGGCGAAGTAATCGCGCTCGGCCGAAGCCGTGACCACGCGGTCGGGGCCGATGAGGCGGTTCAGATCGTTCAACAGGTCGTCGGACATTATATATTCATATATTCTGGCTCGGCCGGTTTGGGCGGCACGGACGTTTGCAGGGTGCGGCGCGCGGGGCAAGCCGCCCGTTCGACCTGTGCGGCATGCGAACATCGCCGTGTACGGACGCTACCACCGCAACGCCGCGCCCGCGAAAACACTGCGCCCGCCGATGGAATCCGTCAGGTTACCCTCGACGCCAAGGCGCAGCGACAGGGCATCGGTCACGTCGGCCGCGAGGCTGAAGCTGCCGGTCAACCACGTCTTGCGCGGCACCACGCCGATGATGTCGAACGGCGCCGTGGGATCGTCCATCAGCGAAGCCCGCACGGTTGCATGCCGGGCGTGCAGCTCACGGGAGGCGCGCAGCAACAGGACGGGCCGCACGGTTTGATGGCGCGTGGTCAACAAGGCGCCCGCTTCAAGGCGAGCCGATGTGTGTCGTTGCGGTCCAATCTGCAATGCCAGCGGACCTGTTTCTCGGTAACCGTCGATCTTCGTGCGGGCGTAGGTCATGCCAAGGTCGGGTTCGAAAACAAAAGCGCCGGTCGCAATCGCCGTCGCGGCCGACACAAACGCATTGCGGCTGTCGATGTCGGTCTGAGAAGCGACCGACCGCGCGGCATCCAGGCTCGAGGGCCGCGACAGATCGGCGTCGCCGTCGCCGACGACGATGCCGCCGCCCACGCGCACGGCCGACCACGCGGCGCCCGCATAGGCGGCCAACGACGTCTGCTCGATGTCCGCTTGGGCCGGCTGCGCGCGCAGGCGAAGGTCCACGTCGGCGCGGCCCAGCGCGAGGCCCGCGCGTGCGGTGTCGCCGATGCGGGCATCGAACCCCGCCGTCTGCGTCACGCCGCGATAAGCGTATGCCGTGCCCTGGCCGCGCGTGCGCTTCTCGGTGGGGCCGCCCTCGGATCGCTGCGCGTGACCCCAGGCTTGCCACCGCTCGGCCGTCGGTGCTCGAGCCAGCCATCGATCGAGTGAGTCGTGCATGGCGCGGCCGGCAACTTCCGCGGCGCTCGACAGCGCCACGGGCAAGGGCGAGGCCAGCCGCTCGAAGCTCGCCGCCGCTTCCGCGAGCGGCATGGAGTCCAGCGCCGAAAATGTTGCCTGAAGCGCGGCGCGATTGCCGTTCAAGGCTTGGTCCAAGGCGCCGGCGGCAGCCGCACCGTTCAGAGTGCGTGCGGCGGAAGCGTATGGGATGCGCTCTACCAGCAGCGAGAGTGTGCGGCGGTCGGTCGAGAGTGCGGTTGCCGTTCGCAAAAACGCCGAGGACAATTCCGTGATCCGGTCGAAGGCCCCATCGATGCCGCGCCCCGCGACGATAATGTCGTAACTCTCGCCGCCGCGATAAAAGACGCCCGAGGGCGACGTCAACGCCAGTGTGCCGCCCAGGCGCGCCTGGCCCGTGAGCACCAACCGGTCACCGGTGCGCCCCGGCCCCAGGTCGATGCGCAGGGTCGAGCCCGCCTCGTGGGTCACGTCGCCGTCGATGGCGAGCGTGCCGATGCCGGGCCCGGGTGCCAGTTCGCCTTGCAGCGCGACGGCACCGGCGACCGTGCCCGGGCCCGTCAGCCGCGCGCCGCGCGAAACGAGAATTTGCCGCGCCTGGAGACGTCCTCCAGCAGCGACCGTCAACTCCCCGCTCACCAGCGCGGCGGTGTCGGTGATGTCGAGGCGTCCGCGCACGATCAGGCCTTCGTCGGCCACCATCACCATGTTCTCGATGCCGTCGGTCATGAAGTCGACCGTGCCGCCGCCGAAAAAATTGAGCCGGTCGCTGCCCGCGCCGCCCGACAGCCGCCCCGCCAAGCTCGAGCCGGCGAAGGCGATGAAGGCGTCGTCGCCGCCGCCGAGGTCGACGTCGCCGACGATGGTGCCGCGGTTGAAAATCTCGTCGCGCCCGCCGCCGGCGAGACTGGCCATG
>JANRJL010000109.1:0-69208 GCA_033763995.1 Rhodospirillaceae bacterium | reverse complement strand
CGTGCCCTTGCGCAGGGCCAGCAGTTCGAGAATGCCGTATTCCTTGCCGGTCAAGTGCAGGGGCCCCCCTTCCACCTCGGCGACGCGGGCTTCCAGGTTCACCGTCAGCTTGCCGACTTGCACCTTGGGCGTGGCGTGGCCCTTGGAGCGGCGCACGATGGCTTGCACGCGGGCCAGCAGTTCGTCGCGGTTGAAGGGCTTGGTGAGGTAGTCGTCGGCGCCGAGGCCGAAGCCCTGCACCTTTTTGTCGGGTTGCGTCAGCCCCGAGAGGATCAGCACCGGGGTCGCCACCTTGCCGTTGCGCAGTTGCCGGCTCACGTCCATGCCGTCCATGTCGGGCAGCATGAGATCCAGGATGATCAGGTCGTATTCATAAACCTTACCGAGATCGAGACCGTCCTCGCCCAAGTCGGTGCAGTCGACGACCCAATCCTCTTTCTTCAACATGGCCGTGATGGATTGGGCTGTGGACGGATCGTCCTCAACCAATAGGATGCGCATGATCTAGTGCCCCTCGAAAGCCAGCCCCACTACAGGTAAGCAAAAGGTTAACACACCGAGTCGCAATTTCCTAATGTTTCCTGCGGAGTCGCGGGGCCTGGGGATAACTTCCCGGGCGATTTTGGGTCCGAAGCCCCTGAAATCGCTGCAAGTTTAGGCTTCAACTTTACGCCCTATTAAGGGCCTGGAGGCGATGATGGAAGTTCTCGGAATGGCTTCACGGATGGCCGCCAAGGCCGCCGCGCGACATTAATATGGACCTCGCCAAAGGATCCGCCTTTGCCCGTTAACATCTCCAGCGCGCTCAACCAACTCGAGCTCATGGCCACGCACCATGTCTTCGGCAGCGTCTCGGCCGTGCAGGGGCTGCTGATCGAAGTGGCCGGCGTGCAGAACAACCTGTCCATCGGCGACCGCTGCAACATCCATGCGCGCGACGGGCGCATGGTGGTGTGCGAGGTGGTGGGCTTCCGCGAAGGTTGCGCCCTGGTGATGCCCTACGGTCCGCTCGAAGGCATCGGCATCGGCTGCCGCGCCGACATCGCCGAAGCGACACCGTCGATCTTCCCCGACGACACCTGGCTGGGCCGTGTCGTCAACGCCATGGGCAAGCCGGTGGACGAGCTGGGCGCGCTCGGCAACGGGCCCATTGCCTATCCCATCAAGAACACGCCGCCGCCGGCGCACACTCGGAAAAGAGTCGGCGGCAAGCTCGACCTGGGCGTGCGCGCCGTCAACACCTTCACCACCATCTGCCACGGCCAGCGCATGGGCATCTTCGCCGGGTCGGGCGTGGGCAAGTCCACCATCCTGTCGATGATGGCGCGCTATACCTCGGCCGATGTCACCGTCGTCGGCCTGGTGGGCGAGCGCGGCCGCGAGGCGCGCGAGTTCATCGAGGACGACCTGGGCCCCGAGGGCTTGGCGCGCAGCGTGGTGATCGTGTCGACATCGGATGAACCGCCGCTGATGCGCCGCCAGGCTGCTTACGTCACCATGGCCGTGGCCGAATACTTCCGCGACCAGGGCAAGAACGTGTTGTGCCTGATGGACAGCGTCACGCGCTTCGCCATGGCGCAACGCGAGATCAGCCTGTCGGCGGGCGAGCCGCCGGCCAGCAAGGGTTACACGCCCTCGGTGTTCGCCGAATTGCCGAAGCTGCTCGAACGCGCCGGGCCGGGGCCGAAAAAGAAGGGTAACATCACCGGGCTGTTCACCGTGCTGGTGGAGGGCGACGATCACAACGAACCCATCTCGGACTCGGTGCGCGGCATCTTGGACGGGCACGTCGTCTTGGACCGCGCCATCGCCGAACGGGGCCGCTATCCGGCCTTGAACGTGCTGCGGTCCATCTCGCGCACCATGCCGGCGTGCAACACCGACGAGCAGAACGCGCTGATCGTGCGCGCCCGCAAGATGATCTCGACCTACGAGGACATGGCCGAGCTGATCCGGCTGGGCGCCTACCGGCGCGGCACCAATCCCGAGGTCGACGAGGCCATGTACTACTATCCGCGCATCGAGGAGTTCCTGCGTCAGACCAAGGCCGAGCACACCGATCTCGACGGCTGCTACCAGGCGCTGGCCGAAGTCTTGAAGCCGCAACCGGCGCCGGTGGAAGTGCCCATGGCTCCGGCGCGTCCCAGCATGACGCCGCGCGTGGCTCCGCAAGGCGCGCCGCCGGGAACACCGCCTGGAACACCCATGGGCACGCCGACCTTGCGCCCGGTCTCCCCGCGCGGGCCCGCCCCGCAGATCCGGCAAGGCTAAGCCATGGCCAAGAAAGATCTCCACACGCTGATTCGCATCCGCAAGTGGGACGTGGAGGAACGCCAGCGCGCCTTGGGTTTGCTGCTGCGCGACGAAGAACGGATTCTCGAATTCCAGCGCAAGTTGGCCGAAGCGCTCGCCGCCGAGCGCGCCTTCGTCGCCAAGGCCCCGGCCGAGCAGGGCCGCACCTTCGAGGCCTACGTGCAGCGCTGCCGCATG
The DNA here is from genome assembly GCA_033763995.1 of Rhodospirillaceae bacterium. Taxonomy (GTDB): domain Bacteria; phylum Pseudomonadota; class Alphaproteobacteria; order Rhodospirillales; family Rhodospirillaceae. Next base: position 66,718 of record JANRJL010000109.1, on the reverse strand, counting down.
CAGCGCGAGGGCTTGGAGCTGGCGCTGGCGGCCTTGCGCGTCAAAATCGAGGAGGCGCGCGAGCATCTGGCCGAGGCCTTCCGCCGCCACAAGACCTTCGAGATCACGCAGGAGCAGCGTGACGCGGCCGAGGACAAAGAATTCAACCGCGTCGAGCAGATCACGATGGATGACATGGGCATCGAGCTGCATCGCCGTAAGACAGCGATGTTGTAAGCGGGTTATTGCGGTGCCTTGCTCGGCGCGAATCCGCCCAGCGCGCCCAGGGCATCGACGCCCACGTCGGGTGTGAGGTCCTTGGCTTCGACGAAGCCCTCGACCCCGTCGCTGAGGGTGACACGCACCCAAAGTCCGGCCGGGTCGGTCTCGGTGACCAAGAGCACGTTGCCCTTGGTCAACAGCGCCAGCACGCGGAAGGTGTCCGCCGGGCCGGTGCGCAGTTGGGTCTGCTCCACGCCGACGGCATGGACGCGGCCCACGCGAATGTCGCTGGGCGGCGGCGCAACGGCTGGCGCGGGCGCGACGACCGGTGCCGGCGCCAACAGCTCGCGGGCGTACTCGGTCAGCGGTTGCGGCGTCGACATGGTCACGCTGAGGCTGACGGCGCCGATGATGATCGCGATGGGCGCCAACTGCGCGAGGGGCGCCCAGCCGGGCCGGGCCCAACGGTCCTTGATGCCGCGGGCCTGGAAGGCGCTCATGGACAACAGCAAGCTGTCCACTTCGCGGCGCAGTCCGGCGGTGGAGGCAAAGGCGAGCGCCTGCTCGGCGCAGGCCCGCGCCAACTGCGCGTCGCCGCGCGCGCGAAAGGCGCGGGCTTGGCGCATCAGCAGCTTGGCGTTGCGCTCCGGCGGCTTGCGTCCGCCGCGCATGTTGCCGAGGATCGCCTTGACGCTCTCGCGCGGACCGTCGGGCCACGCCCACCAGCCGGCGAGCCAGGTGACGAGCGAGGCCTTGAGCGCCGCGCGGTCGGCGCAACTGCGGCAGTAGACCCCCGCCAGGGTGCGCCGCTGCAGCTTGGTCACGCGGCCCCAGATCATGTCGAACATGATGTAGCGGGGCTGCGCGGTGATCTTGCCGCACTGGCACTCCACCGGCTGTTCCGACGCGGACGGCCGCACAGCTTCGGCCTTGGGTCGTGCTTTCGGTTCCTCGCGCGGCGGCGGTGGAGGTGATTCAGTCTTCGGTTTAGCCTCGCTCTCGGTTTCGGCCTTGGACTGGGCAGTGTTGGTGAACGTTTTCCATCCGCGATCATAGGCGGCGCGGCGCAGAGGATCGCTCAAGGTCTCGTAGGCCTCGTGGATGCGATGGAACTGCTTGGTGGCGATGGGCGAGGGGTTGTGATCGGGATGAAGCCGCTTCGCCTTGGTGCGAAAGGCCGACTTGATGTCGTCCACGCTCGCGTCCTCGGCGATGCCGAGCGCGACGTAATAGCCCTTCGGGTCCTTGGCGAGATTGATCATGGCACGCGCCGGCGCGGTTCAAACCGCCATCCTAGCCCCGCCGGGGGTAACGAATCGTTAAACCCTCTCAGGATCGTGAAAGGGCTTCAAAGCCAGGATTTCCATGGTTTTCGCGAGTTGGCAGGAATTGATGGATGATTGTCATTGCCGCCAAGGCCGGTTTTGGCGATTTTCGGCGCCACAGCGCAAGGATCGGGTCGCGGCGCGCGGCGCTTCGCCCCAAGATGGCGACAGTCAGGAGACGGCACATGGCACGGCAACGCAAACAATCGTCGGTCCGCGAGGAACAGCGCCTCCAGGCGTTCATTGCCGCGGCCCCGCACAAGGTGTCGATCGTCGTTTTCCCCGGTGCGGGACCGTTCGACGTGGCCGCGGTGGCGGAGATCTTCTCGACCGCAAACGGCCAGCTCAAGCGCGAACGCGGCATCGAACGCGACGTCTACGCGGTGGAAATCGTCGGCCCTAGCTCCAACCCGGTCGAATTGGAAATGGGCCTTAAGATCGTGCCCGACCGCACTCTTGCGGATCCACCTGAGCAAACCGGCACGTTGGTGCTGTCGGGCGGTTGCTGGGAGCCGCTGGCGGAGGCGGTCAAGAACCGCGCGCTGATCAACTGGGTCAAGCGCGCCGCCGCCAAGGCGGAGCGCGTCGCGGCGATGTGCACCGGCTCCTTCCTATTGGCCGAGGCGGGTCTGGCCAAGACGACCGTGACGACTCACTGGGCGCAGTGCGACCGAATGCGCGAGACGTATCCGCAGCTCAAGGTCGAGGCCGACAATATTTATGTCAAGGAAGGTAACATCTATTCCTCGGCGGGATCGACCGCGGCCATGGACCTGACGCTGGCCTTGGTCGAGGAAGATCTGGGCCGCGCGCTCGCCATGAACGTGGCGCGGCGCATGGTGATGTTCCTGAAGCGGCCGGGCGGGCAGTCGCAATTCTCCACCGCCTTGCTCGCGCAGACGGTGGAATCGGACTCCTTGCGCGGCGTGCCGGAATGGATCGCCGACAATCTTGACGCCGACCTGTCGGTGGAGGCCTTGGCGGCGCGCGCCGGCATGAGCCCGCGCAACTTCGCCCGCGTCTTCCTGGCCGAGACGGGCCTCACGCCCGCCAAGTACGTGGAGCGCGCCCGGCTGGAGCGCGCGCGGCAATTGATCGAGGACACCGGCTTGCCGCTGACCAGCGTCGCGGGCCGGGCCGGGTTCGAATCCGATCAACAGATGCGCCGGACTTTCGTGCGCTGGCTCAATGTGACCCCCGCCGACTATGTCGAGCGCTTCGGCAAGGACGGCGGCGACACACCCTTTGCCGTGATCAAGACCACGACGCGCAACATTTTCCGCGAGGCCCAGCCATGGCTCCCTTGACCCAACTTTCGCGGCGGCAGTGGCTGGCGTTCGGCGCCGCCGCCGGATTGACGCTGGCGTCGCGCCGCACGCGGGCTGCCGCCAGCGTCAAGGTCGGCCTGATCGACCTTGATCTGCGTCCCGGCGCGCTCGATGACCTCAAGACCGTGGCCGTGCGGCAGATGTCGCTGTGGGCCTCGGGCTTTCAACGCGCCGCCAAGCAATCGCGCGACCACCACAACGATCACGCCGAGGTGATGGCCCGCGCGCTCGCCGGCGCCTTCGCATCGCTGGCGCCGGACACCCGGCTTGAGTTGTATGTCGCCACACCGGTGATAGAGCGCCCCGACGGCCGCCAAGTGATGGACTTGGATCAACTGGCATTCGCTTTCGAGTGGTTCGCGGCCAACGGCGTCAGGATCGTGGCGGCCACCTTTGTCGGCCGCGACACGCCGCAACTGGCCGAGGCCATGAGCCATGCGCGCCGCCACGGCCTGATCGTGCTGGCCTCGGCGGGCAATGGCCCGACGCAGAATCCGGTGCCCGCGTTTCCGGCCGCCTACGACGGCGTGATCGCGGTCAGTACCACGGCGCTCGCCGCCGATCGAAATGCAGAGGAACGCGTGTTGCGCGAGGTCGGCATGACCCGCGCGACCTACGTCGATTACGCCGTGCGCGCGCCCCATTTGTCGTCGGCGGCGCTGCGCAAGGACCCCGAGGCGGCGGCGTTGTTGGGATCGTCGCGGGCGGTGTCGGTGGCGGCGGGCCTCTTGGCGGCAGCGTCGGCGGCGGTGCCGGTCAACGATCTCGAGGGTGCCCTCACGGCCTTGGACCAGTTGTGCCATCCCGTCGAGTCAGATGCGGCGGCCTCCGGACTTGCCGCGCGCGGGATCATCGACATGGAATGGCTCAGGCAGCGCAAGCCGTTGCTCGAATCGAGTCGCGAAAAAGTGCCAGTCTAAGTGGGCCTCACGCCCACAGTCCGCCCTTGTCGGGGCTCGCGGTCGCGGCCATGGGGTCGGCGAATTTTTTCGCTACCTGGAAGCTCAGCGCGCCCTTGAGGCCCATGGCCGAAACGCTGTTGGCATAAAGGCCGGTGAGATCGCGGCGCATCTCGTCGGGTAGCGCTGCCTTGGTGCGGATCATCACGTCCAGCCCGCGCTCGGCCTTGCGGTACATGCCGTCGAGCTGCATTTCGCCCAGGCGTGAGAGCTCCAGATTGACGAGGAAGCGCGTGCCGCCGCCCTTGCCGCCCTTCTTGGCCTCCGCCTCGTCGCCGTCGCCCTCGCGCCGCACGACCAAGTTGATTCGCTCGATGCGGCCCTCGGCGTTCCACGGCACGGGATAGGCGCGCCATTCGCCGCCCGTATCCGATCCGCGGCCGGCCAACTCGCGCACTTCGCTGGAAATCTGCGAGGCCAATTGCGCGCCGCGCGGCCCCGCGCGCTCCAAGCCGCGCAGCGCCGTGTCGCCGGGCCATTGGCGCGGATCGGCCGAACGCATGGCCTGCACGAAGGCCATGGTGGCCGCCGCCGTGCGCGGGCCCCCGTCGGGGATGGCCGCCGCCAACTGCGCGGCGGTTTGCGGATCGGTGCGTTGCAACAGTTGCAGGGCCTCGGTGATGCTGGACCATCCGGTCGTCGGCGTCGCGAACGTCGCGGCAATCGGCGCGGGCAGCGGCGGTGTTACCGGGCCGGTTTCGGCACGCGGCGGCTGCAGGGCGACAACATCGAGCGTGATGGTCGTGCCGGTGGGCACGTTGGCGCGAATGTTGATCTGCACATCGCCGGCTTCGGTGCGGATGGTCAGCGGCGTCTGCGCGCCCGCCGCAATGACCTGGCCCGTGATGCGGGCAATGGGTGATGGCGTTTCCACACTCGATGGCGGCGCCGGAGGCGCGGCACCCAAGCCTTGTGACGTGGGCAAGCGCAGGCCTTGGCTCTCGGTCGATTGAATTGGTGCGGGGGTCGCTGTGGCGATGATCGCGCCGGTCGCTGGAAGGGGATTGCCCGCAAAGTTTGGGGCCGCTGCGCCACCAACAACGCCCTTGCCTGGCTGAGGTGTCGGCGTTGGACCGCCGCTTGGCACGGCTGGTGTGCTCAAGTTGGGCTGAGCGGGCGTCGTGGCCCCGGGTTTGAGCGGACTGCTGATCGCTCCCGTCGGTGGAGGATTTGCGCCTGTTGGTCCCATGGGCGTACTGGCTGCAGGTGCCTGTCCCGCAGCAATGATCGGTGCTCCCGGAGCTAGAGGTGCCGTGCCGGCGGGTTTAAGCGGGCCCGGAGTGATTGCGCCCATCGCCGGGGCCGGAAATTGCAACGCGACAACGCGCACGCCCATGTCCGCTCCCGGCTGAAACAACGGCTGCAAGGGAGCCGGCAACGGCGCCAGGGGTTTGGTCGACAGCACATAGGCTGACAGCGGGGTCACACTCGTGAGCGAGAGTGGACCAGCGGCAGTCCAGGCCTGGCCCGGTGGAATTGCCGTGGCTCTGAGCGCCGCCTGCAATGCCGGTGACGGCGGTGGCGGAGCTGAGGTCGGTGACGGCGGAGCCTCGGATGGTGAGGCGGCCGCGCGCGCCGCTTGGGCCAAAACGCGCTGCACCGGCACATCGTCGATGCTGATGATCCGCGCGGTGATCTGACCCGCTGTACTGCGCACCACCTCCAAGGCCACGCGCGTGCCGTCGTCGACCGGCACGGGCAGGCGTACCTGCACGTCGCCGGCGGGCGTGCGCAACACGACCGTTTGCCGCGCGATCTCTGCCGCCGCCGCTCGCTGCGCCTCAGCCTTTTGGGCCTCGTTCCGCTGTAGCGCGACGCGGGCGATGTCGACCGCAGTCGTGTCGGGGCGCGGCGCCGGGCTCGGCGGAGGTTCCGCCTGCGGCGAGGCGGTCTTGGGCAACTCGGTGCGCGGCGCATCGGGAGAGGTTTCGGGCCGTTGTGCGACGGACAGCACAACGGTCTCCAGCGTCGTGCCCGGCGGCAACTTCAGCAACTCCGGCGGCGGCTGGGGAATCGTCACCACGGGGCCCGCCGTCGCAGCCGTCGACGCCGCGGGTTGGGGCGTGAGGGTGGGCGGGATGGTGGTCATGGCGGTGGCGGCCTTGGCGCGCTTATCCCGCGAGCAGCCGGTCGGCGATGGCCTCGATGTCGATGGCCGCCTCGGAACTGGGCGAGCGCACCAGGATCGGCGTTTGATTGCGGATGGTTTCGCGCACGCGCGCGTCGCGGCGCACGATGCCGGCCAGCGGCGGCGAGATTTTCAAGAACCCCTGGCAGGCCTTGAGCAGCGTCTGATAGGTCCGCTCGCCCTCGCGCGTGGAGTTCGACGCATTGACGATGATGCGAATGTCGCTTGCGCCGCGCTCCATGGTGGTGATCTTGATGAAGGCATAGGCGTCGGTCAGCGAGGTCGGCTCGTCGGACGTGACGATGATGATGGTGTCGGCGGCCTTGGCCAGTTGGCGCACGGATTTTTCCACACCCGCGCCCAGGTCGACGACGATGCGGTCATAGCGTCCGGCCAGGATGGCCAAGTCTTCGCCCAAAATTTGCAGGCGCGAGAGCGGGATGTTGGCGAGGCTGCCGGAGCCCGAGCGGCCGGCAATGACGTCGAATCCCCCGGCGTCGTAGCGCATGGCGGCTTGGTTGAGCGCGATGCGCCCGGCGATGACGTTGCCCAAGTCATGGCGCGGCATCAGACCCAACTGAATGTCGACGTTGGCGAGACCCAAGTCGCCGTCGAACAGCAGGGTGCGTTGGCCGCGCCGCGCGAAGGCATGGCTCAGTGTGATCGACAGAAACGTCTTGCCGACGCCGCCCTTGCCCGAGGCGACCGCGATGATGCGCCCGCGCCGCGCCGACACGGCGGGCCGTCCCGCCAAGCGGGGTTGCGACGGTGGCGGGAGGGTCGATTCAGGGCTCATCGCTACGGACCTCTTTTATGCGCTTCCGCGCGCAAGCTCGTCGGGCGCAGCTGGACCGGCGCCGGCGGCTCTTCCGGTTGCGGTTGCAGCTCCTCTTCCGGCGGCAGAATCATGCGCGCCATGGATACGGGGTTGACCGCGCATAATCCAGTGGCGACGTGCGGATTCAGGCTCACTTCGCAGAACATCAACTGCCCCGCGTCGGCGGCGGCGAGGATCGATCCCAAACGCCGGGTCATGTCCAATCGGGTGGCGAGCAGGCGCGTGGCACCACAAGCGCCGAAGGCCTCGCCGATGTCGGCGGCCTCGGAGGCGTCGCCGCCGGCGGCCAGCACCAAAATCGGCTCCAAGTCGGCGCTGTTCACCAGCGTTTTCAGATATTCCATGTCGTGATGGCTGAAGGGATTGAGGCCCGGGCTGTCGATGAACACCAGATCGTATTTCGGCATCATTTCGTTGACGGTCGGTCCCAGGCTTTCCGCCCCGCGCACCTGGCGCAGTTCGATCTCGAGAATGCCGGTGAAGGCTTGCAGTTGCTCCACAGCGCCGGCGCGGATGGTGTCGGCGGTGATGACGCCCACGGGGCGGCCCGACAGCCGCGCGCGGGCGGCGAGCTTCGCGGTGGTGATGGTCTTGCCCGAACCGGGCGGGCCCACCAGCATGAAGGGGCGGGGCGACTTGCGCTCGGGTAGGGGCGCGAAATCGAAATGATCTTCAAGTGCCGCGGCGCAGGCCATGGTCGGCGTGCCGACCTCGACCGCCGTGGCTGCGGCCACCAGCTTTTCGATCAGGCGCGGCGGCGTGCCGTGATATTCCAGCGCTTCCTGCACCTTCTCGCCGAAGGCCGAGGTGTTGCGGCCCGAGAGCGCCTTGCGGATGTCCTCGTCGGTGTCGTCGGCACCCTCGAGCGCAGCCGTGATGCGCACGCCCTGCCCATCGGCGGCGCGTTGGGTGGAGACGATGATCGCGTCGTCTCCCAGTTCCTCACGCACCAAGCGCATGGCCTCGGCCATGGTGGGCGCGTTGTAGGACTTCAGGCGCATACTAATTCCCACCGGGCGAGGCGACCGCCGCCTCGCCAAACCTCAATTTTATGTCCGCGGTCCTTCGCTCGCAACGCATCCCGGCTGCGGCGTGGTCCCGTCATCAGATTTGCCCGACCGTGCGAATCTTGGCCTTCGGGTGAATTTCGTTCTGCGACATCACCGTCGTCATGGGCCGGAAGCGGTCGATGATCGACCGCACATAGGGCCGCACGGTCGGCGATGTCAGCAGCACCGGCGTTTCGCCCTGCATGGCGAAGCGCTCGAAGTTCTGGCGCACGGCCGAGATGAACTCCTGCAGGCGCGAGGGCGCCATGGACAGCTGGCGGTCTTCGCCCTGGCCCATGAGCGATTCCGAGAACTCCTGCTCCCACTCCGGCGACAGCGTGACGATGGGGATGACGCCCTGATCGTCGATGTTCTTGTCCGACAATTGCCGCGACAGGCGCGCGCGGACGTGCTCGGAAATCAACAGCACGTTGCGGGTGATGGCGCAGGCTTCCGATACGCCTTCCAAAATGGTCGGCAGATCGCGGACCGAGATGCGCTCGGAGAGCAGATTTTGAAGAACGCGCTGAATGCCCGCGATGGAGATTTGCGACGGCACGATCTCGGTGACCAGTTTCTGGTGTTCCTTGTCCAGTTCGTCGATGAGCTTTTGCGTCTCGGCGTAGGACAGCAACTCCGACATGTTGTCGCGCACGACCTCGGTCAAATGCGTGGTGATGACGGTGGGCGGGTCGACGACGGTGTAGCCGCGGAACAACGCTTCTTCGCGGTTGGCGGGATCGATCCACAGCGCCGGCAGACCGAAGGTCGGCTCGCGCGTGCGTTCGCCCGGCAGCGAGATTTCCTCGCCGCGCGGGTCCATGACCAGCAGCATGTTGGGGCGCAGATCGCCGCGTCCGGCCTCGACTTCCTTGATGAACACGGCATAGGAGTTGGCGGGCAGCTGCATGTTGTCCTGGATGCGCACGGCAGGCATGACGAAGCCCATGTCGGTGGCGAGCGCGCGGCGCAGGGATTTGATCTGATCGGTCAGGCGGCGGTTGTCGTTGTTGATCAAGGCGAGCAGGCCGTAGCCCAACTCCAGGCGCACCTGGTCCATCTTCATGGCCTGCGAGATGGGCTCTTCCTGAACCGGCACTTCCTGCTTGGCTTTGACGGTCGCCAGTTCCTTTTCCTTCATGTCGACGAGCTGGTGCTTCCAGGTCATCCACGCGGCCATGCCGCCCGACACGGCGGCCAGCATCAGGAAGGGCAGGGCGGGTGTGCCGGGCAGCAGCGCCAGCGCCACGGCCAGGAACGAACTCATGCCGAGCGCCTTGGGGTACTGCGTGAATTGGTGGCTCAAGGCCTTGTCGGTGGCTTCCGTGAGGCCGCCCTTGGAGACCATCAAGCCCGCGGCGGTCGAAACGATCAAGGCCGGGATTTGCGAAATCAAGCCGTCGCCGACGGTGAGGCGCGTGTAGGTGTCGGCGGCCTCGCTGAAGGGCAAGTCGTTTTGCACCATGCCGATGATCATGCCGCCGACGACGTTGATGGCGGTGATGATGATGCCGGCGATGGCGTCGCCGCGCACGAACTTCGAGGCGCCGTCCATGGCGCCGAAGAAGTCGGCTTCTTTCTGCATGTCCTCGCGGCGGCGGCGGGCTTCTTTCTCGTCGATCATGCCCGCCGACAGGTCGGCGTCGATGGCCATCTGCTTGCCGGGCATGGCGTCCAAGGTGAACCGCGCCGTCACCTCGGCGATGCGGGTCGAACCCTTGGTGATGACCATGAAGTTCACCAAGGTCAGGATCGCGAAGACGATGACGCCGATGACGAAGTTATCGCCCATGATGAAGCCGCCGAAGGCCTCGATCACCTTGCCGGCGGCATCGGTGCCCTTGTGGCCCTCGGCCAGGATCAAGCGCGTGGACGCGAGGTTGAGCGCCAAGCGCATCAGGGTCGCGATCAGCAGCACGACCGGGAAGGAGTTGAATTCCAGCGCGCGCTTGATGAACACCACCGTCATCAGGATCAGCACCGACAGCACCAACGACATGGCGAGCGCGATGTCGAGCAGCCACGGCGGCATCGGCATGATCAGGACGACGAGGATCATCACGATGCCGAGCGCGAAGCCCAGATCGCCGCGCTTGAGCGAGTCGATGACGCGATCGACGAAGCCGTCGAAGGCCGGAGTGGCGCTGCCGGCCGCGGCCTGCGACTGCATCACCGCTTGCGAGGGGACGTTGGTGCCGCTGGCGGCGTCGGCGGTGGGCTCGGCCATCGTGGTCCTTCCGGTCGCAGGCCGACGCCGTGTTCGGCGCCGCGCCAAAGCTGTGGTTGGCCCAGGCCGCAGGCGCGGCAGGGCGATTTTGTTGGCTGCGAGAATGGCCTCCAACCGGTTAACAACGGGTTGAGATGGGCAATTTTTGCCGGGCCGCACAAAGACCGTGCAGGCGACTTTTATGCTATGAGATTCAATGATTTAGGAGATGCCGTAAACCACGGCTTCGGCGTTAATTCGAGCGCCCAGAAGGTTAACGCCGGCGTGGTGTTGAATTAGGCCGCTTCGCCCGCGCCCGGCGGCGGAACGCTGAGCCCATCCTGAACGTAGGCGTTCAGCTTATTGCGCAGGGTGCGGATGGAAATGCCGAGAATCTTGGCGGCATGGGTGCGGTTGCCCAAGGTGTGCTTGAGCGTGTCGATGATCAGGTCGCGCTCGACGTCGGCCACGGTGCGTCCCACCAGGGTGCCGCCGGCCGCGCCGGCGCCGGTGCCGTCGCCCAACTCGATCGCCTCGGGACCGATCTCGACGCCGTTGGCCATGAGCACGGCGCGGTGCATGGCGTTTTCCAACTCGCGCACGTTGCCGGGCCAGCGATGGGCCTTCAAGACCGCCATTGTGGCGGCGGCGACGGGCCGGGGTTCGACGCCGTTCTCCTCGGCACAGGCCTTCGCGAAGTGGGTGACCAAAGGTTCGATATCGAGTGGGCGTTCGCGCAACGGCGGGATCGTGATCTTGACGACGTTGAGGCGGAAATACAGATCCTCGCGGAACTGGCCTTTCTTCACCACCTCTTCCATGTTGCGGTTGGAGGTGGCGAGGATGCGCACGTCGATCTTCACCGCGGCATTGGATCCGATGCGCACGATTTCGCGCTCTTGAATGGCGCGCAGCAGCTTCGATTGCAGCTTCAGGTCCATCTCGGAAATTTCGTCCAGCAGCAGCGTGCCGCCGGAGGATTCCTCGAATTTGCCGATGCGCCGGGCGATGGCCCCCGTGAAGGCGCCTTTCTCATGGCCGAACAATTCCGATTCCAGGAGTTCGCCCGGGATCGCCGCGCAATTGACGGCGACGAAGGCTTTGTCCTTGCGCGGGCTGTTGCGATGCAGGAAGCGCGCGACCAACTCCTTGCCCGTGCCCGACTCGCCCGTGATCAACACCGAGGCCTGCGAGCCCGCCACGCGCTTGGCGGTTTGCATCACGCGGTCCATGGCCGGATCGCGATAAATCAGCGTCTCGGCCTCGGCGGCCACGGCCTCGAGCACGGCCGCGATCATCTCGGCATCGGGCGGCAGCGGGAGGTATTCCTTGGCGCCCGCTTTGATGGCGGCGACGGCGGCGCGGGAATCGTTTTCGATGCCGCAAGCCACCACCGGCGTGTTCAAGCGCTCGGCGGCCATGGAGGAAATCAGTTCGGCGATATCGAGGATGACGTCGATCATCACCAGATCGACGCCCTGGCCGCTGCGAATGATCTCGAGGCCTTGAGGAATCGATTCGGCCTGCAGAACCTTCGCCCCGCGCTGGACCGCGATTCGCGTCGCGGCGCCGATTTGGCCGCGCAAGGTTCCGATGATCAGTAACCGCATCCTGTGACTATCCCTCGACAATCCGGCCCGGTGCGGGCGGCGGGTGTCAGAACCGATGATCCGTCATGTTATCGTGTCTTGCAGCCCCGCCGTCAACGCCCAGGCTAGTGCCGCCGATCAGAAGTTCCTACAACGGACGTCTCCTGCCCTCGTCAGGAACTTCTGATCGAAAAGCGGCACTAGAATCAAATATTTCCTAGTACCCTTTGGTTTCCGAAATTCGTAACGCTGGCCGTTGTCACGAGTCACGAATTTCGGAAACCGGGTACTAGGCCGCCGTCAGGGCGCGGGGGCGCCGTCCACGTACTGCACCTTGGCGTCGATCGGCAGCATGCTGTTGAGCAGGATTTCAAGGCGGCGGACATGCTCCTTGCGGGCGATGCCCAGGATGCCCGCGAGATAGAGCTGCTGGATCAATGACTCCTCGGCCGCGTTGCGCTCGAGTTTCGCCGCCAAGGGATTGAGCACCATGTTGGCGAGGATGGCGCCGTAAAACGTCGTCAGCAGGGCCACCGCCATGGATGGGCCGATGACCTTGGGGTCGCCCAAATTACCCAGCATCTGCACGAGGCCGATGAGCGTGCCGATCAGGCCCATGGCCGGGGCAATCTCGGCGGCCTTGCGCAGCACCGCGATGGCGCGTCCCTGGCCGTCGCCCGTGGCCGCAATGTCTTCACGCAAGATATCGGCGATGTCTTTTTCCGCAGTGCCGTCGATCAGCAGCTTGATGCCGCGAAACAGAAACGGCTCGCGCGCGAAGCGGAGGAGGGGGGCGCCTTGCAGTTTCAACACGCCCTGGCGCCGGCTGTAGTCGGCCAACTCGAGCATGGTGTAGGCGGCGTCCTGGAAATCCCGCTCGCGGCTGACCACGGTATCGCGCAGCGCTTTGGCCGTGCGCAGCATGTCGGGCAGACTAAAGCAAACCGTGGTGACGGCGAGCGTCCCGCCGATCACGATCAAGATCGAGGGCAGGTCGATAAAGGCCGACGCGCTGCCGCCCAGCACGACGGCGAAGGCGATGAACACCGCCGCGCCCGCCAGCCCGAACACGGTGGCGCTGTCGAATTTCTTGCGGCGACTCTCCGCCGTGATCTCGAGGTTCTCGGCCATCGGCTCTCAGGGTGCTGACGTCATGAATTGGGTACGCAAAGCTATTTGGCTTGTGTCTTGATGATTTCAGTCATGGTGATGCCGAGCCGGTCGTCCACGACCACCACTTCGCCGCGCGCGACGAGGCGGTCATTGACGTAGATATCGATCGCTTCGCCGACCTTGCGATCCAGTTCGACCACGGCGCCGCGACCGAGCTTCAGAAGCTCGTGCACTTGCATCGAAGACTTGCCCAGTACCGCGGAGACGCGCACGGGGATGTCGTAAACGGCTTCGAGGTCTTGCGCCGAGCGCGGCTTGTCGGGGATGTCCGTCGGCGGATCATCCCAGGAGTCGTCGCCCGAATCTTCTTTCTTCGGGCGGCCGTCGGCCAGTTCGTCAAGATTGAGGTCGCTGACCTCTTTCTTCTTCTTGTCGTCGTCGTCTGCCATGTCGTTCTCCCGCCTCGCTTCCGGATCGCTACGGCGGCCCCAGTCTTATGGTCAACGGGCTTGGTTTAAGCCGTTGTCTCTTCCTGCGTTCTCTGCTCGTCGCTTGTCGTTGCCGCGCCGTCATCACGCGCGGAGTCGTCCAGTTCGCCGAAATTTTCGGCCATGGTGCGCTCGATCTCGGCCCATATGCGAGCTTCGCTGCGCTCGGCGCCGCCGCCGCTCCATTCTAGTTTGCAATCGCCCGGCTGCAGTTCGTAGTCGGCCACCACCATGTAGCCGCCCTGAAAACCCGCGCGAGTAAAGACCTCTGCCAATCGCCCCTGAACGTCTTCCACGATCATCGCATGCACGCGGATGAGCAACTTTGGCTCGCCCAAGACGACGGGCAGGACTTTCTTCACGAAATCCGTGACGTTTTCCCGCGCGAATTGGTGCGCGGTCTCGGGAATCGTCTTGCGTGCCACGGCGAACAACACACGAATCGCGAGTTCGCCGATGTCGCGGTTGGTGGCTTGCTGTTGTTCATCAAGCTTGCTCAAGCCTTGAGCGATCAGGCTGATGGCGTCGGCAACGTAGTGTTCGCGCGCGGTTTCGGCCTCTTCCAAGGCTGCCGTATGGCCGGCGACGTAGCCCTCTTCGCGCGCCGCATCCAATTGGGCTTGCGTGTAAATCGCTTCGGGTTCCTTGGGCGCCGGGGCTTGCGGGGCAGCTTCGACCGGCGGGGCTTTGGCGGCCATTTCGGCGGCACGCGCAGCAGCCAGTTCCTGGGCCTTGCGTTCGGCTTCCAGTTCCGACTTGCGCTTCTCGCCGGGCAAATAGAGCTTGCGCGGATCGTCGAAGGACCGTTCGAACAGGAAACGTTTGTTGGCGGGGCGGGCTGCGGGCATGACGGGGTGCGTCGAGCGGGGTCGTTAATAGACCAGCTCGTCTTCCTCCTTGCCTTCCGAGATGGTGATTTGGCCCGAGTTGGCCAATTCTTTTGCGAGCGTGACAAGCGCGGTCTGGGCCTCCTCGACGTCGCGCAGGCGCACGGGGCCCAGCGCGTCCATGTCTTCCTTCAGCATCTTGCCCGCGCGGCCCGACATGTTCTGCATGAAGAGTTCCTTGATCGCATCCGACGCGCCCTTGAGTGACAGCGTGAGTTTCTGCTTGTCGGCTTGGCGCAGCAGCACCTGCACGCCCGCCGAATCCAGACGGATCAAGTCCTCGAAGGTGAACATCAATTGCTTGATCTTCTCGGCCGACTCGCGATTGCGTTCTTCCAACGCCGTGATGAAGCGCGATTCCGTCGAGCGGTCGAGGTTGTTGAAGATCTCGGCCATCATCTCGTGCGCGTCGCGGCGCGCCGTGCGCGCGAGGTTCGACATGAATTCCGTGCGCAAGGTCTTCTCGATGCTTTCCAGCACTTCCTTCTGCACCGCTTCCATATGCAGCATGCGCATGACCACTTCCATGGCGAAACCCTCGGGCAGCAATGCGAGGACTCGCGCGGCGTGATCGGGTTTGATCTTGGACAGCACCACGGCGACGGTTTGCGGATATTCGTTCTTCAAATAGTTGGCCAGCACCTGTTCGTGCACGTTGCCCAGCTTGTCCCACATGGTGCGGCCCGCGGGGCCGCGAATTTCTTCCATGATGAGCGAGACGCGGTCCTTGCCGAGGCTCTTCATCAGCAAGCGTTCGGTGGACTCGTAAGAACCAACCAAGGAGCCGGTATTCGACAGCGCATCGGCGAAGTCGACGAACAAACGCTCCACGATGTTGGCGCCGACGGTGCCGAGGTTGGCCATGATCTGCGAGACTTCCTTGATCTCGTCGTCTTCCATCATGGCAAACAGCTTCCCGGACTGCTCTTCACCCAACGAGAGCAGCATGATGCTGGCCTTCTGGGGGCCGGTAAGACTGCGATAATCCTCTTTCACGCGCGCCACGACGTTCTCCCTGGCGATCTCTACTCCTGAAAGCGTTGTGCGCCGTCAGGAGGCAACATTATACGCGAGTCGCGGTCGCGGCCCTACGCTCAAAGAGGCCGCGGCCGGTCTCAGCTTTCCTGGTACAGCCATGTCCTGACAATGGCCAAGGCTTCTTCGGGATGCTTGTCGACGATGTCGTTGATCTTGCGAACCGAGGATGCCTTCACGCGGCCCTCGACCTTGTCGATGTCGATCAACTCGTCCAAGTCCTCCTCTTCCTCGGCGGCCCCGGGCATGGGCATGGGCACGCCGCCGGGGCCCGTCAATTGAGCCACGCCTTCGGTGGTCATCAACTGGTCCTCGCCCGAGGGCATGGATTCGAAGGCTTTGCTCACCAACGGGCGCACCACCAGCACGATCACCAGCACGGCCACGAAGGCCACGCCGAGGCCCTCGGCCATGCGCATGACTTCTTCTTTGTTGAAGCCAAGGATCATGAACTCCTCTTCGCCGTCGGCGAGATCCTCGAAGCCGGTGAAGGGCATGTTGATGACTTCAACCTGATCGCCGCGATTGGCGTCGAAGCCGATGGCCGAGCGCACCAGGGACTCGATCTTGTCCATGGTCTCTTGCTCGAGCGGGGCGTAGGTCTTGGTGCCGTCCTCGGCGGTGGTGTAGTTGCCGTCCACCAACACCGCGACCGAGAGGCGTTTCAAGGTGCCTTGGTCGCGCACCTTGTTCTTGGTGGTCTTGGAGATTTCAAAATTGGTGGTTTCCTCGGTGCGGTTCTCGTTGGTCTGCGAGCGCGGACCGCCCTGGTTGTTCAACCGCGCATCCGGCAGGTTTTGCGCGACGGTCACGTTTTCCTGATCGGACTCGAGCGAGGAGTTGTTCTCGGAAACGGCGACGGTCGAGCGCGGCACGGCCTGGTCGGGGTTGTAGATTTCCTCGTTGGTCACTTCCTTGTCGAAATCCATTTCGGCGCGAACTTCGGCGCGAACCTTGCCCGGGCCCAGCGAGCTTTCGACCAGGGCCGTGATCGATTGCGACAGCTTGCGCTCGAGCTTGGTGCGGGCCTCGTCCTGGGCGGCGACGACCATCTGATCGTCGTTCTCGAACGAACGCGAGAGCAGCGTGCCGCGCTCATCGACGATTGAGATGTTGGACGGCCGCAGTTTCGGCACGGCCGCCGCGATCAGGTGCTGCACGGCGGACACCTGGTTCTCGCCCAAACGCCCGGTTTTCATTTTGATATAGACCGACGCCGTCGGCTCTTGCATCTCGCGGCTGAACATTTCGCGCTGCGGCATCACCAGGTGCACCCGGGCGTTCTGCACGCCCTCGATGGCCTTGATGGTGCGCGAAAGTTCGCCCTCGAGCGCGCGGACCAAGTTCACGTTCTGGACGAAATTGGTTGTGCCCAGCGCGTCCATGGTATCGAACAGCTCGTAACCCACGGATCCGCCGGAGGGCAGACCCTGTTCGGCCATCTGCATGCGGATGTTGGTGACTTGATCCGACGCCACCATGATCTGCGTGCCGTTCTCCTCGGTGCGGAACGGCACGCCGGTTTTTTCCAGTTGCTGGATGATCTCGCGCGAGTCGGTGGCCGAGAGCTCGCCGTAGAGCAGTTCCATCGGCGGGGCCGAGAAACGCGTGGCGAAGAAGATGATGAAGGCGATCAGGCCGAACGCGATGCCGCCCATGGCGGCCAGTTTCGCGGGGCCGAGATTGCGAAGCTGCTGAAAAAACGGGTTCAACGCGGTGTCCTCTCGTCAGTGCGCTGATGCGCCCACAACCGGCCGAAGGCCGCTTGCGGAGTCCGCCCAACGCTTCCTCACCTCTTGCGTGCGGACGCTATCGGTCCGTGGTGAAGAAGCCGTTAATAGTGGGCAAAAATTGCCCGGCGGCGCGGGATGCCGTAACAATCACTCTTGGCGCGATCCGCACGGCGATGCGTGAGGGCGATATATGGCAAAAACACATCCACAGCAGAGACTTACGGCGCCGTCGGCCGTCATCATCGAGATGAGTGCCGTGCTGACGGCAGTCAACGACGAGGCCCCCAAAGTCCTACTGCTCAAGAATGAGGCAAAACTTCGCGATCGCAGCTCGGGAATAGGCCTCCCGTGCGGACCCTTTGATCCCCAAGGTCACCGGACCCTCGAGGAAGGTTTGCGGCGCTGGGTCGAGGAGCAAACCGAACTCCCCCTGGGCTACGTCGAACAACTCTATACGTTCGGCGACCGCTTTCGCGACCCCCAGGAGCGCGAGGGGGGGCCGCGGCCCATTTCGGTGGGCTATCTGGCGCTGGTGCGCCAAACCGACGTGAAGAACGCCCGAGAGTCAGATTGGAGCGATTGGTATCGTCACTTTCCCTGGGAGGATTGGCGTTCCGGTCCGCCAGCGCTGATCGCCGGAGCCATCAAGCCGGCGCTCCAATCCTGGATCGAATCCGCCCCCGGTCGCGCCGATCGCCAACGCCGCCAGGACCGTTTTGAAACCACCTTCGGTCAGGGCGGCGCGGCTTGGGACAACGAGCGCGTCCTTGAGCGCTATGAGCTACTCTACGAGGCAGGATTGGTCCAGGAGGCCGCCATCGACGGCCACGCAAAGCCCTCGGCGAAAGTCGACGCCGTCATGGCTGCCATGGGCACGCCCTTGGTAAGCGATCACCGACGAATTCTCGCCACGGCGATGGGCCGGCTGCGGGGCAAGATCAAATATCGCCCCGTGATTTTCGAGCTTATGCCACCCAGTTTCACGCTGTTTCAGCTTCAACGGGCCGTCGAAGCCTTGGCCGGCGCGCGGCTGCACAAGCAGAACTTTCGCCGTCTTGTCGCCCATGAAGGCTTGGTCGAGCCCACCGGTCACGTCTCCGCGCAGACCGGCGGCCGGCCGGCGGAACTGTTCCGATTCCGGCGGGAAGTCCTGCGCGAACGACGGGCCCCCGGCGTGCGCTTGCCCGCCCGCGTGGCCAGATCGAAATAAACAACGACTCGCGTTTAACGCGCATTCTACGATAAAATCGGCATGCCGATTGAAATGGGGCGGGAGGCATCGACATGGCAAATGCAAGCACACGAGGGGTCTCGCCAGTCGCATCGACACTGATCGCGCTGGTTGCTCTGGCGAGTTGCGCGACACCGCAAACGAAAATGGCGGAACCGACCGAAGAAGCTATCGCCAAAGAAGAGGAACTCCAGCGAGATTTTGCGCGGCGCGGCATGAACGTCTTGAGCAAGGCGGGCGAGCGCGTCTCCGCCGACCCCGAGACGCGGATTTACGCCATCGGAAATCGCATCTTGATCGGGGGCGCCGACATTTGCGGGGACCGCGTGCGGCCAACGATTCCCTTTGGCGTCAGGGGCCTTGAGAACGGCGAATATGGCGTGTTGTGGTCGGTGGAACGGGCCGAGGGAGTCGATGGCCCCCGTTACGGCGACATTTTGACGATGTTTGACGATAAGCCGCTCGAGCCCGGCCGGCGCAGCGGCGGCGCTTTGGCCGGCGCGATGCTCGATGCCGCCAAGGCCGGTCGCGAGGTGAATGTCGGGGTTCGTCGGGGCGTCCAGGCCTTGAATTTCCGCGTCGCTCCGGTGATGAGCTGCGACTACTACATTGAGTATAATTCCCGCAATGAGGCCAACGCGCATGCCGACGGCGAGCGTCTGGTGATCTATCGCGGTCTCTTGCGCTTGCTGGGCGACGATCACGAGGTTGCCTACGTGATCGGCCATGAACTTGCGCACAATGCGCTGGACCATGTCGCAGGGGGAAACCGCAACGCCATTATCGCCGGCTTGCTGGGTGCGTTTCTCGATGCCGCCGCCGGGCCCGATCCCGACACCGGCCGGGTTGAATCCAACGCGACGCGCCTTGCGATGCAGACCCAAAACTCGATGTTCAGCGCGCCGCTGGAACGAGAGGCCGACTATGTCGGGATGTATATCATGGCGGCGGCCGGCTACGACCATGAGGCCGCACCCGACGCGATTCGGCGCATATCATCGCTCGATTTCGATCAA
This sequence comes from Rhodospirillaceae bacterium, assembly GCA_033763995.1. Lineage (GTDB taxonomy): Bacteria > Pseudomonadota > Alphaproteobacteria > Rhodospirillales > Rhodospirillaceae. The sequence goes on along the minus strand of JANRJL010000109.1, from coordinate 47,592 downwards.
ATCGAATTCCAATGGGGCTCCACGCATCCGGCCACGGGTGAACGGGCCGCTGCTGCGGTTGCCACGGCGGAAGAGATCGGCCGCAAGCTTGCCGCGGGCCAGCCGTTGATTCCGGAATGGAAGTCGGCCCCGCAAGCAAAAAAGTCCGCGACCAAGAAGAAAAAGTAAATAAATCAATAGCTTGACGATTCGGCCAGCAAACCCCTTGTGCTTGACTTGAGCATTTCTCCCGCCTAGCCTCGGTTCGCCACGTTGCCGAGACGTGGTTTCTTTGCGGCCCACTTATGCTCAATTTAAGTATAAGTGACACGAAAACATCATGCTTCGTACCGGGGTCAACCCGGTCCATCGGGAAACGCATCGCGCCACCGCTGCGGCGCAGGTCTCAGGAGTGACAAGGCCATGAACGTCGTCAATCGACCCCACGCCGATCTGCGGTTTACATCCGAAGTGGAGCGTTCGACCGCGCACCTTTACGACAAGGTGAAAAAGGTGATTCCCGAGGTGGAATGGCCCGTCTTCGCGCCGCTCATCGACCGCATCAACCGGCTGAAGAAGCAAAAGAACGCGGTGATCCTGGGCCATAACTATATGACGCCCGAGATTTTCCACTGCGTCGCCGACATGACGGGCGATTCCTTGGCGCTGGCGCGCATGGCGACCAAGACCCAAGCCGATATCATCGTCATGGCCGGCGTGCACTTCATGGCCGAGACGGCCAAGCTCCTGAACCCCGCCAAAAAAGTGCTGATCCCTGACCTGGGAGCCGGGTGCACCCTGGCCGAATCCGTCACCGGCGCCGACGTGCGGGCGCTGAAGGCGAAATACCCCGGCGTGCCGGTCGTGACCTACGTCAACACCTCGGCCGACGTGAAGGCCGAGTCCGATATCTGCTGCACCTCGGGCAATGCCGTGGAGATCGTCAACGGCCTGGGCGTCGACCGCGTCATCATGCTGCCCGACGAATACCTGGCGCTCAACACCGCGAAGATCGTGAAGCCCGAAGTGATCACTTGGAAGGGCCGTTGCGTCGTGCATGAGCAATTCAGTCCCGCCGACATCCGCAATCTGCGCGAGACCAATCCCGGCGTCGTGGTCTTGGCGCATCCGGAATGCTCCCCCGAGGTCATCGCCGTATCCGACTACGCCGGCTCGACGGCCGGCATGATCGACTACGTGGCCAAGCACCGTCCGGCCAAGGTCGTGTTGGTCACCGAATGCTCCATGAGCGACAACGTCGCGGCCGATTTCCCGGACCTCGATTTCGTCAAACCGTGCAACCTCTGCCCGTTCATGAAGAAGATCGAACTCTCGAACATTCTGACGGCGCTCGAAACCGAACAGCATGAAGTGCACATCGACCCGGCGATCGCCGTGCGTGCGCGAATCTCGGTCGAGCGCATGCTGAACGGCTGGAAAGTCGGCCAAGCCTAGCCGATCTGCCGAGTATTCGCCGTGGCGTCGCTGCCGACCCAAGACCTGATCGACGGTGCCATCCAGCGCGCGCTGGCCGAGGACTTGGGCGATGCCGGGGATATCACGACCGCCGCGACCATACCCATCGAGGCCCGTTCGCGCGCCGTCATTGTCGCGCGCAAACCCGGAACGATTGCCGGACTTCCCGTTGCCGCGCGTGCTTTCGAGATGGTTGGGAAAGGCGCTGTCGCGATCACTCTCAAGACGCAAGATTCGGCGGCCGTCGGCGCCGGCGCGGTGCTCGCGGAAATCAGCGGGCCCACGCGCGCGATTCTCACGGCCGAACGCGTGGCGCTGAATTTTCTCGGGCATTTATCCGGGATCGCCACGGCCACGGCCGAGATTGTGGCGGCCGTGGCCCATACCAAGGCCAAGATCTGCTGCACGCGAAAAACAACGCCCGGCCTGCGTGCGCTCGAGAAATACGCCGTGCGTTGCGGCGGCGGCGTGAACCACCGCTTCGGCCTCTATGATGCGGTGCTGATCAAGGACAATCACATTGCGGCCGTGGGCGGCGTGGCGCAGGCTATCGCGGCCGCCAAGGCAGCGGTGGGCCACATGGTCAAGATCGAGGTTGAGGTTGACACGCTTGCGCAGTTACATGAGGCGGTCGCCGCCGGTCCCGACGTCATCTTGCTCGATAATATGAGTCCGGCGCAGCTCAAGGCGGCCGTGGCGCTGGTGGCTGGTCGCGCCGTCACCGAGGCCTCGGGCTCGGTGACCAAAGCGACGGCTTCGGCGATCGCCGAGGCGGGCGTCGACTTGATTTCGGTGGGATGGATCACGCACTCCGCGCCGTGCCTTGATTTGGGGCTCGATTTTCTCTGAGGCGCGAGCGCCGCAAATTCAAAACCCCGGCTCGCCGAGCCGGGGTTTTGTTTTTTATCAGTCCTCTATCGGGTCAGCGCTTAGCGCTTAATTCGCAGCAGTTCGTCGAGCATTTCATCGGAGGTCGTGATCACCTTGGCCGCCGATGAGTAGGCGCGTTGCGTGGTGATCATGCGGGTGAATTCTTCGCCCAAGTCGACCGTGGAGGCTTCCAAGGCGGCGGCGTTGATCTGGCCGGCGCCGGCATCACCGGCTTCGCGCAAGGTCGGGTTGCCCGAGAAGTCGGTCGCGATCCAGACGTTGCCCGACAGATTGGACAGTCCATTGGGATTGGTAAAGGTCGCCACCGGGATCATGAACACGGGGCGCGTCACGCCGTTGTCGAACAACGCCGTCACGACGCCTTCCGAGCCGATCGACACGCCGGCAAAGTTGCCGAACTTGGCGCCGTTCTGTTGCAGGTAGTTGAGCTGGAAGTTGCCCGAGAGCTGCGTGATGCCGTCCGGCGTGTTGTAGTTGCCGAAGAAAACCTGAATCGGCGGGCTCTTGGTGTTGCCCGAGACCATGTTCTCGGCGCCATTGGCCCAGATGATCTCGACGGTGTGCTGTGGCGAAGGTGCCTGGGCCGAGGTGCGGTTGAAGAACTCGTTGGGTGTCCCGTTGCCCGAAAACTCGATGGACGGGGCGTTGCGGGCGGGCCCGCCGACATTGGGATCGTTCAGCGTGTACCAGCCGTAGGTCGCATCGAGCGCGGGGATCGTGAACACCGGGGGAGTCCCCGTCGTGGGATTGATGGCACCGCCCTGGAAGATCATTTGCTTGGGCGCCGTCGCCGAGTCCACGACGTTGGCCGAGAAGGTCATAGACTGGGTTTCGGAGGCCTGGTCGAAGGTGATGCCGTTCTCGCCGGGGATGCGGCGCGCCCAGTTGCCCGGAGGCGTCGGCGCGGCGCCGAAGGTTGAAACGAGGTTGTTGTTGATCGTCGTCGCGAGCTGGTCGAGAATCTGGCTCAGGACGCGGCCCGTGGTGTCGACCTGGCTGGTGCCGTCGTCGGCGCCGACGCCGATGTTGACCGTGAAGGCCGAACCGTTGGCGTTGATGTCGATCGTGCCTGAAATCGGCGCGGTGAACTCATCGAGGAAGTCAAGACGGCCGGCCGCGAAGTGGACTTCACCGTTCTGGGTCTTTTGCGTGATGACGGCGGACTGGGCGGGTTGCTCCAAAGACGTGCGCCACGCATTGGGCCCGGTCTTCGTGTAGATGTAAGTCAGGTTATGCGGGTTGCCCAAGCTGTCGAACATCAGCGAGTTGACGCGTTCCTGGCCACCGACAAGCGCTTCCGCCGGCAGGTTTGCGCCGATGGAGATCGTCGTGGTGGGCGAGGCGGTGCCGCCGATCGTCTGCAGGTTCAGCGGCCGCAGGTTGCGGTTGTCGATGACGTTGTCGTTGATCAGGACGCGATCGCCCTGGTCGTTGACGTAAGCCTTCATGAAGGTGTTGGTGCCGACCTTCACTTGGTTGGCGCCCAAGGTGCCGTCGAAGAAGGTCAACGGCCAGCCTTGCATGTAGGCGCCCCCGACGTTCTGGAGGAAGCCTTCCTTGTCGACCTTGAACGAGCCCGCGCGCGTGAAGGTGTACAGATCGCCGGTCGCGGGATCGGAGGCTTCGTTGGTGACAAAGAAGCCGCTGCCGGAAATGGCGATGTCGGTGGCCGACGTCGTGGCCTGCAGCAAGCCTTGCAAGTCGACCTGCTGGCGCGGCGAGGACTGCACGCCGCCCGGTGAATATTGCGTGAGCGAAACCTGCGCGGTGATCAACGTCTTGAAATTCACCTTCGTGCCCTTGTAGCCGATGGTGTTGACGTTGGTCACGTTGTCGGCGATGGCGCCCATGGCGCTGGACTGCGACTGCAAGCCCGAAACGCCTGAAAACAACGCACCGAATAACGACATCGTAGGTCTCCTTTAGTTCGCCGCGCCGGGGGTAAGGCCTTTCGGCTTTTCACCCGGTTCCGTTTGAGTCGGCTCCACCCTCAAGAGTGGCGCGGTGGGGGTTAATTTCTCGCTAATGTTTCAGTCTCAACTTCTCGCCGTTTGCGGGCTAAGCCGTGATCGACAAGATCTTATCCAGCCCGACGCCCAACTTATCCATGACCAGCAGCGTTTGGCCGTCCTTCGTGGTGACGCCCGTGACCTTGCCGAAGGCCGTCGAATAGGTCTCGATCGGCTCGTTGTCCTTGGTGATGGCCGTGACTTCCACGCTGTAGGCGCCATCGGGCAACTGCTTGCCGCTGCCGTCTTTGCCGTTCCATGTCAGCGGGTGGACGCCCGCCTTCTTCTCGCCCTGTTCCGTATGGACGATCTTGCCGGCGGCATCGCGGATGATGATGGTGACCGAGTGCGCGTCCGCGGTCACGCCGTAGCCCAGTTTGGCTTGACCGTTCTGGAGCGGAACCTGCTTGCTGTTGGCCTCGACCGTCTTGCCGATGTAATTGACCGAATTGGTCACGATGTTTTGTTGCGACAGGCTGATGAGACTGGTCAGACTTTCGTTGGAATTGATCGACTGCTCCACCTGCGCGAATTGCACCAATTGGTTGGTGAACTCGGTCGAGTCCATGGGCGACAGCGGGTCCTGATTCTTGAGCTGAGAGGTCAACAGCATCAGAAACGAGTCCAGATCCTTCGCCAGTTTATTGCGCGAGGCATCGGACTTGCTGAGAACGTCGGTCCCGCTCGAGCCCGTCAGTGCGGTGATATCCATGGCCGTTGTCTTTCTTGGTTGTCGTGAGCGCTTTTTGTTTGGCGATTAAGCGTAGGTATCCACGCCGCCGCGCATGCGCGCGGCCAAGGTGTAGTCGTAGGTTTCTTCATCAAGCGCTTCGGCTTCGGCCTGACCGCGTGATCCGCCCTGGCCCTGTCCGCGCTGCCCGCGCGAGTCGCTGTTTTCGCTCAGGCGATCCTGGCCCTCACCGCGCAGATTGAATTCCAGGTTGCTGGCATCCGCCCGCAGGCCCGCATCCAGGAGCGCACGCTCCAGTCCGCGCGCTTCGCGCTGCAATAGCTCGAGCGTGGCGGGATTGTCCGCCGTGATCGCCGCGCGAACTTTGCCGTCCTGCGACATCTCGAGTTTGATTTCGATGCGGCCCAACTCTTCAGGGCGCAGTTGGATCGTGACCCGGTCTAGGCCAGCCTTGGCCGCGCGCGTGATGTTAACCTTGATTTGCTCGATGACCTGTTGCGGCGTTTGCGCGGTGCGCTCCGCACCGCTGGCCTGGCCGGTGGCGGCGTTTGACGAAGATTGGTTCAGCGTATTGGCAAACGATGTCGACTGATTCTGCGTGTTGTTCGAGCCGGAATTTGACGACTGCTGCGCCGGCGCTTCGGCGCCGCGAACCGGGGCCGGTTCGGCGCGTGGCGCGCCGCCACCCGGGACGGCGGACTGTGTCGGCGCCGCAGTGGACGCCGCAGGCGCCGTCGAGAAAGGCATCGGTTGCGTGAGCGTGGCCTCGCCCTGGGCGTTGGCAGCCTGTGAATTCACGCCTTGCATGCCGTTGGCCACGGCGGCATTGCGCATGGCCTCGGGGTTGTATCCAACGTAGCGGTTGAACTGGCCCCATTCGAAGGGCAAGTCGGCCACTTGGCGTCCAGCCACCACGACTTGAATGCGGATCTTGTTGTCATCGCCCAAAATGCGGGAAAGCTCGGCCGACTGCTTTGCGGCTTCGGGCGCCGCGATGTCGATCTCGACTTGGGCGTCGCCCGCGGCGAGATTCGCCGTCAGCCGCTTGTCGGCGGCAACGGTTTTGCCGGCCTCGGAGGTCTGTTGCGCGAGCGGGTGCAGCACAGCCGCAATCTGCTTGAACAGGTCGGCGACGCCTTGGGCATCAGCGCCTTCGACGGTTGTTTCGCCCGCAGAGAGCAATTGCGCGCCAGTCAAGGCGTTATTGCCGGCTGACGTCTGAGCGAGGGCGTCGAGCAATGATTGCCCATTCTCGAGGGAATTCGCGGCCTGTGAAAACGCGGCTTCCAGCGCGCCGGCCAAGGAGGCGTCTTGTGAGGCGGCCGCGAGCAGGGTTTGCAGGTCGAAGGTGCCCATGTCCTTCAACTCGCCGGTCGGCAACTGGACCAAGATTTGGAACTGAATTGCGACAGCCTGCACCGCTTCGAGGCCAACGGCGGCGGCCTGTTCAGTCGGTTGCGTCTCGCCGGTAGCCTGCGTGGCGCGATTGTCGTTGGCAGAGGACTCTTTGGTCTCGTCCTTGGCCTTGGCGGGCGCGCTGACGTCGTCGGCATCGTCGGTGGCCGCGTTGTCGTCCCTGGCCTTGTCCTTGGGCTTCGCTTCGAGCTCGTGTTTCGGCTTGGCGTCGAGGTCCTGATCGGTTTGGGGACGGGCGCGCAGCCACTGGCCTTCGACCGTGCTGAGGCCGTGTTCGGCCTTGAAGCGCGTGCCCGTTAGGTTGAGCAGGGCCGAAAAGGCATTAGCCGGGTTTTTCGATTCCTCGTTGGTCAGGGTAATCGCAACCGTCTTGGCCGCCGACTTCTGAGTATTGACCGCAGCAAATTCCATCACTCGCTCCCACGTGCTGATCAGCCTGGACACACCAAGCCAACAGCAGCGATGCAAGTGTCGGGCCAAATCGAGGAGGCCACGTAAGCGATTGATTTAATTTATTGTTTGTAGCGCGTGCCGCGACGAAGGCCGGCCCGTGCGGACGATGTCGGCAACAATTGCCGAGTAAGGACGGCAGCAATTTCCTGGTTAAGCGCGAATATTGATCTGGAAGAACGGACTGCGCACAAAGCCCGCAAAGGCCTGAATGTAGTTCTGCTGCTGCGAAGACAGCGTTTGCAGGTTGTAGAACATGGCTTGAACCTGCTGGGCGGTCTTGATCTGCAGTTCTTGGGTCTGCGTGAGCTGGGTGTTGAGTACCTTGACCTTGTCTTGCGTCAAGGAGTCCAGGGCTTGATCGACTTTTTGCGAATCTTTCTTCACCGCGGCCGCCGCCAACGCCAATCTGGCCTCGGCCGATGTCAATTCCACTTCGGCTTTTTCGATGTCAGCGAAGGCGCGTTGCCGCCCGCCCTGAGTCTCAAGGCCCTCGTAAAACCATGCCGGCATCAAGCCCAGGCCATGCCGCTCCAGCGTGCCGGTGACTGTCTCCGGCGGGAGGCCTGGGTCGAACGTGACCTCGAATGTCACTTCCTTGGTGGTCTCGTTATAGCTCACGATATTCAGGGCGTTGCGCGTCGATGCCGTTTTCTCGACTTCCGTGCCATCGCTCAGGGTCGTCTTTTGAACGACACCCTGGAGCGTCGAGCGATGTGTGATGCTGTCCGTACCCAGTTCCGGAATCCAATAGCTGCCGTCGGCGGCGCGAATGCGGTAGTCGCTGCCGGCGTAGGTGCCCGTCAACGTGGTTGATCCCGCGCCTAAATTATTGCGGTACTCGATGGAATTGGGCGTGAAATCAACACGATTGATGTTGCCGACCAGATTGAACGCGGGTCCGCCGGTATCGGCCTCGTTGTTGATGAAGTTCAACTTGGTATCGAACTCGCCGGCGCGGAATTCAGGGTCTTCGCCGTCCTCCGCGGCCAGAGCCACGGGCGTGCGAATCTCAAGCAACGTGGTCCGGATGGTCGCGATGCTCTCTTGCCCGTTCTCGACCGCGATATTGGCGTTGTTGATTTGGGCCTTGACCGAAATATAGCGTTCGTTCTGCGCGTCGATGGCTTTCGAGTTCTCTTCGGCGGCGCTATCGATGACGGTCTTTTCGTCTTGGAAACGCTTGCCCGCGTTCGCGCGAATGTTGTCGAACAAGATGCTCGACTGGTTGCCGACGGTCCCGAAAGGGCTGGCACCGGTGCGGTACGCTTGTAGAACACCAACCACGAATGGCCTCCTCTGGGGGTTCTTCCCAAGACGCGCACCTTTCAAGTGCGCAGGGCGGAAGGGGTGGCAACCGTTCCGTGAGGGCAGTGCATATCACGGGCGACAGCCGGGTCCAAGCCAGCCACCTAATCTGATCGCCGTAACCAATTGGTTAATGCGGAATTGACGCGACTAAAAACACCCGGCCAATCTCCGTTAACGCCTTGGCGAAAAAGGCGGATTGAGCCGTACCAGGGCGTATCTTCGCGCGCCAAGAGCCACCGGTAATCGGGGCTGAAGGGCAGGAGAATCCATCCCGGCCGTCCCAGGGCCCCGGCCAAGTGCATGACCGCCGTATCGACGCCAATAACCAGATCCAGTTGCCTTATGACATGCGCGGTCTCGTTAAGATCGTGGGTTAGGCCGTTGGTATTGAGAATCAGACGTGGCGCGTCTTGACCTTCGACCTCCGCCGCGCGCGGGCCGATCTGGAGACTGACGAAATCCGCCTCGACGGTTTTCATCAGCTCGACGAAGTGTTCGACAGCGCAGGAGCGCCGCTTGTCGATCTTATTGTCCGCCGAACCGGCCCAAACGAAACCAATCCGTTTTCGCTTCGCGGGTGGCAATTGAAGATGCGGGGGAATGGCTCCCCGCGGCTTGAGATAGCCCGCTTCATCAGGGACCGTTTCAGGGGTTATATCGAAAATGCGTGGCAAACTCAGCAATGGGCAATAGGCGTGATGCGCTGGCAACTTATCGCCAAAAGGCACCAGTTCGTCCAATCCCGCCGTGCCCGTGAGGAGTGAGATGAGGGGCGCAGGACATGACAGAACGACTTTGGCGCAACGCTCGCGAATCAACCGCGCGAAGCGAACGCATTGAATGGCATCCCCCAAGCCTTGCTCGGCGACCAAAAGGATGGTCTCGCCGGCTCGTTGCTCCCCCGTCCAAAGGGGGGCCTGGGTCTCGGGCCGGCGCGAACTGAAGTTAGGCAGTTGCCAACGCCATTCATACTCGGCCCAGCCTTCGCGCCAGCGACCGCTCAACAGCAGCAGCCATGCGAGATCGTAGTGCGTTTCCGGCGCGCCCGGCTTTAAGCGCAAAGCGGCGCGATAGGCGGCCTCCGCGGCTTCAAACTGACCCAGGGCCAGCAAGCCGACGCCGAGATTCGTCCAAATGTCCCAGCGCTCGGGGCATGAGCCGACCAACGGCTTGAGCAACGCGACACCCTCGGCCGTATCCTCCTCGCGAATCAAATGAGCGCCGAGGTTATAGCGCGCGTCGATTGAATCGGGCTCATTCGCGAGCGCGGCCCGCAAATGAGCGCGCGCGCCTGTCGTGTCGCCAAGCACATCCAGCGCATTGCCGAGGTTGGCATGGAGTAAACTTGATGTCGGTGCCGCGGCGAGCGCTTGTCGATAGATCGCAACGGCCTCTGTGACACGACCTTGGGCGCGCACCGTCACGGCGAGGTTATTCAGCCCGTCGGGGTCGTTCGGCTTAAGGGCGCAATAGCGCCGAAAGCTGGTCTCGGCGGCGACGTCGTCGCCGGATTTGCGCTCTACACTCCCGCGAAGAAGCCAAAGCTCAGATGCGTCAGGAAATGCCTCGGCCGTTTGGCGCAATACGCTCAGGGCATCTTTGGTCTTGCCCTGGGCCTCGAAACACTTCGCCAGCATCAGGCGCGGGGCGAGCCAGGCTGGGTCCATCCGCGACGCTTTCAGAAAAACCGCGGCGGCGTCACCGGCTTGGCGGTTGGCGTGCAGGGCGACACCCAGCGCGAATATCGCCCGCACATTCTCGGGTGCGAGCGCGACGGCGCGAACACAGATGTCCCGGGCCCGTGCCGGCTCGCCCTTTTCGAGCAAGTCCTGGACTTGTAAAAGTTGCGCCGCGATGTCCGAAGCTTGGGTGGGTGTTAAGTCGTTCATGTCCAGTTATCGAGCCCAAATCGGAAATCTTTACAATAGTCGCGTGACGCGCGAGGGTAAGAGACACGGGCCACCGGCATCATGACTGAAAACTCGTCCGATATCATCGCTGGGCTCATGGAAGATGCCGAAACGGCTCTGGCGGCGGGGCAGATCGCCAAGGCCCTGACCCTCTACCAAGGTATTCTGGCGAACGATCCGGACCATGTCCTGGCCCTGCGCCAAGCGGGCGCGATCATGATCCATCAAAATAACGCAGCGGCGGCTTTGTCGTTCTTCGAGCGCGCCGCACGCCGCGATCCCGCCGACCCCGATCTTTACCATGGCCTCGCCACGGCGCTGCGCCTGCAAGGTCAAACCGACCAAGCGATGTTGGCCCTGCAGGGGGCGCTGCGGCTCGATCCCTCCCATCCGCCGGCCCTCTTCGACCTCGGCGTGCTCAAGCGTCTCAAAGGCGACTACGGCACCGCCGAGCGCCTGCTTCATGCCGCCGCCAGCGGCACGGGCCAGTTCGAAGCCATTTTTCAACGTGCGATCGCGCTATTCCGCCAAGATCGCTTGCCCGAGGCTGAACGTTGGTTTCATTGGGCTGGGTTGATCAACCCAAGCGATCCGCGCCCCTTCATCAATGTCGCCGTGATCTACCGCACATGGGGACACTTCGACTCCGCGATCAAGTGGCTTGAGAAAGCGATCGCCTTGGACCCCGAGAGCGTCGAAGCGCATTGGAATCTCGCCAATGTACGCCTTGTGCGGGGCGACTTGCCTCAAGGGTTCCAACTCTATGAGTGGCGTTTTCGTCGCCCGGGACAGAGCGGACCCAATACGTCATTGCCGCGATGGGCCGGCGAATCTCTCTCCGGCAAGACGCTGATTTTGATGGCCGAGCAAGGGATCGGCGATGTCATTCATTTTGCTCGCTTTGCGAAGCAGCTTGCCGCACGCGGCGCCCGCGTTGTGATTCAGTGTCATCCGGGTCTCGAGGAATTGCTGGCCACTGTTCCGGGCGTCAGCGCGACGGTCGCGCTTGGATCGCCGTTACCGGTCGCTGACTTCTCCCTGCCGATCATGAGTTTGCCCTTGATCCTCGGCACGACGCTGGAAACCATTCCCGGAGAGGTTCCCTATCTTTCCGTCACGCCGGCAACCCGTGTCGGATTACCGCCGAGTCCGGGACTCAAGGTGGGTCTCGTGTGGCGCGGAAATCCACGCCATGAGAATGATCGGTTCCGTTCGATCCCGTTGGCGGTTTTGGAACCGATCCTGCGCGTCCCCGGCGTGACGTTTTACAGCCTACAAGTCGAGCAGGAATTGCCGGAGATCAGAGCTTTGCCCACCGGCGTGACCGTGCATGAATTAGGGCCGCTGGTGGCGGGGTTCTCGTCCACGGCGGCTGTCGTCAAGGCCCTGGATCTCGTGATTACCGTGGATACCGCCATGGCGCATCTCTCGGGGGCCCTCGGCCAGAAGACATGGGTCATGCTGGGCCGCGGTAATGACTGGCGTTGGCTGCATCTGCGCAGCGATAGTCCGTGGTACCCGACCGTGCGGTTGTTCCGCCAGGGCCCCCCGCGCGATTGGGGCCCCGTCGTGAAGCCCATTGCCCATGAGCTTCAAAAACTCGCGTCGTCCGGACCCTAGCCAAGATCGGCGCACGGGCGCCAATCGACTCTTTCCCAAAGCGTATCGCTTCTCTACGATCAGCACGTCTTCGACAGGCGTGTGAGTTCGTGAGCGACGACATCCCGATTATCTTCACGCAAGCCCCGGCCATGGCAGTGTTTTGCTCGGCCAGCGGCGCAGCGCAGATGCAGCAATACGCCGCCGCCGGGTGGCGGGTTGCGACGACGCCGGATTTTCGCTCCGCGCGGCCGGTCGATTTATCCCAGGTTCCTGCAGAGGTTCTCGCAAATGAGGATTTCGCTGGTGCGGCCGTGCTCTCGGCCGAGGGGCCGCATTGGTCCGACGGCGATGCCGCGCGTGTGACGCGCATCAAGCCGGGCGTGGTCAAGGTCAACTGCGCGTTTCATGACATGCCAACGTCCCGCATTGCCGCGATCGCCGCGCAGTTGAGCGCCCTCGGCCTGACGGTCGTTGGCGCGCATTGGCGCGACGACAACACTCATCGCATTCGCGCCTTGCATCGCATTGACTACTTGAGCGGGTTCGAGCCGCCGGAATGGCCGCGGCTGAATTTCATCGCATGTGCCAGCGACGGCATAGCCAAAGCCATCATCAACATCGGGCGGCTCCACGCGGGGCAGGAACAGCGGATCGCGCAGCTTCGTTTGAGCGAGGCGATCCGCAACGATCATATCGCGCGGCTCGAAGCCGCGCTTGTCGCCGCGCAACAGTCGCCGCACTTCAAGCTCTCAAGTTCCTAAATCACGGCGATGTTGAGTTTGCGCTTGAGCGCCTTCAACAGGGCGTCGCCCACGTGATGCCCGATGGCCGAGCCCGACACCATGCGGCTTTGCCCGCCGATGTCCGCCATGGCCTCGGCCATCTCCCGCCGCAAGCCGTGGTCCTGGAGCAGACGCGAAGCCAAAGTCACGTAATCGTCGGTCGACTGTGTCACCAACACCTCGAGGCCCAATTCTTGCAGCATCGCGGCACTTTGCCGACATCGCGCCGTGTGACCCTCGCGAACCACCACGGGACAACCCATCGCGATGGGATCGGTCAGCGACACCGCGCCCGAGTACGGGAAACTGTCGAGATAGAGATCCGCGAGTTTTAGGATGGCGTGGATCGGGCCCCGGTCGCGCTGGGCCTCGATCACATGCAGGCGTTCGACGGCGACATCATGTTCGGCAAAGCGCGACTGGATAAAGCGCAAGAAGCCGTCCCTGAACGGATAGTGCGTCGTCCAGTTGGGATTGAACGGATATAAGACGAGATGTGAATCGGGCGTCGTGGCCATGATCCGCGCCCAGGCATCGATGAGCTCCGGTCCGATCTTGAAGTAATTCGTGCCCGAGGCGAGCAACAGGGCCGAATCCGGCACGCCCAACTGCTCTCGCGTGATCGCGGTTGGCGCCGGCGGGGCGCCAATAAACGCATAGTGATTCGACGATCCGGGAACAAGCAATAGCTCCTCACTATAGTCGTCTTGCGCATCTTCGGGTTCGTTGAGTTCGCCGTTGATAAATGCGTCGATCGTCGGAAAGCCCGTGGTCAATGGGCAACTGTGCATCGCCACTTGCAGGCGCGCCAGCCGCTGCGCCATGAGCAATGTCCAGGGAAATCGGCACGAATTCGTCAGATTTGCGCCCGCCAGCAAGATATCGAAGTTCTCGGCCGCGATGATCTCGGCGCAACGCGCGATATCCGCCACGGGCAAGGCCAGGAAATCATCGGCGACATCCGCGAATGCCGCACTGATGCCGGAGGCGGCCTCATCGGGCACCAAAGCAACAATATTGAAGACGCTCCGGTCCAGCCCCAGCAAATGCCCGCGCGTCGCCGCGGTTTCGCTTCCGGCCCCGGGGCAAAGCACGCCCAAGCGCACCGTCGTGTCTTGAGGGCTGCGTGGCATGGGCTCGACATCGCGCGCCAAGCCGTGGCTATCGAGATACATGCGGATGAGACCGGCGCGGTGCTGCGCGAGGCCGCGCAAGGACACATCCTCGCCGTAGACCGACGTGATGGTGAAGCCTTCGATGAAACCGCCAAGCAGGGCTTGGCGAAAATCCGGCTCGTCGATCACCGACGCGGCCTTGTGAATTTCCTGGGTCGTGGCTTCGAGGTGCGCCAGGGCGCGCCGGCGCATGCCGTCACGCGTGAAGAAGATGGGCAACGACAACAGGACTTTTGTTACCGTGCCAAGCAACGGGGTCGGCACATCGACGATATCGAAGGCACGCTCGATGGATTGAGGAAAGCTGAACAGGCTGAGGCCGAGATAGGCGCCGACTTTCCGGGTAACGTCGTACTCGACGCTCAGGACGCGATGACAGCGTTCCGCGACGGCTTGTTCGTGTTTGGCCAGCGCCAGGTGGCGCACGCCGGAATTGATCATCGTGGCGATCGCATCGCCCGAGGGATTGCAGCACAAGGCCGACAAGCGTTCCAATCGGCCCTCGAGACAAATCTCGGCCAAGTTCAGCCTGAGTTCGCGCAGTTTTCGTTCCGATTGTGAATCCATGAATGGCGGGTCGGCTTCTCGAACAGGTGCAAACGCCCGGCAATCTACTCAATTGCAAGGCGTTTGAGATAGGGGGCAAGCTGGCTCAAGGTTTTTGCCAAGGCCTCCGAGTTCTCCGCGATGACGGACTGGCCTGCCGCCGCCATGGCTTGCGCGCGTGCACGGTCCGTCAAAAGGTCACCAATGGCTTGTGCCAAAGCATCTTGATCTCTCACGCCGATTGCGCCGCCGCGGGCGACCAGAGTTGCGGCTAACTCCTCGAAGTTTGACATATCGGGCCCCCAAACAAGCGCGCAGCCGATTTGAGCCGGTTCTGCGGGATTTTGCCCGCCACCGACGGCAAAGGTCTTACCCATGAAAACGACAGGGCACAGCTGATAGAACAAACCCAGTTCGCCCAACGTATCGGCGATATAGACGTCCGTGTTTGATAAGATGGGCTGACGGGCACTGCGCAGAGCGACCGTTAAACCGCGGTCGGAAAAATCCTTGACCATGGCTTGGCCGCGGCCGGGATGCCTCGGCACGACGACCAAGCACGTTTGGGGGATGACTTGCTTCACCCGGCGATGGACACTTGCGACAATTTCATCCTCGCCCGGATGAATGCTGGCGGCGAGCCAGCGTGGTCGGTCCCCCAGATCTGACTTCAGCGAGTCCAGTTGAGCCTGATCGAATCCTAACGGCGGCAAGGCGAGTTTGAGATTGCCAGTTGCCACGACACTGGTGGCGCCAAGCGCTGAAAAACGTTGCGCGTCCGCGCCCGATTGCGCCAGCACCAATGCCAAGGAACTGAACACGGCTCTCGAAAAACGTGGCGCGCGTTGCCACCCCTCGGCCGCCCGTCGCGACAGACGCCCATTGATCTGAATCACCGCGATGCCGCGTCGGTTCAATTGGTCGAGCGTATTGGGCCAAATCTCGGAATCGACACGCAACGCCAGGCTCGGCCGCCAGTGATCAAGAAATCTGGCGATCCAAGGCGCATGATCAAGCGGGGCAAACTGATGGAGTGCTCCCTGTGTCAATCTTGGCTGAACAAGTTGAGCCGACGTCACGGTTCCCGTGGTCAGCAGCACGCTGAATTTTTGCCGCGCGATGGCTTCGATCAACGGCAGGATCGACAGGCTTTCGCCAATGCTGGCGGCGTGGCACCAGATGAGTTGGCCCGTGGGCCGCTCTAGCGACGCCTCACCGAATTTCTCGCGCCAGCGGTCGGGGTATTCCAGCCCGCGCGCGAGGCGCCAGCGCAGCCAGCCCGGCATCGCCAGGGCAAGCGGGTAACAGGCAGCGCGATATAAATGGAAAAGCATCGATGACGGCATGGGCAAACCCTATGCCGCATCGTATCTGAGGGAAAGCCCGCCCGCGATCGGTCGGGCCTTGGAGCAAAATCGCAAGAATTCTATTTCTTCTTGCCGACCAGCATGTCGATGACGGCATGGGCCTTGGGGGTTGCGCCGCCACCGGTCTGGGCGTCGATCCAGGCCTTCGCCTTGGCGGCGTCCACGGTATTCTTCTCGTTCATCACGGCAATGATGGCCTGGGTTGCGAATAGGTTCGCGGCGAGATCGTCGATGGCCCCCAAAACGTTGTCGAGGTGCGCATTGGTGGATTTATTCGACGTTTCCAAGTCGTCGGATACCTTGTTGAGCAGCCCTTGCAACTGGCTCAGCATGAAATCTGACATGAAATCTTTTCCTTCCCCTGAGGCCCGCACATCTTGCCGCTGCGCCGGTGTCGCCAAGTCGGCTGCCGCCCGGCCGCGTCGCCCGTGTTGTGCTGGAAATCCCGGCCCAACTCAAGAACCCTTTCACTCCTACGCAGGATTGGTAAAGAACGTTTTAAAGTGCCAAGGTCGGCTCCATCAGGGCCGCTCATGCGCAGTCTGCGCCCCCTAGACCCGACTGTGAGAGCTCAGGGATGAAACCAAGATCACTCGGCATCGGCTGGCAAATCGGGGTCCCCAGCGGATGGGGCGTCTATGGGGTCAATCTGGCGTTGGAGCTCGCGCGGAGCGGTATCGTGCCCGAACTTTTCTTTGCGACGCCCCAAGTCGCCCTGACGCCTGAGCAGGCCGGCGTTCTCGAGCCGCACCTGGTGCGTCAACGCGAGAACCTTGCACGGTTTCGCGGCGGCGGCGGCGCGCTCGAAATGCCGCTGCTGCATGCCTTGGGCGATAAGCTCGATCTGCCGCCCTTCCTCAAAAACCTGCGCGGATCTCCTGATATCGGCTTGGCTTTTATCGAGTCCGCGGTGATCCCGACACGAAATCTGGAGGACGCCAAGCGCTTCGCCGTGATCGTCGCCGGTTCCACATGGAATGCGGAGTTGCTGCGGCGCCATGGAATCGGCGAAGTCAGGACCTGTCTTCAAGGCGTCGACTTGTCGTTGTTTTCTCCGGGGCCCCGCGCCGGACGATTCGCGGGGCGATTTGCGATTTTTTCCGGCGGCAAACTCGAATACCGCAAGGGCCAGGACTTGGTCGTGGCGGCCTTCAAGAGATTTCATGGGCGGCATCCCGACGCGCTGCTGGTCGCGGCATGGCATAACCCATGGCCCGAAGCCGCGCGCGGATTGTCGATGTCGACGCACTTGGCCCATGCGCCACGGGTCGACGGCTCGGGGCGGCTCGATGTGGCAGGCTGGCTCGTCGCCAACGGGCTGCCGGAATCGGCCTTTGTCGATCTTGGCGCCTTGAACAATGCCGAGACACCCGAGATCCTGCGCGAGGTCGACGTCGGCCTGTTTCCGAATCGTTGCGAGGGCGGCACCAATCTTGTCGCCATGGAGGCCATGGCTTGCGGTGTGCCCGCGATTTTGTCGCGCAACACGGGGCATCTCGATCTCATGTCTGGCGACAACTGCTTTGCGCTGGACCTGCAAATACCCATCGGCGCGATGACCAACCGCCCCGACCTTGACGGCTGGGGTGAATCCTCGATCGAACAGATCGTTTCGCGGCTGGAAGACGCCTATACATCCCGTGAGCGGCGCCTGGCCATCGGGGCGGCCGGGGCTCAATTCATGACGGCCTGGGGCTGGCCGGCCCAAGTGCAACGGTTGGTGACGGCCGTTTCCGAGTTCACTGCGGCGTAGCTGCGCACCATCGATGCCATGCGTCTCGCAAGGCATTGGCGAAACTTGCCGCAAAACGCGGACCATCGCAGAGCGGCGATGCCGCGACACGATCCCGCAGTGTCCTCCGCAGGCGTGCCAGTGAATCCAGATCCCGCGCCCAAGACATCGCGAGCTGCTCAAATTCGGTCTGGGTGCCCGCCACGAAATCGCGCAAGCCCGCGTTGGACATGTGGCTCGTTGCGTGCCGCCCGGCGAAAGTTGCGCCCGGAAACGTGACAACCGGCACGCCCATCCACAGGGCCTCGCACGTCGTCAACCCGCCCGAGTAAGGGAAGGTGTCGAGAGCCAAGTCGATCTCATGATAGGTCGCGAGGAACTCGGCCCATTTCGCTCGACCCCGCATGTCCAGTCTTGAGGCTGCAATGCCGTGCCGGGCGAACTGGCCGACAAGTCGCTCGCGCGTGGCCGGGTCGTCCAGCCCGCGAAACCGCATCAGGAGAGTGCTATCGGGCACGCCGGACAGAATTCGCGCATAAGACTTGATGAGTTCCGGATTGAATTTGGCGGGGTTGTTTAAACAACCAAACGTAATGTGGCCGCTTTTTCTTCTCGGCAACGCTTGAACTGGTCCGGCCACGGTCGGTGGATCAAACACGACATATCCGTCGCTGAGCCGCAGATATTTTTCTGGACCAATGATCTCACAGTTAGCGGGCGCATGCCACCGGTCCGCGATCACGTAGTCCATGGTCGCAAGGCCCGTGGTGCCGACGTAGCCCAGCCACGATATTTGCAGCGGCGCAGGTTTGCGCGCAAAGGTTAGAAGCCGATGATTCGAGGTGTGGCCGCTCATGTCGATCAGGATGTCGATCTCGCTTCTCTCCAGTTCCAATGCCAATGCCTCGTCGGATAATTCCCTTACGCGACGCCAGTCCGCGACACGCGCGATTCGCTTCGAGTACTCGTCCTCCCGAGTTTGATTGCGCGTGCTGAAGACGAAAGGCTGCAATTGAGTGTGATTCAGATTTTCAAACATTCGCACGCTGAGAATGCCGCCTGGGTGTTGGCCCAGGTCAGGCGACACGAATCCCACTCTGAGCGCCTTGTCGCGCCCGCGTTTGACGTGGCGCGCGCCTTTTCGCGGAATTATGGCTGCAAAGCGCTGTGCCCATCGGACATGCAGGTCCGCGAGAGTTTGCTCCGTCACCCCCGGGAGGTATTGCTCGCAACACAGCAAATTACTGGCGACCGGCGCGAAATCGGAATCCAGGGACTGAGCTCTCGCAAACGCACCCCGCGCTTCGTCCGAGCGGGCGGTTTCACACAGGATATTGCCAAGAGTATTGTAGGCCTTCGCATATTGCGGGTTCGCGGCGATGGCCTTGCGAATTTCCCGCTCGGCGTCGCTGAAACGATCAAGATCGCGGTAGGCATTCGCAAGGTTATAAAGCGCGTCGGCGTAATCGGGCCTTATCGCCACCGCGCGCTCATAGCACTGTGTTGCTTGCTTGATCTGTTCGAGATCGCGGTGGCACGTCCCGAGATTATTCCAGGCCTGATAGTGAGTGGGCAGCAGCTCAACGGCATTTTTGTAGGCGCTTAGCGCGTCGCCAATGCGTTTCAGGGCGAACTGGATGTTGCCCAAGTTGAAGTGATAGGCTGCTTGGCTGCCGTTGATCGCGATGGCACGGCGCGTGGCGGCCTCGGCTTCCGAAAACCGCCCTTGCCGAACCAAGGCGCTTCCGAGGTTGCTGTGCACATCGGCTAAATTTGGCGCGTATTGCAAGGCCGCGCGGAAGAGATCGGTTGCCTCGCCATCCTTGCCCAGTTGATAGGCAATGACACCCAAATAGTGCAGTGCGTCGGCGTTATTCGGTTGCTGGGTCAGGACACTCTGAAACAACTCGCCCGCGCCATTGAAGTCGCCTCCGGTGAGAAGTTTGAGGCCCTGCGCGAGGGTATCGGCGATCAGGACGGACATGTCAGGCGGTTGGGCCGGCATTCGGGATGATGATCGGCTGGGCGTGGGCCTTGATGTGATGCACGATCACTTCTTGCAACCGATCATAAAAAGCCGCGAGCGCTGCGACGGCCTGAGCGTCCTGAGTCGCTTTCGTGCCGCGCTCGAACATGTCGTGATAGACGTGGCCCAAGGCATCGATGGCTAAATGGAATGCGGGTGAGGGGGTCGCGGCTTTCATCTCGCCGGCAATCTTGAGCAGATCACTCGCCAGCGCGTGAAAATAGAGATAAATCGACCCGTCCCAGCGGCTCGGGTGAGACACGTGCAGCGCCACGGGTGATGCGACGGATTTGAGTGGCCGATTCTTGAGGATCGCAATCATTGGAAGCCAATAGTCCCAGAACGGCATGCCAATGCTGAAGATATTGTCGGGAATGTCGTCAAGCATCCGGGCCGGCATGAAGACGCCATCGTAGCCCACGGAAAACGCCTCATTGCCGCTTGGTCGGAATGAGGCCAAGGCCGTGGCATCGGCGACATCGACTCGCGGCAAGAGGACCAAGGCATCGCGGGCGTGTTCATATAGTGTCTGCGCCAAGCCCTCGACGGGTCTCAGGAGAATATCGCTGTTGATAAAACCGATGACGCCATTGGCGTCGCCGCTGGACCGCGCACTCAAAAGGAGGTCGCGGATATGCGGCACGGGTTTGCCGGCGATTCTCTCTGCAGTGCGCGGTGCCGGGTTGAAACCGATATCCGTAAACTGTGTTCGCAGAACTGGGATCTCTGCAGCGGAATTGACCGACACGACCTCCAACCCGCACGCCCGCCATGACTTGATTGCCGTCGCCTGAAGTTCGACGTCGCGCCCGGGGATCAGGCTGGTGGCGATGGAGATGGAAGGGGCCAATGAAAGCTCACATGTCCGCGGTGAAGTGAATGGCCATCAACGATGAACCGCGTCTTGATGGTGGGTCGCCGAGAGAACGACCGGCTGAAATCGCGTGCGGTCCATAAGAGGCAATCCAGCGGTTTGTCTCAGCTTGTCGGCTAGATCGAAATAAACGTTCATCGGTGACAATCCACAAAAATGGCATAGAGCGCCCGACCAAACGTTCGCAGTTCCACCCGGTGGGCATTTCACGACGCGCAAGTCGCCGACTTCAAGATCGAATACCCCATCGATGGCGTTGGGCGTGGTGACTTGGAGGCGGTGAGTGAGCGCAGATTCATGCGGTGCAATGCCAAGCTCTGCCAGTGCGACGGCAAAGAAGGGTTCGTCCGCATATTCGCCCTCGTGCTTGTAGCGGTAGCTGACGGTGTCGCGCTCTGCGCTGCGGTAAAGTTCGAGAACACGGTCAAAAACGCGCCCCGCCGAATCGGTTTTCTCGAAGTACATCACGCCAGCGTTAAACACACTCAAGAATGCGAGGTTATATCGCCGGCAAAGCTCGGCCGCGTCTTTTTCTCCGAGCGAACACGCAAAAACCGGCCCCGTTGACTGCCTGTGGCCCTCCACAGCGAACGGCTGGCCTCTAAATTTCTGCCAAAAGAACTCAATGCGCGGATTGAATAGGAGGCAATCCGAGTCGACGTACATGGTGCGCCGATAGGGCGTGAATTCAAACAGCCGCGCCTTATTCATGGCGCCACGAATCGAGGCGTCATGGGGTAATTTTAATATCGTATTGAATTTACTTATATATTCCGGGCTCAGGTGAGCCTCGCCATTCGTCAACAAGGCAATCGGGCGAGTATCCAAGCGTCTCACCGACAGCGCCAAATTCACCGCCAGGTCCAAATACCTAGGATCATCAAGGGCTAAGACAACGTAGCCCTCGTCCGACTCGGCGGTGTGCTGTAGGTGGTTTCCAGTCATTGCTATGCCAGCGATCTAGGGGCCTATTCTCTTTTTAGTTGTTAACGATTAAGCGGCAGCTAAGTTATAACATATTGAAATATAATTCTTATTGCCAGAAGTGCGACGGTAAATTGGTTAACAGTCCTCCCGGCTGCCGATTTGACACAGAAGACTTTGGCAGCTATAAGTTGCCCCATCTCGGAGCGAGGATGCGACCGAAGTCTAGTCTTTAGGTCCGGGGCGACAGAAACGTCACGACACTTCCTAGAAAAGGAGTTCTCAGATGGCTGATATTACGCTCTCGAATGCGACACGCACCAACCTGCTGTCGCTGCAACGTACCTCTGGCCTCATCGGCCGCACCCAAGAACGCCTCGCATCGGGTCTCAAGGTCAACAGCGCGATCGACGACGCGTTGGCTTTCTTCAAAGCACGTAACCTGAATGCGCGCGCCGGCGACTTGGCCACCATTAAAGACGCGATCGCAGGCGGTATCTCGGTTATTCGTGCCGCGATCCAGGGTCTGGAAACGATCGAAGCGACCCTGAAGCAAGCCAAGGCGCTTGCTGCCTCGGCCGTGGCCTCGCCCGAAAGCGCGACCCGCGCCAAGTTGGCCAGCCAGTTCAACGAACTGCGCAGCCAGGTCGACAACATCGCTGAAGACGCTGCGTTCGACGGCGTCAATTTGCTGAAGAACACGTCGAATCCCTTTACGGCTGGTGCCGACCGTTTGACGGTGAAGTTCAACGAGCGCACCACCACCACCGCGGTCAACCAATTGGTCGTCAGCGGTTTGAATGCCACCGACTTCTCGACCATTCTGGCACGGTCTGCGGTTGCGACCGGTACGGCCGGTAACACCACGGTGTGGGGCCAAACCGGTACGGCGGCCATCACGGCCATCAACTCCGCCATCCGCTCGATCGACTCGGCGCTGGTGTCGGTGCGCCAGGCCGCGCAAACTTTCGGTACGAATTCTTCGTTGCTCGAAATTCGTCGTCAGTTCACCGAGAACTTGATCAACACCCTCAAGGGTGGTGCTTCGGAACTCGTGAACGCCGACTTGAACGAAGAATCGGCCAACCTGCTGTCGCTCCAGACTCGCCAGCAGTTGGGCACGATCTCGCTCTCGATCGCGCAACAGTCCGAGCAGTCGGTCCTCCGGTTGTTCTAAGCGGCGCTTTTATCGACGCACGACATCATTAAAACGGCGGACCTCTCGGTCCGCCGTTTTGTTGTCTTCCGGCGAAAAAAGAAACGGTATATTAAGAAAACCACGCCATTTAGGACACTACGGGATATCGAGTGTTCAACCTAAGCGAGCGTCTTCACACGAATTGAACGCGCTCGGCCTGACCGGGGGTACGATATGGGCGACATTACTCTTTCAAATGCGACTCGAACCAATCTCTTGTCGTTGCAACGCACGACGGGACTGATTGGGCGGACGCAGGAGCGCTTGGCCTCTGGCCTCAAGGTCAACAGCGCCATCGACGACGCCTTGGCCTTTTTCAAAGCGCGCAACCTCAATGCCCGCGCGGGCGATCTCGCGACCATCAAGGACCAGATCGCCAACGGCATCAGCACCATCCGGGCGGCGGTTCAGGGATTGGAATCCATTGAAGCGACGTTGAAGCAGATGAAGGCCTTGGCGGCCTCGGCCGTGTCATCGCCGGAAAGTTCGACCCGCGCCAAGCTGGCCAGCCAGTTCAACGAACTGCGCAGTCAAGTCGACAATCTCGCGGAAGACGCCAAGTTTAACGGCGTCAACTTGCTGAAGAACACGACCTCGGCATTTACGGCCGGCGCGGACCAGCTGACGGTGAAGTTCAACGAGCGCACGACTCAATCGGCCGTCAATCAGTTGATCGTGAGCGGCGTCAACGCCACGGATTTCCAATCGATCATGGCGCGTTCTGCCGTCGCCAATGGCACGGCCGGCACCACGACCGTGTGGGGTCAAACCGGCACGGCGGCGATCACCGCCATCAATTCGGCCATTCGCGCCATCGACTCGGCCATGGTGACCGTGCGTCAAGTCTCGCAAACCCTCGGCACCAATTCCTCGCTGCTCGAAATTCGTCGCCAGTTCACCGAGAACTTGATCAACACCCTCAAGGGTGGCGCTTCGGAACTCGTGAACGCCGACCTCAACGAAGAATCAGCCAACCTGTTGTCGCTCCAGACTCGCCAGCAGTTGGGCACGATCTCGCTGTCGATCGCGCAGCAGTCCGAGCAATCAGTTCTGCGGTTGTTCTAAGCCAAGACATTCCTCGGCAAATAAAGCAACGGCGGGCCAAAGCCCGCCGTTTTCTTTTGTTTTCATTGCATTAGCCGACTTGCGCCAAATCCTCGATGCCCTGCGACAAGCGTCGAAAAAACTCAGCGACGTTAACCTTTTATTTGCAACCTCTCCCGTAAAAGGCATGCGGTGAATACCGCCGTTACGACACGGCGCGACCAAGCCTCTGCGTTCGGTCCCGTCGAGACGAGATTGCGGTTGATCTGTTCAAGCAATTGTCCCTCTGCCTAGAAAAGGGGTAGCACACATGGGCGACATTACACTCTCGACTGCGACACGCACGAACCTGCTGTCGCTGCAGCGCACGACCGGACTGATCGGCCGCACGCAAGAACGCTTGGCCTCGGGCCAAAAGGTCAACAGCGCCATCGACGACGCGCTTGCCTTCTTCAAGGCGCGCAATTTGAACGCGCGGGCGAGCGACTTGTCGGCCATCAAGGACGACATCATGAACGGCATCGCAGTGCTGCGCGCCACCGTGCAGGGCCTCGAGTCGATCGAGTCGATCCTGAAGCAGATGAAGGCGCTGGCCCAGTCGGCCGTGTCGTCGCCCGAAAGCTCGACCCGCGCCAAGCTCGCCAGCCAGTTCAACGAACTGCGCAGCCAGGTCGACAACGTCATGGAAGACGCCAGCTACAGCGGCGTCAACCTGCTGAAGAATTCGTCCAATCCGTTCACCGTCGGCGCCGACAACATGACGGTGAAGTTCAACGAGCGCATCGATTCCAAGTCAGTCAACCAGTTGATCGTCAGCGGTCTGGCGTCGTCGGACTTCAACTCGATCATGGCACGCTCCGCCGTCGCCACCGGCACCGCCGGTTCGACGACCGTGTGGGGCCAAACCGGCACGGCGGCCATCACCGCGATCAACTCGGCGATTCGCGCCATCGACTCGGCGTTGGTGACCGTGCGTCAAACGGCGCAGACCTTCGGCACGAATTCATCGATGCTCGAAATTCGCCGCGAATTCACGGAAAACATCATCAACACCCTCAAGGGCGGCGCCGCGGATCTGGTGAACGCCGACCTCAACGAAGAATCGGCCAATCTGTTGTCGCTGCAAACGCGCCAACAGTTGGGCACGATCTCGCTCGGGATCGCGCAACAGTCCGAGCAGTCGGTGCTCCGACTGTTCTAATCGCGAGTCTTCACGATTTCTTAAGGCGGCGAGGCAACTCGCCGCCTTTTTTGTTCAGCCGAGATCGTCCACTTCGATTCGAATCGTTTCCAATCTTAACTTTTTGTTCGCCTTTTCCCTCTATCCCATAGGGTGGATGCACAGAACGTGAGCCATTCGCGCGCCCGTATTGGGCGCACGGTGGAAAGAATCGAGCAAGCGAGTCCTGTGACTCGCGTGAAGACTCAAGAGGTCCGAACATGGGCGACATTACGCTTACAACGGCGACGCGCACGAACCTGCTGTCGTTGCAGCGCACGACCGGTTTGATCGGTCGGACGCAAGAACGCCTCGCCACGGGCTTGAAGGTCAACAGCGCCATCGACGACGCGCTGGCCTTCTTCAAGGCGCGCAACCTCAATAGCCGCGCTTCGGACCTGTTGTCGATCAAGACCGGCATCACCGACGGCATCAACGTCATCCGCACCGCCATTCAGGGTCTTGAGACCGTCGAATCGACCTTGAAGCAGATGAAGGCGCTGGCGCAATCGGCGATTTCCTCGCCGGAAAGTACAACGCGCTCCAAGCTTGCCAGCCAGTTCAACGAACTTCGCAGTCAAGTCGATAACCTGCTCGAAGATTCGAGCTTTAACGGCGTCAATCTTCTGAAGAATTCCACCGCGGCCTTCGCGCCTGGTTCGGACACATTGACGGTGAAGTTCAACGAGCGCACGGAAGCCAAGGCCATCAACCAGCTGGTCATCAGCGGGTTGAGTTCCACGGACTTCAACTCAATCCTGGGACGATCAGCCACGGCAACCGGCACGGCGGGCGTTTCAACCGTTTGGGGTCAAACCGGGACGGCCGCGATCACGGCGATCAATTCTGCCTTGCGTGCCATCGATTCCGCGCTGATCACGGTCCGGCAGTCGGGCCAAGCCTTCGGCACCCGTTCGGCCTTGCTCGAAATTCGCCGCACCTTCATCGAGAACATCGTGAATACGCTCAAGGGCGGCGCCGCCGACCTGGTCAACGCCGACCTGAACGAAGAGTCGGCCAATCTGCTGTCGCTGCAAACACGCCAGCAGTTGGGCACCATCTCTCTGTCCATCGCCCAGCAGTCCGAACAAGCGGTTCTGCGCCTCTTCAGCTAGGCTGATCGCGCGGCTTAAGCGACGCCTCCGGCGCTTTCGCAAGCCGGCCGGCGGGCTTTCCCATGGCCCATCGACCGCAACCCGCGCCCCGTGGTAAAGGGCCGAGCCTTAAAGCTTTTTTCACGCGATCACAGTACGAGTTTAGCTATCATGCCGCTGAAACTGACCCTGAAGCCCAACGAAAAGGTCCTGATCGGGACCGCCGTCATCGCCAACGGACCGGCGAAGACGGAATTTGTCGTCCTCAATCGCGTGCCCGTGGTGCGCGAGAAGGACATCATCACGGAAGAGAAGGCCGACACGTTCGGCAAGAAGCTCTACAACGTGATCTTGAACATGTATATCAACCCCGCGCGGGAAAAAGATTACCATGGCATTTACTTCATGATCATGAGACAAATGATCGTCATGCCGATGGACCCTCGCGCGATTGATCTGATGGTCGAGATGTCGCAACACATTCTGGCTGGCGATCACTATCGCGCGCTGAAGAATTGCCGCCAGCTCATCAAGTACGAAGCGGAGGCCTTGGCCAATGTCAAAGGATAAGGTTGGCGCTTATCAGCAGCAGCAGAAGCGCAACTTAAGCCCGCGCGAAGTGGAGGCCATGGCCTTCACGAAGGCCGCGCTGTTGCTGGAAGAAGCCAAGGGTAAGTCGGACATTCTTGAAGAATTCGCGAAGGCGCTGCGCTTCAATCATCTGCTGTGGACCATTATCCAAGCCGATCTCACGGATCCCGCCAATCAATTGCCGCCGGAGATCAAGGCGAACGTGATGAGCTTGAGCATCTTCGTCGACAAGCAAACCACCAAGGCGCTGCGGTCGAGCGAAGCCAAAGACCTCGATATCTTGATCACGATCAATCGCAACCTCGCCGCCGGCCTGCGCACCAATAGTGTCGCGGCACAGGCGGGCGTGGCCGCGACAAGCCCGCAACCGAGCCGCGCTGAGTCCGCCTAGCCGGGCCGCCGAAGCCCACGACAGCCCGCCGGGGACGCTCCAGAAGAACGGTCATGAACGTATCCACAGGTCCAGCGCCGTTGCTGCAAAACGCGCTGCGCTTCTTGGATGCGGATGACGTCGACGGAGCGGCCTTGCTGGTCGAGACGCATCTCGCGAAATCGCCCGATGATGCCGAGGCGCATCACATCTCCGGCCTGATCGCCCAACGCCGTGGCGATCATGGTGCGGCATTTTCCTCCCTTGGCAAGGCTTGCCAGCTTTCGCCCGATAATCTGACCTATATTATTCGTCTGGCTTTTCTGCTTGCCGACCAGGCGAGATTTGATCAAGCCCTGACGGCCCTTGAGGCCGCGCTGCAGCGCAAGCCGGGTGACACCGATGCGTTGATCGCCAGGGCTCAAATCTTGGAGCGGGCGGGGCGCCATGATGAGGCCGTGGCCGGCGCCCGGATGGCCGTGGCCTTCAACCGTCAATCGGCGCGGGCTCACCAGGTCTTGGGCACGATTCTGCTCAAGGCGCGCCGCCCGGCCGAGGCCCTGCCGGCGTTGAGCGAAGCCGTGCGGCTGGACCCGTCGGCCATTGACGCCTGGGTGAATCTCGGTGTCGCGCAGCGCGATCTCGGTGAACTTGACTCGGCGCAGCAGTCTTATCGCGAAGCCTTGGCGTTGAACCCCGACGATCCCGTCACCCACAATAATCTCGGCAACGTTCTGTCCGCGAAGTCCCAGCATATGGCGGCGGCCGAGCATTATCGTGCAGCGATCGCCCAGAAGCCCGACTATGCCGAGGCCAAGGCCAATCTCGGCAATGCGCTGCGCGATCTCGGTCGGTTGGACGAGGGCCTTGACGTTCTGGCCGCCGCCGCAGTCGCGCATCCCGCTCATTCCGGTGTGCTCAATGCCTACGGAAATCTGCTGCGAGCGGCGGAAAGGCTCGAACAGGCGGTCGACGTGCTTGAAAAGGCCGTGGCGCTCAGTCCGAACTCGGCCGAAGCGCTGAACAATCTAGGGCTGACGTTAACCCTGAAGAATCGTTGGACGGAGGCGGAGAAACTGTTCCGGAAAGCCGCCGCGTTGAGGCCCGACCTGCCGGTCATCAGCAACAATCACGGCGCGTTGTTGCTGCGCATGTTTCGCTTCGACGAAGCAGTGCTCGCCTTGGCCAACGCCGTGACGCGCGACCCGAGCTATGATGAAGCGCTTGGTAATCTTGGCGTGGCGCATTACATGCTGGGTCAAGCGGATCAGGCCATCGAGGTCTATCGCAAGATTCTCGACCGCAATCCCGATAATGCGTTCGCGCGCTACGGCTTGGCGGTCACGTTGTTGGAAGATCAGCGGCTCGCCCAAGCCGAGGAGGAAATCCGCAAGACGCTGGCCGTCGATCCCCGCAACGCCATGGCCCACAACACCTTGGGCGTCCTGTTGCTCGACCAGCACTTCATCACGGCCGCGCGCGAGGCCATGAAACACGCCGCCGACGTGAACACGACTTCCGCGCCGACGTTTTACTCGAACTATTGCTTTTCGTCGCTCTATGAGCCCGACCTGAGTAACGCCGAGATTCTGGCGATCCATCAGGAGTATGGGCGGCGGTTCGCGGCCACGGCGCGCGATCTGTCTCGCCCTCATGCCCTGGCGCGCCAGCCCGACCGGAAGCTCACGCTGGCTTATATGTCGCCGGATTTCCGTGCGCACTCGGTCGCCTATTTTTTCGAAGCGCTGATGGAGAAGCACGACCGGGATCGTTTCAAGATCATTCTGTACTCCAATACATCGCGCAAGGATGCCGTGACCGAAGGGCTCAAGCGTGTCGCCGACGTGTGGGTCGAGACCTTGGGCCTCACCGACGAGGCCTTTGCCGGCCGCATGCGCGACGATCAGGTTGATATCCTGGTGGATCTCGGCGGCCATACATCGGGGAACCGCATGCCCGTCTGCGCCCGCGGCGTTGCGCCCGTGCAGATCGAATATCTGGGCTATCCCGACACCAGCGGCGTTCCCGCCATGGGTTACCGCATCACGGATGGGCGGGCCGATCCCGTCGGGCAATCGGAGCAGTACTGTACCGAGGAAATCATTCGGTTGCCCGATTGCTTTCATTGCTACCGCCCCCATGGCCGCGCGCCGGAGCCGGCGCCCGCGCCCCATCTCGAGAAAGGCTACGTGACGTTCGCGTCCTTCAACGTCCTGCCCAAGGTCAATGACCGGGTCATGGCGGCGTGGTGCGCCATCTTGAAGGCTGTGCCCGGCTCGCGCTTCTACGTGAAGTGCAAGCAACTCCGCGATCCGTCCGTGCAACGGCGCATCCGTGACGATTTCGAGCGGTTTGGCATCGATCCCGCGCGCATCGGCATGGAGTCCTTCGTGCCCTCGGTGCAGGATCACTTGGCCCAATATGCATTGGTTGACTTGGCGCTGGACACGTTTCCGTACAATGGAACCACGACGACCTGCGAGGCCTTGTGGATGGGCGTGCCCGTCCTGACGCTGCGCGGCACACGGCATACGGCCCGGGTGGGTGATAGTTTGTTGACTGCCACGGGCCTGGCCGAACCCTTTGTCGCCAAGAACGTCGATGATTACATCGCCAAGGCCGTCGCATGGGGCCGCGATCCAACTTTCCTGGCCGAGACGCGATCAAAGCTGCGTCCGATGATGGCGGCCTCGCCGCTGCGCGATGAAGTTGGATTCACGCGCAAGCTTGAGGGCGTTTACCGCGACCTCTGGCGGCGGTGGTGCGCGGGCCCTGAAACCCATGAATTCAAGCTCCCGCCGGAACTTCGCCCCGAGGATTCGATCCAAGGGGTTCTGGTCAAGACGTTGTAGGCATCAATGGCAACCGATCCGCGTCTCGACGTGGCGATGAAGTATTACCACGCCAACCTCGATCAAGAAGCGTGGACGGCCCTCCAAGACATCCTCCGCGATCCCGCGCCCGCGTTGCCGGCCTTGCGATTTGCGGCGACGTTGAGGTTCGAGGCGCGGGCCTTGGACGAGGCCATCGGCTTTTGTGACCAATGCCTGGCGCGCGAGCCTCACGACGCCCACACGCTTCTGCTCAAGGGGCGGGCACTCTTGGATCTCGGTCGCACGGACGCCGCCGTCGCGGCGCTATGCGAAGCGGTGGCGGCGGAGCCCACCCGACCGGCCAGCCATTTCAACCTCGGCCTGGCACTCGAACGCCAAGGAAAACTGAGCGAGGCCGAAGCCGCCTACCGCCGCGCGGTGACCCTGCAAGACGTCTATCCCGTCGCCTGGAACAATCTCGGCAACGTCCTCGATCAACTGGGACGCCCCGGCGAGGCCTTGGCGGCGCTGGAAACCGCCATCGCGCAACTGCCGCAGTTTTCGATGGCCCATAACAACCTTGGCATCGTCTTGGCGGGGCAGGGACGGTTCTCCGCCGCCGCCAAGGCCCACGGCGACGCCCTGCGCTTCGATCCCGACAATATCGCCGCGGCCGTGAATCTGGGTGTCGCCGATATCGAGCGCGGTCTGGTGGATCAGGGCCTGAAACGTTTGGACGACGTGCTCGCCAAGGAACCCGGTCACACCGCCGCTCACGATAATCGCCTGTTTTCCATCCACTATCTGGAGGATAATCCAGCGAAGCTGTTTCTAGCGCATCAGGCCTGGGGACTGGGACAATCGAGCCCGCCGCGCCCGCGCGTGATCGAACCGGATCCAAATCGGCGGCTTCGCGTGGGATATGTATCGCCTGATTTCAGGCGTCATTCCGTGAGTTTCTTCATCGAGCCATTGCTCGCCGCCCATGATCGCCGCGCGGTGGAAGTGATCTGCTATTCCAACGTGGCCCATGGCGACGAGGTCACGGCGAAGTTAAGGGCACTCGCCGATCAATGGCGTGACATCGCGGGCCTTGGCGCGGCAAGCGTGGTGGAGATGATTCAGCGCGACCGGATCGACATCTTGGTTGATCTGGCCGGCCATACCTTGGGCAATCGCCTGGATGTGTTTGCCGCGCGCGCGGCGCCGATTCAAGTCACCGGCATCGGCTATCCCGACACCACGGGCCTGCCGTCCATGGATGCGCGCCTGTGCGACGATGTGACGGACCCCATGGATCAGGCGGATCGATTCGCCACGGAGCGGCTGGAACGCATTGCGCAAGGGCTACACTGCTATGCGCCGCCGGGCGATGCCCCCGACGTCGGGCCGCTGCCGGCCATGGCCAACAACGCGGTCACCTTCGGCTCCTTCAACAAGCTCGCCAAGATCTCGCCGGCGACGATCAGGCTGTGGGCAGAGGTGCTGAAACAAATTCCGGGCTCTCGCTTGCTGCTCAAAACCAAGCCGCTGGCCGAACGCGAAACGCAAGACCTGTTCATTGAAAAATTCACGGCCGCAGGCGTTCACCCGGACCGGTTGGATCTCATCGGCTGGAACCCCGATGACCGCGGTCATCTCGCGACCTACGCCCGTGTCGATATCGCGCTCGATCCCACGCCTTACAACGGCACGACGACCACCTGCGAAGCGCTCTGGATGGGCGTGCCGGTGCTGACGCCGGCGGGCCAAGCCCATGCCGGGCGGGTCGGCGCGAGTTTGCTGTCGTGCGTGGGTCTGTCCGATTGGATTGCGCGGGATGACGACGACTTTGTCCGCAAAGCGGTTCACTGGGCAAGCCGGCGCCAGGCCCTCGCCGATCTCCGCCAGAACCTGCGCACGAAAGTCGCGCAATCGCGGCTTTGCGACGCGAAAAGCTATGCGCGCGACGTTGAGGGCATTTACCGCCGGCTTTGGCGCCAGCGCTATGCTCGCGTTTAGGCGGCGGCTAGAGGTAATCCACCAGCGAGAGCTGCTGGACCCGCGACAGGGTCGCAAAGGAAATGTTCAGCGCCCGCACATCGTCGTTCAGCCTCACCGCGGCTTCCGTCGGGTCGACGTTTTCGATCTCAATCTGCCGAACCTCAAGGAACGCGATGAATTGTTTCTGATCGTCCTTGGCGTCGGCGAGCACCTTTTGATTGATGCCCAGCCGGTTCTGAATGTCCTGAAGGTCTCCTGACTTTTCGGTCGAGAGGGGCGAGTGCTCGATGGCGTCGTTGATCAGCGCCAGGGCATCCACCGCGCGCTGCTGGTTGTTCATAAGGTCGCCTTGCAGCAACTGGCCGATCGAGCGGATCGCCTTCTCGAAGGCGGGGTCGAGGCCATTGACGCCGAACTTGACGGTGCGCGTCTCGCTGACCCGATGTTGGGTTTCCAGGCGGTCGCCGCCGTAATAGGGGCGCGTGCGGAAATTCAAGGTCTCCGGCGTCGCATCCCCAAGCTGGCCCGTGAGGAAAATCTGGCTGCCGTCCAGGACCGTGCCGCCGAAGGGGGCCGCACCGAGTTCGGCATTGGTCGGCCACCGCACGGTATAGGCGCCGTTGTTTCCCAGCGCCGAGTTGGACACGAAAATGGTCGAGCCGTTGGGCGGCAGGAACCGCATGACGGCTCCGGACGCATCGGTGCCCGCGGCGATCGGTTGATCGAGCGTGATGGTGCGCCCGTCGGCCGACACGCCGGTCACGGTATAAATGCCGTTGCTGCTGGACTGATCCAAAGCGAAGGTTTGCCCAACCTCCAAGTTCGAGAAGGCGCCGCCCAAGGATGACGTGATCGTGCCGTTGGTGGCTGTGCCGGCGTAGGTCAACGCGCCAAAGCTGCTGTCGTTCACCGTCGAGGTCACGAACGTATTGGCCGCGGCGTCGACCTGGACGACATTGGTTGCCGGCGTGCCGTAGGTCAGATTTGTGTTGTTCGTGACCGTGACGTTGTCGAATTTCGCGTCCACCAGCTGCGCCGCCCGCGTGGTGGGGTAGGTGACTTTGATGCCATCGAAATCCGCCTGAAACTCCTGGACGTTATTGTACGGGATGCTGACCGGCGGAACGTCGGTCTTGCCGCCGCCGAACACATACTTGCCGTCGATCTTGAGGTTCAAGAAGAACTCGAAGTCGTTGAGGGCCGCGAACGCGCGCTCCTGAATGTCATTGACCGCCGAAACGTCCTGGGGCGATTGATCCGTCAAATCGCGGCCGGTGAAACCGATCAGCTCCTGCCGCAAGTTGCGGACGATGTCGTCGATGCTCTTCACCGAGGCGTTCATGGCCTTGAGCGTGGTCTCGGCCGAGGTGTTGTTGTTGATGAAACGCTCGACCCGGCTCTTCTCGTTCTCGATGTTGATCAGGCGGAACGAATCGGTGGCGATGCCGATATAGTCCTGCGATTTCTTCTCGGTCCCGACCTGGGTTTGGCCGTCGAAAACGCGCTTTTGCACCTCGAGCATGCGCTGGATCAGCGCTTGCTGGGTGGCGAAGGTTGCGACGCGGGTCACCATAGCGAGAACTCCTTAAGTCCGGTCGTCTATCCGACAAGTTCGTTGAGGATGTCGAATAGCTGCTGCGTGGTCGAAATCACGCGGGCAGAGGCAGCGTAGGTTTGCTGGAAGACGAGCAAATTGGACATTTCTTCGTCCAAGTTAACGCCCGACAGTTCCGAGTGCTTCAATTCGAGGGCGGTCTTGAGGTCCTGCTGGAAGGACAGGTCCGTTGCCGTGGCCGAGGCGATGGTGGACGAAAACGAAACGATGGACGCCGAGTATTCCGCGAACGTGACGTTGGACGAACTCAATGAGCCTGCCTGCTTGAACGACACCTGGCTGCTCAACATGTTGGCGATATCGAGCGCGATCTGGTTGTCGCCGGTCGACAAGGCGTAGCGGCCGGTGATGTTGTCGAACTGCACCCGCCCGCGGCTGATCAACGACGGGTTCTCGATGAGGGTTTGGTTGACGCGCAGCTTGGTGGCAAAGCCCGCTTCCGAGAAATCAAGGCCCAGCGAGTTGATGGCGTCGTTGTTGCCGCCGGCGGCTTGGGTGATGACCAAGTGCTCGCCTTGCTCGTGTTGGATGCGCAACTTGAAGCCCGAGCCCTCCGGAACCACGTCGGCGCGGATGCGGCCCTGGAGGGCGGCGGTCTGGTTAATCCGGTCGGCGATATCCTTCAGGGTATCGTTGGGATTGACGGTGATGCTGCCGCCAGCGATGCCGGTGGGGTTGGACGTATCGGAAAACTGGAGGGTCTGCGCGGCGGCAATTCCCAGGGTGAAATTGGCCGGCTTGAAGTCCGAATCCCACTGCGACAGTTTCTGATCGGTGGTGAAGTAGTCGTTCAGGCCGAAAAAGTTCGAGAAACCCGCGTGGGTTTGGTCGACGGAGCCGTCGCCATCCAGGTCCACCGAAACCGTCACGTCCTTGGGCGAGCTGCCCTTGATGGCGGTTTCTTCGTCGCGGAAGGCGATGCCCAGACCGTTCGTGCCCAGACGAATCTCCAGCTTGCCGCTGGAATTGATGGCCACCGAGGCGTTGGCCAACTGCGGGTCAAGACCCTGCAGCCAGGTCTGAACCGACGTGGCGAGGGCGTCGATCGTGCCGCCGTTGGTGAAATTGATGCCGGCCGGGTCCAGAACGCGGCTGGAAAAGCGCTCCGCGCCGTTGGTGTCGTAAATCACGACCCGAGTTTCCGCGCCCGAGAAGCTCACGGTTTGATTGGCGCTCGACAGGAACGTGCGGGTCCCCGTGACGGCGCTGACGATTTGGGGATAGGCCGTGCCGCGGTTGTGAACCTGATTGATCTCTTCCATCAGGTTACGGCCGAGCTCGTCCAACTGCGCCTGGCTGTCGGGCAACACCTTGTCGCGCAATTCGATCAAGGAGGCCAGCTTGCCGGACCGGATGGTCGTGGTGATATCGCGCATGCCGGCAAAAATGCCGTTGAAGTCGCCGCCGGCGTAGGTGTGTTCGGCATTGACCAGCGACAAGGCGACGTGACTGACGGCCACGGCAGAATTGTCGACCAGCGTGGTGCCGTCGGTGGTGAACACCGAGACCGAGCCATTGGAGTTGAAGAAGTATTGGATATCGATCAGTTCGGACAATTTATCCAACGCCACGTCGCGCTTGTCCTCGAGGTCCTCGGTCTGCCGCGATGTCGCGCTGTTCAACGAAATCTGGTCGTTGAGATTCGAGATCGAGTTCAAGATGTTGCGCATCTCTTGAATGCCGCGCTCGATCTCGCGGTCGGCATCGAGCCGCAGTCCTTGGATCGTCTTGCTCATGCGCGACAACTGATCGGCCACCGTGACGCCAGCCTGAACGGCGCCCAGATGGGTCGTCGACTTTTCCGGCTCGGTCGCCAAGGTCTCGAACTCGCGCTGCAGTTCGTTCACGCGGTGACTGATGGTGCTGTTGGAGGTGGTCGTGCCGAAGAGATCTTGAACGCGCTTGAAATAGGCGTTCTTGACGTCCAATTGGCCGAACGTCGAACGCTCCTGGCGCACGTCGCGCAGCAAGTTTTGATCGACGCGGTTGCGAATGTCGCCCAGTTGCACGCCGACGCCGCTGCCGGCGAGAACCCGCGATTCGGGCTCGAAAACTTTGCGCGTGAAGCCAATGGTGTTGACGTTCGCGATGTTGTGCGAGATGACGTCAAGGCCGGCTTGAGCCGTGCTCAGGCCCGAGACCGCCGAATTTAGTGCCAAGGTCAACGACATTTGGCCGCTCCTGTCTGTCCGCTCACATCGTTTGGTTAAACGACACCGCCAAGTTTCGCTTCACGGCGGCGTAACCGTTCAGCGCGCCCCGGCTGGAATAGGAGGCGGACTCCTTCTCTTGCTTTTCCTTCACGGCCTCGACCACCGAACCCAAGAACTTGTTGATCGCGGTGATGTTGGCCTTCAGAAGGCTCGCGTTTTCTTTCATCAATTCCGACATGCGGATGGCCGCGTGGGCCAAGGCGTTGCGTTTGCCTGCGTCCCACGTCTTCACGGCCGTAGGATCGCGGTGGATCGCGTTCATGTGCTGCTGGTAAAGGCGCGCCAGCTGTTCCTTGCGTTCGCCGAACACCTTGACATCCGACACTTTGTGCCGCTTGAGCGAGGCATTTTCCTTGCTCAACAGGTCCGAAAGCTGCCGTACAACCGCCAGCATGTCGTCGCCGCGATGGGCATTGGCCCTGGGGTTGGCGCCGTTCGCCGGGGCCGGCTGATGGCCGGGCCGGGCTTGGCCGGACCCCGCCACGGGCGCGCGCAGGGCGGCTTGGGGCGGCGTCATGGTTTGGCCGTTGCCGCGTGCCGCTGGAGCTGTGCTCACTGGGGCAGGCGAGGGCCGCTGGAAGGGTCGGTTCATCATATTCATGGCGTTACCCCGTTCCTACCGGCGAGCCGTCGCGGCGGCTGCCACGGCGCCGGCAGTGGTTGCCACCCCATCCTGGGATGGCTCAGCACTGGTCAGGGTCGCGAGCTTCTGGTCGGCCATCGTGCGCGCTTCCTGCGCCTTCAACATCTCGTTCATCACCTGATTGGCGATGCCGAGCCCGCCGGATTTCACGATGTGCTTGCCGTATTCCTGATTCAGCATCGAGCGCCACATTTCCTCGGCATGGCCGCCGCCGAACATCGGGTCCACCTCGACGCCCTGCCACATCTGCTCAAGGGCCTGGCTGAGGAAGAACGATTCGAAATTCTCGGCGGCCTCTTTCGCCTTTTTGGGATCAAGCTGACCCGCCCGGCTGGCGTCCGCGGTGGCGCGTTGCTGCGCGCCGAGGCCATAAGCGTCCTGGGCCCGGCCGATCAATGCGGTGGCGTCCATCATGGTCATGGCTACATCACCTCGATTTCGGCCTGCAGGGCGCCCGCGGCCTTGATCGCCTGAAGGATCGAAATCATGTCGCGTGGGCCGACGCCCAGTGAGTTGAGCCCGTTGACCAGTTCTTGCAGGCTGACGCCGTCATCGACCACGGCGAGGCGGCGGTCTTCGTCTTCATCGACGGTGATTTCCGTGCGCGGCACGACGACGGTTTCACCCGTCTCCGAGAACGGCGCCGGTTGCGAGACTTGCGGTGTTTCAGTGACGCGGATGGTCAGGTTGCCCTGGGCCACGGCCACGGTTGAAATGCGAACGTCCTGGCCGATCACGATCACGCCGGTGTTTTCGTCGATGACGACGCGGGCGGTTTGATCCGGATCGACTTGAAGCTGCTCGATGTCGGTCATCACGTCGACCATGGTGCCTTCGTAGCCTTCCGGCAGCGAAATCATCACCGTGCCGGGATCAACCGTCATCGACGACGTGGTGCCGAGAAAGGCGTTG
The DNA here is from genome assembly GCA_033763995.1 of Rhodospirillaceae bacterium. Lineage (GTDB taxonomy): Bacteria > Pseudomonadota > Alphaproteobacteria > Rhodospirillales > Rhodospirillaceae. The sequence goes on along the minus strand of JANRJL010000109.1, from coordinate 10,736 downwards.
ACGGCCTGCGCGATGCGTCGTGCCGTCGTGAGGTCCGGGTTGCGCAGTTGCAGCGAGGCTTGGCGCAGATTGGCCAGCGAGAAGTCGATTTCTCGCTCAATCAAAGCGCCGCTGGGGATGCGACCGCTGGAAGGCACGCCGCGTTGAATACTGGCGCCGGCACCTTCGACCGCGAAACCGCCGACCTGCACCGACCCCTGCGCCACGGCATAGACCTCGCCGTCGGCGCCCATCAGCGGCGTCACCACCAAGGTGCCGCCTTGCAGGCTCAGCGCGCTTCCAATGGAGCTGACCTGAATGTCGATGCGGGAACCTTGCCGTGAAAAAGGCGGAATAGTAGCCGTGACGATCACCGCGGCGACGTTTTTTGGCTCCATTTTCCCGTCGCGTGTGTTGACCCCAAAACGTTCCAACATTCCGGCCAAGCTCTCTTTTGTGGCTGAGATTTTTTTGAGGTCATCGCCGGTACCGCGCAGGCCGACCACGAGGCCGTAACCCACTAGGACGTTTTCGCGCACGCCCTCAAAGCCGGCGAGGTCCTTGATGCGGGACGAGGCATGGGCCGGATTGGCCGCCGCCAACAGCAGGGCCAGCATCAATGTATGGATTCCGACGAACCAGAAGCGGTCGATCCAGCCCCCCAACGAGGTGGAGCGGGCGTCATCGGCTTGCGGACGGACTGAAGCGGTCATCATGGCCTCGGCTTTATTATTCTTTGGCATGGCTCACAGATTCTCACTGCGGCGCACACTCATCCGAGCCAACCCATGCGAATTCTGTGCCAGAAAGGGTGTCCATATAAGTCATTGATTTATTTATATAATTAACCAAATCCGCAGGTCAGAAAGTTGCGTCCCCGGCAGTTAACGCTCCTTGAGCGGCAAATATTGCCCAGTGACATCCGGGCGCGGGTTGGCGAGTCTAGCCGGGCTTCGGCGACGCCGCTGTTTGGGATATCACCACCTTTGCGTGGTATGCCCGGGCGGCTAACCGAACATTGCGGTGTTGGCGGTCAGGTTTGGTGTGATGAAGGTTGAAGGCCCAAAGGGACCGAGTTCAGTCAACCTCAGGCGTGCCCGCAAGACGGAGCGCGCGGGCGGAGGTGCGGGCTTCGCCGAGGAACTGGACCGGGTTACGGCTGACTCCGGGCCGGGCATGGCGGCCCCCGCCGACCTTGCCGCGCCCGTGGCCCATGTCGAGGGCCTGCTGGCGGCTCAGTCGGTGGACCCCGACGCCCGGCGCTCGAGCCCGGACGAGCGCAAACGCCGCGCACAAAAGGGTGTGGATATCCTCGACCGGCTCGAGGAGTTGCGTCGCGGGCTGCTGATGGGGGCCGTGCCCAAGGATCGGTTGGCCGATTTGGCGCGGATCGTGCGAGAAAAGCGGGAAAAAGGGGCCGATCCGGTGATTTCCCGGCTGCTTGACGAAATCGAGCTGAGGGCAGAAGTAGAGCTAGCCAAACTCAGTCGTCGTTTGGCATAAGCCTGTCGGCGAATCGCCGCCCCCCATTTTTCGGCCCCTTTGGCTAACGTATTGATTTACATGAAAAAGAAGAAAACACCGTCGCCTAAGAAAAAGCCTAAAACCAGCGGCTCGAAGGCGCGCAAGGCGCCCGCACCCCGCCCGGCAGCAAAAAAAGCCAAAAAGGCGGCGAAAATCGAAAAGCCGCGCAAACTCGAAGCTCCGAGTGCGACCGTTCTGAAGCTCGCGAGGCCCGAGGGCGGCCTCAAGGGAACCACGGTGACCCTGCCGCCGGACTATCGTCCGAGCGACAAGGAACCCTTCATGAACCCCCGCCAGCTTGAGTATTTTCGGCGCAAGCTGTTGTTTTGGCGCACCGAGCTTCTGAAGGAATCCGAAGAAACTCTCGAAAGCCTCCAAGAAGGCGGATTGCAAGAGCCCGACCTGGCCGACCGGGCGTCGGCGGAAATGGAGCGGGCGCTCGAACTGCGCACACGGGACCGGGCCCGCAAGCTGATCGCCAAGATCGACGCGGCCCTGCATCGCATCGACGACGGCAGCTATGGGTTTTGCGAGGAAACCGGCGAGCCCATTGGGCTCAAGCGGCTTGAGGCCCGGCCCATCGCGACTTTGAGCGTCGAGGCCCAAGAGCGCCACGAGCGCATGGAACGGACCCACCGTTCAGATTGATCCGCTACCGCGCGACGTGGCGGCGTAACCCAAAGAAAAAGGCGCTTCCCGCGGGAAGCGCCTTTTTGCGTGGTGGATGATGCCAGTCAGTGACGTGGCGCCTAGGCGCCGCGTTTCTCCAGAAGTCCCTCGGCGATCTGCAAGTTGGTGTTCACCAAGGTTTCGATGGTCTTGGTGCTCTTGCCGCTCTGCATTTCGAAGGTCTTCTGAGCAACGAAACTGGAAAGGCGGATCAAGTTGTCCTTGATCGGCATGGGAAGCGGGTTGTCGGAGTTCGACACTAACGTGCGAATTCCCACCCAAAGCTGCATGTTGCGGTCGAGCGCCGCCGCCAAACGCTTCTCGTCGTGAGACTCGTGTGAGCGGGAAATTTCAAGCGCGGCCTGGGTGAGCGCCAAAGCGTCTTCCTCGATGAGGGAAAGATCGGTTGGCTTGGTGTTGGTCATCATGTTCATCCGTGTAGTCCCCTGACTGGTGGCATCATACCGTGAAGGAAAAACGATAGAAACTCTCCTATCGCTGCCTGTTATTGCACCCGGGAGTTAACAAAAAGTTTTTCAAGGCGCCTTTTTTCGACCGATGCCGCGCCGTCAACCTTTCGTTAAGAATCCGCCTCAACGCCGCGCAGAACCTGGGTGATCGCTCGGTCGCGACGCCAACCTGGGCGCTGGTGGCGAGGCGCAACGACCGCGCGAATCCCGGGCAAAAAAATGCCGGCGGTGCGAACACCGCCGGCGAGTTTGCTTCTGTACCGCGAGGCCATCCCGCGGCGAGAGAGGGTCAAGGTCGGGACAAATGTCCTTTTGCCTTGGCGCCTCTGAACAGAAGGTGGTGGTGGGCGAAGCGGCGGTTCGGGGCCCCGAACCGGTCACGTCGCCCACAACGCTAGTGTGGTGGATTTGAAGTTCCTAGGATTTCGCCGCGCGCACCTTTAGGAACTTCAAATCCAAAACCACACTAGATTCATAGTGTTCGAGTGTCGCTTTGATTCCGAAGTTCGTTAAAGTGCTTGCTGGGAGATCGAACGAACTTCGGAATCGCGACACTAGAACGGGAAAATCACGTCGAAGATCTGCTGGCCGTAGCGCGGTTGCTGGACGTCGCTCAAGGAGCCGCGGCCGCCGTAGGAAATCCGCGCTTCGGCGATCTTGTCCCACGAAATGGTGTTGTCGGAGCGAATGTCCTCGGGGCGGATGACGCCCGCCACCTGCAGTTCGCGCAGCTCGTTGTTGACGCGCACTTCCTGACGCCCGGCAATCGCGAGGTTGCCGTTGGGCAGGACTTGCAGCACCACCGCGGCCAATCGGATGTTGACGGTCTCGCCGCGCTGGATCGTGCCGGTGCCGCGGAAGTCGCTGCCGGATGTGGCGTCCAAGGCCGGAGTCGTGCTCGTGACGGCGGGCGCCGTCGCGTCGGGGAACAGGCTGTCGGTGACATTGAAGAAATTCGGCACCGACACGGTCTCGCGCACGTTGTCGCGCGTGCGCCGCGTGGTGTTGTTGAGTTGCGCGCTCTCGTTCTGGATATTGACGACCACCGTCATGACGTCGCCGATTTCCTTGGCGCGCTGGTCCTTGAAGAACGCCCGCGCCCCGGGACGCCACAGCGAATTGGCCTGGGGCTCCAGCGAAATCGGCGTCGGCATCGGCATCGTCACCGGGCGATAATCGCGTTCTTGCGTCGGGCTCGAGACGGGCGACATCGACGGCGCCTGGCCCACGCGCGAGAGCTTCTCCATGCTGGTGCAGCCGGTCAGCGCGGTGGCCGCGAGCAGGCATGCGAGGGAATAAAATCGGATTGGGCGGGTCATGGCCTGTGTCCTTGGTTTTCTTGTTCTAGAGTCAAATTCGCTCGAACCGAATCACGTAACCTCAGTAACTCATTCCTCTTGGCCGCATTTTCACCGTCTTGTTCCTTGGGGCCAACCGGTTCCCACTTGTCGGGAAAATGCTCTAGTTGATCGTGGCATTCATGGCGGTTTGCGTCTCGGTCACGCGAACCGTCTCGGCGTCAACGACCTCTGCAAACACCACGGTCTTGCTCTTGTTGTTGGCCACGCGGATCATCTGGCCCGCGCCGCCGTCTTCCAGGGCCTGCCCCTTGGCGGTCAGGGTCATGATTTTAGTCGTGTAAATCACGGTGACGGCCTTGCCCTTGGGAATCAAAACCGCGCGGGCGACGCTGAGGGGGCGGAACGTCTGGCCGGCCCGGACCGATTGGGTGGCGATCATGCCGACCAACTCGCCTTCGGTGCGCACGACGTTGCTGGCAATGTCGGTCTCGTTGACTTCGATCCAATCCAAATCATCGGCTTCGATCGGCGTGCCGCGGCGGATGTCGCGCGCCGCCACGGGAATTTCGACGCGGTTGAGCGTCTGGATATCGCCGCGACGCACGGGTGCGCCCGCCGACACGAAGCGCTTCGGCGTCTTGCCGACCAGTTGTTTCTCGTCGGTCACGGCGTCCGCCGGCAGGTCGGCCGCGTTGGCGGAAATCCACATGACATGAGCATGCTCAATTTGGGTGCCGCGCTGCACGTCCGAGCGCAAGACGGGGATATCGACCAATGACACATGGGACACGTCGGTCTCGCGAATCTGCTGCCCGGCCTTGATGAAGGCGCGCGGCGATTTCCCGATCAGGAACGCCGGGTCGGTGACGGTCGCGCCGGCCATGTCGCTCTCGGGAATCTCCGTGAGCGCGACCATGTCCGCGGTGATGATCGTGTTGCGCGCGAGGCCTTGTTTCAGCGTGGCGACGCTCACCACCGGGAACACCTTGCCGCGAACCGGCAGAAACTGCGCATGGGGGTCGCCGGCCGGGATTTCGGCAACGGCCGAGAACGTGCCCGAGTTTTCGTCGAACATCGCCTCACGCACGGCGATGGCGTGAGGCGCCCCAAGGGGGATGGTCGCCGACGGTGCCGGCGTCGCCTTGAGTCCGAAATTCCGCGGCATGCCGCGTGCGATCAGCTCGCCCTTGATGGCGTCGAGGATCTCGTTGCCCGCGATAACGTGTCCGGGGCGATAAACCATCGCGCGGTCAAACGCGTTGGCCGGGCGCCAATCGATGCCGTTCTGACGCGCCACATCCGCCAGCCAATCGGCCGGCAGCACGAAGCGTTGACCGGGCGCGGGTGCCCTGGCGACAGTCTTGTCCGGCATCATCAGCTCACCGGAGAAAAGGTCGCCCAAACGGATGGCCTCGCCCGAGAGGTTGATCGACATGTTCAACCGGATCGGCGCGGGATCGGCGCCGGCCAAGGGGTCCGCCGCCACCGCGCCGCACGTGCCCAGCCAAGCGATGGCGAGCGCGGCGGCACGGGCTAGGCGACGTGGTGCGGGCATCGAGCCGCGGGTCATTTTGGCCACTCCTAGGCGATCATTTGCGTGACGGTGGAGTACATCTCGTCGGCCGTTTGCACGACCTTGGAGTTCATTTCGTAGGCCCGCTGCGCGCTGATCAGGTCCGTGATTTCCGACACCACGTTGACGTTCGCGGTTTCCAGGAACCCTTGAAGGATCGTGCCATATCCCGGCGTGCCGGGCACGCCTAGCGTTGCGTCACCAGACGCGGGTGTTTGGAGGAACAAGTTATCGCCAACGGCATCCAAACCCGCTTCGTTCGCGAAGGTGGCGATGTTGAACTGGCCCGCCGACTGCGGATCGACGACGCCGTCCTGCTTGAAGAACACTTCACCTTGCGGATTGATCGAGATGCTGATGGCATCCACCGGAATGGCGCCCAGGCCGCTGACCAGGAAGCCGTCATGGGTGACGATTTCGCCGGCGGCCGAAAGCTGGAACGATCCGTCGCGTGTGTAGGCGATTTCTCCCGTGGGCAGTTCGACTTGGAAGTATCCCTTGCCCTGGATGGCGACATCGAGGCTGTTGTCGGTGGACAACAAGCTGCCTTGTTCGGTGATGCGGTACACGGCGGCGGTTTTCACGCCGAGACCCAACTGCACGCCCGAGGGCACGATCGTGCCGGCGTCCGACGAGGTCGAACCGACGCGCCGCAAGTCCTGATACAGCAGGTCGTTGAACTCGGTGCGCCGGCGCGTGTAGGCCGTCGTGTTCATGTTGGCGATGTTGTTCGATATCACCTCGACGTTGGTTTGCATGGCAAGCATGCCCGTCCCGGCGATATTCAGAGCGCGGATACTCATGGCCGTTTTCCTTTTTTCCCTGCTCTTCCCAAAATCTCTTCGGTTGCGTCAGCCCGGCGCCGCTAGGCGGAGACCTGGCGCGTGAACACGTCGTTGGCCTTGCGCTTGCGTTCGTCTTCCTGATTCACCAGGCGCGCCGTCTCTTGGTAGGCGCGGTTGAGGTTGATCAAGCGCGTGATCTCGATGACCGGCGTCACGTTGGAGGCCTCAAGCACGCCTTGCGCCACCTTGGGCCGTTCCACCGCAATGGGCTGGTCGCCCTCGGCGCGGAACGCGGTGCCGTCGACTTGCTTCAGATTGCGCTCGTTCTCGAAGCGCACGACGCGCAGCTGGCCGAAGTTGCGGCCGTTGCTCTCCGCCACGGTGCCGTCACCCTGGATGATGATTTCGCCGGCGTCGTTGGGGATGCTGATGGGCGCGCCGTTGGTGCCCAGCACCAAGCGGCCTTCCATCGTGGTCAAGAATCCCTCGGCGCTCTTGGTGAACGAGCCCGCGCGCGTGTAGTTCTCGACACCGCCACGGCCGCGGACCGCGAAGTAGCCGTCGCCCTGCAAGGCGACGTCGAAGGTGTTGCCAGTGAAGTTCAGCGCGCCCTGAGCCAGGTTGCGCACCAGGCCGAAGTCGTGAACGAAGGCGACCTTGTCCTTGAACGCCCGCTCATTCTGATCGAGCTTGAAGACGTATTGGGCGAACAGGCTGTCCGCACCCTTGAAGCCCGTGGTGTTGACGTTGGCGAGGTTGTTAGCCACAACCTCTAGTTGATTTTGGAGCGCCATCTGTCGCGATAGCGCGATGTATGTCGTGTTATCCATGGCCTTTTCTCCGCGCGGGTTGTTTATGCGCGTGATTGCCCATGGATATGCACGATCCATGCCAAGTCGTATTTATTAATTAGATCAATAACTTAATGTACTATCTGCCAGTTCAAAGGAGGTCTGGAGAGGCGTGTTTTGACTGCCGAGGGCGGTATTTTCTGCCGGGCGTTGGGGTCCGCCGCGCGCCCGGCGGGGCCAAACCAAGCCGCCGCAACCTATTATTAACTGTATCTCATTAGCCTGATTGGATGCCGGAGGATGGGATAACCTCCGCTGCGGCTCGGCTGATGGCGCGCTCCGCGCGATCGGTCTTGGACGCTGGACTCTCCTGGGAGCTAAGTCTGCCGGTCAGGCTTGGAAGGTTTTGATGGCACAAGAACCAGAAGAAGACTTTGACGGCGAAGCCGAGCCGGAATTCGAAGGCGGGCAAGACGGCGGCAGCAAGAAAAAACTGCTGCTGATGATTGTCGTGCCGCTGGTGCTGGTCATCGGCGGCGCGGCCGGTGCGTATTTCTCGGGCCTCGCCGATCCGCTCATTGCCATGATCACGGGTGACCCGCCCGAGGAAGAAATGGCCGCTGAAGGCGAGTCCGCGGCGACCCCGGCCCCCGAAGGCGGCGCTCCGGCGGAAGGCGCGCCCGGTGCGCCGGGCGCCAATACCGGTGCGTTCTACGACCTCCCGGAAATGCTGGTGAACCTCAACACGCCCGGCCGCAAAAGAAATTTCCTGAAAATTCGCGTGACCTTGGAATTGGCCAACGAAGCCGACATCAACCGCATCGAACTCGTGCTGCCGCGCATCGTCGACAGCACGCAGGTTTATTTGCGTGAGTTGCGTCTCGAGGACCTGCAGGGCGCGGCCGGCGTTTACCGACTGCGCGAGGAACTCTTGAGCCGGGTCAATGTCGCGGTACGGCCAACCCAAGTGAAAGACGTGCTGTTCAAAGAAATGATCGTGCAGTGACGGCGCGATCAGCGAGACCGATGAGCCACTAAAGGCGCGAAGGGCGATCCGATGGCTTCTCCGAGCGAAGTAACCGACGACGACTGGGCAGCCGCGATGTCCGAGGCCAAGGCCGATGCCCCGGCGGCCGCGGCCGGCGGCGGCGGCGGCGGCAATGAAGCCGACTCCATGGCCGCCGAGTGGGAAGCCATGCTGGGCGGCGGCGACATGGCCGCCGACGATGCCGGTGCTGCGGGCGGCGGCGGCGGACGCGATTCAACGCGCGTGTTGAATCAAGACGAAATCGACAGCTTGCTCGGATTTGACGAAACCGGCGAGGACGGCGAGCAGCGCTCGGGCATCCAAGCCATCCTCAATTCGGCGCTCGTGTCGTACGAACGACTGCCGATGCTCGAAGTCGTCTTCGACCGCCTCGTGCGCATGATGACGACCAGCTTGCGTAACTTCACGTCCGACAACGTCGAAGTGTCGCTGGACGACATTCTCTCGCAGCGGTTCGGCGACTACCTCAATTCGATCCCGCTCCCGGCGATGTTGACGGTGTTCAAGGCCGAGGAGTGGGATAACTACGGCTTGATGACGGTCGATTCCTCGATGATCTATTCGATCGTCGACGTGCTGTTGGGCGGTCGGCGTGGCACGGCGGCGATGCGCGTCGAAGGCCGGCCTTACACGACGATCGAACGCACCCTGGTCGAGCGCATGATTCACGTCGTGCTGGCGGATCTGTCGGCGGCCTTCGATCCGTTGTCGCCGGTCACCTTCCGCTTCGACCGCCTTGAGACCAACCCGCGCTTTGCCACCATTTCACAGCCGTCCAACGCCTGTATCGTGGCGCGTCTGCGCATCGACATGGAAGACCGCGGCGGGCGGCTGGAAATTCTGATTCCGTTCGCCACCCTGGAGCCCGTCCGCGAACTGCTGCTGCAGATGTTCATGGGCGAAAAGTTCGGCCGTGACTCGATCTGGGAAACGCACTTGGCCGAGGAAATGTGGTTCACCGAAGTGGACCTCGAGGCCGTGCTCGACACGCAGGTCATGTCGCTGAGCCGCGTTCTGGACATGAAGGTCGGTTCCAAATTCTTGCTCAACTCGACGCCGGAATCGCCGGTGGTCTTGCGCTGCGGCGATCAGCCGATGTTCATCGGCAAGATGGGCCGTCGCGGCAATAACATCGCGATCCGCGTCGATCATCGCCGCCGGACCGAGACGGTGTCTTAGATCGCGCTGCGGCACGCCTTAACGGAATGTTATGACGGCGCGCGCAATCTGAGGGCGGCTATCGAGACTCGGCGGTTGTCGAGAGATGTTGAAGCGGCCGGCCCCGCTAGAGGAGGCCGGGTGTTAGGACTAAAGTAAAGTGTTGACGCGGCCGTGCGAGCCGTCGGCGGGAGATAGGTGGGTATGACGACAGAAACGATCCTTGATTTGATCGTGATCATGCTGCTGATCCCGACCATCGGCTATGCCGTCGTCCTCAATCGCCGCCTCTCGGCGTTGCGCAAGTCGCGCGACGAGTTGGCCAAGGTCGTCGCCAACTTCAATGACGCCACGCTGCGCGCGGAAGCGGGAATCCCGAAGCTGAAGAAAGCCACCAACGAAGCCAACATGGCGTTGAAGGATCGCGTCGAGAAGGCGCAGTCGCTGCGCGACGATCTCGCGTTCATGATCGAGCGCGCCGACGAACTGGCGACCAAGCTGGAATCGGCCGTCCGCGTTGCCCGCAGCGAGTCCGCTTTTGGCGCGGCGGCGGGTCAGCCGGCCGTCGCGGCCACGACCGCGCCGGCCACCCCGACCTTGGCCGGCGGTCTGCGCCCGTCCTTGGCGCCTGAACCCGCAATTCAGCCTCGTGCCGCCGGCAAGGCGCCCGCCGCGGGCCCGCTCGCGTTCGAGGACACGGCCTTGGATTTGCGCAATGCGCTCAATGCGGCCCGCGCCGAGGCCCGCGCCAATGAGTCGCGCCTGACCGAAGCTCGCCCGGCCGCGGCGGCTCCCGGCGCCGCCCCGCGCGCTGCGCGCCGCTCCGTGGCCGATGAACTTTCGCTGGGCGAAGACCGCTCCGAGGCGGAGCGCGAACTTCTGAAAGCCTTGCAGTCGGCGCGTTGAAGTGCTGATGTCGGTGCGCCACTTGTTCTAGGATTCCAAGGTTCATGACCACTCTTCAGCGCAAACAGCGTCCACGGCTCGCGAAGCCCTCGACCGGCGCCGACACCGACCGCGGACCCGCGCTGCGGTTCCTGCCGTTGGTGATCGTGGCGACGCTGTGCATGCTGGGCGTGCGCATTCAGGTCGTGGTCACCGACATCGCCTCGCAACGCGAGACGTCGGTCGCGCTGTCGTCCTCGACGGCCCTGGCGCAGGCTCAGCAGCCTGCCGCACCCGCGGCCGAAACACCGGCCGAGGCCGAAGACAAACCCATGGACGAAAAACCCATGGACGACGATGCCGCCGAGGAGACCGCCGCGGAAGCCGCCGATGACGGCGCTCCGGCGCCGGGTGCCTTCAATCCGTCCGAATTGACCAAGTCCGAGATCGACACGTTGCAGCGTCTGGCCGAGCGGCGCGAGATCATCGACCGCCGCGAGCGCGAACTGCAGCAGAAAGAGGGGCTGGTCAAGGCGGCCGAACAGCGCCTCGA
>JANRJL010000105.1:0-16219 GCA_033763995.1 Rhodospirillaceae bacterium | reverse complement strand
GGCCACCACGCTGGCCTACTTCGGCAACATCGCCCGCGTCGCCGACGACCCGTCGTTCTTCGACGAGCCGCTGTTCAAGGCGGTGGTGGAGGACGAGGAACTCGTTCGCGGCAAGACCACCGAGCGCAAGCGCTACATCGATACCGGCATGTCGCCGTTCATGAAAATGCTGGCCCCCCACGCCATGAAGAACGTCAAGCGCCTTCACGATGCGGGCGCGATCATGGCCATGGGCACCGACCGCACGCTGCCGCCCATGGTCCACCAGGAACTGGAACTGCTGGCGCAAGCGGGCATTTCACCGTTTGATTGCATCAAGCTCGCGACGCTCAACGGTGCGATCTACATCGGCCGCGAGAAGGACTTCGGCTCGGTTGAAGTGGGCAAGTGGGCCGATCTGCTGCTGCTCGACGCCGACCCGGCGGCCGACGTGAAAAACTTCCGCGCCATCGCCGCGGTCATCAAGGGCGGCAAACCCGTCGACCGCGCGAAGCTCGATCTGCCGGTCAACCACAAGAAATCCTAACGGACCATCCCGGAGGCCAGTCCATGCCCAACCGCCGCGCTCTTCTGATTGCCGGATTGGCCGGCCTTGGCCTTGCCCCCTCGTTGCGCGCTTGGGCTGCCTCGGACGATCGCGGCGGCGTGCTGGTGTTCGGCGGCACGGGCAAGCTCGGCAGCGAGATCGTCAAGCTGCTGGTGGCGGCCGGCGAGGACGTGACCGTGTTCGCGCGCGCCAGTTCAAACCGCGACTTGCTCGCGGGCCTGAAGGTCGATTACGCCATTGGTGATTTGACCGATGCGGCCAGCGTGGCGGCGGCCTTCGACGCCAAGCGCTTCGACACGGTGATCGACGCCTCGGCCACGCGCGAGCCCGCCGCGGCGCAGGACGCCGGTGCCTCGCGCGCAGAGGTTCCAAGAGGCGGCCCCGAACGCGACAGCAAGGGTTTTTACGAGGCCACCATGCGCATCATGGCGGCCGAAGCCAAGCGCACGGGGGTCAAGCATTTCATCCTGCACGGCTCGGTGCTGGCGGGCGACAACATCGACCTGTTCCCGCAATTCGCCTTCCTCAAGGGTTCGCCGACGATGCTCGACAAGGGCCGTGCCGAGAAAATCCTCATCGACAGCGGCGTGCCTTACACCATCATCCGTCACGGCCGCGTGCCCGGAGGTCCGCAGCCCCCGGCCACGGGCCACGCCTACTTGAGCACCGATCAAACCATCTTCGGCGACATGACGCGCGCCGACTTGGCCATCCTCACGCTCGATTGCCTGCACAACCCGGCGCGGATGAACAAGATTTATCACGCGACCGATCCCACATATAAAATGGACCGCCCGCTGCCCTCGGGGCCGATGCGCTCGAATTAACGTCATTGTCATACCCCGCGCATGCGGGGTATCCAGAGTTAGTCGCGCGATCGGGAACAGAAACCCCTGGATCACCCGCTGGAGTTTACGCTCGGGCCGCGCTACGCGCGGACCCGGGCGCGGGTGATGACGTGTGGGGTTTAATGATGGAGAGGAGCGCTCAACCATGAGACTTGCGAGATTGCTTTTGGTCGCGGTTTGCGTCTTCTCCCCCGTCGCCGCATCCGCCGCAGATGGGGCGGTCCTGGTGTTCGGCGGCACGGGCCGCTTGGGCGCGCCCATCGTGAAGTTACTGCTGCAAGCGGGCGAAGACGTGACCGTTTTTGCGCGCAAGGACTCCTCGAAGGAGCGCCTGGCGGGGCTGGACGTCGACTATGTCGTGGGCGATCTGACGGACGAGAAAAGCATCGCGGCGGCCTTCGACACCAAAAAGTTCCGTGTGGTGATCGACGCCGCCGCGCAGCGCGGGGAGTCGAGCCGCATCGATAAGTTCTACGAAACCATCGCCCGCAGCATGATGACCCACGCCAAGCGCACCGGCGTCAGGCAGTTCGTGCTGCACGGTTCCATCGGCGCCGGCGACAACCTCAAAGAAGTCCCGGCGCTGAAGGACTTCAAGGCCACGGCGGGCATGATCGACAAGGGGCTCGCCGAGCGCGTCGTCATCGAGAGCGGCGTGCCCTACACCATCATCCGCAACGGCCTGTTCCCGCAAGACCCGCAGCCGCCCGCCACCGAGCGCGCGTTCCTGACGCCCGATGTGACAACCTTCGGCGAAGTGACGCGCGACGATCTGGCGATTTTCACCCTCGACGTGATGGACAACCCGGCGCGCCTCAACAAGATCTATCACGCCATCGATCCGACGCTGAAACTGCGCGTCGACGAAACGCGCCGCCGCGCGCGTTGAATCAGGTTTCGGCCAACACCACCGCAAGAATCCCCGCCACGGTCACGAGAATGCCGGCAATCTCGATGGCGGTGGCGCGTTCCTTGTAAAGGTAGTGCGAGGCGAGATAGGCGAAAATCAGCTCGACCTGACCCACGGCCAGCACATAGGCCGCTTTTTGCAGGCCGAAGGCCGTGTACCACAGGGCCGAGGTGCCGACACCGACGATGCCGATCCAGAGCGCCGGGCGCCAGGCCCGCACCACCTCGCGGATGACGCTCGGACTGCGCCAACCCAGCCACGCGCTCATCACCGTCACCTGAAACACCGACACCCAGGCCAGCGTATAGAGGCTGTGAAAGCCGATGGTCAGCCCCTCGTTCGCGGCCCCCTCGCCCAGCGACAGGATCGCCGCGCGGTAAAAGGTCGAGGCCACGGCATAGACCAAGCCGATGGCGACCCCCTGCACGGCGGCGCGGTTGACGGCCGCGCGCAGCAGGTCGGCTAGGGCGAACTTTCCGCGCCCGGCCGCCATGACCCACACGCCGAGAAACGTGATCAGCACGCCCGCGAGGCCCAGGGGGCTCAGCACGTCGCCCAGCACGAAGAACGACAGCAGCGCGGCCAGAACGGTTTCGGTCTTGGCGTAGGTGGTGCCGATGGTGAAGTTGGTGAAACTCAGCATGCCGAAGAACAGCAGGTTGCCGATGACCTGGCCGAGGCCGCCGACGGCGGCATAGAAAAAGAATTGGCCCGAGGGCGTGGGCAGGTTAAGGCCCGTGACGGACGCGGCCGCGATCACGAAGGCAATGGCAACCGGAAAGCCGTAGAAGAACCGCGCGTAGGTGGTTCCCGCCACGCTGAGCCGCGCGGTCATGTTCTTTTGCAGCACCGAGCGCAGCGTCTGCACCACGCTGGCGGCTAGCGTGATGAGGACCCACGCGTCAATCGAATCTATCATCGGCGTTACGCTGTCAGGTCTCTTGGGCCGGGAGCACCCAGCCTTCGGTGCGCGGGATCAGCCCGACATGACCGTAGTAGCCCTCGGCCGAGGGCGCGGCGAACAGCAGTATCTTGCACGTCGGCCTGGCACGGGCTTGGGTTTCGGCGATCAGCCGCCGACCGATGCCGCGACGCTGGTAGGCCTGGTCGACCGCCAAATCGGCGAGGTACGTGACGTAGGCCATGTCCGACATCGAACGCGCGACGCCCACCAGTTGATCGCCGTCCCAAGCGGTGATGAGGATGTTGGCATGGGCCAACATGTCGGCGATCGCGCCCAGGTTTTTCACAGGGCGCCGCGCGCCGAGGGTGGATCGGTTCAGGACGTCGACGTATTGCGCGGGGCTGAGCGCCACATCGTGGCGATAAACGATGCTCACGCGGCCTCTTTCGTGGCTCCCTCGGCGCCGCGATCTCCGGCGAAGGGCGCCAGGGTTGTGGGGATGTCGGACTCGGCGGCGGGCACGATCTTACCGCCGGAGCCCGGCAAAACCCAAGCGAGTTTGCCGTCGCGCAGCAGCAGCGGAATCTTGCGGTTCCATTTCGTGAAGACGCCGCGCATGGTGGCCGAAAACGTGATGTAGGTGGCCAGTTCGTCGGCGTCGCGCGCGAAGATGAACTCGCTGGCGGCGATCATTTCGTCGATGAAGGGCTTCTCGACGATGGTGAGGTTCGAGATCACCCAGCACAGGCCCTCGAAACCCCAGTAGTACCCGAGACCGACGAGTTCCTTGTCCGCCGTGAAGTACGGAAAGAACGGAAACGCCCGGCATGCGATGGTGCGGTTGTCGCGTTCGCAAAACTTCACGCCCTTGCACACGATGGACTGGCAGCCCTCGGCCAGGCCGCCGAACTCGCGTTCTTCGGTTTTGTTCTTGGGCGTGTAGATGCGCCACAGGTCGGTGCGGCTTTTGAGCAGCTCCCACTCGCCGCCGTCGACCACCGGCACGGCGCGTTCCTGGTCACAACACACGGGGATGCCCTTGTTGAGCGGCGCGCACTTTTTGCCGCAGTCGTAGCGCCGTGAAATGGGCGCCTGAAAGCGCGCGTAAACCTGTTCGAAGTCCTGGGCGGTGACGGTCATGATGAGGGGAAGACTCTTTGTTGGTCGCATTTTCACCGATTAGTGGCTTGGGCCAAGTGGAAGACCACTTCTCGGGAAAATGCTCCTAGATATACACCCACGGCCGCTGGGCGCGGTCGCGGGCCTCGAAGGCTTGGATGGCGTTGTCTTTCTTCAACGTCACGCCGATGGGGTCAAGCCCCTCCAGCAGCATGTCCTTGTCGGCCTCGCCGATTTTAAACGCATGGGCCGCACCGGCGGCATGAACAGTTTGTGACGGCAGGTCGATCTCCACTTGGTTGCCAGCGGGGTTCTGTTCCACCCAGGCGGCGATGGCGCGCACTACGGCGTCGGGCAGCACCACGGGTAAAATGCCGTTACGCACGCAGTTGCCGTAGTAGATGGCCCCGAAGCTGGGCGCGATGACGGCGCGAAAGCCCCATTCCTTCATGGCCCACACGGCATGTTCGCGCGACGAGCCGCAGCCGAAGTTCTCGCCCGCCAGCAGAATCTGCGCCTTGTCGTAAGGCACGCGGTTGAGCACGAATTCGGGGTTGGCCACGCGCGCGGGCACGTCGGTGTAGCGCCAATTGGCGAACATGCCCACCGAGAGGCCGGTCTTGGTGACGCCCTTCATCTCGCGGCTGGGGATGATGACGTCGGTGTCGATGTTACTGCGAAGCAGGGGGGCCGCCACGGCCTTGAGGCGAACGAACTTTTCCATCAGCCGAGTTTCCTCACGTCGGCGATGGCACCCATGAGCGCCGAAGCCGCCACGGTGGTGGGGCTGGCCAGATGCGTGCGCGTCTTGGGGCCCTGGCGGTTCTCGAAATTGCGGTTGGTGGAGCTGACCACGCGCCACTTATCGCCCATGGATTCGCCGCCGGCGTTGAAGCACATCGAGCAGCCGGACTCGCGCCACTCGAAGCCCGCCGCCGTGAAAATCTCGTGCAGGCCCTCGCGCTCGGCGGCGCGTTTGACCTGCGTCGAGCCCGGCACGATGACGGCCTTCTTGAGGCTGCTCGCAATCTTCTTGCCCTTGACGATGGCCGCCGCCGCGCGCAGGTCCGAAAGCCTGGAATTCGTGCACGAGCCGATGAACACCGCGTCGATAGGCAGTCCCTCCAGTTTTTGGCCGGGCTTCACGTCCATGTATTCGAGCGCTTTTTCCATGGAGGCGCGCGTGGTGGCGTCGGGTGCCGCCGCCGGATCGGGCACCGTGCCGTCGATGCGCAAGGCGTGGCCGGGGCTGGTGCCCCAGGTGACGGTGGGCACGATGTCGGCGCAGTCCACCACGATCTCGCGGTCATAGACGGCATCGGCATCGTCCTTGAGCTCACGCCACGCCGCGACGGCTTTGTCGAAGTCCGCACCCCTGGGCGCGTAGGGACGGCCCTTGATGTAGGCGAAGGTGATGTCGTCGGGCGGGATCACGCCCGAGAAGGCGCCGAATTCCACCGCCATGTTGCAAATGGTGAAGCGATTTTCCTGCGGCAGTGACGCGATCGCGGGGCCGGTGAATGTGATGGCATAGCCCGACCCGCCCGCGGCACCGTACTTGCCGATGAGGTGCAGGATCATGTCTTTCGACGTGACGCCGTGGCCCAACGTGCCGTTGAAGGTGATCCGCATGGTCTTGGGTTTGGTGACAGCCAGCGTCTTCGTGGCCAGCGCATGCTCGCCCTCACTTGAGCCAATGCCCCAGGCCAGCGCGCCCAAAGCGCCCAGCGTACAGGTGTGACTGTCGGGGCAAACTTGGGTAAACCCCGGCAGTGTGATGCCCTGCTCTGCCGAGACCACGTGGACGATGCCCTGGCGCTCGTCGGTGACGTCGAACAGGTTGAGCCCCGCCTCAATGGCGGCGGCTCGCGTGGCGGTAATGAAGGCCGTGCCCGTGGGCATCAGCGTCTTGTCGCCGCGCCCGGGGAAGGTGTCGACGATGTGATCCATCGTGACGAAGACGTGTTCCTTGTGACGCACCTTGCGTCCGGCTTTTTTCAATTCCTGCAACGACACCGATCCCGTGCGTTCATGCAGGAAGATGCGGTCGATATACAGCAGGGCCGCGCCGTCGCCCAAATCGGCGACCACGTGCGAATCCCACAATTTGTCGATCAGCGAGCGCCCCACGGCAGGCCTGTTTCCTGGTGTTCAGGGGCTGCATATAGCTTGCGGGCCGGGCCTTGGAAAGGGGCGCCGCGGCGGGGTTATTCCAGGTACCAACCGCGCAGTTTTTCGCGGTCCGCATCGTCGAGTTTGAGCGCGTCGCGCAAGTAACCGTCGAAAGAGCCCGCCTGGGCATGGATGGCCTCGAAAGCGGCCCTCAAGCTGTCGGTGCGCGCGCCGAACAGGCGCGAGAAACGGGTGAAGGCGGCGTCCACTTCGGCCTTGTCGCTGACGCCTGCCATGGCCGCGCCCTTTTCCGCCAGCTTGTAGATGAAGCGGGCCAAATCCTCGTCCTGGTTGGTGAGCAGATAGTCCTCATGGACGGCGTCTTCGGGCACGCCCAAGGCGATCTTGATCAGCGCCGCGCCGACGCCGGTGCGGTCCTTGCCGCCGGCGCAATGAATCAACACCGGCCGGCCTTTGGCGGCGACGATGTGACGAAACATCTCCGCGTAGGCCGGGGCGAAGTCGCGAATGAACTCGCGATAGACCACGTTCTGGCTTTCGTAGATCTCGGCCTCGCTCGCCGTGCCCTTGATCAGAGCCTCGACCATGGCCTCGGCTGTGCGCGCGGTCTTGGGCCAGATATTGAACCGCACAACACGCTGCTGAATATGCGCGGGCAAGCGCGTCGGGAAGCCCTTGTCTTCCCAGTCGGTGCGGAAATCGCAGACCAAGTCGATCCCCAGTTCATCGACATGGGCGTGATCGTCCGTGGTGAGCCCGGCAAGATGGCCCGAGCGATAGAGTTTTTTCCGCTTCACGCGGCCGCCGTCGGCGGTGGCATAGCCGCCGAAATCGCGGAAGTTCACGCCGCCTTGCAGGGGTGGATGTCGGGTCATGGGCTTACACTTTTTCCGTCGACGGACTATAATGCCCCTTATGAAAAAGTCCGACGTCATTCACAAGCTCAAGGCGCGCGAACCCGAGATTCGCGCCCGGGGGGCGCGTGCGCTCTATATCTTCGGTTCGGTGCGCCACGACCGTGCGACCGAATCGAGCGACGTCGACTTAATCGTCGATTACGATCCCCATCGGAAGTTCAGCCTGATCGACCTGGTCGGCCTCCAACAGTTTATCGAGGACGATCTAGAGCAGCGGGTTGAGTTGTTGACCATCGACGGCATTCACCACCGCCTGAGAGAGCCGATCCTCGCGGACGCCGAACGGGTCTTTTGATGGCGAAGGATGTCCGCGTCCGCCTCAGCCACATGTTGGACTGTATCGGGTGGATCGAGGAGGACACCGCGGCGGCGACTCTGGAACAGTTGGCCGTCGACCGGCGGCTCAGGCAACTCGTGGAACGCAACCTCGAAATCATCTCCGAGGCCAGCCGACACATTCCGGCGGATTTGAAAGATCGATTCTCGTCCATCCCATGGCGTGAGATCGCCGGGATCGGCAACATCCTGCGGCACAATTACGAGGAGATCGCTCCCAAGATCATGTTCGATTTGATCCGGCATGATTTGCCGAAATTGCGCCAGGCCCTGGAATCCCTGACGGCCGCGCTCGACACGTGAAACCCCGCCGATATTCGCGAGAGTCCGACGGCGTCCCTGGCTGCTAGCCGCTTCAACGCCGCGGGCAGCCGTGTCACAGTGCCGTAAAGGACAACGAAGGGGGGACGAAAATGGCTCAGGTCGGAACCATGGTGCGCACGGCCTTGATCGTCTCCAACTTGGAGCGCTCGACGGCATTTTACCGCGAGGTCCTGGGCATCGCCGGCACCTATGCCGAGGGCGAACTGACCCATCCGGCCGGGGCCCAGCTGCTGGGCATGCCCGCAGGCGCCAAGGTGCGCTACCGCATCATCAAGCAGGCGGGCGGGCCCAATCGCGGCATGGTGGGCCTGTTCGAGGTGACGAACCCCGCCCCGCCCACGTTCCAGAAACGCCGCGACCGCGTGAATATCGGCGAGGCGGTACTGGTGTTCTATTGCGACGATGTGAACGAGGTTCACCGCAAGCTGGTGGCGGGCGGTCATACCGTCGTCTGCCCGCCCACGCACCTGCAGGTGACCGCGACCAAGGGCCAGCCCGAAATGGTGTTCATGGACCCCGACGGCGTGCTGGTGAACCTGATCCAGCGGGATCCCGACGACCCGAAGTGAGGGGCCACGCGACATAAGCCGTTTACCCGCCGCGCGCGAGCGCTTATTCTCGCGCGCCGTCATTCGCCGTTAGAGGACACCATGGCCCAAAAACGCTTTCCGATCTTGAAACCCGCGCTCGAACCGCTGGAAGTCCCCGCCGTCAGCAAGACGATTTACCCGCCGCCCCACGACAAGGTCGTCAAGGGCCGCTCCAAGCGCAAGCTCGCCCCGGCCTTGGGCTTGAAGGACTTCGGCGTGAACCTGACCACGCTGATGCAGGGTGCGGCCTCGGCCATGCGCCACCACCACTCCAACAACGACGAATTTGTTTACATCGTCGACGGCGAAGCCACGCTGATCACCGACGCCGGCGAGCAAACGCTGTCCACCGGCATGTGCGCGGGCTTCCCCAAGGGCAAGAAGGACGGGCATCACTTGGTCAACAAATCCGACCGGCCGGTGCTGTATCTTGAGGTCGGCACCAACAACATGCCCGACCTCATCCATTACCCCGACGCCAGGTTGTGGCTCTACGAGGACGAAAAGGGCCGCGGCACATTCAGCAACAAGGCGCCGAAGCTGGGCAAAGCCAAGGCCGCGCCCAAAGCCAAGGCCAAGAAGAAGCGCTAGGCGCTGCTCGCACTACAAACACGACTGTCATCACCCGATTTATTCGGGTGACCCAGGGTTAAGGATCGCGGTGCGTGTTATCCTGGATATTCCGCTTTCGCGGAGTATGACATTTGTGGAGGATGCTCATGTTTGCCCGTCTTGCCGCAGCCGTCGCTGCCCTGCTTTCCTCATCGGCAGTCGAGGCCCGCACATTGGACCTCGCCAAACCCGAGGATGTCATCGCCGCCGAGATTCGGCTGAACTGTGCACCCGACCCGGCCAAGCCGGCGATGCGCTGGATGAGCGGTCAAATTCTCGGACGCCGTCAGGGTGAGCTCGACCGGCACTTGTTCAACGTGCAGGGGCTGAACACGGCGGCCTGCCAAACCGTGCAGGACGCGAAGCGCGGGCCCGGCTATCGCAGCGTGACGCGCGAGATCATGTTCTATACCGACCCGGCCACGGGCAAGATTCTCGACACCTGGGCCAACCCCTACACGGGCGAGACGGTGCCGGTGATCCACATGTTCAACGACCCCGTCAACATGGCCGAGCCGAAGCATGCCTATGACAAGTCCGGCAAACCCGCCACCTGGGACGGCCAGATCGTCAACGGCTTGGCGCACACCCAGCGCGCCAATCACTTCTTCCGCGACGGCATCATGAGCGGCGACTACCAGGATTACGTCGGCGGAAAGTATTCCGTGCTGGAACTGCGCAGCATCCTGGTTCCGGTGGACGCGTGGCTGGACACGTCCAAGCCCCTGCCCGTGCGCGGCAGCTCGGTGTGGTCGCGCATCTCGCCGTGGCTGCCGTGGATGAAAATGGCGGGGCGCGAGGGTTCAACCGCGCTCACCAGCACCTGGTTCACCGTCAAGGACATGAGCGAGGTTCCCGAGCCCTTGCGCAGCGAAGTGTTGAATAAGTACCCCGTCTTCGCCACCGCCCCGCCGTTGGACGACACGCGCCCGTCGGTGAACTCCTGGGTGGGCGTGAAAAAGGCCATCGACGAGACGCGGGCCAAGGCGAAGTAACCAAAACACCCAAGGCATTCCCCGGCTTGACCGGGGAATCCGGGGTTTTCGTTTCTGTTCGCGGTTGAAACCCTGGATACCCCGCATGCGCGGGGTATGACAGTGATGCTTAATAAGTTAAGTCCCCGGTTGCTTGGCCGGCGCGGGCTTTTGCGTGCGGGCGTAGTTCTCGATGCTCGAGAGCGACGGGCCTTCGTCCTTCTCCGGCGCCACCAGGAATTTCGGATCGTTCTTCTTGGTGTGCTCCAGCAGCTTGGCCGGGATCGAATTCATGTCGTCGAAGCCGCCCATGTAGGTGACGTAGGTGATGTGGCCCTGGGTCTGGCCCATGAGCATCCACGGCAGCCAGGGCGTGATGCGGTTCCAGGTGCCGGCGTATTCCACCGAGGTCTTGTTGGGATCGGCCATGTCCTCGACACGAATGACGTAGCGATACATCTCCGACGCCCGCAGCATCTTGCCCGACGACTCGCGCGGCCATTTCTCGGGGTCGAGCGCGTTGGGGTAGAACAGGTGGATGTCGGTCTCCAGCAACAGCGTGGTCTTGCCGGCCAGCGTCCACTTGAGCAGGAACGGAACCTTGGGCGGCTTTTCGGTGTTGAGCCCGCCGAAGCTGGGCGGATCGGGGTAGAACTCGCTGATGGTGTAGTTGAAGGGATCGTTGGCGATCTTGACCACCTTCACGCGTTCCTTGGTGTAGGGGTTGTCCCACTCCGTCAGGTATTCGCCGGTCTTGAGATCGGTGTAATAGCCCACTTCGCGCAGCAGCTTGCGATAGCTGCCGTCCGGGTTCTTGATGAACTTGCAGGCGGAGGCCACTTCGAAGCCGAACAGTTCGCGCACGCGTTCGTTGTCCTTGGTGCCGAGGCAAATGCCCTGCACCCAGCCGTATTTGGTCTTGGTCGTGTCCAAGTTGGCCTGCAGCTTGCCGTAGGCGTCGCGGTTCCAGATGGGGTCCTTGAAGCGGAACGAGGCGATGGCCTTGTCGTAATCGTAGCCCGGCGTGGCGGCAAAGGCGGGGCCGAAGCCCGGGATCATGGTCACGCCACCGATGGTGGCGGTGGCCGCGGCCCCCATGAAGCCGCGGCGGTTGAGTTCGTCAGTCATGCGGGACACTCCCCTTTCCTTTTGGAAAATTCGGTGGCGAACAGTGGCAAGTCGACCGCGAGCGGTCAACGCACGCGCAATCATCAACCGCCAGCCGGATTATTCGTGCCGCAGCGCCTCGATGGGGTCGAGCCGGGCGGCGCGGCGGGCGGGCATGAAGCCGAACACCACGCCCACCATGGCCGAAAAACTGAAGGCATAAAGCACGGTGGAAGGCTGCAAGGTGAACGGCACGTTCAAAGCGGGCGCGATGGCCGCCGCCCCCAGCAGGCCCAGCAGGATGCCCACCAGGCCGCCGAAGGCCGACAGCATGGCCGCTTCCACCAGGAACTGCATCATCACTTCCTTTTCCAGGGCGCCGATGGCGAGCCGGATCCCGATCTCGCGCGTGCGCTCGGTCACGCTGACCAACATAATATTCATGATGCCGATGCCGCCCACGAGCAAGCTCACGGCGGCGATGGCGCTGAGGAAGCCCGTCAGCACGCCGGTGGTGGACTGCACCATGTTGGAGACTTCCTTCATGTCGCGGACGTTGAAATCGGCCTGGGTGTCCTCGCCGGTGTTGCGGCGTTCCTTCATCAGCTTTTCGACTTCCTCCTTGGCCTCGTCCATCTCGGCCTCGCTGCGCGCCGAGATGTAGATGCTGTCGACGCGCGTGCTGCCGCTGAGGCGGCGCTGGAACATGCGGATCGGCACCACCACGATCTCGTCCTGGTCGCCGCCGAACATGGCCTGGCCCTTGCTTTCCAGCACGCCGATGACGGTGCAAGTGACCTTGCCGATGCGCAAGCTCGCGCCCAGCGGCGTCTGGCCGGCGAACATCTCGCCCTTGATGGTGGAGCCGATGATGCACACGGCCTTGCCCGAGCGCACCTCGCTGGCCGTGAACAGGCGGCCCTCGGTGACTTTCCAGTTGCGCACCTGGCTGAACTCGCTGTCGGAGCCCATGATGTTCACGCGGCGGTTTTCGTTGCCGATGATCACCTGCATGGGCCGCATGTTGACCGGCGTGGCCCCGCCCAGCGCGCTGACCTCGCGGCGGATGGCCGACAAGTCGGCGAGGTCGAAGGGCGGCGCCGTGGTGGCCGCCCCGCCCATGCGCCGCTCGCCGCCCGGCGAGAGCACCAGCATGTTGGAGCCCATCTTGCCGATTTCGTCCTGCACCTGGCGCGTGGTGCCCGCCCCCAGCGTGACGACGATGATGATGACGGCCGCGACGCCGATGATGATGCCCAGCACGGTCAGGCCGGAGCGCATGAGATTGCGCCGGATTTCGCGCAGCGACATGAGAAGCGTGTTGGCGAACATGGCGTCCTTACCCCGCCGTCGGTGTCAGGGTTTCGCGCAGGATCTTGCCGTCGCGGAATTCGATCCGCCGGCGGGCAAAGGCGGCGATATCGAGTTCGTGGGTGACCATGACCACGGTGAGGCCGCGCTCCTGGTTGAGCTTGGTCAGCAGTTCCATGATCTCGTGGCTGCGCGCCGAATCGAGGTTGCCGGTGGGTTCGTCGGCCAGCAGCAACGAGGGCTGCGTGACGATGGCCCGGGCGATGGCCACGCGCTGCTGTTGGCCACCCGACAACTCGGCCGGCGTGTGATTTTCGCGGCCCAGCAGCCCCACGGCACGCAGGGCCTCCATCGCCATCTCGCGGCGGGTCTTTTTGTCGATGCGCCGATAAATCAGCGGCAACTCGAGGTTCTCCAGCGCCGTGGTGCGGGCGAGCAAGTTGAACCCCTGGAACACGAAGCCCAGGAAGTGGCGGCGCAGCAACGCGCGCTGGTCGCGGTCGATCTCGGAGACGTTGACGCCCTTGAACAGATAACGACCCGCCGTGGGCGTATCGAGACAGCCCAAGATGTTCATGCAGGTGGACTTGCCCGAGCCCGAGGGGCCCATGACCGCGACGAATTCGCCCGCGTTGATCTGGAAAGAAACTCCATCCAGGGCGCGCACCTCGGATTCGCCCTTGCCGTAGATCTTGTACACCTGGTCGAAGGCGACCACCGGCCCGGCGTAGGACATCTGGCTGATGTCGCCGGGCGGTCGTGCGGTGGCGCTGGGCGCGTGCTGGGTCATCGCTGCATGCCTAGTTGGCCGCGCGTTCCATGCCGACCATGACCTGCTGGCCGGGCGTGAGCGTTCCTTCGGCGACTTCGGTGTTGGTGCCGTCGGTCAGTCCGACTTTCACGTCCACCGGCGTCGGGCGGCCGTCCGCCATCACCCACACGCGCTGTAGGCCGCCGGGCAGTTTTTTCGCCACGGCGACTTGGGCGGTCTGCGGCGGCGGCGCGAACACGCGGAACAGGCCGGGCGGCTGGCCACCGCCGGGCGGGCCGAAGCCACGATCGACGTTGACGGTCTGGCCCATGCCGGGCGGCACGAAGCGCAAGGCGGCGTTGGGCACCAGCGTGGCGTCGCCGCGCGTGGCGGTGGTGATGCCCGCCGTGGCGGTCATGCCCGGGCGCAGCAGCAAGTCGGAGTTATCGACCGAAAGCACCGCTTGATAGGTCACCACGCCCTCGGCCGACTTGGGCGCGAAACGCACCTGGGTGATGGTGGCGGGAAATTGCCGGTCGGGAAAGGCGTCGACGGTGAAGATGGCCTCCTGGCCCTCGCGCACTTGGCCGATGTCGGCCTCGTCGACGTCGACGATCAGCTCCATGGCGGTCAAATCCTCGGCCAGGGTGAACAGCACCGGGGTTTGGAACGTGGCCGCGACCACCTGGCCCGGTTCAACCTTGCGCGAAAGAACAATTCCATTGATCGGCGATTTGATCTCGGCCTTGGCCAGATTGGTTTCGTCGGCGGCAAGGTTGGCCTCGGCCACGGCGACCTGGGCCACGGCGCTGGAGACGGCGGCCTTGGCCCGGGATTCGGCGGCCACGGCGGCGTCCAATTCCTGCTTGGAGGCATTGCCGCGGCCGAACAGATCGCGCGTGCGGTTGGCCTTGGTTTGCGCCTCGGTGGCGGTGGCGCGGGTTTCCTCCAGCTTGGCCTTGGCCGATTCCAGCGAGGCCCGGGCCTGAAGCACTTTGGCTTTCAAATTGTCGGTGTCCATCTCGGCCAGCGCTTGGCCCTCGGTGACGCGGTCGTTGAAGTCGACATGGACGGTGGCGATTTGGCCGGAGATCTCCGGCCCCACCTCCACCTGATTGCGCGGCTGCAGCTGGCCCGTGGCCGTGACGGTGACGATCAAGCCGCCCTGCGTGACCTCGGCGAACAGGAATTTGGGTTCCGCCGGACCGCCCATGAAGCGCGAGGCGATGACCAGCGCCGCGACGACGCCCACGCCCGCGTAGATCCAGCGGCGATTGAACTTGGGCAGCGCCGTCTTGGCCCGGCCGAGGCCGATGGTCTTGGCCACGTCGTCGGCGGCTTGCGGAACGGGGGCGCTGCTGTCGTTCATGGGCTCTCGATAGGTGTCGGGCATGATGCAAACCTCGGCTTCTGGGCCTGCAACATAGGAACCGAAAGTATCAGGTTTGTGTCCCTCGGGGCCGAAAATTACTTAAATTTGTAAGCGATTGTAACGCTGTCCGCGACACGGCGAACAGCCGCGAGCCCTAGCGTTTGAGCTCGGCCATGGCGGCATCAAGCCCCGACAGCGTGAGGGGAAACATGCGCCCGTCCATGAGCTTGCGCATCATGCCGATGGACTCCGTGTAGGGCCACGCCTTCTGCGACAGCGGGTTCAGCCACACCGCCTGGGGCCAGGTCGCGAGCACGCGGCGCATCCAGGCTTCGCCCGATTCCTCGTTCGCATGCTCCACGGCGGCGCCCGCATAGGCGATTTCATAAGGGCTCATGGCCGCGTCGCCGACGAAGATGAGTTTGTAGTCCGCCGGATAAGTCCGCAGCACCTGATATGTCGAAATGCGCTGGTCGTGGCGGCGGCGGTTGTCGCGCCAGACGGTTTCATAAACGCAGTTATGAAAATAGTAGTGCTCGAGGTGCTTGAACTCGGTCCGCGCCGCCGAGAACAACTCGGCGCAGATTTGCACGTGATCGTCCATGGAGCCGCCGGCATCCAGGAACAGAAGTACCTTCACGGCATTGTGGCGCTCGGGAACCATTTGCAGATCGAGCCACCCGGCCTGTTTGGCGGTGGCGTGGATGGTGCCGTCGAGGTCCAGCTCCGTGGCGGCACCCTCGCGCGCGAAACGGCGCAGGCGTCGCAAGGCGAGTTTGATGTTGCGCGTGCCGATTTCCACGTAGCCGTCGAGATTGGCGAACTCGCGCTTGTCCCACACCTTGACCGCGCGCCGATGGCGGCTTTCGTGCTGGCCGATGCGCACGCCCTCGGGATTGTAGCCGTAGGCCCCGAAGGGCGAGGTGCCGCCGGTGCCGATCCACTTCGAGCCGCCTTGGTGTTTGCCCTTTTGCTCGGCCAGGCGCTTTTGCAACGTCTCCATCAATTTTTCCCAGCCGCCCATGGCTTCGATCTTCGCCTTGTCGGCGTCGGACAAGGCGAGTTGGGACAGCGCTTTGAGCCATTCGGCCGGGATTTTGGCGATGGCCGCCTCCAGGGCGCCGTCGTCCTCGATGCCCTTGAAGACGTGCGCGAAGACGCGGTCGAAGCGGTCGAGCATGCGCTCGTCCTTCACCAGAACGGTGCGCGCCAGGTAATAGAAGTCCTCGACGCTGTATTCGGCGAGGTTGGCCTCCGTCGCCTCCACCAAGGTGAGGTATTCGGTGAGCGACACCGGCAAGCCCGCCTTCTTCATCCCGTCGATGAGATTGAGGAACATGTTACCCCCCTCACCCGACGCTGACGCGTCGACCTCTCCCACACGGGGAGAGGTAAGTAAGCGCAACAAAATTAATCCAATCCCCTTGAGGGAGAGGAAACCGAGCGGTGCGAGGAGGTGAGGGG
>JANRJL010000099.1:0-8266 GCA_033763995.1 Rhodospirillaceae bacterium | reverse complement strand
TCGAGGTTCAGCGCCATGCCCGTGAGGCCGCCGGGGAACTCGATCATCTCGCCGGCCTGGACGTTATCCAGCCCATGGATGCGCGCGATGCCGTCGCCGACGGAGAGCACTTGGCCCACCTCGGCCGATTCGGCCTCGGTGCCGAAGCTGGCGATTTGTTGCTTGAGAATTGCGGAAATTTCCGCGGCACGGATATCCATTATCCGACCCCTTTCATGACAAGCTTCAGACGCTGAAGTTTGGATTTGATGGAACTGTCGACCATCCGCGAACCGACCCGAACGATCAGGCCGCCGAGGATGGACGCATCGATTTTCGACGTGAGCGAAATAGTGCGCCCGACGGTTTGCTTGAGCGCGGCGGTAATCGCCGAGGTTTGGGCGTCGCTCAACGCCACCGCCGAGGTGACTTCCGCCGTCACTTCGCCGCGGCGCGTGGCCAGCAGGGCGAGGAACGCGGCGATGATGCCGGACAGCGCGAACAGGCGGCGGTTGGCGGCGGTGAGGCCCAAGAATTTCTGGGTGAGCGGCGAGAGCTGGGCTTTCTCGCCCAGGGCCTTGATGGCTTTGGATTGGTCGGCGCGCGAGAGCACCGGGCTCTTGAGGAAGCGGCGGAAATCGTCGCTGCCGTCGATCATGGTTTGCAGGGATTTCAAATCGCCGGCGACCGCGTCGAGCGCGCCGTGCTCGTCCGCCAGGTCATAGAGGGCGGCGGCGTACCGCGCCGCTAAACCGCCCGATCTGTCCGCTTGCCCCGCCACTGAAACCGCGTCCTTTAGCCCAACTTGTCTATCCGCCGCTGACCGGTGATCCGGGGGGCTGTTTTCGCGCGCCCCAGGGCGGTTTAACCTATTGATTCTTTTAGCGATTTTCGGGCTGAAACGACCGGCTCGGCCACCGCCGGCGGGTTGGTAGCATACCACCTATCGCGTTGCAACAGAGGGCGCCAACCCTACCCTCCTGGGGAGATGGGAGCCGCAAGCTTCAGCGCATGGGCCTTGCGGCCGCCGGCGACGAGTTCCAGGGGCGCATGCTGGCCCGACAGGAACAGTTTGGCCATCTCCACGCTACGCCGGGCCAGGCCTCGCGCGCCGTCCTTCAGGTCGGTGCTCTCTTCCACATAGCGAATGTTGTTTTCCATGTCCTCGGCGGACCAGCCGCGCGAGTGGGCGATGAAGGGATGCTGGGGGAACTGGCAGCCGATCTCCGCGAAGAAGGTCAGCAATTGGCCCGCGACCCCCTGCACATTGTCCTGGCCGCCCGTGATGATGAAGGCCGCGACTTTATTCTTGAGTAGAACCCGCGAGGCAATGGTCTCCTGATTTTGGATGCAATTGCAGCGCTCGACCATCTTGTAATAGAGCGAGCTGGCCGAGCCCCACCGGATCGGTGTGGCCACCAAGATCACGTCGGCCCAGTGCACGAAGGCTTCATATACTCGGTCCATCTGGTCGGCGGGGTCCATCTGCGTGATGGAGCACGGCCAGGTGCAGGCCCGCGCGCTTTTCGAATAGAAGCCTTCGCAGGCGCGGAATGTGAGTTCGTCCAGGCGGATCAGTTGGGTCTCGCAGCCCAGGGCCGTGCGCGCTTCCTCCAATGAAATCTCCAGGAGCCGTTCCGAGGTGCTGCGGCGCGGATAGGCCCGGTTCATGACCGTGGTGGACACGCCGACCACGCGCACCGGCCCCGGCGCGCGTTCGACGGGCCGCGCCAGCGGATGCGGGGCGTGTTTCTTGCGCGTGCGCGCGCTGCCGGAGTTGAGATCGACAAAGGCATGGCCGTTTTCGATCTTGGTGGCGAAGGCGGGAACGGCGTCCTCCTCGTAGCCGGGCTCGCCCTTGCCCGTGGCGCGATGGAAGCGCCACTGGTGCCAGGGACAAACGACATAGTCCCCTTCCAGGGTGCCTTGCCCGAGCGGGCCGCCGACGTGATTGCAAGCACCCGAGATGACCGCGAGCGAACCCTCCACCCACGAGACCGCGAGGCGCGTCTTGCCGATCACAATCTCTTGCAGGGACTTTTGGCGAAGGGCGTCGACCTCGCCGAGATCATGCCAGTCTTGGGGTTCCGTCACGTCACTCTCCTGAGTCAGGACCAGTGGCCACAACTGTATTCATCAGAAAAAACTCTGCGGGTCGATATCGACCTGCACCCGTACCGACGAAGGAATCCGCGCCTTGGCGAGCCATTCCTGAACCAGACCTTGCGGCTTCACGTCGCGCCGGGTGCGCAGCAGCATGCGGTGGCGATGCCGCCCGCGCAGCAGCGCCATGAAGGCCGGCGCCGGGCCCAGCACCTCGATGCCCTCGCCCCGGGGCGCGGTTTCGGCCAGCGCGCGGCCCACCGCCGTGACGCGGATTTCATCGGTGCCCGAGATAATCAGCGACGTGAGCCGGCCGAAGGGCGGCATGGCCAAGGAGCGGCGCGCGGCCGTCTCGCTGGCATAGAAGGCCTCGGGCGCGGCGCTGCCCAAGGCCTGGATCACCGGATGCGCGGTGTCGTGGGTTTGCAGCAGCACGCGGCCTTTCCGGTCCGCCCGTCCGGCCCGGCCCGAGACCTGATGCAGCAATTGATACGTACGTTCGGCGGCCCGCAGGTCCCAACTCGACAAGCCGAGGTCCGCATCAACCACGCCAACCAAAGTCAGATGGGGAAAGTGATGCCCCTTGGCCAACACTTGCGTGCCCACCAGCACGTCGATGCGCCGCGAGAGAATGTCGTCGATCAACTCGGCCACCGCCGAGGGACGATCCAACGTGTCACTCGCCACCATGCGCACTTTGAAGTCCGGCCAGCGCGCCTGGGCTTCCTCGGCGACGCGCTCGATGCCGGGGCCGCAGGCGACGAAAGAGTTCTCGGCGGCGCAGTGCTTGCAGGCCGTGGGGCGGGGCGCGTTGTAGCCGCAGTGGTGACATTGCAGCCGCTTGGTCAGGCGGTGCTCCACCAGCCAGGCGGTGCATTGCGGACAGTGCAAACGGTGGCCGCAGGTGCTGCACAAGGTCAGCGGCGCGTAACCGCGCCGATTGAGAAACAGCAAGGTCTGCTCGCCCGCGCGCAGCGTTTCGTCGATGGCCTGCACCAAGGGCGGCGACAACCAGGCGCGGCCCCAATGGCCCTTCTCGGGCTTGTGCACCCGCATGTCGACGATCTCGACCTGCGGCATGCTCGCCTGGCCGTAGCGCACCGGCAGATGCACGCGCGCATATCGCCCGGCCTCGATGTTGACCAGCGTCTCCAGCGACGGCGTGGCGCTCGACAGCACGATGGGAATGGCGCCCTCGCGCGCGCGCACCACGGCCATGTCGCGCGCGTGGTAGATGACGCCGTCTTCCTGCTTGAAGGCGCTGTCGTGTTCCTCGTCGACCACGATCAGCTGCAAATTCTTGAAGGGCAGGAATAGCGACGACCGCGCGCCCACCACGACGCTGGCCGAGCCGTCGATCACGCCGAGCCAATTGGCGCGCCGCTGCTTGCCCGCCAGGTCCGAGTGCCACTCGGTGGGCGCGAAGCCGAAGCGCGCCATGAAGCGGTTCATCCACTGCGCCGTGAGCGCGATCTCGGGCAGCATCACCAGGGCCTGGCCGCCGGCGTCGATGACCTTGGCGATCTGCTCGAAGTACACTTCGGTCTTGCCCGAGCCGGTGACACCCTCCAGCACCGTGGCTGAAAAACCCTTGCCCAATTTCGCCGCGATCTCGGCCACGGCGGCGCGCTGATCGGGTTCGAGCGCCGGCGCCGACATCGTGACTTTCGGCGACATGAGGACCTTCGGCCCGGCTGGTTTTTGCAGCAGCACGCCAGCGTCGATCATGCCGCGTACCACACCCGCGCCCGTTTGCGCGGCCTTGGCCAAGTCCGCGAGCGTGGCGAATTCGCGCGCGCGCATCACCGCCGCCATGACCCGCTCGCGCGCGGGCGTGGGCTTGAGGCCCGCCGTCGCCAGGCTCGGTCCTGCGGCGCAGATCACCGTGGCGGGCTTTTGCGGCTTCCAGCGCCGCGCGGGATTGAGCGTCATGCGCAGCACCGTGCCCACGGGCTGCAGGGTGTAGGCCGCGACCCAATCGATGAACCGGCGCGAGACGGCGGGGATGGGCGGCACGCCGATGCGCTGCACGACGGTCTTGATCCGGGCGGGGGCCACGCCGCCCTGCCCGGGACCCCACACCACGCCCACCTCGAAGCGCCGCCCCAGCGGCACCTCGACGACGTCGCCCGGCACGAGCGTTTCGGTGTCGGGTACGGCGTAGTCGTAGGCCGTCTCCACCGGCAGCGGCAGCAGCACGCTGACATGCTCGCCGGGCACGAAGACCGCCTGGGATTCATCCACAGCATTTTTCGCACCGGATAACGGAGGGGGCGTGGCGAGCGAGAGGTTCATCGTCTAGACTGCGCCTCTCGCCGCCCACAGTGAAAGCCCCGCCGCCGCCATGAAGTTCTTTATCGACACCGCCGACATTGCCGAAATCAAGGACCTGGCCGCCACCGGCATGGTCGACGGCGTGACCACCAACCCATCGTTGGCCGCCAAAAGCGGCAAGAAGTTCCTGGACCTGGTGCGCGAGATTTGCGCCGTGGTGCCGGGGCCCGTCAGCGCCGAGGTGACCGCCACGGACTTCGCCACCATGATGAAAGAGGCGGCGGTGTTGCGCAAAATCGCGCCCAACGTGACCATCAAGGTGCCGCTGATCCCCGACGGGCTGAAGGCCTGCAAAGCCCTTTCGTCGGAAGGCGTCATGGTCAACGTCACGCTGTGCTTCTCGGCGGCCCAGGCGCTGCTGGCCGCCAAGGCCGGGGCGAGCTTCATTTCGCCCTTCGTGGGGCGGCTGGACGACGTGGGCACCGACGGCATGGCGTTGATCGCGGACATCTGCACTATCTACCGGAATTACAACTTCAAAACCGAGGTGTTGGTGGCATCCATCCGCCACCCCATGCATGTAGTGGCCGCCGCCAAGCTGGGCGCCCACGTGTCGACCATGCCCCCCTCCACCTTGCGGCAGTTGTTCAACCATCCGTTAACCGACAAGGGGTTAAAAGCGTTCCTGGACGATTGGGCCAAGACCGGCCAGTCGATCCTGTGATGCCGGGACGGCCCCAAGAGCCGGCGACCGGCAGGGGAAGGGGTGCCATGGCCGATCAATTGAAAGCCGGAATCAAAGCCGGAGCCGCCGAGAGCCGCGCCGACTTGCGCGAGGCCGACGTCATCGCCTACTTGCGCCGCAATCCGCGCGTGCTGCTGAACAATCCCGACCTGCTGGCGGCGATTTCGCCCGAGCGCACCTTCGAGACCGAATCCGTCGTCGTCGACATGCAGCGCTTCGTCGTGGAGCGCCTGCGCCGCCAGGTCGATGACCTCAAAAACTCTTCCGACCATTTGGTCACCACCACGCGGGCCAACATGTCGCTGATCGAGCGCACGCTGGAAAGCGGCCTCGCGCTGCTCTACGCCCGCGACTTCACCGAACTCGCGGCCATCCTGCACGACGAATTGCCGCTGCACTTGGGCGTCGATGCCGTGACCATCGCCTTCGAGACCGAAACCGTGCCCGCCGACGGCGGCCACGTCATTCGCGCCCTGCCCGCCGGCGCCATCGCGCGCATCATGGGCGACAAGCCCAGCCTGATCCGCACCGAGGTCGAGGGCGAAGCGGCCTTGTACGGGTCCAGCGCCGGCTTGGTGCGCTCCGATGCCTTGATCAAGCTCGACGTGGGCGAAGGCCTGCCGATCGGTGTGTTCGCCGTGGGCTGCCGCGTGCCCGGATACTTCGCCGCCGATCAAGGCACCGAACTGATCGCCTTCCTCGGCCATGTGGCGCGTTACGCCGTGGGCCGCTGGTGGACGCTCGCCCTCTGAGCCGCGAGACCGCATCACCGGACACCCCTGACACCAGGGGCCCAGCCGGGGCCGCGCGCGCGATCTTCTTTTCCGCCGCCAAAGATTTGGCCAAGGTCATCGAACGCTGGCGCGCGTGGATCGCCTCGGAACGGCGCGCCTCGGCCCACACGCTCGACGCCTACGCCCGCGATCTGGCGGCCTTCCTGACTTTTCTCACCGAACACCTGGGCGATGAGCCCGACGTGGCGGCCCTGGCGGCGCTCTCGCCCGCCGACTTTCGCAGCTATCTCGCGCATCGCTCGGGGGCCGGCATCGCGCGCAGTTCCATCGCGCGCAACATCTCGACCTTGCGTAATTTCTTTCGCTTCATGAACCGCGAGGGCATCGCCCATAATCCAGCGGTGGCCACCATCCGCACGCCGCGCCTGCCCCGCGCCGTGCCCAAGGCCCTGCGCGAGGACGACGCGCTGGAGGCCGTGCGCGCGGCGGGCGAGATGACCGACGAGCCCTGGATCGCGGCGCGCGACACCGCGCTCATGTTGCTGCTCTACGGCTGTGGGCTGCGCCTGGGTGAGGCTTTGGGCCTCACCTGCGCCCAGCAACCCAAGACCGACACCTTGCGGGTGGTCGGCAAGGGCAAAAAGGAACGCATCGTGCCGGTGCTGAAGATCGTGCGCGAGGCCATCGCCGCTTACCGCAAGCTGTGCCCCTTCCCGCCCGAGCCAAGCGCGCCGCTGTTCGTGGGGGCGCGCGGCCGGCGGCTCAACCCCGGCGTGGTGCAACGGCACATGCGCCTGGTGCGCGCGACCTTGGGCCTCGACGACCACGCCACGCCCCATGCCCTGCGTCACAGCTTCGCCACGCACTTGCTGGCCAAAGGCGGCGACCTGCGCACCATTCAAGAGTTGCTGGGCCATGCCTCGCTGTCCACGACGCAGCGTTACACCGCCGTGGATGCCGCGCATTTGACGAAGGTGTACCGCAGGGCCCATCCGCGCGCGCGGGCGCGGCACTAACGGAACGACGGGCTTTGTGTTCTTGCTTTCTCTCCCCACGAGGAGGGCCATCGCATATGCAGTCGAAATGATCCTGTCATCCTGGGGCTTGTCCCCAGGATCCAGGGTTCCGGACTCCGGCCGGAGTTGCGGCCCTGGGTCCTGGGCATGAAGCCCAGGACGACAGCCGAGTTGTGTCGTTAATTTTGTAGAGCGTTCAAACATGGCACGTCAGTTCTTCAGCCGGTAGCCGGTCTTGAAGATCCAGCCCACGCCGGCAAGACAGATGCCCAAGAACACCACGATCATCGCGAGGCTGGTGCCCACGGCCACGTCGGCGGTGCCGTAGAAGCTCCAGCGGAAACCGCTGATCAGATAGACGATGGGATTGAACAGCGTCACCGTGCGCCACAGGGGCGGCAGCATGTCGATGGAATAGAACGCCCCGCCCAGGAACGTCAGCGGTGTGACGATCAGGAACGGGATCAGCGACAGTTGCTCCCAGCCCTTGGCCCATACGCCGAGGATGAACCCGAACAGGCAAAAGGTGACGGCCGTGAGGCCCAGGAAGCCGGCCATCCACAACGGATGGAGAATTTGCAGCGGCACGAAGAACGACGCCGTGGCCAGGATCAGCGCGCCCAAAATGAGCGACTTGGTCACCGCCGCGCCGACGAAGGCCAGCACCATCTCCCACGCCGAGATGGGCGCGGAGAGCAGTTCATAGATCGTGCCGGTGAACTTCTGCACGTAGATGCCGAAGGAGGCGTTGGACAGCCCCTCGGTGAACAGCGACAGCATGATGAGGCCGGGCACGATGAAGGCGCCGTAAGCCACGCCGTCGATGGTGGTCATGCGCGAGCCGATGGCCGCGCCGAAGACGATGAAATAGAGCGAGGTGGTGAGCACGGGCGTCAGCACGCTTTGCACCGCGGTGCGCATGAAGCGCGCCATCTCGAAGCGGTAGATCGCCCACACGGCGTGGCGGTTGAAGGCGGGGAAACTGCTCATGGCCGGGCCTCCGCGGCGTCGGGTTTTCGGTCGGTGACAAGACTGACAAAAATGTCTTCCAGCGAGCTTTGCTGCGTGTGCAGATCGGCGTAGCCGATGCCGAGGTCGGCCAGCGTGCGCAGCAAGGCTGGAATGCCCGCGCCGCCCGCCTTGGCGTCGAAGACGTATTCCAGTTGATGGCCGCCGTCCGCGAGCGTCAGCGGCCAGCCGGCGAGGCCCGGCGGTATGGCGCTCAAGGGCTCCAGCAGATGCAAGGTGAGGTGTTTCTTGCCCATCTTTTTCATCAGCGCGGTTTTTTCCTCCACCACGATCAACTCGCCCTTGCTGATGACGCCGACCCGGTCGGCCATTTCCTCGGCTTCCTCGATGTAGTGGGTGGTGAGGATGATGGTGACGCCTTGGTCGCGCAGGCTTCGCACCAGGCC
>JANRJL010000088.1:0-1571 GCA_033763995.1 Rhodospirillaceae bacterium | reverse complement strand
TTGTTGTCGAAATCGACGCAATTCTCGCGCGGGCTCAGCACCACGCGGTCTTCCCAATTGAAGTTGCTCCAGCCCAGCACCTGCGTGAGGTAGGACAGGAATATCGGCTCGTAGACATAGGTGGACTCGACCACGATCGCGCTCGCGCCCGGTGCGATCAGTCCGTTCGGCAGCGCGAAGGCCTGACCGCGCGGGCGGTTGTCGCCGCCGTTGTAGGGCGGGCGGTTGGCGGTGTTGGCGTAGACGCGAATATCGTCGGCGTCGTCCGGGTTCGCCTGAACCGGCGTGATCGACATCGTGAGGTTCGTCACGTCGTAGGGCGCCATGATGTGGCGGATGATGCCGTAGATGCCGCCGTTGGATTCGCCCACGGTGCCCGTCAGGTCGGTCGCGGTGATCTCGGTTTCGCGTGTCACGAGGTCGGCGACCATCGCGGTCGCCTGCGAGAAGCGGCGGTCGATCGCGATCATGCGGCCGAGCTCGATGGTGCACACGAACATCAGCATCATGATCGGCGCCAGATAGCCGAACTCGAGCGCGGCGATGCCGCGCGTGTCGCGACGCAGGCGCTTGGCGAAATCCGCTATGCGCTGGAGCGTACCTTTGGCGGCAGGTTTAGACATTGTGTCCTCAGTTTGCAGCCTGGGGGTAGGGCTCGGTGCGGAACGTGGTGACGGCCTGCATCACGGCCGAGCCGCCATTCATGTCGCCAACTTCAAGGAACGGCAGATATTTCGCCAGTTCCCATTCGTAGCAAAGCGTGACGAGCACGACCTGCTCGGCGCCGCCCGACTGGCTCGAGAGCGGATCGCTGGAGCCGCCCGGCGGCTCGGTCAGGCCACCGTTGGTCAGGCAGCTGCGCGGCGTAATGTCGGACCAGCGGTCCGCGCTCTGGACGTGGACCTTCAGGTGGTTGTCGCACTTGATGTAGCTGCCGCCCGCATCGCACACCGACTGGCGGAACTGGCCGAGCGTCATGCCGCTCTTCTGCGCCTGTCCGGTGCGGATCTGGCGCGTCGCCATGGCGACCGCGTTGTCCAGCGAATTGGATGTGAAGAAGTGGAGGCCGACGCCCATGACGCCGAGGGCGAACATCAGGAATGGCCCGGCGACCATGCCGAACTCGACGGCGGTCGTGCCGCGCCGGCACCTGAACAGCCGCATCAGGATACCGGATGCACGAGGAGTGCGCGGTGCCGAGCTACTCATTGGACGCCTACTAGATTGACGACGCGGATTGCCAGACTTCAATCGCAAGTCAGTCTAGGGACGAAGGAGTGAACAAAGTCTTGAGTTCGAGACAAACGTCTCGACCTGGTAAAGCACTCGTTAAGGAGTTCGCGTTGGCGCGGCGGAGGCAAGCGCGGGTTCCCGCCTCGCTGGCCCAGCAAACAAGTCCAATCGACTCAATTGACGTCATGGCCGCGGAGGTGTTTGGTCCCGCAGGATTGGCGGGATAGTATCGGGGTAGCCAGAGGCATCGCCTTCGTCAGGGAGCGCGTCCGCATATGGACCTGAAGCTGCACGCCAATGCCCGCACTACGCCCAAGACCAGGGCCGAGATCCAGGCG
>JANRJL010000074.1:0-1528 GCA_033763995.1 Rhodospirillaceae bacterium | reverse complement strand
GACCACGATGAACCTCGACCTGATGCTGCTGATCGACAAGCAGTTCCTGGAGACGCCGTTTTATGGCGTCCGGCAGATGACGTGGCATTTGCAG
Organism: Rhodospirillaceae bacterium; assembly: GCA_033763995.1. Classification (GTDB taxonomy): domain Bacteria; phylum Pseudomonadota; class Alphaproteobacteria; order Rhodospirillales; family Rhodospirillaceae. The sequence continues at coordinate 1,434 of JANRJL010000074.1, read as the reverse complement.
AACGAAGGCCATGCCGTGAATGAAAAGCGCATTCGGCGGCTGATGCTGACGTTGCCCCCTGCGCCTAATCCAGTTTGAGGTAGACTCTGGCCCAACCGAGAGGACCAGAGATGAAGCGCAGCAGGTTCACCGAAGACCAGATCATCGGCATTCTTAAGGAGCACGAGGCCGGAGTTTCCGTGGCCGATCTGTGCCGCAAGCACGGCGTCAGCGATGCGACCGTCTGCAAATGGAAAGCCAAGTATGGCGGGATGGATGTCAGCGAGGGCCGCCAGTGTTGCGCCATTGGTCCGAGCGACAATGGCGGCGCGCCTGAAGGGGCTCGAGGACGAGAACGCCCGTTTGAAACGGTTGCTGGCCGATGCGATGCTCGATCGAGCCATTGAGGCGCCATTGGTTCGAGCCCAATGGCGAGGGCGGCGCTGAAGGATCTCTTGGGAAAAAAAAGTGGTGACGCCCGCCGGAAAGCGGCAAGCGGTTGCGCATCTGGTGGCGGGCCACGGGATGAGCGAACGGCGGGCGTGCCGGGTGATCGGCTGTTGCCGGATGACCATGCGCTACGAGGCGATCCGGCAGGACGACCCCGTGCTGCGCGAGCGGCTCAAGGAACTGGCGCGGGTGCGCCGCCGCTTCGGCTATCGGCGGCTGCATGTGTTCCTGCGGCGCGAGGGGCATGAGGTGAACCACAAGCGCCTGTTCCGCATCTATCGCGAGGAGCGGCTGCACGTCCGACGCCGCGGTGGCCGCAAACGGGCGATAGGGACGCGAGCCCCGACGGCGCTGCCGCTGATGCCAAACCAGCGCTGGTCGCTCGACCCTCGCCATGGTCACTCGGACCAGTGGCGTTACCATGGCTCGATGTCAGACCAGCTGACCGATGGCCGCCGCTTCCGCGTGCTGACCGTTGTGGATGACTGCACGCGGGAATGCCTTGCCCTGATCGCCGACACGTCCCTGTCCGGCGCAAGGGTGGCGCGGGAGTTGGCGACCCTGTTCGAGGCCCGCGGCAAGCCGATCACGGTGGTCAGCGATAACGGCACCGAGTTTACCTCGAACGCGATCCTGGCCTTTGCCGATGACTGCAAGATCGACTGGCATTACATTGCGCCCGGAAAGCCGACCCAGAACGCCTTCATCGAAAGCTTCAACGGCCGCCTGCGCGACGAGCTTTTGAACGAGACGCTGTTTGCGTCCCTGAACCATGCCCGCGCCACGCTCGCGGCCTGGAGCAAGGACTACAACACCGAACGCCCGCACTCACGCCTCGGTTGGCAGACACCTGCCGAGTTCGCCCAGACCTTCACCCTGCAACGGGGCCTGACGCTGCGCAACCCGCAAAGCTCCGCGCCAGCCCCCGTTGCCCAACCCGCCCAAAACAGCAAAACTCAAACCCGGAGTCTCGCTCACGCTGGATAAAGGTTGGGGGCAACGTCA
>JANRJL010000073.1:0-2150 GCA_033763995.1 Rhodospirillaceae bacterium | reverse complement strand
ACGGTCGGTCTCGCTCGGCATCAAGCCGACGGCCTTCAACACGACGGACATCCACGTGCACGTGCCGGATGGCGCGACGCCCAAGGATGGCCCGAGCGCCGGCGCCGCGATGACGACGGCCATCGTGTCGCTGCTCACCGGGATTCCGGTGAACCGCGAAGTGGCGATGACCGGCGAGATCAGCTTGCGTGGCCGGGTGCTGCCGATCGGCGGCCTCAAGGAGAAACTGCTCGCGGCCCTGCGCGGCGGCATCAAGACGGTGCTGATCCCGAAGGAGAACGAGAAGGATCTCGAGGAGAGTCCGGAGACTGTGCGCACGGGGCTGAAGATCATCCCGGTGTCGGACATCCAGGAAGTGCTGCGGCTCGCGCTGTCGCGGCCCGTGACGGCCATCGAATGGTCGGAAGCGGACGAGGCGGCATTGCAGCAAAGCCTCTCGGGCGGCCCGGCCAAACCAGCCGACGACACGGACACGATCCGCGCGCATTGAGCGTGATGTGATTTGAAATGAAGAACCCCGCTTCCGGAAGGAGGCGGGGTTTTTTGTTTCGGCCCACCTGAGTGAAAGCCGAACTCGAGTATTCTGTTGCAATCACATTTTGAGGACGTGTTGAATCGGAGCTGTAGCCCATGATGCGTTGCTAAAAGTTGCAACAGAAGAGATTGTAAGTCCGGCACGTGTCTGGCAATCTCGGATAGCACTTGAAAACATGCGTGGACGTAATGAAACAGCAGACGATTGAGTCGGGGCCGACAAGCTTGCAAGAGCTTAAGGTCATGGTTTCGAGTACCGCCAAGAAGTATCGACGAGAGAGCATCCGATCCAAACGACTTTATCAATTTACGGGCAGCGTCACGTCGATCGCTGCAGTAGTGGGGCCAACAGCTTTGGCTGGGTACACTCAGTTACCAAGCGAATATGTAAACGCAAACACCAACGCTATTATGATAGGGATTATAATAGTTGTCGCGATATTGGGAGCGCTCATCAATCTAAACAATTATTTTCAATGGAACAAAGAGTATCGAGTGTTGGCTATCGCGTGTTTGGATATGAAAATGCTTGAGTTCGAAATTGACGAGAGCTTGAGACGTCTAGCTTTGATTCAATCAGAAGCAAGATTAGGTGAAGAGCGTCAAGACCTTGGAAAATTCTTGCTGCGATACCAGTCCATCGTCAGAAAAAAAGAAAACGACTCTATAGAACTTGTTCCGATGAACTGATTGGTGGTCATAAGGTTGAGATGACTTGGGTGCAGCCGTTCGATCATTAAAGCGAACACTAACGAAAGCTCTTAGACTTCCTCAAGGCAATTCGCCTGGCACCCGAATGGTAACGAGTTGCATGGCATTGCACTTGCCTTTCGTGCCTCTCACCGGCAAGGACAGTGCGGGGGCGATTAGCTCAGTTGGTAGAGCGCCTGCTTTACACGCAGGATGTCGGCGGTTCGAGCCCGTCATCGCCCACCATCCTTCTTCGCTCGCAAAGCGAGCTGCGCAGGATGCCCTCCGAAGCTTCAGCGAAGGAGGGCTGGTTCAAACTTCCCCCTTCCTGGCCCACCATCTCCGCCAGCTTACGACAGGGTCGTGGATTTGACGCGAACCGCGTGTAGAATTCGCATCACGTGCAGTTACGCAAGGAGCGGTGCCATGAAGCGAATTTCGGCGATCGGATGGGCGGCGGCCATGGGGTTGGCGGCGTGCGGCAATGCGCCTGCGCCGGAGGCGGCCCCGGCCGCACCGCTGGCCTTCGTGACGGCGTACATGTGCGGCGAGACCGCCGCCGAGATTGGCATGCGCGGCGACGAGACCGTGCTGCGGGTGGCGGGGGCGGACCATGCGCTGGCGCCGGCCGAGTCGGCGTCTGGCGCGAAGTATGCGGCGCCGGGCGAGGAGCCCGAGACATGGTTCTGGAGCAAGGGCGACCGGGGCCTGCTGACCGTGGCGGGCACGGCCTATCCGGAATGCGTCAAGACGGGCGGCGAGCCCCGGATTGAAGGGCTCGACGGCTGGACGGCGCGCGGGCAGGAGCCCGGATGGCGGCTGACGATCAACGGGGGCAAGGCGGAGTTCACCTATAATTATGGCGAGCAGGCCTATTCGGCGCTGCTGCCGGAGCCGCGCGCGGTGGAGGGCGGGATCGCCTATTC
>JANRJL010000052.1:0-57273 GCA_033763995.1 Rhodospirillaceae bacterium | reverse complement strand
GGGCGCCGGCTTGACCCACCAGCGCGGCCAGTTGGCACGTTTCAACGACACGCTCACCGCGCAACGTGACAGGGCGACCGAGCGCGAAATGCGTTTCCGCGACCTCTTGCGCGGTGTCGAGATGGGATTCGTGGTCGTCGACATGGCGGGAAAAGTGGCGGACGCCAACGAACCGTACGCACGAATGGCCGGCTACGCGACTCCCGCCGGCGTGATCGGCCAGTCGATCCTGGAGTTCATCGCGCCCGAGAAGCGCGCGGCGGCCGAGCAGGAACTGGCCAAGGTGGGAACCCTCAAGGCCAACACCCTGGCCAAGACCACCACCACCTACCTGCAGCCCAACGGCCAGCGGGTCGAGGTCAGCATCCACACCCGCATCGAAACCACGCGCAACGGCGAGCCGTTCATGATCGCCCTGTGCGAGAACGTCACCGAGCGGCTGCGGGCCGAACAGGAAATCCTGGAAAGCAAGCGTATCTTCGAAAACATCTTCGAGGCCACCGACGTCGCCATCATCGACGACGACATGTCGGCGATGTTTGTGCGTCTGGAGGAGCTGCGCGCGGCCGGCGTCAAGGACATTAAGAGCTATCTGGACGCCGACCCGCAACGGTTGCTCGAATTGTGTCGGCTGATGCGGGTCAACAACATGAACCGCGAGGCACTGCGCATGTACGGCGCGGTGTCGTTCAAGCAGATTCAGAACATGGATTACTTCCTCGAGGGCAACCGGCCCGCCCAGGTGCGCGAAATGGCCTGCGGCATCTGGGACGGGCTCGAGGGCATCCGACGCGAGGCCAGCTACACCACCTTCCGCAACGAAGACCTGTCGATCATCTACTCTCTGCGGCTGCCAAAGACCGTCGAAGAGGCGCGTCGTGTGCCTGTGGTGGTTCTCGACGTCACACACGTGCGTTCGGCCGAGGCCGCCAAGCGCGCCAACGTCGCGAAAAGTCAGTTCCTGGCCAGTATGAGCCACGAGATTCGCACGCCGCTCAACGGCGTCATCGGCAACCTGGAACTGCTGGCGTTGACCGACCTCGGGTCCGATCAGGAAGACCTGCTGCTCGACGCCGAAAAGGCGGCCAAGTCGCTTCTGGCGCTGATCGGCAACATCCTCGACTTCTCCAAGATCGAAGCCGGCAAGCTGCAGATCGAGAATGTCGCTTTCGACCCCGCCCAAACCATCACCGAGGCGGTGGAGATCGTGCAAAGCCGGGCGCGCCAGAAGGGCATTTTCGTCAATGCGATGATCGGCGACGACATGCCCGCGCAGGTGGAAGGCGACCCGACCCGTGTCCGCCAGATCCTGCTCAACCTGATCGGCAATGCCGTCAAGTTCACGGCGTCCGGCGGCGTACACGTGACCGCCACCGTCAGGGACTGGGACAACAACGTCTGCCAGGTGCTGTTCGAGGTGCATGATTCCGGAAAGGGATTCGAACCCGACGCCGTGGCGGGGTTCTTCCAACCCTTCATCCAGGGCAAGCAGGCCGAGTCCGACAGGGTCGAGGGCACGGGGCTCGGCCTGTCGATCTGCAAGAGCCTGGTGGAGACGTTCGGTGGCGAAATCGCCTGCGATGGCCAGCCGGGGGCCGGGGCTAGCTTCTGGTTCAATCTGCCGTTCCGCGTGATCGAACGCGCCGCGCCGGTGCCGCGCCTTGATCTGAGCGGTTCCACCGTCATGTTCGTGAACTGCGTGGACGGCGCGACGCCGGCGGACATCGCGCGGTACCTGCAATCCCGCAACGCGGCGATCATCACCGCGCGCGACGAGGAAGCCGCCCTGACGCGGTGCCGCAAGGCGGTGTCCGAGGGGCGCGCGATCGACCTGGCGATCTTCCTGATCCGCCGCGACCAGTGGCCGGCGCCGGGCGTGGCCGGCGCCATGCGCGAGTTGCACACCGTGCCGGTGGTTTATGGGCAGAGCACGACGCGCGATCATTGGCGGGCGACCATGCGTGCCGGCGTCGTGACCATGATTCCGCCCGGCTTCGACGAGGCATTGTTGGACCGCAACCTCGCCCGTTTCGTCTCCGGCGGCAAACAGTTTGCCGAATCGATCGAGAACGGCGAGCGGTCTTCGGCGCCGGACCTGGCCGCGGTGCAAGACAAGCGCATCCTGGTGCTCGAGGACCGCATGGTCAATCAGACCATTATCCAACGTCAGTTGCGCAAGCTGGGCGCCACCTGCGCGATCGCCAGCGACGGCGTCGAAGGGCTGGAAAAACTCGACAGCGACAATTTCGATCTCATCCTGTGCGATTGCTCCATGCCGGTCATGAACGGCTTCGAGTTCACCCGCATCTTGCGCGAGCGCGAGAAGGAGACCGGCCGGCACATACCCGTAGTGGCCATGACCGCGAACGCATTTCGCGAAGACATGGAAAAGTGCTTCGAGGCCGGGATGGACGACTTCCTGAGCAAGCCCGTGACCTTGCAGCGTCTGGCGGCGGTCATCGCCAGGTGCGTCGGTGGTGCCGCCCATCTCGCCATCGAAAAAGCGCCGGCCCGCAAACCTGCGACAGAACCCCAGCCGGTCGACATCGGCATGTTGCAGGAGCTCTTGGGCAGCGACGATCCCGACATGCTGCGCGGGATACTGTCCGAATTCCGCGACGCCGCGCGCACCTCGTGGATCGAGGTCAAGGACTGCGCCGATCACACCGAGCTGGGCGCGCTCGGCCGGGCGGCCCACGGCGCCAAAGGTGAGGCGCGCAGTGCCGGCGCGACGCGTCTGGCAGAACTTTATAGCGCGCTCGAGCTGGCCGCCAAGGACGCCGACACGGTCGCCGTCGCGACGTTGCTGGTCGACATACCAGTGGAAATCGCCGCGATCGATCGCCAGTTGGCCGCGATGCTGAAGGAGCAGGCGTCATGACCGAGACCAAAGGACCGGACTACGGAGGCAAGAAGTTCCTCGTGGCCGACGACAAGGCCTTCGTTCGCGGCCTGGTGCAGAGCATGCTCTTGCGCCTCAACGTCCGGCACATCAAGCACGCCGCCAACGGTCGGGAGGCGATCGCCGCCCTGCAGTCGGCCGGTGGCCAGTACGACTGCATCCTCAGCGACTGGAACATGGAACCGGTCAGCGGGCTGGAGCTGTTGCGCACGGTGCGGTGCGGCGCGGCCGGCGGCGCGCGGCCCGACACCTGCTTCATCATGCTGACCGGGCACGCCGATGCCGACGTGGTCAAGTCCGCGATGGCGCTCGACGTCAACGGCTACCTAGTCAAGCCGGTCTCTTTTGAGAAGCTGTCCAAGGCGGTCATGGCTGCGTTCAGCAAGCCGATCAACGTCAAGCCGCCGGCCGATTATCATGGGGTCGGGCTGGTGGAAACGCCGAAAACCGTGCCGGAGCTGGTCAAGCCCGCGCCGCCATGGATTCTGTGGGTCAAGCGCGACCCGAAAGAACGGGTCGATAACACGCGACTGGACCAAATCCGCCAGGAAGCGGCCAAGACCAGCCGAGTGACAATCGGCGCAGCGCGCCTGAAAAACATCGAACGGCGGCCGATCGACCAAGTGAAATCCGGCATGGTGTTGGCCGAAAGCATCTACAGCGAGGACGGGATGCTTTTGCTGGCCGAGGGGATTGTCCTCAGCCCCGGGCTCTTGGCGCGTTTACGCGACCTGGCGGCGGAAAGCGGCGAGGACGTGACCTTGCGCGTGGGCGAGCAGTAACGCGCCGACTGAAGGCGTCTCCGTGCGCCATTGAAAGGTACAGCCATGGACCTGTCAAAGACCCGAGTGCTCGTCGTCGACGATAAGAAATTCATGCGGACCATGGCCATCCGCGTGCTTGAAGCAGCCGGTGTGACCGGTGTGGTCGAGGCCGGCAACGGTGCCGAAGCGGTGGCCGCCATTCGGTCGGCAGAACCTCGGATCGACGCGGTGTTCTGTGACCTGATCATGCCCGACATGGATGGGGTCGAGGCGGTGCGCCATATCGCCGCGCTGCCTGATCCCCCGGCCCTTGTTTTCCTAAGTGGCGCCAATCCGGCGCTGTTGGCCACCGCCGCCGCTGCGGCCAGCGCTCGCGGCCTATCCGTCTTGGGCACGATCCAGAAACCGATCTCGATCGACGCCGCGCGGGCGGTGCTGGCAAATGGGGGCGGGTCTGCCCGGACGGCGCGCGCGGCCAACGCCTATGACATCACTGTCGCCGAGATCGAGGCGGCAGTGCGCGAGAACCAGTTTGTGCTGCACTTCCAACCCAAGGTGAACGTCGCCTCGGGCGCGGTCGAGGGGTTCGAGTCACTGGTGCGGTGGAATCATCCGCGTCATGGTCTGGTGCCGCCGGGCGCGTTCATCGGCCACGCCGAGGAGCATCGGCTGATCGGACCGCTGACCACAGCGATCTTTGCGCTGGCGATCCGCCAAAGCGCGGAATGGGCCCGTGCCGGCATGGCGACCCGAGTCAGCGTCAATGTCTCGTCCAAGATGCTGGATGACCTCAAGCTGCCCGATCGCTTTGCCGAAGAAGCCGCCGCCCGAGGCATCGCGCCCGACCGCATCGTGCTCGAGGTCACGGAATCGGGCGTGTTCGAGAACGAGGCTGACGGCCTCGAGATCCTGGCGCGCCTGCACATGAAGGGCTTTCCGCTGTCGATCGACGACTTCGGAACCGGCTATTCGTCGATGGACCAGCTGCGGCGGATTCCGTTCTCGGAGCTCAAGATCGACCGGGCGTTCGTCAACGGCGCGGCGCAGAATCGCAAGGCCCGGGCCATTCTGGAATCGAGCGCGACTCTCGCTGCCAGCCTGGGCTTGAAGGTGGTGGCCGAGGGGGCCGAGACCGACGAAGACGTCGAACTGCTCAGGAAGACCGGGATTACGATCGTGCAGGGGTTCGTGATCTCGCGCCCTCTGCCGGCCGATGCCGTGGCCGCATGGTTGCGCGACTGGCAGAACGCCAAAGTCCAGGTCGCGCAGTCTCGATGATGATCGATGCGACTGCCGCTACGGCGCGCTTGAGCGGCAAGCGCCGATGGAGTTTTCGCCGCAGGTCGCGCCATCGCTCCAAATGGCCGATCCCAGCAGTGTGCCGTACCAGGTGGCGGCGTCGGTCGCGGCGCGCTCGAGGCTGGCGCCTTTCAAGTTGGCCATGTTGAATTGCGCGCGTCGTACGTCGGCGCGAGTCAGGTCGGCCTGCTCCAGGTCGGCGCCGGTCAGGTTGGCTGAGACCAGATTGGCCCCGGTCAGGTCGGCCCCTTCCAGGTGGGCGAGTTCGAGCCACGCCCGCGCCGCGTTGGCCTGCGTCAGGCTGGCCCGCACCATGATCGCCTGGTTCAGTTTGGCCGACGTCAGCCGCGCGCCATCGAGCTTGGCGCCGGTCAGGTTGGCGCCCACCAGATTGGCGAAGCTCAGATCCGCGCCGGCCAGGTTGGCGCCGCTCAGGTCGATACCTTTCAGGTAGGCGTGCGACAGGTCGGCGCCGCTCAGGTCGGCGCCGCGGGCGTCGGCATCGGCCGCCATGGCGAAGCGCAGATCGGCGCCGGCGCACTTCGCTTCCGCCTCCAGCGCACACGACAACGCATTCGGATGCATGGCCGACAGATATCCGGCCAACGCCACCGCCGCCGCCGCGGTGGCGGTGATGGCGGCCAGCGCGACCGTCATCTGTCCAATGACGGCCTTCGAGTGCGCGGTAGCGGTGGCGCGGTCGTGGCCCGGTCGGTCCGTGGCCCTGCCTGCGGGACGGTCGTGCCGCGGCGTGGGCAGCACGCGCCGCCCGTCGGCGAAGGTATCCGACATGGAATTCTCCAGTTACCCGGTTGCCTCAGACCATGGACGCCAGGCTGCCGAGCAGGGCAAGCGCCACGGCCGCGGTGACGGCGATGGCGCCCGCCGTCGCGATCACGTTGATCGCAGCGGCCCAGAACTCGGGCGTCAGGTGCGGCTTGGCTTGGCCCGGCGCACGCGCGGACGCAATCGTGCCCGGCTTCGAGATCGACATCGTGTTGGCCATGACGTGCCTCCTTTACAATAGGAAGTTCAATGCAACTGCGGCGCCGATGCTGGTCGTGACGACGTAAGGCAGCGCCATCCACACCATCCGCCCGTACGACAGCCGAACCAGGCCGGCGATCGCCGAGGTGAACAGAAACAGGAACGCCGCCTGTCCGTTGGGCGTGGCCATGGCCGGAATGCCCGTGCCCATGACGATGGCCACCGACAGATCGTCGAACTGTTCACGACTCATCAGGCCGGCGGTGAACGCGTCATGCACCTGGCTGATGTAGATGGCCGCGACGAACACGTTGTCGCTGATGGCCGACAGCAAGCCATTGGTCAGGTACACCATCAACAGCTGGACATAGCCCTCCATCGACAGCACCCAGGCAATCACCGGCTCGAATAGATGCTGTGAGTGGATCATCGCCACGATCACGAAGAACACAACCAGCAGCGAGGCGAACGGCAAGCCGGCCTCGAAGGCCTTGCCCAGCTTGTGTTCCTCGCTGACGCCGTTGAACGCCGCGGCCAGCACGATCGCCGCCAGGCCGAGCAGGCCGACTTCGGCGACGTGTGTGGCCAGGGCAATGATCAGCACCATGCACACCACGCCCTGCGACAGCAGCATGACCTTGTCGCGTTGGGTCATGCGCGCGCGCTGATCGGCATCGTGTTTCTGCAACACGTCGTACACCGACCGCGGCATTTCGGCGCCGTAACTGAACAGCCGGAACTTCTCAAGCACCAGACAGGTGGCGAGCCCGATCGCCAGGACCGGCAGCGACACGGGGGCGACCTTGAGGAAAAAGGTGGGGAAATTCCACCCGGCCACCGCACCGATCACAAGGTTCTCGGGCTCGCCAACCAGTGTGCAAACGCCGCCGATGGCCGTGCCAACTGCCGCGTGCATCAACATGCCGCGCAGAAACGCGCGAAATTGCTCCATTTCGACCGTGCTGACGTCCTCGCCGGCGCGCTTCTCAACGGCTTCGTAGACCTGGTAGAAGCCGAGCGACACGGTCACCAGAACGGCCAGGATGGTCAGGGCGTCCAAAAACGCCGAGAAGACGCTGATCGACACGCACATCGTGAACGCCAGGACCACGCGGTTCTGAATCGACAGGATGATGCGGGTCAGGGCGAAGAACAGCACGTCGCGCAGAAAGTACACGCCCGCGACCATGAACATGATGAGCAGGATGACTGGCAGGCCGTGTACGGTTTCGTCGTACACCGCCTTCACGTCGGTCAGGCCCAGGATCACCGCCTCGATCGCCAGCAAGCCGCCCGGCAAGAGCGGGTAGCACTTCAAGGCCATCGCCAGTGTGAACAGGAACTGCCCGATGATCAGCCAGCTGGTGATGGTTGGTCCCATCACCACCAGCGCGACGGGATTGATCGCCAGGAAGCCGATGATGGTCTGCTTGTACCAGAGCGGTGCATGGCCCATGAAATTGTCGACCAACGCCGCCATCATGCTTTGCGGGCTGCGGCCTGCGGCGGTGCCATAAGGCGCGGTGACGGCGTATTCGGACATAGCTTCCTCGACAGGCTCAAATGGCGGACCAGCGGGCTCGTGCCGTTCCGCATCGGCGAAATCGGCGAGTCGAGACGGGTTTACGCCATATCAACGGCGCCGAAAATTCGGGCGCCTCCGTAAGGGAATCCCCTACCTGCCGGGCGGAATGTCGATGTAAGGGCCGCGATCAGCGGATCAGGACGACGCGGGTTTGCCCAGGGCGGGGATCGCCACCGCCAACCGGATCAATTCCGGCAGGCGCGTGACCCGCATTTTTTCCATAATCTTGGATTTATAGACCTCGACCGTGCGCGGGCTGATGCCCAGCGTCGCGGCGATTTCGCGGTTATGGCGGCCGGCCACGATCAGGTCGAACACTTGGCGCTCGCGATCGGTCAACCGCTCGAACCGCGCTGCCACGTCTGCGGTCTCGCGCGCCTGGGCCTCGGCGCTGACGCTTTTCTCGACGGCGGCGGCGACGATGCGCTCCAGCGCCTGTTCGTCCAAAGGTTTTTCCAGGAAGTCGACCGCGCCGGCCTTCAGCGCGGCGCGCGCGGTGGCGACATCGCCGTAGGCCGTGATCACGATGACGGGCAGGGTGCTGCCGCGTTCGGCCAACGCCTTTTGCAGGTCCAGACCCGACATGCCGCCCATCTGCATGTCGACCAGTAGGCAGCCGATGGTGCCGGGTTTGTATTTCGCCAGGAATTCCTCGCCCGACGCCGATGTGTCGGTGACGAAGCCCTTCAGGCGCAGCATCAGGGCGAGAGAATCGCGAAAGGCATGGTCGTCGTCGACCACGAACACCACGGACGGCGGCAAGGCTTTCGACATGGCGGTCTCAGGTTTGGACGTACGCGGGCAGGGTGAAGCGGAACTCGGCGCCGCCGAGACGCGACCGGCCCACGCCGATCCGGCCGTCATGGGCTTCGATGATCGATCTGGCGATGGTCAAGCCCAGGCCCAGGCCTTCGTCCTTGGTCGTCACGAAAGGTTCGAACACGTCCCGAATCTCGATCGGCAGACCCGGACCGTTGTCGCCGATCGAGAAGGCCACCCGGTCGCCGTCGGCCGAGACGGTGATCGCGATGGTGCGGGCCGGCAGACCCTGTCCATCGCGCGAGATCGACTTCAGGGCATCGACCGCATTGGCGACGATATTGTGGATCACGGCGGCCAACTGCACGCGGTCCGCCAGCACGAATAGCGGCGGGCGCGGCAGGTCAAGGTTGAGCTGGATGCCGTGCCGGGCGAACCGCGACGACAGCGGCGCGATGGACTCGCGCACCAGAGTTTCGGTGTCGACCGGTTCGATGTGACCCGCTCCGGTGCGATAGAAGTCGCGCAGCCGATGAACCACCTTGCCGGCGCGGTCCACTTCGGCCACCGCCTTGGTCAACGTCTCGGGCAACAGCGCCGGGTCGGCGACCTTGGACGCACCGGTGGCGATCATGTGCGCGGCGCGAACATAATTGGCGATGGCCGCCAGGGGCTGGTTGAGTTCGTGCGCCAGCGCCGACGCCATTTCACTGACCGCGCCCAGACGCAGAATGTGGTTCATCTCCTCGTCGCGGCTGCGCAGCGCGGCGATGGCCTCGCGCCGTTCGGCCACCACCACGCCCAGGAACAGCCCCGTGACGGCCAGCGTCAGCATCAGCATTTGCAGTTCCAGCACCGTGATCGGCGGGTGGTTGACCACTTCGACGGCAATCACAATTCCCACCTGGACGGCGATGCTGGCCAGCACCGCACCCAGCACGCCGTGGCGCAAGGCGATCCAGATCACCGGCGGAAAGAACACATAGAAGAAGCGGAAGATGTCGGTGTACGGCAAACCGAACACGATCCAAAGCGCAACGAGGATCGACGCGGCTTGGCCGGCGATCTCGGCGGGCGGCACTCGGACCTCGGCGCGGCGTTGCCGGAAGATCAGGTGCAGCAGGATCGGCGCGAACACCACGATACCGATCACGTCGCCGACCCACAGCATCAGGGTGTTGTACCAATAGTCGGCCAGCGGCAGCAGCGCGGGGGCGGTCAGCACGCCGACGAACGTGGCCGCCACCGGCAGCGACGAGGCCGCCGCGATCGCCAGGAACCACAACAGCCCACGGCGAGTGTCGATCGCCCGGCTGCCGGCCAGCGCGCGGCGCAAGACCAGCCCGGCGAAGGTGTAGCCGGTCGCCATCACCAGCGCGTTGATGGCCGTCAGCGGCAGCGGCGCGGGCATGCCGCGCACGACCAGATCGGCGCAAACGGCCGCGACCGCCAGCGCCGGCGCGACCCAGGCCCCCAGCGCGTAGACCAGGACGACGCTGAGCGCGACGGACGGGTTCCACGGCGTGATTGCGAACGGGGCGACCGGCGCGATGTAGCTGGCCCAATCCAGCGCCACGTAGGCGGCCACGTAGGCCGCCAGCACGCCGGCCAGTTGCCACGACAGGAGCGGTCGGTCGGTAATGGCGGCGGTCCAGGTCATGCGGTACGCGGAACTTGCGAACATCGACGATCGAACTATGGGCACGCCGACTGGGAAAAAAAAGCGCAATCGGCGGGCGGTCCGCGATGCCCGTCAACCGACAGGCGGAGTTCGTCGCGCCACGTGGCCGCGGGTGATGGCCGCCACGTCGGGGCAACCCAACAGCGCCATGCCGCGTTCGACCTCGGCCCGCAACAGGCCGAGCGCGCGTTCCACCCCGGCCTGGCCGCCCGCCGCCAGTCCATACAGGTAGCCGCGCCCGATCGAGCAGGCCTTGGCGCCCAGCGCGAGCGCCTTCAGCACGTGCGTGCCGCGCCGCACGCCGCCATCGAGAATCACGTCGATCCGGTCGCCGACGGCATCGACCACCGGGCCCAGCGCGTCCACCGAGCCGGCCACGCCATCCATCTGCCGCCCGCCGTGGTTGGACACCATCACCCCGTGCGCGCCGATATCTGCGGCCTTGCGCGCGTCTTCGGCGCAATGAATGCCCTTGACCACGAACGGCCCGCCCCACTCGCGCGCCAGCCAGGCCGCGTCGTCCCAGGTAATCGACCGCTCGATCTGCTGGTTGACGTACCCGATCAGCGAGATGGTGCCCTGCAGGCCCGAGGCGCGGCTGGCTTTGACGTTGGCAATCTCGAACGACGGGTCGCGTAGGGCGTTCAGGCCCCAATCGGGATGTGTGAGAAAGCTGAGCAGGCTTTTCCACGTGAGTTTCGGCGGGATGACCATTCCCGTAACGTGATCCCGCTCGCGATTGCCGGGCACCGGCAGATCAACGGTCAGGGCCAGCGCATGAAACTTCGCGGCCTTGCAGCGGGCGACAAACTCGCGTGTCAGGCCGCGATCCTTGAACACGTAAACCTGAAACATCTTCGGCCCGGGCGTGGCGGCGGCCACGTCCTCGATCGAGGTCGTGCCCAGGGTCGACAGGCTGTACATGGTGCCGAACGCGTGTGCGGCGCGCGCCACCGCGGGTTCGGCCTGGTGATGGAACAGCTTCGACATGGCCGTCGGCGACAGGAACACCGGCCAGTCGAGCGTCAGGCCCAACACGGTGGTGCGCAGGTCGATTTTGGATACGTCCACCAGCGTGCGTGGCAGCAACTCGTAATCGTCGAAGGCCTCGGTATTGCGGCGCAGCGTGTATTCGTCGTCGGCACCGCCGTCGATGTAGTGGAACATCGGCGCGGGCAGCCGCCGGCGGGCCATGCGGCGCAGATCGGCGATGTTGAAGCACCGGTGGAGCGGCATCGTCACAACGTGCCGAGCGAGATGCCGCCGTCAACCGTCAGGACGGCGCCGGTCATGTAGGCCGAACCGTCGCCGGCCAGCAGCAGAAGCGGCTCGGTCAGGTCGTCAACCGTTCCGGCGCGGCGCTGCGGCACGCCGGCGATCAACTTCTTGCCGCGGTCGCTGGCCAGGAATGTGTCGACCATGTCGGTTTGCACATACCCTGGCGCCAGCGCGTTGACGCGGATGTTGTGGCGCGCCCATTCCGCCGCCATCGCCCGTGTCAGATGCAGCAATCCGGCTTTGGACGCCGCATAAGGTCCAGTGCCTTTCTGCACGGCAAAGCCCAACACCGAGGCGACATTGACGATCACTCCGCCACGGCCCGACGCGATCAGGCGCTTGGCGACCTCGCGCGCGCACAACCACGCGCCCTTCAAGTTGGTGTCGTGGATGCGGTCCCACTCATCCTCGGGCATGTCGAGCAGCGACTTGTCGCCGACCACGCCGGCATTGTTGATCAGGATATCCACCGGCCCAAAGGCGGCGGAGGCCTCGTCCAGGCCGGCGCCGATGCTGGTTGCATCGGTCACATCCATCGCCACCGCCTGCGCGCCGCGGCCGGCCGCGGCAATTGTGGCGGCGACATCGGCGATCCTGTCGCGACGGCGGGCGCACAGGCTGACGCGTGCGCCATTCACGGCCAACACCGTCGCGGCGTGGCGGCCGATGCCGCTGCCGGCGCCGGTCACCAACGCGTGGCGCCCTTGCAACGACCCCATCGTTCGCACGCTCCCGCACATGACGGAACGGCCCGCCGCGCCGACCTTAGGAGCGCGCGCGAACCCACGTCAACAGGCCGAACGCGGCGCCGACGGACCCCAGCGACGCGCTTGCCTGGCGCGGGCGTTTCGGGTCAACTACCCCCGCATTTGCGGCCCCGATGACGGTCGCACGGTCAAGGGTGGGTGAAACGAAATGCGGCGAACTTATTGGCGGCCGATGGTCATGGGCGCGGCGGTCGCGATTGTGTCGGCGTGGACCTATGCAGCTACCGCGCAAACCGATGACATGGTGGCGCGCGGCGAGTATCTGGCGCGCGCAGCCAACTGCGTGGCCTGCCACTCGCTGCCCGGTGGCCCGGCCTTTGCCGGCGGCCTGAAAATGGCCACACCGATCGGCGCCATCTACGCCACCAACATCACCCCCGACCCTGAAACCGGCATCGGCGGCTACACCTTGGAGGACTTCGACCGCGCGGTACGTCTGGGCGTTGCCAAGCAAGGTCACAACCTGTACCCGGCCATGCCGTACCCGTCCTACGCCAAGATGACCGCCGAGGACATCGAGGCGATGTACGCCTACTTCATGAAAGAGGTTCCGCCGGTCAAATTGGCCAACAAGCCCAGCGAAATTCCATCGCCGCTCAACATGCGCTGGCCGCTGGCGATCTGGAATTTTCTGTTCGTCGACTTCGACCCCTACGAAAAGAAGCCCGATCAGAGCGACGAGTGGAATCGCGGCGCGTACCTGGTTCAGGGCGCGGGCCATTGCGGCGCGTGCCATACGCCGCGCGGCCTGGCCTGGAACGAACAGGCCCTCGACGAAAGCGAAGACGTTTACCTGTCGGGCGCGATGCTCGATTACTGGTCGGCGGCCAACCTGCGGCAGGACAAGAACGCCGGCCTCAGCCGCTGGTCGCAGGACGACGTGATCGAATACATGAAGAAAGGCCACAACCAGTTCGGCATCGCCTACGGTACGATGGTCGAGGTCATCAACAACTCGACCCAGTACCTGACCGACGCCGATCTGTCGGCGATGGCCACGTATTTGCGCTCGCTGCCACCGGCGCGCGGCGAGACCGGCCCGGTTTATGCCTACAACGAGGCGACCACCGACGATTTGCGCGCCCGCAACTTCGATCAACCGGGTTCTCTCTTGTACGTGCAGTACTGCAAGTCGTGCCACGTCGACGACGGACGCGGGTACGGTGTCTACCTGCCGCCGTTGGCCGGCAACACAACCGTACTCGACCCCGATCCGTCGTCGATCATCAATGTCACGCTCAACGGTTCGGCGCGGCTGGTGGTGCAGGGCATGCCCGACAGCTACCGCATGCCGCCGTTCCGCGTGCTGTTGAACGACCAGCAGATCGCCGACCTGGTCAACTTCATCCGGACCGGGTGGGGCAATGCCGCGCCGACCGTCACCCCGGCTCAGGTGGCGGAAATTCGCCTGCACACCGTGCCGTCCAGCGATCGGATCGAAGTGCTCAAGATGAAGTAGGCGGCTGTTCCGCGGCCACCGCCTCCATCAGGCGCTGTCGAAAGGCGTCGCGCGGAATTTTGCCCATCGCGTTGCGCGGAATGTGATCGACGCGGTACACCGCGACCTCGCGATGGCGGTGCAATGCGGCGACGATGGCATCCTTAAGGTCACGCCAAGCGGTACCGGGCGCGGTCACTGCAGCAACGGTCAGTACTTCGGAACCGGCTGCATCGGGCAACGACACGACGCACACATCGGCCAGCCCGGTCATGCCCGCCAGTTGGATTTCGATGTCTTCCGGCGACAGCTTGACGCCGCCGAGGTTCAAGACGTCGTTGCTGCGTCCCGACACGACCAGCGCGCCGTCGGCCATGAGTTTGCCCACGTCGCCCGAGTAGAACCAGCCGTCTCGGAAGGCCGCCGCCGTGGCCGCTGGGTCATCCAAGTAGCTGTTAACCATGGTATCCGCCCGAATTCTGACAATCCCGACCGTGCCGCGCGGGAGAAGGCGGCCATCATCGTCGACGATCTCGATGGTGACTCCAGGCCGCGGCACGCCGACCAGGCCCGGTTCGTCGTCGAGCGCCGCCGCCGGGCACTGGCACATGCCGCCAATTTCGGACGCGCCGTAGATGATCCGGAGGTCGGTGCTAAGTCGCGCCTCGGCGTCCTTGCGCACGTTCGGCGACAGACGCCCACCGCCGACGAATACGGTCAGGTTCGGTACAGGCGTCGCATCGGCGGCCAGACCCGACAGCAGCGACGCCAAGCTGGCCGGCGACAACAGGATGCGGTTGGCCGTTCGCGCTGCAACAGCAGTCGCCCGGATCGATCGGCCGGAGCGCAGAATCACGGTGCCGCCCTGCCACCACGTCAAGGGGACGGAGCGAAAGCCGGCGCCGGTGTTGGGTCCCAACAGGGAAAACAGGCGCGACTGTGCATCGATGCTATATCGCGACTGATTGGTCGCAACCGTCGCGACAAGGCGTGTGGCGTCAAGCAGAACCGCCTTCGGCCGGCCGGTGGTGCCCGACGACAACAGAATTCGCCCAGCCTGGCTTGCTGCGGCGGGGCTGCGCGCCGGTACGTCGCGTTCGCGGGCGGCTTGCATGGCCGCGAAGTCGATTGTCACACGGCGGCTCGCCGCACCGATGCGCTCGGGCAGGCCGGTGTGGCTGGTGGCGATCACGGCCAGCGTCAGCCGGTCCGCGATCTCCGCCGGCGTTATGTCGGCAACCGCCACCGAGACCGCGCCGATTCGGAATCCCGCCAATGTGGCAAGCCAGGACAAATAGGGATCGTCACTCGCGATCCCAAACCGATTGCCGGGCTTCAGCCCGCCGGCGGCCAAAACCGCAGACATTCGCGCGACATCGGCTGCGAAGGCGGCATAGGTGATTTTCAGTTCGCCGATCTCGACGGCGATGCGCTGCGGGTGCCGGGCCGCGCCCGTGCCGGCCAGATCGTCGAGTTCTAGATCGGCGGGCATCGGTGACCCTATTGCGCGGCGCTGAAGCCGTCAGCGCCCGACACGATCCGCGCTGCCGTCGGCGTGGGGAAGTGGGCAGGAATCACGTGTGCGCCGGTATCGGCCACCGTTTCCAGAAGCGATCGCCGCGCCTGTGTGGACAACTCCGCGTTCCAGCAAAACTTCGACGACCACTCGGGCCGTTCGATCTGCACCGGATGGTGCATCGTGTCGCCGATGACGTAGGAAATTGCACCTGCGTGCTCCAGCCGAATCATGACGTTGCCGGGCGTGTGGCCCGGCGCCGGCACAAGGCGCACGCCCGGTTCGATCTCATGGTCATCGTTAACGACAACCGCTTGGCCCGCGTCGAAGACAGGCTGCATGCTGTCGGCCCAAGAACCATGGTTCGTGTCCGGGTCTCGCGCTGTGGCCGCTTGCCAGAACGCAACCTCCGTCCGGCCGAATAAATACTTGGCGCGCGGAAACGTCGGCACCCATCGGCCGTCCTGCAACCGCGTGTTCCAGCCCACATGATCGCCGTGCAAATGGGTGCAGAGCACGTAGTCGATCTCGGCCAGTGCCACGACCGACTTGAGATCGTCCAGAAACGGCCCGGTGCGCATGTGCCAATGTGGATTGCGCGGGCGATGTTTGTCGTTGCCGATGCAGGTGTCGACCAAGATTTTGGAGCGCGGGGTTATGACCAAAATCGAATGATTGGCCATGACAATCTGGTTGGTCGCCCTCAGATAAAAGCGCTGGTCCTGTGAGGTCTTCGTCGCCAAAAATACATCCGGCTGTGCATCCGGCAGCAACACTTCGGGCGCGAGGTAGGGGCCTTCGAACTCGATCACGCGCCGGGCGGCGAAGGGGCCAGGCAGGTTGGCGATCGCGGCACTCACGCGGCCTGGCCGCTGGTGGGGGCAGTCCACCCGAAGTGGAACGGGATCTGTTGCGGGCCCCAGTACTGCTCCACCGTATCGTCCTTCTGGTAGAAAATATTCTGCACATAAGTGCCGCATTTTTGACTGCGGATAATCACCGCGGCGGTGCGTTCCGGCCGGTTGTACTCCGCGTGAATTTCCCAAGGCTTGATCAGGTCGATGTAACCCGGCCCCACGGCAACCGACTCGGTCTCTCGTACTTTTGCAGTCTTGGGCAAATCGCCCGGTTGGCCGCCGTCGATGCGTTCGAACCGCGCCACGTCCTCGCCACCCTCAATGACGCCGTACAACGTCCACGACACGCCGTGATCGTGAATGGTGGTCTTGGCGGTGGGCTTCTTGATGAGCGCATTTATGCAAAAGCCCCAATCGGGGTCTTCATAGAGCAGAAGATTGCCGTGCTTGCCTTCAAGGCCAAGTTTGGCGGGGCTGTCGGGCCAGGTCTGCGCATGTTTGCGAACCTCGGTGTCGCTGAGCATCGCCGACAAAAGCTGACGCGCTTTCGCCCAGCGCACAGGCAAGTCAGGCGTCACGGCGAACATCGCACGCATCTGGGTGATGAAGATTTCGGCGGCGGGCAGTCGCGGCAAGGTGGTCATGGGGCGATCCTGATAACGCGGTCGGTCAGCATCACCCTATGGTGTCACGGCGACGCGAAAGCCGAGATTAGAATTCCGCAGCGTGGTTGTCACCCGGCCACGGGCAGCACTGCGCAATTGCGTGGCCAGGCGCGGATTCCAAGATCCGCCCCGCGCCACGTGATACGCGCAGGCTGGGTCCGGTTGCCATGACGCGGAATCGCCCGGCGCGCCGCGATAACTGTCGTGAAAGCAGTCATCCACCCATTCCCAGACGTTGCCGATGGTGTCGTAAATGCCGAAGGCATTGGGCTGGAAGGTTCGCGCAGGGGATGTAGACGCGTAGCCGTCATTGCACGTGAATGTGCCTTGGTGATTCTGTGTCGCCGTCACGTGAGCCGCGTCGGGGACATTGGCATACCGGCATGCCTCGTCGCGACCGTCGCCCCAGAAGCGGGCGGTGGGGGTGCCGGCGCGCGCGACGTACTCCCACTCGGCCTCGGTCAGCAGTCGGTAGGGTTTGCCCGTCTTGGCGCTGAGCCAGTCAATATAGGCTTTGGCATCGCTCCAGTTGACGCACACCACGGGCTCGTCGGGTTCTTGGGCAAAGCCGGGGTCGCGCCAAGACTTGTCGGCGCGCCGATCCCAGTCATTGCCCTTGGCGATATCACACCCCTCGATCTGGACCTTTGCATCGTCCACGAATGCCGAGAACTGCGCCCTGGTCACTTCCGTGGCGCCGACTGCGAAGGGCCGGGGGATCGTGACGGTCCGGATGGGGCTTTCCCAATCGATGTAACGCTCCGGGGACTGCTCGCGCAAATTCTCTTCCTTCGTTGCGCCCATCTCGAAGCTGCCGGCGGGCACCACGACCATCTCTGGGCACAGGGCGCAGTCCTTGAACGTGGCCTGCGCCTGCGTGGCGAACGGATGCCAAAGCCAGCAGCCGATGATCATCAACCAACGAAGTGCATGCGGCATTCTCGTCCTCATCCAAGGTTAGGGCTGCTGGTTGAGTTTGATGCGTTCAATTCTGTAATAGCCCGCCTCGAACGGCAGGCCTGCGATGCGCTTGCTGTAGGCAACCGATTCGACTTGCGGGAAGAGGTTGATGGCCGGGGCGAGATCGCGCAATTCGGCCAATAGCTGCTGAAGGGCGGCACGCCGTTTGTCGCGATCATGCTCTTGGGCGGCCGCGGTGATAGGGTCCATCATCTCCGTGATACAGAAGAAAGCACCTGTTTTCGCGCAGGAGACGGTTTCGATGGCGCGGCCGGCATCCCGGTAGGTCGACGTCCAACTGAAGGGAGTCATGTCGGCGCCTTTCCAGTCGCCTGTGTTCCACATCTTGAGCCACTCCTGCGCCGGAACGGTCCTCAAGGTCACGCGAATGTTGATCGCCGCCAAGTCCTGAATGACGGCTTGGTAGATGCCCGCCCATTCCGGTCCCTTGCCGTCGAGGCGAACGGTCAACGCGAGGTCAAAGCCTTTCGCGTGACCCGCCTCGTTCATCAGCCGCAACGCGAGGTCGCGGTCATAGGCATAGGCCACGATGTCGGGATTGTGCCCAAACATGTCCGGCAGCACGCCTTGAGCATTCGATTTCGTCACGTTCTGCATCAAGGTTGCAGACATCCCGTCTCGGTTGACGGCGTGGTTCATGGCGCGGCGCACCCGAACATCTGCCAGCGGCGATTTCGGGTCTCGATTGGGTAGCGCGATTCCCTCGACCGGGCTGCGCTCGCGCGCGACAACAACAAAGCCCAGGTCGGTCAGCAGTTTGATGTTATCCAAACCGACGTTGTAGGCGAGGTCGACCTGGCCCGACGTCAGCGCCTGTTCCCGCGTGGTGGGGTCCGGCAGCACCTGAAATCGTATCAGATCAACGTCGGTGGTCTTGCGCCAGGAGCTGGGGTTTTGCTTCAGCTCGTAGCGTCCGCTCTTCATGCCCCAGTCGACGAGTTGGTATGGCCCGGAGCCGAGCGGAGCCATGGCGAAACGGTCTGGCCCCAGTTCAGTCCAGACGCCTTCCGGCACCATGGAAACATGGCTCAAGCGGCGATCCAGAATGGCGTCGGGCGTGCGCGTTTCGATATCAACCGTATGGCCATCGACCACCGTTACGCCTGTAATGGCGCGGGCCTCGTTGGCGGAATAGAGCGACGCCAGTTCGGGCGACTGCAATGTCTTGATGACGAACGCAACCGTCGCGGCCGTGAACGGTGCTCCGTTGGCAAACTGCACGCCCTCGCGAAGATAGAAGCGCCAACGTGTGGGCGACTGCGTTTCCCACCGCGTGGCCAACCCAGGCGCGACGCTGCCGTTATCGGCCAGCGTGGTCAGCGCGTCGAACATGTAGCCCCAGGGGTGAACGCCGCCCGTGGCCATGGACGCGTAGGGATTGCCAAGGCCCGGCGGGCGTCCCGAAGCCGCAATCGTCAGAGTTTCGGCGCGAACGACGTGCGGGCCCCACGCGCCCACGAGCACGGCTGCGCAAATCACAAAAGAGCATGTCCACGTCGTGCGACTCACGGCCTCAACCCACACATGGTTTTCCGGCATATTGTTTTCAGGCATTGAGTGTGACCATTCGCGGCGGCGGCGCAAGGCCAATGCAAACGGGTCACCATTGTTCGAATACGGAGTTGCCCGACACGCGCATCTCATGTCTCGACTTGATTCAACCGCGACACGCCCTTGGCAATTTGGCTGGCCGCCTTGTTGAGTTTCGGGATAAAGCGCGTGATGGCTTTTTCTAAGGGGACGGCGCTCGGCCTGAACCTGACCGACAACGAGAAACGCGCTTGCCCGGAATTCAAGACCGGCACCGCGATCACGATCCAGCTTGCCCGCGCGACGCGTTGAACGTCATAGCCTTGGGACCGGACCTCGGCCATTTTCGCGGCGAGTTTCTTCGCGGTCATTCCCACGCGGCTCAGCAATGCGGGGTCTTCGGCAAGGGCACACTGCAGAAGGTCCTCGCGGGTTTCCGGATTGGTGAACGCCAGCAGCACATGGGCGGACGCCCGCCCTACCAAGGGAAAGGTGATTTGCGGATCAAAGGGCTTGGTCACGAAGGGCGACATGGCGTCGGTGTTGGCGAGAATTGCCAGCCGCGCGCCGACGATGCTTTCAAGTCCGATCGGCCAGCCGATATCGCGGCAGAGTGCGCTCATTTCGGGCAGGGCTTCCGTCGTGACCCACCCGTCGGTCTGCGCGCCGCGGGAAAGATCCAGCGCTCGCGCGCTCACGCGCAAGCCGCGCCCCTGTCCGGGCCGAAAAACGTACCCCAGCTTCATGAACGTGACGATGTATCGGTTGACGGCCGCGCGCGGCATGGCGGTTAATCGGGCGAGTTCCGAGACCGTCGCGCCGGAGTATTGGTTGAGCACCCGCAGCACGTTGAGCGCACGCTCCAGCCCTTCCAAAGGCTCTATGCTGGCCATGGGGTCTCTCGCCTCCAAGATGTGGTGATCGCGCGGGCGGCGCGTATTTGGGCGCTGTTCCATTAATCGCTAGCCGATTAACTATGCGCCAGACCTTGGCAAGAAACTAGGCCTGCCATCTACTCTACGGACGTCGCGATGCCGCCCGGCATGACGGCGCCGAAACAGGAGGCATGTCGCGTGTTGGTGATCTCACAGAAGTCGTGGTCGACGAATTCCTACGATGACGTCGGCGCCGAAATCGCGGTTCTCGCGGCGGCCTGCCGGCGGCGCAATCCGCTGAATTCGGGCCACCCGATGGTCCTGCTGCCGCTGGCTGAGCTCGTCTCAAAGCCACCGGCGCTGGCCGATTTGTCCTCGGCCATGGGTGCGATCGCCAAAACGGCCGGCGCATACGTCGCCGGCGCAGCTCGCGTGCGCGCCGAGGGCGGGCCAGGGCATCATGTCGTGGGATTCCTCTTCGGCGACGATGGCCAATCCCTGCTCTCGATGCCCAAGGTCTCGCCGTCCCTTGTCGAGGGCTTTGTGGACGGAGAAGTGGCCGCGCTGGGAGCCGCCGCGCGCTTTCCCATTGCGCGCACACCCATCGGGCAAGTCGGCGTGCTTGCTGGCGAAGATCTGCTCTTTCCTCATCTCGTGCGTAGCCTTGTGTGGGCCGGCGCCGAGGTCATTCTTCATCCGACCATCGAGTCCAACGATCACCTGCTGCCCGCCCGCCGCAACGCCCGCGCCGCGCGCGCATTTGAGAACACCGCCTATGTCGTGACAGCTTCGGCCGCTGTTGGCCCCAAGGGCGAGAGCCGCCCCTCGACATCCGGTCTGGTGGACTGGATGGCCAAGGGCGCCGAAGCCCGGAGCAATGAGAGCGCGATCTTCCCGGATCTGGACATTGAGAAACTGCGTCGTCGCCGCCATTCCATCTTTTCGGTGCAGCCCTTGCATTTGCGCGCGAATTTGTTCGCAGACGGATACAAAAAGCTGGCGCAAAAGCGCCCCACGGTTGCGCCTCAACCCAAGTCGACGGACGCCTGGATCGCCGAAGCAAAAAAGCGCTTGGCCGCGGCCAGCGAAGCTCCACCGGCCCCGGCGGGTTCCGTCGAGCACTACGACGTCATCCTCACCCAGAACATCAAGAAGATCATCCAGCGCGAAAGCAACGTCGACGACATTCGCCGCGAGAACATTCTTGAGGCCATGAAACTTCCCGCCCGCCTCGCGTCGAATCCAGCGGTGCGTCTCGTCGTCTTCGGCGAATTTTTCATGACCGGGCAAGGCGGCCATGGCTATCGCTCGCCACTCACGCTGCAGCGCCTCGCCGTTCGTTACCCGGGCCCGGAACTCGAGTTGCTCCAAGACTTCGCGCTCAAGCACAAAACCTATGTTGCCGGATCATCTTTCGAGATCGACGACAAGCTGCCGGGCCATGTCTTCAATTCGGCCTTCATTCTCAATGACTCGGGCGATCTGATTCACCGTTACCGGAAAATTCAGTGCGCCGACGTGTGGGGCTCGTTGCCCGACACCACACCCAGCAGCGTCTATGACCGCTATCTCGACGCCTTTGGCTATGATTTCCTCTTTCCCGTGGCCAACACGCCGTTGGGCCGTCTGGCCACCATGGTCTGCTTCGATCAGGCCCATCCCGAGGTGGCGCGCATGCTCACCCAGTACGGCGCGGAGGTGATTATCCATCCATCGTCGGAAGGGCACGGATCCGGCCGGGCGGGGTGGGACCTCGCTCGCCAAACGCGCGCCTTCGAGAACACGGCCTACATTTTGTCGGCGATGCCCGGCGGCATTTATTTCAATCCCGCCGACACGGGCGTGCCATCGACGCAAATGCGCGGCCACACCAAGATCGTGAATTTCGACGGGTCCATCCAGGGCGTCGCCGATGGGTCGGGCCCGTGCATTCTGCAAGGCAACATCGACCTCAAGGCCCTGCGGCGCGCGCGTGCCAACCCGCTCACCAACTTGGTGATCTGGGACGACCCTGCAACGTATGTCGACCAGTATGCGCAGAACGTCGGACTTGCGAACAATCTGTGGGGCCCCAATCCACTCGAAAATCCTTACGTTGGATTTGCGCCGCTGAAGAAGGTCCTGAAGAGCTACTATGAGCGCGGTATTTTTGTCCCGCCCGCGAGCGTTGATGCGCCCACGGCCAGTGCGCAGGTCGCGCCGCCGGTAAAGAAACTCCCGTCGTCGTTGACGGATCTGAAAAAGATGGACGGCGAATTCATCCAAATCTGATCAACCGCTTCCGCAAGAGGTGCTGAAATGACTGATCCTGCAGGTTTGTCGCGGCGTGATCTCGGTGAGGCGGTCATGGGCGCGGCACTCGGCATCGGCGGCATGCTCGCGCCGCATGCCGCGCGCGCTTCCACCGAGCCAGATCGCGTGGCCGGCATGTCTTTGGCCGATCGCGTACGGGCCTTCATGAAAGCCCAGGCCAGCTTGAATGAGGAGAAAGTCATTTGGCGTACGCGCGGCGTCATCATGGCCTACGTGCCGGGACGCACACCGGAGCCCATGCTTCGGTTCAAAGGGTGTGAACAACAGTGGGTGAAGCCGATCTCGGACACCAAGTTTGTTCGCTACAACTCTTTGATCAATTTCATGTGCGATTACGAGACCGATGAAATCATCAGTGAGTTCAAGAACCCGTTCACGGGAAAGACCAACAAGGTCTCGCACTACGTCAGCAGGGTTCCGGAGGGAATGGAGATTTCCGAAGAGGGCGTTTTCATCAATATCGTGCGTCAAGCCTATCCGGAGTTTTACCAGGACTCCACATTCGACATGGACATCGCCGTCATTGAAGACGAGATGTCATTTCGCGGAGAGGTGAAGTGGCCCGCCGAGTTGCGCCAACCGCCGTCCGGATCCATGCAGTCGTTCTTCTCGCGTTACTCGGAAGTGATGGACCCAAAGACGTCGTGGGCGCACTGTCACTTTGCCGGTCATGTCCTTATGAACTGGTATCCCTGGATGGAAATGCCCGATCAGCCGGGCCATATGCTGTGGCACGCGACCGGCTACAAAGTTCGCTCGTGGGACAGTTTGCCGAAGGATTACCTCGCCAAGGCCACCAAGGATTACGCCGAGATCTTCGACAAGTCGCCTGAGTTCGATCCCGGGCCGTCGGCCATGGCCAAACGGTTGAAGGCTTCGGGCCGCTTGCCTTAGCGCGGCATACCCCGCCACGTCATGGGGTCTTTCGAGGGCGGCCTGCGCCGCTAATCGCTCAGCGATTAACCGATCCGTCCCGGTTCCGGTGACGGTCGCCAAACCGTAACATTCGTTCAAGTGTGCACAATGGGTGCATGGCGGCTGTGCGCAATGGGGGCAATCATGAAACGCGGAATGTTCTATCTCAGCTTGGTGTCGGCGACGGCGATGGGCATCGAGTCCGCCAGCGCCCAGATCGAAGAGATCATCGTCACGGCGCGCAAGCGCGCGGAGTCATTGCAGGAAATTCCGCTGGCCGTTACCGCGTTCACGGCGACCGAGATCGAGCGCTCCGGTATCGCTCGCGTCGACGACATCGCCAAACTCACCCCCAGCCTGGTGTTTGAACAGGGCTTCAGCGCCCAAGATACGCGCCCGACCATTCGCGGTTTGCCCGCCACGCGCGGCCGCCCGCCCATCGGTGTCTTGATCGACGGCGTCGACGTCTCGACGGAAGCCGTGTCGACCGCTGGCGGCGGATCGCTGCTCAATTTGCGACTGCTTGACGTCGAACGCATCGAAGTCGTCAAAGGTCCGCAAAGCGCTCTGTACGGGCGTGTCGCGTTTGGCGGCGCGATCAACTACATCACTAAGGCGCCGGGACCTGAGTTCGAAAGCAAAGTCAGCGGCACCCTCGCGTCCCATGGCACTTACGAGATCGCCGGGTCCGCCTCCGGCCCGGTGGTTGACGACAAGCTCGGTCTGCGGGCCCAGGCGGCCTATTCGCGCGCCGGCGGGTATTATGAAAACACGGTCTCGGGAAAAAACCTCGGCGGTTATGAAAGCGCCCAAGGAACCATCACAGCCCTCGCGACGCCGTCCGATGCGTTCCGCCTTGTCGCTTCGCTCAGCTACAGCGAGAACGATACGGAGCAACAGCCCTACGTGCAGATCTCATCGGCCGACAATTCATCGGTGACGATCCCATTGCCGGCGGCAGTGGCCGGCCGGCGGATCGGAAACTTCACGATCCCCGCCTCCATCCGGGGACCGGCTGCCGGAGAGTTCCAGCCCAATCGCACGGTTCGGATCAGTCTCAACCCCAAGACGCTGGAAGACTACCCGGGCGCTGCCCTCGATACCTTCTTGGGCCGCGCCCACGCCGAATACGATGTTGGCTTCGCAACGATTGAGTCGACCACCGCCTATCTGCACGCCAGCACGACGGTCTTCCAGGACATCGATGGTTATGGCGCGAAGCCCGTAACCGTGACGCTTCCGGCGCCCGGCGGCATCGGCGAGCCGCTGCCGTCGACCTTCGAATTCTTCACCGACGGTTGGACCCAACAGGTCAGCGAAGATTTCCGGATCTCTCACCTCGACGGCGAAGGTGTGCGATGGATGGTCGGCGGGCTGTTCTGGCAGGAAAAGGCCACGCAAGACAACCGCAGCTACGCGATCTTGCTGACAACCCCGACCGCATCGGCGGGGCTCAACAACGTGCTCGCCAACAATCCGCTGATCACATCAACGGGCGAGAGCCGAAATACAGAGCACACCTCTCTGTATGGAATCTTGGAGTACGATGTCACGCCGCAGTTCGTCGTCGGAGTCGAGGCGCGCCAGTACTGGGAAGATTTCGTTTACGGCTTCCCGACCAGCCAAATCGGCACAGGCGTGGGAACGACGCCCGTGCGCACGGCGCCCGGCGCGCCGGGGCCGAAAGGATTGAAGCTCTCGCAAGACTACTTCGCGCCAAAATTCTTTGCGAAATTCAACGTCACTGACGACGCTCTATTGTACGCAAATGCGGCCAAGGGCGTGAAGCCCGGCGGCATTTCGACGGTCGGCGTGTTTAATCGACTGGCCGACAACATCTATGCGCCGGAAAAGCTGTGGAACTATGAAGTCGGGGCGAAAACGGCTTGGCTCGATGGTAGGGCCATCATCAACCCGGCCGCGTTCTATATGGACTACAAAGACAAGCAGGTGTCTGCGCTGGTCGTTGATACGACCGCCGCGTCGGGGTTCCGCGGAGTCGTGTCCAATGCCGGCGGGGCCCGCGTGTATGGCCTGGAGCTCGACAATACGTTTGCGCTGACCGATCAACTGCGCCTGAGCGCGGCCTACACCTATCTCGACGCGAAGTACACTCAGTTTGACTTGTTCACGCGCGTGGCCTCAAACATTGCCTATGCCGGTGAGTGCGAGATTGTCGAAGTCGGCTCGGGAACGCAAAGCACTCAGTGCAAACTGAACTTGGCCGGCAACAAACTGGAGCGTGCACCGAAGCATGCGTTCAGCGGCTCGCTTGCGTTCACGCAGCCCCTGGAAAACGACATGGAGTTGATCGCCGAGGTGGCCGCCCAGTATCAAAGCAAACGGTACTTCGACGAGTTCAACGGCCAGTGGTTTGGCGGCTTCGTGAACGTCGACCTGCGCCTCACGCTTGAGTCGCAAGCGTGGTCCGTGACCGGCTTTGTCGATAACGTCTTCGATGACGACACGATCAAGGGCGGGTTTGCGCAAGGCGACTTCTTCGCCTTCTTCAGCTCGCCCGGCAGCCGGTCCAACGTCTTGCAATCGCCGGAGCCGGTTCGCGGCGGGGTGCGGGCGTCGTATCGATTCTAGAACGGGCGCGGTTATTTGCCGCACTCAGGCTTCGCTTGGGTGCGGCAGCGCTTCCATGTTCTGATCGCCACCGCTGCCAGCGGGCCATGGCTTTCCTTGGTTCGGCTTCGGTGATCTAATGCCGCGCGCATGAACCGCGCCTGATCATCGTCTGAATGCGCGCACCATCCTTGAATACTCACTCATCATTTTGACCATGCCGACAGAGTTTGCGTCACCCACGGGCCGGACTTCGCGTTTGACCCGGGCGACGCTGCGGGCGGTGGCAATAGGTTTGCTGGTGCTTGTCGCGGCGTCGGGTGCCATGGTGGCGTGGACCCCGGTCAACGCCGGCTTCGTTGTCGGCGCGCTGGTCTGCTACGCGCTATCGGCCTCGATCATCGTCTCGCGGTGTCCAGTCTTCCACCCCTATGACAGCTTCGGCATGGCGAATACGGTCACATTGATCCGTCTTGTCGGTGTGTGTCTGTTTGCGGGCCTTGGCCTCCAGATGATCGTCGACGCCGTTGCATTGTCGCCTGCGCTGGCATGGTTGTTTTGCGCTCTGGCGATGATGGAGCGCTTGCTGGACGGCATTGACGGCTACGTCGCGCGGAAACGGGGCATGGAATCGGCCTTCGGCGCGCGCTTCGACATGGAAGTTGACGCCCTGCAGATTCTCTTGCTGAGCGTGCTGGCCGCCTTGCTCGACAAAGCCGGCGCCTGGGTGCTGGTCGGAGGTCTCCTGCGCTATGCCTTTCTGGGGGCAGGCCTGCTATGGCCGGCTTTCAACGCGCCGCTGCCGCCGTCATCGCGCCGAAAGATCGCCGCCGTGATTCAAGGCCTTACTTTGGCCGCACTGCTGGCGCCGGTCATGGTTCCACCCATCAGCGCCTTGGTCGCGGCGGCGGCCCTCATTTTGCTGGTCTATTCCTTCGCCGTTGACACCTTGTGGGTGCTGCGATCTCAAGCCAAGGTGGAGAATTAATGGACGCCGCCGTGGGGCAGTGACATGAGACATGCCGACAAGACCGCCCGGCTCTCCAGGACCGGCGTGCGCCAAGCCATGGGTTTGTTTGCAGCGCTCGCGGTCGTCTTTGTTGCGCTCGCGATGCCGAACCGAATCGAGACGCTGAAGGACCCGTGGTTTCTGGCGATTCCGCTTGAGTATCCAGTGCTGCTGCTCGTGCTCGTCCTTGCGCCGACGTCGCTGCGATTGGCGGCACGTCTTGCGGCCGGCGCCATGCTGGTGGCGTTGGTCATCCTCAAGGCCGCCGATATGGCGGTCTATTTCGCCTTTGCGCGGCCGTTCAACCCGCTGGTTGACGTGACGGTGATTCCAACCGCGCTTGAGACTCTGGCTGGAACCAACGGGCTGTGGACAGTGGTCGGCGCAGTCTTGGGCCTGGCGGCGCTGCTGGGCGCTCTCTGTAGCGCGCTGTATTGGGCCCTCCGGGCGATCCAGAATCTCGCGCCGCGCCGTGGCATCGGCGTTGCTTCCACCGCAGGTCTGATCATCGCAGTCATGACGCCCATCGGTCACGCCGATGCGACATTTTTTTTGCGCGATCACGCAACGCGGGGGGCGGAGAGTCTGCGCGCCGCCGACGAGTTCCGGGCTGCTTTGGACCAGGACGAGTTTCATACCATTCGGCCCGACCGGCGGCTGGCCGGGCTCGCGGGCACGGACGTGATTTTGATCTTCGTGGAGTCTTACGGTCGCAGCACGCTCGACGATCCCGCCTATGCGCCGACGATTCGTGAGCGTTTGCGGCAATTTGGCGAGACGCTTTCAGCTGCCGGCTTTTCCGCGCGCAGCGCGTGGTTGACGTCATCGACCTACGGCGGTGAGAGCTACCTCGCGCACAGTTCCGTGCTGTCCGGTCTCTGGGTCGACAACCAGAACCGCTACGCGGATTTGATGACCAGCCGCAGGCGAACGCTGATCGACGACTTTCGCGACGGCGGCTGGCGTACGGTCGCGGTGCTGCCGCAGATCACGCGGGCATGGCCCGAGGGCGCTTTTTTCGGATACGATCAGGTCTATGATTCCACGAATCTTGGGTACGAGGGCCGGCCTTTCACCTACATGACCATGCCGGATCAATTCACGCTGGCGTCGTTTCACGCCAAGGAGCTGGCCGCGCCCAACCGCCCGCCCGTGATGGCCGAGATCGCCTTGATCTCCAGCCATCATCCGTGGACGCCGATTCCCAAGTTCGTGCCTTGGGACCAAGTCGGTGACGGAACCGTTTTCAATACCGCGCGGACGACGGAAACCGTCGACGAGGCCTGGAGCACGCCTGAGCGCATTCGTCAAAACTACGTGATGACGGTGGACTACACGCTCGAAACCTTGATGTCGTTCATCGCCACCTTTGGCGGCGACGATATGGTGTTCATTGTCATGGGCGATCACCAACCTCCGGCGTTCATGGCCCGCAGCGATGCGCGCGCGGTGCCGGTGCACATCATGGCGCGCGACCCAACGCGGCTCGCGGTCTTGGGCGACGGCTGGGCCGAGGGCATGACGCCAACCACGGACAGCCCCATCGCGCCCATGAGTTCCATGCGCGCGCGGATCATCAATGCCTTTGCGCGGCCGGCGCCGACGAATCCGACGCTCGCGACCGCGCCATAGGGAGCTCATCCAGTGTTCATGTCTTTGTCCCACCTCACCCAGGCAACGGTCCCCAAGGCGGGTGCCGTCGCGGTCTTGCCGTTGGGGGCCATGGAGACCCACGGCCCGCACTTGCCGCTCGGAACTGATAACTTGATCGCAGAGGGAATCCTCAATCGCGCCGCGGAACTCGACACGCATGACGCGCAAATACTTCGCTTGCCGGCCATGTGGCTGGGGGCATCCGCCGAGCATGCCGACCATCCCGGCACGCTGAGCCTGGAGCCCGAACAGGTCGTCGCTCAAATCGTGAACATCGGTGAGGGGCTCACACGATCAGGTGTTACCCGCGTCATGGTGTTCAACGCCCACGGCGGCAACGTCGCCGCCTGCGCGATGGCCGCCCTGAAACTCCGCACGCGGTTCAATATGCTTGCCGCCGGCGTTCACTGGCTCGACTTCGGGCTGCCGCCGGGCCTTGTGCCGCCCGCGCCGGAGGCCGATGACGTTCATGGCGGTTGGATCGAAACCTCGGTCATGCTGCACCTCGCGCCGCATCTGGTCGTCGAAGAGGTCCGCGCGGCGCGCCCCGCCCAAACGCCGGCGCCCAGTCTATTCCCCAGCGGGCCGGTCAATTGGGGCTGGAAAATCGATGATCTCGCGCCGAGCGACGGCAAGACCGGCTGGATTGGTCGGCCTGATCTGGCCACGGCGGCCTTGGGAAAAACGCTGGTCGATCATGCCGCGCAGTGCGTGGTCAAGGCGCTTCACGACATCGCCGCAACGCGGATCGAGCTTCGTTGATCAGCGGAGAGGCAAATTCGATCGAACCGAATCACACAGCCTCAGTCACTCGTTCTTTTTTGGTCGCATTTTCCACGCCAACCGGTTCCCACTTGTCGGGAAAATGCTCTACTCGCCCGCGACGCGCAGCCCCAGCTTGCCGAGCAAGTGGCCCGCGCGTTGCGCCTTGGTCGTCAAGTAGACCTCGTTGTGCGGATTGACGCTGCCCATCAATCGTCGATGCCCCAGCACATGGATGCCGTAGTCCGCCAGCGCCGAGATCTTGCCGGGGTTGTTGGTCAAAAGCACGATGTCGCGATAACCAAGCAACTTGAGCATCGCGCTGGCGACACCGTAGCGCCGCTCGTCGGGCCCATAGCCCAGGATGGCGTCGGCATCCAAGGTGTCGTGCCCTTGTTCCTGCAAGCCGTAGGCGCGAATCTTGTTCGCCAGGCCGATGCCGCGGCCCTCCTGATCCAAATACAGCAGCACGCCACCGCCGGTCGCCGCGATCTCGCGAACCGCCAGGCGAAGTTGCTCGCCACAGTCGCACTTCAAGCTGCCCAGCAAATCGCCGGTCAGGCAGGCCGAATGAAGGCGAGTCAGGACGGGCCGCGTGGGGTCAGGTTGTCCGACGACAATGGCGACCTGATCGTGCAAGCCGTCGCCGCCATGGAACACGACGATCTCCGCGTCCTCCACATCGGCGAGCGGGATGTGCGTGCGCGCGGCAATCGCGAGATCCCGCGCCGCATCGTCGTGGAAATGCTCCACGGCCGCGGCATCCACATGAGCCAAATCGAGATGATCTTCGCTCGTGCTAGGCTGGACCATCGCCGCCGGCAGCAAATACGCGCGTTTGACGAGTTCCAGCGCGGTGGCCTCCAGCGGTCGAGCCGGGCGCTGCTCGATCTTCGGCAACACGGGCTTGACGTCGATCAGCAGTGAGTCGATCTCGGCGCCGGAAAGCCCCGCGAGGGACATATGGGCCGGGGTGTCGCTCGCGAGATCCAAGTGGGCAAGGCGCGGCGCCGGCAAGACCAGGCCGGCGGCGCCAGAACCTTCAGCATGCAGTGCCGCGAGGCGCGATCCCCCCAGCATTTCTGCCGCCGCGACGATCAAGCCGTCGCCCTTGGCGCGCAGCAACACCGGCCGTCCCGCGCGCAATTCGGCAATCGCTCGTTGCACGCTCACATGACCGTTGGGCGAGAACTGCCTTGCCAAGCCGCCGGCCGCAGCTTCAAATTTGAGATCTGAGTTCATGGGACCGCGCGGGCGTGCAATAAAACTGACATGATCGGCATTGTGGACTGGGATCGGGACTCTCCGCAATGGTTGGAGGTCCTCGCCGCGGCGTGCCAAGAGGGCCCGTCCGCAGAGCAGCACGCCAACACCCTCTGGCCCCTTTATGGACCCTTGGCCAAAGGGGGATGTGCGGGCAGCTTCGTGATCGGACAGCTTGGGCAATCTTTGGACGGCCGAATCGCGACGCCCAGCGGCCACTCTCATTACATTAATGGGAATGGGGCTATTCGGCATTTGCACCGCTTGCGTGCCTTGGTGGATGCCGTGGTGATCGGTGTCGGCACGGCGATCGCCGATAATCCGCAGCTCAACGTGCGGCATGACACCGGGCCGACACCGGCGCGGGTGGTCATCGACCCCAACGGGCGGCTGCCCGCAGAAGCCAAATGCCTGCGCGATGACGGCGTGCGACGCATCGTCATCCATGCCTCTGACATTGCTCACCGCAATTTTTCCACCACGCCGGGTGTGGAGTATTTGCGATTGTCTCGTTTGCCGAATGGAATCGACCCGGTTGAGATGCTGGCGGCACTGGCCCATATCGGACTGCGCCGCATCTTGGTCGAGGGCGGCGCCGTCACGCTGTCGCGATTTATGGCCGCCGGCTGTTTGAACCGACTGCACGTGATGGTGGCGCCCATCATCATCGGTTCCGGCCCCGTGGGTCTGGCGCTTCCGCCCATCGATCGCCTTGATGCCGCCGTGCGACCGAAGGTGGCGACCTTCGCGCTGCCGGGCGGCGATGTATTGTTCGACTGCGAATTTTCGCGACCGCAGGAAAGTCAAAGCGCATGACTACCTTGGCCCACTACCGCCCGCCCGCGAAACTGCTGCATTGGTTGACGGCCATTGCCATCTTTTGCGTCGTGCCGCTCGGCATTGCCATGGTCGAAGCCGCACCGGGGCCAGGCCAAAACCAACTCTACGATTTGCATCGTTCTTTCGGCGCCTTGGTGTTGACTCTCACCGCGCTGCGTTTGCTGTGGCGGTTGTACTCGCCGCCGCCGCCGCCGCCGGTCACGAACATGCCGCCGTGGCAGGCGTGGGCGTCGCAAGTCATGCACGGCGCGCTCTATGTGTTGCTGTTCGCGGTGCCGTTGATGGGCTGGGCCGGAACATCGGCCTTTGGCGCGCGCATCATGATCTTCGGTCTGTTCGAACTGCCCATGGTCTTGGACAAGGATCGCGACCTTGCCACGGTGCTGTTATCAATTCATGTGTATCTGGCCTTCACGTTGTGCGCGCTATTCGTGATTCACATCGGCGCGGCCATCCACCATCAAGTTGTGCGCAAGAACGCGGTCCTGCGCCGGATGTTGCCGCGGTTCGGCGCCGGCTAGCGTCGGGTTGGTTTATTTGCGAGAGGCAAACACATCGTGGTGGCCGATCTCCAGCAGGCGCGTGTGATTCAGTCGCGCTTCGAGCCAGTCATCCACTAATTCGACCTTGCCAGTCTCACGGACGGCGTCGGCGATGCCTTCGACGGTGCGTACGAAAAGTTTCGACGTGTGATCTTGCAAACGCCACGGGCTGCTCCCGGCGACGACCTTGTAGCCTAACCGCTCCATACTTTGCTGCAGGACGTTTGCCGCGTCGGGCCCCGCTGCCGGACCAAAGCCCTTGTTGCGCGTTTGATGCAGGCAAAAGGCCTCGGCGACACTTTTATCCAGGGCGTGGGTCGGGTCGGCGATGATCGTGCCGTCGAAGGTGAGTGTGGCCAGCACGGCCGCTTTCTGTTTCGACACGGCGTTGGCCAGCCGCGCGATCCACCCTTTTGACGCGAGGTCCAGCAGCGCCGAGGCCGTGACCAAGTTTGTCTCGGCCGTCCATGCGGCCGCGGGGTCTTTGGCGAAGTCGAAGACGCGCAGAGCGACCTCGATCTGGCGCGGGCCGCGCTGCAAGGTGAGCCCATCGCCCGATCTCGTCGCTGTATCGGCCCAGGCCGTAAGAGCTTCCCCGGCCGCCGCCAGGTTTCGCTTGTCATGGTCCACTAGGGTCCAGTGCTGGCGTTCAGGCAAAATGTCGGCGAAGGCGCGCAACGACGCGCCCGTCCCGGTGCCTAGATCGCAGACCGTCACGGACTCGCGATCCGCAAAGTGCCGCCGGCATGCGTCGACGACTTTGACATTGCGCGCCTGCACATCGGCCGGTTCGCGCAAGGCCAGCCATGAGGGCGAGAATCCGGTCATGACAGGGCGCTCCGCAGCGCGGTTGAAACGGCGGCGGCCGTGTCATCCCAGGTCGGCAAACGGTGGCCATGGGTCCAAGCCGCATCTGAAAGCGTCCGGCGCAGATCGTGATCCGTCAGGATGCGGCGCAATGCTTGAGCCAAGGCCATCGGATCATCGGACGGCACCAACAGCCCGGCGTCCGCTGGAACCGTATCGATGACCGCGCCGGCCGCGCCGGCCACGATGGGCAGCCCGCGCGCCAGCGCTTCGGCGAAGGCCATGCCGTAGCCCTCGTGCCGCGACGGCAGCACGAACACATCGGCTCCCGCGTAGACGGTATCGAGTTCATGTTCGTCCATCTCGCCGCACAAGGTCACGCGTTGCTCGAGTCCCTCGGCAGCCATAAGTGCGCGGATATTGGCCGTCACGGCTGGGGCGCGGTCCAGGCTTCCCACGAGGACGCTGTGCCAATGGAGATCCTTGAGCACCGCCAGCGCGCGGATCAAGACGTCATGGCCTTTGCGGTGGGTCAGGGTCGCGACCGTCAACAGGCACGGCGAGGTGTTTTGCGGCATGGCGCGCGGCGCGGGCTTGGTTCCCGGGAATGCCACGCGGAGTTTGCCTTCTGGGACAGCATAGTCGCGCATCAGTTGATCGGCCGTGTGCCGGCTGGTGGCGACGATGGCGCTCGCGGCACCCAGCGCCGCGCGTTCCGAGGTCATGAGGCGCTCTACATCATCCGCGTGCAGACCGGTCTCTTGTGCCAAGGGGTGATGAACCAGCGCCACGTATTTCAGGTCAAAGCTGTCGATCAGCTCGCGCGGCAGCGCGCCGAAAGCGAGTCCATCCATCAACGCGACACCACCGCGCGGCAGGCGCGAGAGGACATCGCGTGTCGTGGCTAGGTCTGCGTCGGATGGTTGGGGAAAACTCGCCGGCATTTGAACGTGGTGGGGTATCCATCCTGTCGCGGGCAGCGCGGCCATGAGGTTGCGCGCGTAAGCATAACCACCGGTCTGCGTTGCGAGGTCGCCGGGAACGGCGAACCAAACGTCAGGCACCGGTCACGTCCGCTTCGTAGGACGCGCGGGCAGCGTGGCTTTCATGCAGCGTGATCTTGAGGCGCGCGAGGCCCGCAGCCGAGGGGCCGAGTTTTCCGGCCCGGATCGCGCCGATCATCTTGTCGAACACCCACTTGGCCACGGCCTCGGTCGTCGAGCGGCGGTCCGCGAAGTCCGGGTGCTCGTCGAGATTGCGGAAATTGATGACCGCCAGAACCTGCTTGACCGTCTCGGTCGCCAGGCCGATGTCGACGACAATGTCGTTGGCATCAAGCTCGCGGCGCATGAAGCACACGTCGGTGACGTAGGTCGCGCCATGCAATTGCTGGGCGGGGCCGAAGACCTCGCCCTTGATGCTGTGCGCAATCATCACGTGGTCGCGAACTTCAACGCTATACATGCGAATTCCCTATGTCTTAGGCGTAACGCAACACCGTCATGAGCCCGCCGCTGCGGTCGAGCGCGGCGGGAACCTGCGCGGGCGCGTCGGCGAAGTCAATCTCGCCGGTGATCAGGGCGTCATAGCGCGCGTCGCACAGCAATTCCAGTGCGGCCGCCATGCGCCGTTCCCGCGACCATTCGGCGCGACGGGTCGGTGCCACCGTGCCCACTTGCGACGAGATCAGCCGCAACCGGCGGGAGTGAAAAGCCTGGCCCAAGGGCAGGGAGATGTTTGTATCGCCAAACCAACTGGCCTCCACGATTTTGCCTTCAAAGGCGGCGCAGTCCAGCGTCTGGCGTAATCCTGATTCCGTCGCGCTGGTGTGGATAACGATGTCCTGATCTTTCGGCGCAGCGCCAGGCAAGGCGAAGGCGGCGCCCATGCGTTCAGCCAGGGTCGCGCGCGTGGGGTCGATGTCGGTGACGGTGACGACGGCCCCTGGTGTGTGTGCTGCTGCACCGGCCGTCAGCAATCCCAGCACCCCGCCGCCGATGATGAGAACGCGGTCCCCGGGTCCGATCTCGGCATCCCACGTGATATTCAGCGCCGTCTCCATATTTGCGGCGAGGCACGCGCGACGTATCGGTAGGCCCTCCGGCAAGCGATGCAACGCAGAAACCGGCACATGGGCCCGCCGCTGGTGGGGATGAAGGGCAAAGACACTTTGCCCGATGAGGTCTTGGGGGCCGTCCGTCACCACGCCGGCCAAGGCATAGCCATACTTCACCGGAAACGGAAACTCGCCATCCTGATGCGGACAGCGCATGCGCTCACGCTCGGAGGCCGGAACCCGGCCTTGCAACACCAAGCGCTCGGTTCCGCGGCTAAGCCCCGAGTAGTGTGCCGTCACGGTGACGAGAGGCGATCCCGGCGTCGGATCATCGACTGGCTTCAGTTCGATCCGTCCGGGTGCGGCGTACCAAAGTGCTTCGTTGAGTCTCATGTGATTGAATCAGTTCCCCGGGCGAGAATCCGTGGTGTTGGTGTTTGCATATACTTCCATAGCACGAGTCAATGGGTGTGGTGCGCTTTGGTCAACACCGCATTCAAAGCCATAGCGACATGAATCTTCACCAGTTGCTCCTGGCTGCGTCGTCCGCTGGGTTTGTACCAAGCGCACACGCCCGTCAGCATCGCAATAAGGACGAAGGCCGCGATCTTGGGGTCGGCGATATCGAACACCTTGACTGTGCGTCCTTCCGTTAGGATGTCGATGATACGTCGCTCGTAAGCAGCCCGTAGCGCGACAATTGTTCGAAGGTTGCGCGGCTCGAGGCTGCGGAGCTCCGAATTGTTGATATAGACCTCGTCACGATGCTCCATGTGCCGGATCACATGAAACCTCACGAAAGCACGTAGTTTCGCGACGGCACCTTCGATATTATGAAGGGCGGAATCCAGATCGCGAACGAGCCCTTCAAGGTGTTCGCGCATCAACAGAAACAAAAGGTCTTGCTTCGATTTGATATGGTTGTAAAGCGACCCCTGCATGATCCCCACCCGGTCCGCCAATTGACGTAGATTCATGCCCTCGTAGCCGTGCTGATAGATTAGCTCGCGACCGGCTTTCTTGATCGCCTCTTTGGTCCGCGCTCCTGAAGAGCCCTTGGTGCGTGCCATTTTCCCCTTGCCGAGCCAATAAACAAACGTATGATCGTTTGTTATATTACCGAGGCTGGCCATGCTTGCAAACAGGCTTCCCACATTTGACTTTGCCCTTGGCGAGTCCGCCGATCTGTTGCGTGACACGGTGGCGAGCTTTGCCGACACGGAAATCGCGCCACGGGCCGCCGCGATCGATCAACAAAACGACTTCCCATCGGATCTTTGGCCCAAACTCGGAGCCATAGGTGTCTTGGGCGTGACGGTGCCCGAAGACTATGGCGGCGCCGGCATGGGCTATCTTGAACACTGCGTCGCCATGGAGGAAATCAGTCGCGCCTCCGCGGCTGTTGGCTTGAGCTATGGCGCGCACTCTAACCTCTGCGTCAACCAAATCAGGCTCAATGGCTCGAACGAGCAACGTCGTCGCTACTTGCCAAGGCTCGTGAGCGGTGAGCACGTCGGCGCGCTGGCCATGTCCGAACCCGGCGCGGGCTCCGACGTCGTCGCGATGAAATTGAAGGCTGTGAAAAAAGGCGATCGCTACGTTCTCAACGGCACGAAAATGTGGATCACGAACGGGCCCAACGCGGACACCCTGGTGGTCTACGCCAAGACCGATCCAACGGCCGGAGCCAGGGGCATCACCGCATTTATCGTCGAGCGCGGCTTCAAGGGCTTCTCGACCGCACAAAAGCTCGACAAGCTCGGCATGCGCGGTTCCAACACCTGCGAATTGGTGTTCACGGACTGCGAAGTGCCCGAAGAGAACGTCCTCGGCAAGGTCAATGACGGCGTGCAGGTGCTGATGAGCGGCCTGGACTACGAGCGCGCCGTCCTGGCCGCCGGTCCGCTCGGAATCATGCAAGCCTGCTTGGACGTCGTCGTGCCTTACGTTCATGAGCGAACGCAGTTCGGCCGGCCGATCGGCGAGTTCCAGCTGATCCAGGCCAAGCTCGCGGACATGTACACCACGCTCAACGCATGCAAGGCCTATGTTTATGCCGTGTGTAAGGCATGCGACCGCAAAGGCCCGACCCGAAAAGATGCGGCCGGCGCAATTCTGTTCGCCGCAGAGAAGGCGACATGGATGGCGCTTGAGGCTATTCAATGCTTGGGCGGTAACGGCTACATCAACGACTACCCAACCGGGCGGCTGCTGCGCGACGCGAAGCTCTATGAGATCGGCGCTGGGACGTCGGAAATCCGCCGCATGTTGATCGGTCGCGAACTCTTCAACGAAACCGCCTGAGTCCCCGTGTCAATACTCGCCACCAAGATTGAGCGCGCCTCGTCCGAGTACGCGGCAAACGAGACCACGATGCGGGCCCTGGTCGCTGAACTGCGTGACAAAGTCGCCAAAAGCGCCTTGGGTGGCGACGGGAACGCGCGCGAGCGCCATACGTCGCGGGGCAAGCTCTTGCCCCGCGCGCGCATCGAACGCCTGCTCGACCTGGGCTCGCCCTTTCTCGAGATTGGTCAACTTGCCGCCAACGGCATGTACGATGATCAGGCGCCGGCCGCCGGCCTGATCGCCGGGATCGGGCGCGTGACGTATCGCGAGGTGATGGTCGTCGCCAACGACGCCACAGTCAAAGGCGGCGCCTACTTTCCGATGACGGTGAAGAAGCATCTTCGCGCCCAGGAAATCGCCCATCAAAACCGCCTGCCGTGCATTTATCTTGTCGACAGCGGCGGAGCGAACTTGCCGCATCAAGCCGAGGTCTTTGCCGATCGCGAACACTTCGGGCGAATCTTCTTCAATCAGGCGCGGATGAGCGCCGACGGCATCCCGCAGATCGCGTGCGTGATGGGTTCATGCACCGCCGGCGGCGCTTACGTTCCTGCGATGTCCGATGAAAGCGTGATCGTACGTCATCAGGGGACCATCTTCCTCGGCGGCCCGCCATTAGTGAAGGCGGCGACCGGCGAGGTGATCTCGGCCGAGGAGTTGGGCGGCGCGGAGACGCACGGCCGCCGTTCGGGGGTCGTGGATCACGTCGCCGAGAACGACGAGCACGCGCTGCACATCGTGCGCGGCATTGTTGCCAAACTGAACTATGTAAAGCCACAGCCCTTGGCTCTGCGGCCAAACGAGACACCACTTTACGATCCGCAGGAACTCTACGGCGTCATTCCACCCGATGTACGCGCGCCGTATGAGGTGCGTGAGGTGATCGCCCGCATCGTCGACGGCTCGAGGTTCGATGAGTTCAAATCCAACTACGGAACGACGCTGGTGTGCGGCGACGCGCACATTTGGGGTCATCCGGTTGCGATCCTCGCCAATAACGGCGTGTTGTTCTCAGAGAGCGCGCTGAAGGCCGCGCATTTCATCGAGTTGGCCTGCAAGCGCGGGAAACCGTTGGTTTTTTTGCAGAACATTTCAGGCTTCATGGTCGGCGGCAAGTACGAGGCCGGAGGGATCGCCAAGGACGGCGCCAAAATGGTGACGGCTGTAGCGTGCGCCGAAGTGCCCAAATTCACCGTCGTGATCGGCGGTAGCTTCGGCGCAGGTAACTACGGCATGTGCGGACGCGCCTTCGGGCCACGCTTTCTGTTTACATGGCCGAACAGTAGAGTTTCTGTGATGGGCGGCGAGCAAGCAGCCTCCGTGTTGGCCACCGTTCGGCGGGACGCGTTGGAAGCAAAAGGCGAGCTGTGGCCGAAGGACGACGAAGCCGCGTTCAAGGCGCCGATCCGCGCACGCTACGAGCGCGAAGGCAATCCCTATTACGCGACCGCTCGGCTGTGGGACGACGGCGTCATTGACCCCGCGCAAACGCGCGATGTTCTCGGGTTAGCGATCAGCGCCAGCCTCAATGCTCCCATCCCCGAAACACGCTTCGGCGTTTTCAGGATGTAACGATGTTCGCCAGCATCATGATCGCCAACCGCGGCGAAATCGCCTGCCGCATCATGCGAACGGCCAAGCGTATGGGTCTGCGCACGATCGCGGTCTATTCCGATGCTGACGACAAGGCGATGCATGTACGCATGGCCGATCATGCGGTGCGGTTGGGCCCCGCACCCGCAATCGAGAGCTATCTTCACATCGAACGTCTGCTTGCCGCGGCGAAAGCGAGCGGTGCGGAAGCAATCCATCCCGGTTACGGTTTCTTGTCAGAAAACGCCGACTTCGCCGAGGCTGTGGTAGGTGCCGGGTTGATCTGGGTCGGTCCGCCGCCCATGGCGATCCACGCCATGGGCGCGAAAGACGCCGCCAAGGAGCGTATGCTCGCCGCCGGGGTCGCCGTGACGCCCGGGTATCATGGCCGCGACCAGTTCGATCAGCGGCTCCAAGCGGCCGCCGAGCAAATCGGCTACCCAGTCTTGATCAAGGCCGTCGCCGGCGGGGGCGGCAAGGGCATGCGCCGGGTCGATGTCGCGGCCGACTTTACCGCGGCATTAACGTCGTGCCGCCGCGAGGCCCTCGCCAGTTTCAAGGACGACCGCGTTCTGATCGAGAAATTCGTTACGCGCCCGCGACACATTGAAGTGCAGGTTTTTGCCGATAAACACGGCAATGCCGTTCATTTATTTGAGCGCGATTGCTCGTTGCAACGTCGCCATCAAAAGGTCATCGAGGAAGCACCCGCGCCCGGCATGGATGAGGCCACGCGCAATGCCGTTTGCGACGCCGCCGTTCGCGCGGCGCGTGCGGTCGGTTATGAGGGCGCGGGAACCGTCGAGTTTATCGCCGACGCCTCGACGGGGCTGAACGCGGATCGCATCTGGTTCATGGAGATGAACACGCGGTTGCAAGTCGAGCACCCGGTCACCGAGATGATCACGGGACTCGACTTGGTCGAATGGCAACTACGCATCGCCGCCGGCGAGCCCCTGCCGTTGAGTCAGGGCGACATCGTTCATTCCGGCCACGCCATTGAGGCGCGGCTCTACGCCGAGGATCCCGCATCAGGATTCCTGCCGTCGATCGGCACGCTCTTGCGATTGAGCCTTCCGAACGATATTCGCGTCGATACTGGCGTGGCACAAGGCGATCAGGTGAGCCCGCATTACGATCCTATGCTGGCGAAGTTGATCGCCCATCATTCAAGCCGTTCTGCCGCCATTTCGGCCTTGGCCGAGGCCTGTCGCCGATGTGAGATTTGGCCGGTCAAGACCAACGCGGCTTTTCTGGCGCGCACCCTAACCGAGCCGGACTTCACCGAGGGTCGTGTGGACACCGAT
Source organism: Rhodospirillaceae bacterium (assembly GCA_033763995.1). Taxonomy (GTDB): domain Bacteria; phylum Pseudomonadota; class Alphaproteobacteria; order Rhodospirillales; family Rhodospirillaceae. The sequence goes on along the minus strand of JANRJL010000052.1, from coordinate 17,412 downwards.
TTCATTCCATCACGACTTGGGCGATTGGTGGAACGCCCGGCGCCCTCACAAGACGTTCTGCTGGCAGCGGCCTCGACTTTACTATCGACACAGACGCCGCCGGACCCCGTGACGCCGTGGGCGGCATTGACCGGCATGCGACTTAACGCGCCCTCGCAAGTCACGGTACCGCTCGACGACGGTCGCCAACGGTATGACATTTCGCTGCCCCAACCGCTTGGCAATCCCGCGCTTTCGGCTCTAGCGGCCGGACAGCATGTGGTCGTTTTTGATGGCGGAGAGTGTTATGTCTTCACAACACCTGAGCCTGCTGCGGCGCGCGACGGGACGGCAACCGCGAGCGGGTTGATCGTCTCGCCCATGCCTGGCTCGGTCGTATCTCTCGCCGTCAAGTCGGGTGATACGGTGCGGGCGGGGCAGCCACTGGTGACAATCGAGGCCATGAAGATGGAACATACCCTGAAGGCGCCGTTTGCGGCCAAGGTCGACAATCTGCTGGTGCATGTAGGTGCGGTCGTCAGCGACGGCGCCGTGCTGATCAATCTCACGGCCTTGGAGGGGGTCTAGATCATGGCAGGAAAGTTCTATGAGGATTTCAAGATCGGCGACACGCTCACCCACGCCATGCGCCGCACCGTGACGGAAGCCGACAATCTGCTCATCTGTGCGCTGACCCATAATCCGCAACCGCTTCATCTCGACGCCGAGTATGCCCGCGGCACAGAATTCGGCCAGATCGTGGTCAACGGCGTTTTCACCTTCGGCCTGATGGTGGGGTTATCGGTGGGTGACACCACGCTCGGCACGCTGGTCGCAAATCTCGGTTACGACGCCGTCATCATGCCGAAGCCCGTGTTCGTCGGTGACACGCTGCATGCTGAAACCACGGTCGTCGAAAAGCGCGACAGCAAGTCGCGCCCGGATGCCGGCATCGTTATTTTCGAGCATCGCATGCGTAATCAGCGCGATGAAATCGTCTGCCAATGCCGCCGCACGGCGATGATGCGTCGCAGGTCGTGACATGAACCGCTCTTGGCTGTTCTGCCCCGGCGGGGATGAGGCGAAAATGGCCAAGGCCTGCACGGCGGGGGCCGACGCCGTGATCATCGACCTTGAGGACTCGGTGGCTGAGCAGGCGAAGTCCGAGGCACGGAAATTGGCGGCGGAATATGTGCGACGGCGAGGGGTGGCCCAACAGCCAGAGCTTTGGGTGCGCATCAATCCGATTGCGACATTGCTCGGCCGCGACGATCTTGCATCCATTGTGCCGGCGGCACCCAGTGGCATTGTCCTTCCTAAAACGAGCTCCGGCGCCGACGTCGAGGCCTGCGACCGGATTCTCACCGATTGCGAAATGGCCTCGGGCCTGCGGGTCGGCGGAATTCAAATTGTTGCCATCGCCACCGAGACGGCGCAGTCGATCTTTGCGTTGAACACTTATGCGAGCGGTTCGGATCGTCTTGCCGGCCTCACCTGGGGCGCCGAGGACTTGCCGGTGGCGGTTGGAGCTTCGGGCGGGCGTTGGGACGATGGAAGCTTTACCGATCTTTGCCGATTGGCACGGAGTTTGTGCTTGGCAGGCGCGGCGGTTGCCGGGGTTCCGGCCTTTGAAACGGTTTATCCCGCCTTCCGCGATCTTGACGGCTTGCGCGATTACGCCCACCGCGGCCGATATGAGGGATTCGCGGGGATGATGGCGATTCATCCGGCGCAAGTTCCCATCATCAACGCGGCGTTTACGCCGACCGCGTCCGAGCTGGACCATGCCCGGCGAGTCGTTGCGGCGTTTGCGGCGAACCCCGATGCCGGGGTCGTGGCTTTGAACGGGCGCATGCTCGATGCCCCGCATCTGGCCCAGGCCCGGCGGTTGCTCGCGATGGTCCCTCACGGCGCGCCGGCTTCGGGGGACTAAGCGGATTCTCAGGCCTTCTCGAATTCGCGCATCAAGCGCGGCCAATTTTGGTCGAATTTCGCGAAAGCGGCTTCTTTCACCGGGCCGTAGCCCCGGATCATGCCGGGTGCGCTCGCCAAGTTCACGGCGGCGGTATGATTGTTGGGCGATAGCTTTGTCATCACGCGGTCGAGCGCGTGCAGATATTGGCCTTTCAGGCGGCGCTCCAGTCGGCGTTCATGCGACCACGCGAACGGGTCGGCCCAAGTGCCGCGCACTTTTCTCACTGCGGCCAGGATTCCGAATAACGGCAAGACCCATGATCCGAACGTCAGCTTGGCCGGCCGGCCGGTGTCCTTGTCCAGTTTGGCCAGCAACGGTGGCGAGAGGTGAAAGCTCAACGAGGGCCGCCCCTCGAACGTCTGGGCAATGTCGCGCCTGAATTGCGGCGAGCTGAACAACCGCGCCACCTCGTATTCATCCTTTGGCGCCAATACCGTCGCCAGATGGATGGCCACCGCCCGCGTCAAATCGTCCTTGCCAGTTCGGGCCCGTTCAAGTTCCTTAAACTTGCCGACCCAGTCGACATAAGCGGTTGCTAGGGCGACACCCTGATATTCCGTCAAATGGCTTTTCCTGTGGGCGACAATCTCATCCGTTGTCATGTCGGCGAGAGCACGGCGAGCGTTGTTTTTCTGCCCCAATCGTTGGGCAAGCGTGGGGTCGACGACCAACCAACGCCCCCACGCGAACGCCGCCAAGTTGTTCTCCACGGCCTTGCGGTTCAGACGAATGGCGCGTTCAAGCGAGCCAGCCGACAGCGGGATCAGGCCGCTTTGATAAGCGAACCCCAGCAGCATGGGGTTGGCGAAAATGGCGTCACCCAGCGCGTGCATGGCGAGTGCATGAAAGTCCAATTCCGTTCGCGCCACCTGCACACCGGACTTGAGGCGTGAAATCGTGTCGCTAAAACGAAAATCGAAATCGCGCTGGCGCACGAAATCGGAGGTCGGATTCAAGTGGCGGTCGATCACCGCCGTCGTTCGCTGTGAATCGAGCAGCTTCATGCTTTCGGGTGAGGCCGCAACGATCGCATCGGCGGCGAGCAGCAAGTCCGCACTCGCGATCGGAATATAGGGGGCTGCGGGCAGCGTGGACGCCGAGCCGAGCCTGACATGGCTGATAACAGCACCGCCTTTCTGGGCGAGCCCCGTGATGTCGAGAACTTGCGCGCTCAACCCATCGAGATGCGCGGCCATGCCGATGAGGTGACCCAATGTCAGGATTCCGGTACCGCCCACGCCGGTGATTGAGATGTTGTAGCGGCGACCATCGCTCAGCGCCGGAGCGGTCGGGTCCGGAATCGGATCGTTCGGCAAGGTGATGGCGCGGCTTTGCGCCAGCCGCGCGTCACGCACCGTCACAAACGAGGGGCAAAATCCCCGCACGCAGGACAAGTCGGAGTTACAGGCCGATTGGTTGATCTGTCGCTTGCGGCCAAGCTCGGTCTCCAAGGGCTCGATGGCGATGCAATTGCTTTGCGCCGAGCAGTCGCCGCAACCTTCGCAGACGCTGGGTTCGATATAGGCCAGGCGTGCCGGTTTCGGCGCGAGGCCGCGCGTGCGCTTGCGGCGCAACTCGGTGGCGCAAATTTGATGATAAATGAGGACCGAGCATCCGGGTGTTTCGCGCAAGCTACGCATGACGCCGTCGAGCTGATCGCGACGGCCGATCACCACGCCGGGCGCAAGCTCGGCTTGCGCAAAAGCCTTGGGATTGTCGGACAGCAGATAAATCGTGCGCACACCCTCGTCGCGGAGTTGGTGCGTCAATTGCGGCACCGTCAATGTGCCGTCAATCGCCTGCCCACCGGTCATGGCTACGGCATCGTTGAACAGAATCTTGTAAGTGATGTTGACATCGGCAGCGAGGGCTTGGCGGATCGCGAGGATGCCGCTATGAAAGTAGGTGCCATCGCCGAGATTGGCGAAAATATGTTTTTCGTTCGTGAACGGCGCGGTGCCGACCCACGTTACGCCCTCACAGCCCATGGGGGTAAAGGTCTCCGTGCGGCGGTCCATCCACATGGTCATGAAGTGGCAGCCAATCCCAGCCAAGGCGCGGCTTCCTTCCGGCACGACGGTCGAGGTGTTATGGGGGCAACCCGCACAAAAGTGCGGGAGGCGCGTGGTCAGAGGGGCATAGCGTTCGTGGGATTTGCGCGCGGCGCGCAAGAACGCGATCTGGGTCTCAAGCCGACCTCGAATGTCGCCGGGCATTTCCAAGCGCAACAACCGCTCGGCAAGGGCGTCGGCGATCAAGTCCGCGGAAAGCTCGTGGTCGAGCGGCAGGCAGGGTGCGTCGTTCTCATCGAATTTGCCGACAACCCGCGGCCGCGTGTCGGAGTGCCAATTGAAGAGATGCTGCTTGACCTGGTTCTCGACCATCTCCCGGCGTTCCTCGACGATGAATAACTCCTCGAGGCCACGTGAAAAATCCCTGACAATGATGGGATCAAGCGGCCACGGCATGCCGATCTTTAGCAGCGAGATGCCGAGCCGTTTGGCCAGTGAGCTATCGATTTGCAGCAACGCCAGCGACTCGCATACTTCCTCAAAGGCCTTGCCCGAAGCGACAATGCCCAACCGTGCGCAAGGGCCCCGCAACACAATCCGATTGACTCCGTTGGCATGGCCAAAGGCGATCGCAGCATAACCTTTGTAATTTTGCAGGCGGTGATCTTGGCTGTGACGGTCGTCCGGCCAGCGCAAGTTCAGACCTCCGGCGGGAACGACAAAGTCCTTGGGCTCGACAAAATCGACGATTTCCCCGTCGAGACTCGTCGTGACGCTGGATTCGACGGTATCGGAGATTACCTTCATGCCGACCCAGCAGCCCGAGTACCGTGACATGGCGAAACCTAGCAGTCCCATGCGCACGAATTCATGAGGGCTCGACGGATAGAGTACCGGCATCAGGGCCGACATGAAGGCATGGTCGCTTTGGTGGGGCACGCTGGAAGATTTAGCCGCGTGATCGTCGCCAGCAAGGCACAGCACGCCGCCATACCGCGAACTGCCGGCCGCATTGCCATGCTTGAAGACGTCGCCCGAGCGGTCGACCCCCGGGCCTTTGCCGTACCACAGCGCGAAGACCCCATCCTTCCGCGCGCCGGGTGACAAATGAAGTTGTTGCGTCCCCCAAACGGCAGTCGCCGCCAACTCTTCGTTGACGGCCGTGCGCACGACGATGCCCGCTGTGTCCAAGTAGGCGCGAGCGCTTTTCAAGGCAAGATCGTAACCGCCGAGCGGCGAGCCGCGGTAACCCGATACATAACCGCCCGTATTGAGTCTGTCCTGCCGGTCACGTGCTGCTTGAATAAGCGGCAGGCGCACCAGCGCCTGAATTCCACTCATGAAGACTTTGCCGCTCGATTTCGAGAAAGCATCCGTGGGCGAAGCATCCGGATTGCGCATGGCCAGTCTCCGACGGCTAGGGACGTTAAGCGTCGGCATTGTGGGACGGCGTGTGGTCCTCTTCGGGCCGCCAAAGCAGGGCCGTTTTAGGATGACAATATGCTAAAATGGGGTAATAATAGGATAACGTCCTATTAACATCGCTTTGGACTCCAAATGCAGGAACTGGACGAGATCGACCGCAAGATTCTTCGGGCCTACCAAAAAAATCCCGAGATCACGATGGAGAAACTGGGCGCCGTCGTTGGCTTAAGCCACACGCCCTGCTGGCGCCGCGTACGCAAGCTACACGATGATGGCGTGATCCTCGGCACGCATCTTCGCCTCAACCGGGAAGTCGTCGGGCTGGCGCTGGTCGTGCTCGTGCAACTGCGCTTGTCGCGCCATGACGAAGAAACGCTGGCGGCTTTCGAGAAGGCGGTGCAGCGTCAACCCGAGATCCTCGATTGTTATTCCATGGCCGGCGACCATGACTACTCGCTCAAGATTGTGTGCGCCGACACGCTCGCCTATGAGCAGCTGCTCAAGAGAACGCTGCTCCACTTACCCGGAGTCGCGTCCGTCAATTCCCATGTCGCCTTGAAGGAAATCAAGAGCGCGGCGTTATTGCCAATCTGAAGAGCGAGGAGGGCCGCAACGTTCGACGCCGGGACTGAATTATCCGCTGACGGTCGCGAAAGTCTTTACCCCGTCCGTGCGTATTCATGATGAAGGCGGCAAGGTGAGAGTGGCGATGATTTTGTCTTGTCGTTGAGCCGTTCGAGGGACCGGTGAATCTTTAGCCAACAACCGATGCGCCCGCGCCCGATCATAGTATTGGGCACACGACCTTAGCGTTCGGCGCAAATGCGCCTCACCGAATAAGATGGTTTGATCCAAACACTCTCGGTGGATCAAGCCGATGACCCGTTCTGTGTGACCATTTTGCCATGGCGACCTGGATGCGGTCGGATGGTCGCGGACACCTAAGCTGCTCGGGCGCCGCTTGAAGACTGAGCCTTAACCGGCATCACGATCTCGGATGAGCGGGCCCGATGCAAGTTCCCATGGAGAAATCTCAGTGAACTGTTGAGTTGCCTAATCTAGTCCGACCGCGATGCGTTCGCTTAAGCAAAACGATCTGATGTCGTAGAGAGTTATTCTCAGCGGCAAGACGGCCTTGCGACTTAACAGCCTAAGCCAGAGAATGTAAAGCTTCGAAATACGCACTCATCTCGATCCGGTTCACCCGCAATTCATAGGTCTCTCGAGACGGCTGAGGTAAACGGAAGGCATACGCGCGCCTTGGGCTAGTTTTCAGCACTGAAACGGTTGTTGCTCGATCACTCGATGTCGGGCTTCGGCAATGTGACCGTGGCGCGGAGGCCGCCGTCGGGACGATTGGAAAGCACGATGTCCCCGCCGTGGTTGAGGATGATCGAGCGCGTGATGGCTAGCCCAAGCCCCGAGCCACCGGTCTCGCGGCTCCGCGAGCCCTCCAAGCGAACGAAGGGCTGGAAGGCGCGCTCGATTTGATCATCGGGAATACCTGGGCCGTCGTCGTCGATGACGATGTCCACGCTGCGCGGTTTGTCCTCGATCTTGATGCGCGCGCGGCTGCCGTACTTCGCGCCATTCTCGGCTAAATTGCGGATCGCGCGCCGTAGGCTGTAGGGTCGGCACGTCAGGCTGACGCCGCGCTTCACTTCGGCCGTGGCCTCGATGCCGGCGTCGGTCAGATCATCACAGATCGCTTCAACAAGGGACGACAAGTCGACTTTGTCGGTTTTCTCCGTGTAGGAATCGTCGCGCGCCAAGGTCAGCGTTCCCTCGGTGAGGTGGTGCATCTCGTCGATCAACGCGATCATGCGATCGCGGTTTTCGTCGTCCTCCACCAAATCGGCGCGCAGGCGCAGCGCGGTGATCGGTGTACGCAGATCGTGGCTGATGCCCGCCAGCATTTGTGTGCGGCCTTGAACGAAGCGGCGCAGCTTTAAGTTCATGTTGTTGAAGGCTTGGGTCAGTTGGCGCACTTCGAAGGTGCCGGACTCGGGCAAGGGTTCCGTGTCCTCGCCGCGGCCCACTTTGTCCGCGACCCGCGCCAACTGTGTCAGTCGTTTGGTGGACAACGCCACCGCGGGAACCACCAGCAACAACATGATCGCCAGGATCACGCCATTCTGGAATAGAACTGTTTCCAGCCACGGCGGCAAACCAAGTTCGTAAAGATGCTCGGCGTTGAGCCACTCGCCGTTGTTGAGCAGGATCGATACGCGCCAGCGCACCGATGGTATGGGCAGCATGGGTGGGCCTCCGCCCCGGCCTTGAGCCGAATCGGGCGGCGGGTCCGGCATTCCGGCATTGTCCGGAGATCTCGGCCGAACGTTGAAAAGCAAGCCGGGGCCTGCGGGAGGTGGGCGATCGAATTCGGGCGCGGCCGACAGGTTTTCGTCCCGTGGTGGACCTGCCATGGCCTGCCCGGGAGCGGGCGGCATGCCGGGAGCACCGCCCCGCGGCGGCGTTGGGATATTGCGCATCACTGGCTGGGGTGCGATCGCATAGCGTTCTTGCAACGGTCGATTGTCGGGAAACCAGATTAGGCGTTTGTCTGTTGACGATATTGTGGCCCAATTCGTTGGCACGCTCGGTGCGTCGTCGCGAAGTATCGGGCGCGGTTGATGCACGGAGGGCTCGCGCGAGGTCCAAAACTGCAATCCCGGTTGCTGCAAAGTGCGGAGGTAGTTTTCGCGATCGATGATCGAGGCGGAGTTGAATAACTGAACCAGCGCCGCCACTTGACGCATGAAATTCTCGCTGACCACCTCACTACGGTCGCGTTCGTTGCTCTGCACAAAAACCAGGATGCCAATCGCCTGAGCCATGATCAGCGCGAGGAAGATCGCGAGCGTCAAACGCCCGCTCAGGGTATTGATCCAGCGACCGATCACGGCGCCTGCGTCACGTCGGTGCACCAAACATACCCCTTGTTGCGCACTGTTTTGATGTAAGTCGGCGCCTTCGGGTCGGGTTCGATCTTGCGACGCAAGCGGCTGACTTGAAGATCGATGGTGCGGTCAAAGATGTCGGGCTGCATGCCATGGGCCAACCCCAAGAGCTTGTCCCGGTCCAGCACATCCTTGGGGTAGGCGAGAAAGGTCGATAGCAAATAAAAGTCCACGGTCGTGATCGGCACCAGCACACCATCGGGATTGCGCAGTTCACGTTCGCCAATCTTGAACGTCCAGCCTTCGAACAAATAAGTGCCGTCCATGCCTTCAGGCTTTCCGGCCGTTGCGGCATCGCCGACACGGCGCAGGACATTCTTAATTCGCGCGAGCAATTCGCGCTGACTGAAGGGCTTGGTGATATAATCATCGGCGCCCACCTCGAGCCCGACCACACGGTCGGTTTCTTCCGACAAGGCGGTCAACAGGATCACCGGCACAGCGGTGTTGGCCGACAGGTAGCGGCAGAGACTAAGACCGTCCTCGCCCGGGATCATGACATCGAGCACCACGAGGTCGATTTTTTCGGCGTTGAGCCGCGATCTGGCCGCGGCGGCATTCTCGGCGGTCGTCACCCGAAAGCCGTTCTTGTCCAGAAACTTGGCCAAGGGCTCGCGAATGTCGAATGCGTCATCGACAACCAAGAGATGCGGACGTTGGTCGGCCATCATTTACAGCAATCCACCCTGTATCACCCGAATCTTAGCGTCTCGCCGTGATGCTGTGTGCATCGGTTTGTAACAATTTACGGCATTAGTATCTTTTCCGGCGCTGTCCGCAGTTTCCTCACGCTGCAACAAAATACGCTTTTGCGATCAATGCTAGGGGGCGATACAAATTGATACAATTGCTCTTACCAAATTGAATTCCCAATTGAAAATTGACATGATTTAGTTGTTCGGTGGGGGATGGTGAGGGGGTCATGCTTCTTTCAACCTTGCTGACGCGTCTGCGGAATAAGCTGCTGGTGAGAAATCCGTATTTTGGGCTGGGTCTCTTGTTGACGGTTCTCGTCGGAGCGTCCGGCCCCACCGTAGCGGAATCAGCAATTGAAGAAATCGTCGTCACCGCGCTCAAACGCGAGACCGCGCTGACGGAAACGCCGCTCGCCATCACTGCGCTTTCAGGCAACGTGCTGGACGCCATCGGGGCGCGGGATTTCAACCTCTATTTCCGGCAGGTGCCGGGTCTCACCGCCATCGACAGCGGCGCCGGCCGCAAGCGCTACATCCTACGCGGAGTCAACAATCTCGGTTCTGGACAATCGCAGGCCACCGTTGCGCAATATTTGGACGAAGTGCCGATCACCAACAACTTCGATCAGCAGCCCGATCCATACTTGATCGACATCGAGCGCGTCGAAGTGCTGCGCGGGCCACAAGGCACACTGTTCGGTGCGCGCTCCATGGCCGGCACCGTGCGCACTATCACCCGTAAGCCCCGCTTGAACCAGCAGGAAGGTCGATTCTCGGCCACGGCCTCGACCACGCGCTTCGGCGCGGGCAATGCGTCGGCCGAGGGTGTATTCAACGCTCCCGTTTCCGATGGCGCCGCGCTGCGTCTGGCTGCATACTACTCCTTCGAGAACGGTTACATCGACAATGTTTTTCCCGGCGGGCGCTTTGTCGCCAATCCGGCCCAACTTCCGCCCGGAGTTCCCGTACCTCCGCCGATCACGTTGGCGCCGATCACGCAGGAGAATTTCTCCGATGTGAAAACTTACGGTGGCCGCGCCGCTTGGCGGTGGCTGGCCAGCGACCGTCTTACAGTCGATATCATGGCCTTGGTCCAGAAAAGCTCCATTACTGGCGTGCCGTTTTACAATGTGGGTTCCACCGGCGACGAGGCGAACGGTCTGATCACGGCCATTGTCGGTGAAACCGGCAACGACGATGAACTTTGGGTTGCGAGCACGACCGCCGCCTACGACCTCGAGATAGCCGAGCTCACGGCCATCGCCTCCTACGCCAAGCGAGATAATTTCGTTCTCAGCGCGGCCAACGCTGCAGGCGCGCTGTTCAGTGGGGGGCCCGGTTCGACCCGTAACTTCGGATCCAACACCCGGTCCTGGACGTTTGAAGGGCGGCTGACGTCCACGCACGATGGGCCTTGGCAGTGGATTGCGGGCGCCTACGCCTTCACCCAGAACAGTTCGGGCCGGTCGCGCGAATTCGTCGCCTTTGGCGGCGTCACGGTGCAGGAGTCGCTCTTCAAGAACCTTACCGACGAATTGTCGGCTTTCGGTGAATTATCGTACAGCCCGGTCGAGCATCTCACGCTCACGACCGGCATTCGATATTCCGACTATCGCAACCGGCTTGAGCGCAACTTCATCGTCCCCCCGCCGGGCGGCATCATCCGGCCTGGCCCGGACCCCAATCCCCCGCGCTTCAACGAGGGCAGCACTACACTGAAGTTTTCCGCCGACTTTGAAGTGAGCGAAGATATGCTGATCTATGCCACCGCCTCGCAGGGCTTCCGCCCGGGAGGGTTCAACGGCAACGCGGCACCAGGTTTCATCAACATTCCAGTCGAATTCGCAAGCGATTCGTTGTGGAACTACGAAGTCGGCGCAAAAGCATCGGCCTTGGATCAGCGCCTGAACGCGAGCGGTGCGCTCTATCGCATCGACTGGACCGATATGCAGGTGGAGAGTTTCATCCGGGCGCCCCTGGGCCCGGGCATCATAGCCTTCACGACCAACGCCAGCAGTGCACGCATCACCGGCTTTGAATTTGAATCCCGGGCACAAGTCACCGACACGGTTTCGGTCAGCCTTACTTTCAATCACTTCTTCAAGGCCGCGCTGACCGAGGACGGGCCCGTTAGCCCCATAGGGCTCGCCCCGAAGGCGGGCGATCGGTTGCCCTACAATTCCAAGACGTCGTTCACGCTCGGCGGCGAGGTTCGCACGGACCTCACCGATGCGCTCGAGGGGTTTGTTCGTCTCGATATTTCTTACACAGGTGGACGCACCACCGGCTTCCGGCCACAACTCGACAACGGCCAGCCCAATAACGCGTACAACCGCTTCGCGGACTACGGCCTCATGAACGCGCGCGTGGGCGTGTCTTCGGGGCCGTGGCGGCTGACGGCCTCCATCGACAATCTCACCGACGCGCGCCCGGTCTTGCAGCAACTCAACTTTGCGCCGCTGCCCGTCACGACGCGCGTGACCCAGAAGCCCAGAACCATCGGCCTCAATCTGAGCACGGCCTTATGAGACGCGCCGGGCAGTCCCGTACAGCGGCCAAGAAGAAGCCTCCCGCGGCACAACGGCCGCGCCGCGCCAGCGTCGTGCTGCCGACCGCTTCCTCGCATACGTCGGCTGCGCAGGCGCTTTTGACGAAAGTGCTTGATTTCAGCCCCACGGGCATTGTGATCTCCGAGGCCGAGAGCGGCGTGATCCTCTACCTCAATCCCGCCATGGCCAAGGCTTTCGGCGTGTCGGCGAAACGCGCGATCGGTCAGTCGACGTCGCGGTTCTTCGCCGATCAAGCCGATCGCGACAAGATTCGCTCGGAGTTGTTCACGCACGGCGCGGTTCACCGCCTGGCCGTGCGCGGCATGACCGCCGCTGGAACGGAAATCAGGGCCGCATTCTCGTGCCGCCCGATCGAGTACATGGGCCGTGCGTCGGTCGTGACCTGGCTGGAGGACGAAACCGTCCACGTGCGCCGCGAGCAGGAAATTCTTTCGGCGTCCCGGCAAGTCGAGCTACTGCGTCAGGTTGCGGGAATCTGCAATCGCGCGGTGAACTTCTTCGATGCCTTGCGTAAGTCCTCGATGGAAGTCGCCCGCGTCCTCGGTTGGCCGATCGGACTCGCTTACCGTCTCGCCCACGGCGACGATCAAACATTGCAGATCGCCAGCTTCTCTTTCCCCAAGGATCGGCCCGACCTGGAATCGCTTCGCCCTGTATTGATCAGCCGCTCGTTCCGCGTCGGCGAGGACCTGCCCGGCCGCGCGTTGGCGGCCCGCCAGCCGCTGTGGATCGAGAGCGTCGCCGCCGAGCCGGGCCTGGAACGTTTCCAGCACGGCGAGGCTGGGCCCGTAATGGCTGCCCTCGCCGTGCCGATTGTTGCGGACGATCGCGTGGTGGCGGTGCTGGAATTCCTCACCGACCAGCCCGCGCCGCGTGACGACATGATGGTGTTGACGCTGACGCAGATCGGCTCGGAACTGGGCCGCGTTCATTTGCGCGACCTGACCACCGTAGCCCTGCAGGAAGCTCGCGCCGAGGCCGAGTCAAATGCCCGCGCCAAGGCCAGCTTCCTCGCCGCCATGAGCCACGAGGTGCGCACGCCAATGAACGGCGTGGTCGGCATGGTCGATCTGATCTTGCAGACCAAGCTCGACGACGATCAGCGCTTCATGCTGCAGACGGTCATGGACTCGGGTCGCGCGTTGATCAAGGTAATCAACGATATCCTCGACTTCTCCAAGATCGAGGCCGGCCGATTGGAGCTCGAACGTGCCGCTTTTTCACTGGTCAAGACGGTTGAGGAGGCGGCCTTCTCGTTGGCTCCCGTCGCCACACAAAAGGGCCTCCGCGTCAACACCTATGTCGATCCATCGATTCCCGACGTGGTGCGCGGTGACGCGGTGCGGGTACGTCAAATCCTGTCCAACTTAGTGTCAAATGCCATCAAGTTTTCCGAACGGGGCGAAATTGCGATCAAAGCCGAGTTGCTTCCTGCGAACGGATCGCCGGCCTTGCGCGTTCGATTGAGCGTGCGCGACGAAGGCGTGGGCATCTCGGCCGAGGCGCGCGGCCGGTTGTTCGAGGAGTTCCAGCAGGCGGACACCTCGACCACGCGCCGTTTCGGAGGCTCCGGTCTCGGGCTCGCAATCTGCCAACGCCTGACCAAGCTGATGGAGGGCGAGATTGGCGTCGACAGCCAACTGGGCGTGGGCTCCGAGTTCTTTTGCACGCTGCCCTTCGACATTGTCGATGATCAATCCACCCGGCACACGGAACGCGAGACCCTGGCGGGTTTGCGCGTGCTTGCCATCGCCGACAGCGAGATTCTGCTGAGGGCGTGTCGCGCCTATCTCTCGATGTGGCATGCCGAAGTCGTGACCGTGCCTAAGCTGCGCGACGCCGCGCCGCACTTCCAGGCCGCGCGCGCGCGCATCAAGCCCATCGACGTCATCGTGATCCCCCACGTCGACGATCCGCAGGCCGTGGCTTCATTGCGCCAGGGGTTCATCGACGATGGCCAAATGCCCTATCCCCGCTTCGTCATCGGCCGCGGCAGAGGAGTCCAGAATGACATTCTCGGCAAGATCCGAGAGGTGACTCTGCTCGACGTCGATCCCGTGCGCCGCGCGGCGCTCGTCTTCGCCGTCGCCGTCGCCGCGGGGCGCGCCAGCCCCGAAGCCCCGATCCTGGAGCCGCCGGACTTCAAGACCGCCGCCACGCCCCCGTCGGTCGATCAAGCCCTCGCCCAGCGACGTCTCATCCTGGTGGCGGAAGACAACGCCGCCAATCGCGAAGTCATCCGCCGTCAATTGAACCGCCTCGGTTTTGCCTGCGAAATGGCGGAAGATGGCGTTCAGGCCTTGGCCATGTGGCGCGCCAAGACGTACGCGCTGCTGCTGACCGATTGCCACATGCCGAAGATGGACGGCTTCGGGCTCACTGCGGAAATTCGAAAGGCCGAATCCGCTAAGGGCGGAAGGGCGCCGATCATCGCCATCACCGCCAACGTGCTGCAGGGCGAGTCCGAACGTTGCATCGCCGCAGGGATGGATGACTTCTTGCCCAAGCCGGTGGATTTGAAAACGCTACGGGCGACACTCGAACGTTGGATCGCCGCTCCTGCGGAGAAAGACTCTAATGCCGAGCGGGGGGAGACAACAAAATCCAAGCCGACGCCCGTCGACCCCCGGGTGCTCGATCTCAGCCGGATTCGCGAGGCGTTCGGTGAGATCGACGACGACGCGCGCGCTTATTTCGAGGTTTACGTCGATTCGGTGCGCCCGCTCATCGTGCAGATCCTCGATGACATCGCCACGGCGCGCTTTTCGGCAGCGCGCGAGGCGGTCCACAAGGCCAAGGGCGCCACCGCTAACGCCGGTGGCCAAGAACTCGCGGCCCTGTTGCACGACATTGAATTCGCCTTGGTCGAGGAGCGCCATGACGACGCCGCCTTTCGTAGCCGTGAAGTTCAGGCCGCGTGGAGCCGGCTCACGCGAGCCATCGGGTTGGTATAAGATTGCCGAGGTTTGAACGAGACTTGCCGATCAATGACTGGAGGAAGTTATGCCCACCCCATTCGACCGCCATGTTATCCTTTTGGTGGACGACGAGGCGTCAAGCCGCATCATGGTCGGCCAGATGCTGCGCCGCATGGGTTTTGCCGAGGTGGTTTACGCCGAGGATGGGCTTCAGGCTATTGACGTCTTGAACACCCGGCGAAACATATCGGTGGTCTTGACCGACTTCCGTATGCCGGGCTTGCACGGCTTGCAGCTCTTAAAAATGATCCGCACCGGACAGACCATGGCCGCGCGCAACCTGCCTTGCGCGCTACTCACCAGCTACGCCGAGCGCCACTTGGTGGGCTTGGCGATCGTGCTGGATGCCGACACCTTTCTGGCCAAGCCGGTGTCGATGGAAACGCTGACCAAGCATCTCGCGCGTTGTTTTCAATACCGCTTCGAGCCTCTCAACATCAGTTCTTATGATGTCGTCGACGTGGACAACGCCGCGCCCCACCTGATGGGATCCATGTTCACGCCGCCGCCCCTGGCCACAACACCCCAGGTCGTGCCGGCGGCCGATCTCGTGCCCCCACCGCCGCCGCCACAGGACGCCGCGCCCTTGGCCGCTCCACTGGAGCCCGCGCAAGACCCGAAAGCCACGGCGCGAAAAGCCGCGAAACCTGAGACCGTCGCAGCGCCGCGCGCCGATGCCAAGCCGGCGGCCGCGCCCGCAGCCGCGCCGAAATCTGCGCCCGGCGCGATCTCCGGCGTGACGTCTGCCGACAAGCCGCCTAAGAAAATCGCGCTGGCCGATGTGCCCGATGACGCGATCGTGGCCAAGGACATTATCGGCACCGGCGGCACGCTATTGCTGGCCGCGGGAACGCGGTTCAAGTCGCGTTACGCCAAGCGCATCGAGGAACTCCAGAGCATCAAGGAGAAAGTCGAGTTCGTTTGGATCGTCGACGACTGACCGCTCGCCTTCGTGAAGATTATGCGCTTCCAGTTTTGTGCACTCTTCTTTGTGGCTGTTACAATCGTGCCGTCCCCTCCTGTCAAAGCGCACGAGCCGGATCTCACGCGATTGCGGCTGGGCGACGAGCGGCTGTCGAACGGCCCCAAAGCGGGATGGATTTGGGCATGCCGCCGAGGCAAGGATGGCGGCGGCGCGCAAGTCAGAGGTTCGTGGATCCGCGACGACGGTACTTTCGATTTCACCCAAAAGGCGGTGGTCGACGGCGCGGTGTCATGGCCTCACCAATTTAACGTGAGTATCTTGAACGGCACCCGAATCTTCACCACCAACGACTTGCCTCGTCATCGCAGCGGCGTGTTCCCCATCGCACCCGGCGACGATGCCTACCTCATCGATCGCAATCCTAACCCCATCCAAAGCCAGGACATCCACGTCGCCCTGCCGTTAAATCCCACGCTAGCGCCGCAGCCTTCATGCGCGCCTGGCGCCGTGGGCATCCTCCTGACCGGAGTGGTGTTGTTCAACGCGCTTGATGCCCTGGGCCGCGATGCCGTGGCCCATGAGGTTCAGGATGATTGCCAAGGCCATCCGCAGATGACCGGCACGTACCACTATCATAGTGTGACGTCTTGCCTCGAGGACGCGCGCCTCGCGGACGGCCATTCGGCGCTGGTGGGTTATGCGGTCGATGGCTTTGGCATTTACGGCCGCTACGGCGAGGGCGGGCAGGCGCTCGCCAGCGCCGACCTCGATGACTGCCACGGCCACATCCATCGCATCGCATGGGACGGCGCGCAGGTCGAGATGTATCACTATCATGGCACCTGGGATTTCCCCTACACGGTGGGCTGCCTGCGCGGCGCCTACGATATGGAGAACGTGCGGGCGATCAGCGGTCCGCCGCAATCCATGGCCCGACGCGAGGGCCGCCCGGATCTCGAGGCCGCGGCGACGAAGCTTGGCATCGGGTTTGAGCAGCTGCGCCGCGCCTTGGGCCCGCCGCCGCCAGACCTCGCGGCGGCGGCCTCGCGGCTTGGGATCACGGAGCAGGAATTGCGCCGGGCGCTTGGCGTAGATTGACTCGAATTGTCGCGATGGTCAGACTGTTGCACCATGGTGTCGATGCCGGATCTTCCGGCGCGCCATGAACGGAGTTTTTCGATGGCTACGATCTTGCTAGTCGAAGATGAAAAGTCGACCGTCCTGCTGCTCAGCAGCGCCTTGACCAAGGCTGGGCACGCCGTCACGGCGGCGGGGTCCGGGGTTGAGGCTCTGACCAAAGTCAAGACGGCGCCGTTTGACCTCGTCATCATGGACATGAGCATGCCGGGCATGAGCGGCTTTGAGGCCATTCGTAAGTTGAAGTCCGACCCGACGACACGCGCCACCCCCATCCTGGCGTTGACCGGGGCGACGACGGCGGGAGACCGCGATGAAGCTTATGATGCCGGATGCGATGCGTTTGAGAACAAACCCATCGACATCACCAGGCTTCTGGCGCGGGTTAAAGAATTCGTGACTGCCTGAACGTCGTTGTTTTCCCACGCCACTTCCTGTCCCTCCCATTTACCCAGTCCAAGCGTATTCGTGATGGAGACCTGCGAGACGAGGGTGAGTAATGATGTCTACTCGTCGCTGAACCGGCCGATGAATTGGTGAATCTTTGTCTAAGGACAGGTACGTTCCCGCCTGATTGTAGTCTTGGGCATAAGACTTCAGCGTCCGTCGTAAGTGTGTGTTTCGGCATGGAATAAGGACCCCGTTTTAGGGGTTATCGGCATCCAAAAGGGACCCCTGGGGCGAAGGGGTTCAGATTGGCCTTCGAGATTTACTCGGAGGTCATGTTGGGATGCTGGTTGTGGAAACGATTGCAAA
>JANRJL010000047.1:0-59926 GCA_033763995.1 Rhodospirillaceae bacterium | reverse complement strand
GTCGGCCACCAGCACGCTGGGCGCCGACATGGCCGGCATGTTGATGAAAGCGCTGCAAACCATCGAGGCCGGCGTGGACCGGATGCCGGCCACCATCAACTTGGGCGGCGGCGATTTCGTGACCCTGATCGCGCCCCTGCCCTCGCCCAAGAACAGCGCCAAGGTCGACGCCGTCATTCAGTATTCACTCGATGCCTCGCTGGTTCCCTTCGAGCCGCTGTTCCTGACGTTGGTGGGCCTGGCGGGCGGCGCGCTGTTGCTGACCCTCATCGCCTCGTTCCTCATCGCCGGGGGCGTGGCCAAGCCGATCCGCATCCTCGACGCCGCCGCGCGGCGCATTCAGTCGGGCGATTACAAGCAGAAGGTCGCGATCCAGCAGAAGGACGAGATCGGGCGCCTGTCGGAGACCTTCAACCAGATGATGGACGGCATCGCCGACCGCGAGGCCCAGATCGAGTACCAGTCGCTGCACGACCCCTCGACCGACCTGCCCAACCGTCTGGCCTTCGAGCGCGTGCTGACCAGGAGCATCGCCGAGGCCGAGGCGGCCAAGTCGGTGCTGAGCGTTTATCTGGTGCAGATCGGGCGGTTCTCCGACATCAACAACACGCTGGGCCACGACACCGGCGACCAACTGATCCGCCAGATCGGCGAGCTCCTGCAGCGCATCGTCAAGCGGTCCGACGTGATCGCGCGCCACTCCACCAGCATGTTCGCGCTGATGCTGCCGGGCGCCGGAACCGAACAGGTCGACCCCATCGTCGAGCGCATCATCGCGGCGCTGGACGAACCCATCATCGTGGGCGCCAACAGCATCGACGTCACGGCCTGGATCGGCGAGGCGTGTTACCCCACCCACGGCACGACGGCGAAGACCCTGCTGCAGCACGCCGACACGGCCATCTTCGAGGCCAAGAAAAGCTCGCGCCACTACGCGCTCTACGATCCGGCGCTGGACCCCTACAAGCCCGAACTGCTCTCGCTCATGGGCGAGTTGCGTGTCGGCCTCGACCGCGGCGAATTCCGGCTGTTCTATCAGCCGAAAATCGACATCGCGACCGAGAAGATCACCGCCGCCGAGGCGCTGATCCGCTGGATTCATCCGGTGCGCGGCTTCATGCCGCCCGACAAGTTCATTCCGCTGGCCGAGCAAACCGGCAGCATCCAGAAACTCACCGACTGGGCGCTCGACACCGCCATCAAGCAACTGGCCGAGTGGAAGCCCAAGGGCATCGAGCCGAAGGTGGCCATCAACCTGTCGGCGCGCGACTTGAGCAACCGCAAGCTGCCCGATCAGGTGGCGCACCTGCTGGCGCACTACGGCGTCGGCGTGGACAAGCTGATCCTTGAGATCACCGAAAGCGCGGTGATGGAGGACCCCAAGCAGTCCATGGAAGTGCTGTCGGGCCTGCACAAGATGGGCCTGACGCTGTCCATCGACGACTACGGCACCGGCTATTCGTCGATGTCTTACCTGAAAAGCCTGCCGGTGCAGGAAATCAAGATCGACAAGTCCTTCGTGCTGAAACTCGCCAGCAACAAGGGCGACGAAATTTTGGTGCGCTCCACCATCGATCTCGGCCACAACCTGGGCCTCAAGGTCACGGCCGAGGGCGTCGAAGACCAAGCCTCGCTCGATATCCTCAAGAAATACGGCTGCGAGACCGGCCAGGGCTACTTCGTCAGCAAGCCGATCCCCGCGCCCGACTTCGAGAAATTCTTCCTCACCTCCCGCTGGTCTCCGGTCGCCGTTAAGCAGGGCGCGTAATCATCGCCGTCGAGCGGCGCAAATTTCGTCCCCTCACGCGCTTTTTAGGTGCATCTCGCGCGACGCTCATCACACTCGCGCCATGATCAAACAAGCCTGCTTGCCCATTGCCGCGCTTGGGGCATTGACCGTCGTGTTCGCACCGCTCAATGCCCCCGCCCAGGAGCCATCGGGCGGATGGCCCAACATCTCCGTCAAGGGACTGCTCGACGCACGCTTGGCCTTCACGGGCAACGCCCGCGGTTGGGAAGATCGCGGATTCGGCAAGACTCGCTACGGCGGCGACACAGCGGGCGGGTCGCGCACGGTTGCGCGAATCGCGGAAGCTTCGCTGGTCGTTCAGTCGATGCTGACGTGGGACCTGACCGCCGTCGCGCATCTCACGGCAAATTCACGGCAGCGTCACGCGGTCGAGCCGGTGGAAGCTTTTTTGTCCTACAAGCCCGCCCCGACCAGTTCAATGAGTTATCGCGTCAAGGCCGGCGCCTTCTTTCCTGCGATCTCGTTCGAGAACACGGGGCTTGCCTGGACCAGCCCCTACACCATCAGTTCCGCCGCGATCAACACATGGATCGGCGAAGAAATCCGCAACATCGGCGCCGAAGGAACTCTCGTGCTTCACGGCGAGGAGACCGAGGCGACGCTGTCTGCCGGCCTGTTCGGCTTCAACGATCCGGTGGGCTCCTTGCTCGCGTGGCGGGGATGGGCGATCCATGATCGCGAATCGGGCCTGTTTGACCGCCTGCCGCTCGCGCCGCTGTCCAACTTCGGGGCCAGCGGCTCCGCGCCAGGGCAAGCCGGCGCCGTCGATCCCATCGAAGAACTCGACAATCGCATCGGTTACTACGTCGCGGCCGGCGTGACCGATAACGACGGGCTACGGTTGCGGTTATTCCTTTACAACAACAACGCCGACGATCTCAGCTTCGACGGCAGCCAGTACGCTTGGAACACGCGGTTCGGGGCGGTGTCGGGCGCCTGGGCCTTCGACGACGGCTGGGAGGTCGTCACCCAAGCCATGGCGGGAAACACGACCATGGCGACGTTTCCCAAATTCTCGGTGGTCGACAACGATTTCGCCTCGGCCTTCGTGCTGGCGTCTCGGGAGTGGAACCGGCATCGCCTGTCGGCGCGACTCGAGGTCTTCGAGATTGAGGATCGTGACATGACCTTGGACGACCCCAACGGCGAACACGGCCAGGCGTTAACCCTGGCCTACGTCTTTCGCCCGAATGGGCGCCAACGGTTAACGCTGGAACTGCTTCATGTGGCCTCGAACCGTCAACGTCGCGCCGATTTCGGCCTTCCGGTGCGCGCGCGGGAGACGCTGGCTCAGGTCAGCTACCGGCTGTTTTTTTCGACGGACTAGCTTAAGAATGGAGGGATGAATCGTGATCCTTTCTCCGCTGTCCGCCGACATGGGCTGAGCCGGGGCGCTCTTGCCTTGGCGCTGTTTTGCGCGGCCTCGGCGGGGATGGCTCAAGACGAACTGCCGTCCCTCACAGTTCGGGGGCTGATCGACGGGCGCATCGTGCTGCCCGACAACACGCTGAGCTGGGAAAACGGCGGCCTGGGCAAGACCCGCTACGGCGGCGAGCCCGACGCGATCGCCCGCCTGGCCGAGGCCTCGCTCATACTGCAGCCCAAGCTCACCTGGGATTTGTCGGGCTTCGTGCACCTCAGCACCAACACCCAGCAAAAGCACGCCGTCGACATCGTCGAGGCGTTCCTGTCCTACCGCCCGGTGCCCACGAGCCCCTTCGGCGTGCGCGCCAAGGCCGGCGCGTTCTTCCCGCCGATCTCGCTGGAAAACACCGGCCTTGCCTGGACCAGCCCCTATACAATCTCATCATCGGCCATCAACAGTTGGATCGGCGAGGAGCTGCGCAGCACCGGCGGCGAGGTCACGGCCTTCCATCAAGGTGAAGATGTCACCGTCTCGCTGACCGGCTCGGGGTTTTATTTCAATGACCCCGCCGGCACGCTGCTGGCCTGGCGCGGCTGGGCGATCCATGACCGCAAGTCGGGCGTGCTGGAACGCTTGGCCCGGCCGTCGGTTCGCATCGTCCGTCCCGGCGCGCGGCTCCAGCGTCAGGCGCCCTACAACGAGCCCTTTCACGAACTTGACGACCGCATGGCCTATTACATGGCCGGGCGCGTGGAACATGCCGACTGGGGTGAACTACGCGCCCTTTACTACAACAACCCGGGCGACGACCGCGCACTCACCAACGGCCAATGGCCGTGGAACCCCGAGTTCGTGGCCCTGGGCGGCAAGACGCTGCTGCCCGGCGACGTCGACCTGATCGCGCAATTCATGCAGGGCAACACCACCGTGGTGACGGTGCCCGGCGCGGCAAGCCCTGTGGTCCACTTGGCCTACATGTCGGGCTTCGTGCTGGCCAGCCATGAGTGGGACCGGCACCGGCTGTCGCTGCGGCTGGAGTATTTCGAGACCGACGACAAGGACCTGCTGTTTCCCGACAACAACAACGAGTGGGGCAACGCCGTGACCGCGGCTTATGTGTTCCGCCCCGCCGAGAACCAGCGCTTGACGTTCGAGGTCTTGCGCGTGCACAGCACCCGGCCCGAGCGCACGCTCAGCTTCGGCCTGCCGCGCAGCGTGACCGAGACCGAAATCCAGGCGAGTTACAGGTTTTTCTTCTAGCCCATGACCAACACAACTCCCGTTCGCAGCGTCGTCAGTCTCGCCGCCTCGGCCGCCCTGGTGGCCTTGACGCTCTATCTGTTGGTGATCGGCGAAAGCATCGTGCTGCCCTTGGTGCTGGCGATTTTCATTTCCTACCTCGTGCTGGCCACGGGCCACGCCATTCAGCGCGTCAAGCTCGGCGCGTGGAAGCCCTCGCCCGCGCTCGGGCTCACGCTGGCCATCGTCGCGTTTCTCGTGGTCATCGGCCTGGTGGTGCAGATCATTGCCGGCAACGTGCGCGCCGTGGTGGACGCGGCCCCGCAGTACCAGGACCGCCTGCAGTCGCTGCTGGGCGAGGTCACGCGGTTCATCGCCGCGGCCCTGGGCCAGGACCGCCCGCTGACCTTGACCAGCGTGTTCGAGCAAATCGACGTGCGCGCCGTCATCGGACGCTTCGCCGGCGCCTTCCAGGCCATCGCCAGCAACACCTTCCAGATTTTCGCCTATGTCGCCTTCCTGCTGCTGGAAAGCCGGTACTTCGACCGCAAGCTCAAGATCCTGTTCCCGGAGCCGGGCGCGGAAAGCGCGGTGCGCGCCACCTTGCACCAGATCGGCAACCGCATCGAAACCTACGTGCTGATCAAGACGCTGATCAGTTTCCTGGTGGGCATGGCCAGCTACGTGGTGCTGACCGTGGCGGGCACCGATTTCGCCCCCTTCTGGGCGCTGCTGATTTTCGTGCTCAACTTCATTCCCTACATCGGCTCGCCCGTGGGCATGTTCTTCCCCGTCATGCTGACGCTGCTGCAGTTCGGCTCGCTGCCCAAGGCGGCCGTCACGCTGGCCTTCCTGTGGGGCGTGCAAAGCGCGGTGGAAAACCTGCTGGAGCCGCGCCTGATGGGCAGTTCGCTCAACTTGAGCCCCGTGTTCATGATTTTGGCGTTATCGATCTGGGGCGCCATCTGGGGCATCACCGGCATGATCCTGGCGGTGCCCATGATGGTGATGATCATGATCGTGCTGGCCCAGTTCCCCGACACGCGGCCGCTGGCGGTGGTCATGTCGGAAACCGGCGAGGTGAAGTAAGCTGGCCGAAGCGCCGATCTCTCGGCCCCAACCACAACTGTCGCCCTGGGATTTATTCCCAGGGCCCATAACAACAGTCTCGATCAATGGATCGATTCTACTATGTCTATATCCTCGCCAGCCGACACAACGGGACGCTCTACATTGGCGTAACGAACGAATTGGTCCGCCGCGTGTTCGAGCACAGGCAAGGCGCCGTTCCCGGATTCACAAAGAAATATGCCGTGAAGACTCTGGTCTATTTCGAGCGATTTGACGACGTGGAGAAGGCGATTCAACGCGAGAAAACGATGAAATTCTGGCCGCGTCAGTGGAAGATCAACAAGATCGCGGAAAACAATCCAACGTGGCGCGATCTTTACGATGGGCTTGCGGGCACACAATAAACCAGCCGCGTTCCATAGCCGTGGGTCCTGGGGACAAGCCCCAGGACGACACGGCATTTCAATAGACCCGCTCGCCTCACTTGCTGGGCAGCTTGTACTTGGCCAGGAAAAACAAGCTGGAGAGGTGGAAGACGATCGGCAGCACGATGTAGCCCACGGTGATGCCGAACAGCGCCGAGTCCGGTTGCGTCTGGCTGATGCCCGTGTCGGTTTCGACGTAGCCGAACCAGCTCAGGACCAGGCCGATGATCAGCGTGCCCAGCGCGAAGGCGACCTTCTCGGCCGCCAGCCACACGCCGTTATAGGCCCCCTCGCGGTTGAGCCCCGTCCGCGCGCGGTCATAGGCGACCGTGTCGGTCAGCATGGATAAGGCCGTCAGGATAAAGGCGCTGTTGAAAAAACCGTTCAAGGCCCCGATGAACAGGATCAGCGGCAGCGACGGCGAAGGAATCGCCCACAGGGCGAAGACCGCGCAATAGAGCAGCAGGCAGGTCACATAGACGCGCATCTTGCCGTGGCGCGCGCACAGCGCCACCCACAGGGGCTGCGACAAAATCCCCGCCGCGGCGATGAACAGCACCATGGTGCCCAAAATCGCCAAGGGTTGCTTGAGCACGTAGACGTAGAAGTAAATCAGCGCGGCATAGCCGATGCCCTCGGCCAGGCGCTGCAGGAAGGCCGCCGTCAGCAGGATCAGGAACGGCCGGTTCTCCAGCGCCAGTTTGAACTGCGCCATGAGGCCGAGCGTGGTCTCGTGGCGGTCGTAATAGGGCGCCTTGGCGGTGGCGAACACCGAGGTCATCATGGTGAGGATGCACAGGGCCCCCATCAGCAGCGCCATGACGCCGTAAGCGGGCGCCCCGGTGCCGGCCCAGTCGCGGATCGCCCCGGCATAGCCGCCGACGATCAGCCCCGTGGCCATGAAGGCGACGCGAAACGCCATGAGCCGCGTGCGCTCGTCGGGGTCCTGGGTCATCTCCGAGCCCATGGTCAGGTAAGGCACCGAGAAGGCGGCAAAGGCCGTGAGCGCGACCGTGTAGACGGCGCACACATAGGCGGCGCGCAACGCCGGGCTCGCGAAACCGGGCACGTAAAACATGGCGATGAACAGGGCCACCGTCAGCAGCCCGCCCACGAACATGAAGGGCCGCCGCCGCCCCCAGGGGGTCGAGACGCGGTCCGACACGATGCCCGCCAGGGGATCGGCGAACACCACCCAAATCTTGGGCACGAAAATCGCCACCCCCGCCATGGCGGCGGGCACGGCCAGCGCATCGGTCAGGAACGGCAGCAGCAAAAGCGCCGGAGTGTCGCGGAAGATCTGCGCGCCGATCATGCCCACGCCGTACCCGGCGCACAGCCACGTCGGCAGCCGTCCGGCGGTGCCGGCCCCGTTTGAACCAACCGATGCGGTCGCGCTCATGCCGTGATCTTCCCCATGCGGGCACCCTAGCCGATGCCCAGGCTCGATACCAAGCCGCGCGCGCCCATGCTCAGGGCGTGGTCACGGACGTAATCCATGCCGGTCGCAGCTTTGTATCGCAGCGAGCGGGCCTATATAATTGAGCAACCCATATTGCCAGGAGACACGCCATGCCCGGCCAACTGCAGCATGACATTCTGCCCGCGCGCACCCACGACGAGGAAGCGCGCCAGGGCTATTACATGGACATCCGCCGTTACCTGGCCACCAACGTGGCGGGCGGCAACCGGGCGGTTTATGCCAACGTGGTGCGGCCCGCCTTCCAGAAAAGCCACGGCCGCGAGCCCCAGGACCGCAGCGAAGTCCGCGCGGTGATGACGCGCAATCCCTATTACCAAATGTACTCGGCCATGCAGCGCCACACCCAGGAAATGACCTGGGATTCGGTCATCGACAGCGTCGAGCGCGAACTCCCGGCGCTGAACGCCAAGGCCCGGCAAAAGGCCGCCAAGGCCAAGGGCTCGCTCAAGCTCGACCCCGCCTTCAAAGTGCCGCCCTACCTCACCTTCTACGACATCCATCTGCAGCCCGGCGGGTATCATGCCACGCTGGGGCCCGACGACGTCTCGGCCGGCGCGCTCTATGACCGCGCGACCTATATGTACGCCATGGGCAACCTGGGCCCGCGCAGCGACTACCTCGGCCGCTCGCTGGTGGCGCACTTCAAGAAGCGCTTCCCCGGCCGCGTGCCCAAGCGCGTGCTCGACATGGGCTGCACCACCGGCAACAGCACGCTGGCGTGGGCGGAGGAATACCCCGACGCCGAGATTCACGGCATCGACGTCGGCGAATCGGTGCTGCGCTATGCCCATGCGCGGGCCGAGGCGATGGGGGTGGCGGTGCACTTCAGCCAGCAAAACGCCGAGGCCACCACCTTCCCCGACGGTTACTTCGACGTGGTGGTCTCGCACATCATCATGCACGAAACCTCCACCCCGGCGGTGCCGCGCATCTTCGCCGAGAGCCGGCGCATCTTGCGCGACGGCGGCGTGATGATGCACATGGACAACCCGCGCTTGAAGGAATTGCCCCCCTTCGACGCCTTCCTGGCCGAGTGGGAAGTGCACAACAACAACGAAAAATTCGGCGGCACCTACCGCGAGATGGATATCGTCGCGGAGGGCAGAAAAGCTGGGTTTGCCGAGGGTCGCCTGACCTTGGACATGGTCGACACGGTGGTGCCGCCCAAGGTGATGAACTACCAAACCAAGGCGATTCAGTTTCCGTGTCTCGTCGGCGAAAAGTAATCGCCACTCGCTGCGATTTTTCTCGCAAGTGATTCAAAAAATCGGCGGCGTCGCATCAGTGCGGCGCCGTTTTTGTCGCGGCGGCGCGCATGAAACCGGACTCCGAGTCGCGCGTCGGCCCTCATGTGGAAAAATAAATCAAGAGAAAAGTTTTCAGGCCTCGTGAAAACACTTGTGCAATTGTGACAACTGCGTTTATCTGATGGCCGTTCGGTCCTCGCGGATCGATCACCGCGCGCTCACATGGTGTGATGTCGTTCGGTTCTATCTCAGACATAGGGGATTACTATGGCAGCCAAGAAAAAAGCGAAGAAGAAAGCGAAGAAGAAGGCCTAATAAGCCTAACGAGTTTTATCCACAGGGATAGCACAACAGAAACGGTTCTCCAGCGCGCGTGGACGAAAGGGCCTTGCCCTTCACAAGTCGGCCTCTGGTCGCTTCGGCCGATGGTCGCTTCGGAAAGTCTGCACCGCTTCAAAAACCGGTTGTGATGGAAAGCCCGCCGAGCTCCGCTCGGCGGGTTTTTCAATGCCTGCAGCGGGCGAAGATGAACAAGAATCACAGCTGTCAGCCTGGGGCTCGTCCCGGCTAGATTTTCTTGCCGTCTCGGCGGCTAGAAAATCTGCCGCCCTCGACGGCCAGGATCCAGGGCCACAACGCACAATGATCGTGAAACCCTGGACCCTGGGAACAAGTCCCAGGGTGACAGTCGAGGTTTGATCGTCCGCCCCAGGGCGGACAGGCCGGGCAGCGGGCTTCTGCTTTCGCCCCGGGGCCGCTAGGCTTGGCGCCATAAGTGGGGAGGCGTGCGATGCGCGGATCGGCTTTCGTTTTGGCGTTGGGCATGGCCGCCGCGGCCGCCGGGCCCCTGGAGGCCAAATCGCCCATCAAATTCACCGAGATCGGCAAGAAGGCCGGCATCAACGACCCCGCGTTGAACGGCACCGGGCCCATGTTCGCCGACTACGACCAGGACGGCGACATGGACATCTTTGTGTCCACCGAGGCCATCGGCCCGGGCATCGCGCTTCGCCTCTGGGAGAACCTGGGCCGGGGCTCCTCGCCGACCACGCGCTTCACCGACGTGGCCCAGGCGCGCGGGCTCGACCTGCCGGGCACGCTCGGCCGGGGCGCCGCCTGGGGCGATTACGACAACGATGGCGACCTGGACTTGGTCATCGCCACCATGCCGCCCAACGCCTCGGGCCCGCTGGGCCAGAAGCAAAAGCACGTGCCCACCACGCTGATGCGCAATCTGCTCAAGGAAACCGGCAAGGCCAACTTCGAGAACGTCACGGTGGCGGCCAAGCTGATGCGCAAGGATAACGCCGAGGACGCCAAGATCGGCGGCATCGGCAACACCGGCGGCGGCATCGGTTTCATCGACTACGACAACGACGGCTGGCTCGACATCTTCCACCGCAACGCCGACGGCGAGGTCGACAATGCCCTGTTCCACAGCAACGGGGATGGCACCTTCACCGACGTCACCGCGGAGTCAGGCATTGCCATGCACGACGTGGTCAAGGAGAGCAACAGCCAGGGCGCGCCCAGCTGGGCCGACTTCGACAACGACGGCGACATGGACCCGCTGGTGACCAACGAGGGCGACTTCAGCGTGCTGTTCCTCAATGATGGCCCAAAGGGAAGTAGCACCAAATTCACCAACATCATGAACAGCCGCCGCCCGCCTTCGGGCCTAGCCTTTCGGCTGGCGGGCAATACCCAGGGCTCTTGCCTGGGCGACATCGACAACGACGGCGACATCGACGCCTACCTGCCGCTGGCCGACCAGGCCAACCGGCTGATCCGCAACGACCTCGATCAGGGCCCGGGGGGAAGCGAGGGCCTGACGTTCACCGACATCACCAAGGACTCCGGCGCGGGCGACCGGCGCGGGGCCAGAAGTTGCGTCATGGCCGACTTCGACAACGACGGCCTGCTCGATATTTACGTGAACAACGGCGGGCCCCAAAACGTGCTCATCAACGACGTCATCGACGGCTTCCCGCCCTTCGTGCGCTTCTACATCGCCTGGGAGCCCGATTATAACGTGCTCTTGCGCAACGTCGGCGGGGCCAAATTCGAGGACGTGACCAAGGGCTCCGGCGCCGAGGGCTTCGGCATCGGCTCGGGCGTGGGCGCCGGCGACATCAACGGCGACGGCTTCCTCGACATGTTCGCCACCAACCGCACCTATTACAACGGCTTCAAGCGCGCCAACATTGCCCAGGAAAGTTGGCTGTTCCTCAACAAGGCCAACAAGAACAACTGGATCAAGGTGGCGCTGGTGGGCACCAAGAGCAACCGATCGGGCATCGGCGCGCGGGTGCGCGTGGTCAGCGGCGACCTCGCCCAAATCCGCGAGCGCGTGCCCGCCCACGGCTACAACTCCGCCAACGAACCGCTGGAAACCTTCGGCTTGGGCGCGCGCAAGGCGGTGGACTATATCGAGGTCCGCTGGCCCTCGGGCCTCGTGCAACGGGTGGACAAGCCGGGGATTAAGCAGATTGTAAGGGTGGTGGAGGCCAGCTAAGACCTATCCGGAGTTAACCTCTACAACCGCGCAGTTAATTGGCATTTTTACTTTATGAATCAATGCTTTATGGTCGATCCTCGTGAATATACTCGCCTCAGGCCATAGTTCAGCATTGCATGTTTTACTGTTTCTAGAGTCTTTTGATTAATGCTACGAACGCTGCAATTGAGCCTCTAGCAATCACCAGTCACTGTAGAGACTGATACTATGCGTCGTACTGCATCGATTGTAATTAGAGGCGCATTTAATCCGTTGATTTTTCACCCGCTTTGGTTCGCGGAATCTCAGCTTATTGGGAGTGATGAGGCAAAAAAAGCAACAGAACATAATGGCATAAAAATCTTGCACCCAGACGTTACTATTTGGGAACTTGATTGGCTAAATATCCAAGTAAGCAAAGAGAGGTTTGCTGCTACAGTTAAAGCGGAGCCATATGAACGCGTGCATGACTTGGTGGTTGGCGCATTTACAGTTCTTATTCATACACCTCTGCGTCTGGTCGGGATAAATCTTGAGACAGTTTTTTCTGCAGAAAGCGCTAAGCACTACCATGCAATCGGGGATACTCTAGCTCCCAAGTCATGCTGGGCAGCGTTATTGGGCGAATTCAACGCAGAAAAACGGGCAGGCGGACTTCGTGAACTCGTTATGGAACACTCTCCGCGAGCAGATGGCTTGAAAGGTTATATTAGAACCAAGGTTGCACCAACGCCGGAAGATAATTTTGATGTGCTTGTAGAAGTTAATGATCATATTGAAGTTGCCAAAGAACCAGTGACGCCGGGTGCTGATCCTTTAAATGCAAGAGATGTCTTAGATATTATTCAGGCCCATTGGTTAACTTCGCAAAAGCGTTCACAGGCAATTACCGATAGCATTCAGGCAATTGGAAAATGAAAAATAACCAAGCATCTGCGATATCGTTCCTAGATTTTGATCGATCTGCTGATACTGCAGCAAGTCCAGACAGCCCGCCCTCGCTTACTCAAGCCGCAAACGTTAGTTCTGATTCCTCGTCCATGAAGAACTTCGACAGTAGTGAACGTCCGCTCACACTTCAGAATAATACATATTCGAGTCCAAGCGAACGGACCTCACCACACATTTTATCTTTTCAGAATTTAAGAGGTGGTGTTGCTAATGAGGTGGTAATCAAGAAGTGGGAAGGCGTTGTCGAGCGCGTCTCTGAAAAAGATGCTTTTTTCGTAGCTAAACTTGTTGATACGTCCACGGAGTCTCATTTGCCTACAGAGATTGCTGAGTTCCCATTAAGTTCACTTTCGTCCAGCGACCGAGAGTTACTGCGACCAGGCGCGGTTTTCTATTGGATAGTAGGAAGTCGGACATTGCCATATGGAACCGTTGAAAATGTCAATCGTTTGACTTTTAGACGTTTACCGCAATGGACGGAGAAAGAACTATCAATAGCGCGTGCCCGCGCAAAAACGATCGCACATGCTGTTCAATGGGATTAGCTCGGCTGATCGTCCTGCACCTGACCAAATAGAAGTGAGCGTATTTGGGAACGGTTTTGGCGAAGCAATCCTAATACATCTTGGCAACGAGAAGTGGCTATCGGTCGACTCATTTCGCCTTGGCACTGGAAATGAAGTAACCACTGAGTCACAACCTATTGCGCTTGCCTACCTCAAACACATAGGAGTCGACCCAGAGAATGCCATTAAAGTCTTGTGCGCGTCACACTGGGACACAGATCACATTGATGGCATCTCCGAAGTACTCAGGGCTTGCCCTAAGGCCCTATTCGTTGGCTCGACAGCCCTTACGCGTGAAGAATTCGTTGCATATGTCAAGGCAATTGAGAGCCGTCCACTTACACAACTCTCGACAAGAGAACGCGAGGTTGGCCAAATCCAAGACGCACTCGTTTCTAGGACTTGCCCAGGTTTCAATAAATTTGCGCTCGTTGATAGAGAGGTCTTTTATTCACCAAGTGCCGAACAAATACATGGCTGCGATGTTCGTATTAGGACCCTATCGCCAACCGATGATCAACTCGCTCAGTTCCTTGTAAACATTGGGAATCAAATTCCTGAAGTACGGGCTACAAAGCGGCATTCACAAGAATTTCGCCCGAATCTTATCTCAGTCGTTCTTCGGGTTGAGATAGGAAATGCAGTCATTCTTCTCGGGGCAGACATGGAAGATACGGGCAACCCCACTCATGGTTGGACAGCGATTCTCTCTTCCATAAGTGCGGCCGATGGGAAAAAGGCGGCAATTTTTAAGATACCGCATCATGGGAGCCAAAATGGACACAACGATCACGTTTGGTCCAAAATGCTGGTGTCAAATCCAATCGCCTTGGTAACAGCATTTACACGACTTCGTGAACCTCTGCCGACGGATCGTGACAGAGCACGCATCACAAAACTGACTAGTGACGCTTACATTGCAAGTGAAGTCTCCCCGTCAAAATCGACAAAGTCCCTTGATCGGCGCGTCCGCAATGAGGTTAGAGCGATGGGCGCAAGAATTGTAAGAGCAAATCCTAAAGAGGGTTTTATCAGGGCTCGATCAGTTGGTGGTTTGAATTCATTAAACTGGTCAATTGACTTGTTCGGAACAGCAAAGTCGCTCGCTTGACTGCACGTTTTCGGCATGGAGGCGCATGGAAAGAGCCCAGGTTAGGCTGACGATTGAATTTGCCCCTCCATTCTCCCCTCCCCGCCATTGTGCTATACTCTTTCCATGACCCGCGTGGCGCACATGCGCCGCCGGACGTGCGTTGAATTCCGGCGGTCGCGAGGTGTCCTTCTGGCGCCGGGGCGGCCTTTTGATCGCGCCGGGTTTTCCCCACAATCCCGACAATCCCCGCAATCCACATCTCATTGTTTGGTCGCATTTCCCACGCCAAGTGGTTCCCACTTCTCGGGGAAATGCTCAGGAATAATTTTTCAATTTTCGGCACAGTTACGGGAAAAGTCCGCCTGTTATTTTGGAATCCTCCCTGAAATAACAGGTGGAACAGGCAACCGCTGCGCGCAAATCAGTGCCAAATTTGCCGACCCGCGCGAAAATTTTGCGCGGGGCTATGCTAGTCTCTCGTCTCGAATCGGCAGCCCTAGCAACGGAGAATTCCCATGGCGGCACCCTTGATGCGCCCCGAACTCAGCGGCAGTTTCGGCGCGGTGGCCTCCACCCACTGGATCGCCTCGGCCGTCGGCATGGGCGTGCTGGAGCGCGGCGGTAACGCCTTCGATGCCGCCGTGGCCACGGGCCTCACGCTCACGGTCATCGAGCCGCACTTGAACGGCCCCGGCGGCGAGTGCCCGACCATCCTCTATCACGCCAAGACCAAGCGCACGGTGGTGGTGTGCGGCCAGGGCCCGCTGCCCAAGGCCGCCAGCATCGCGAAATTCCGCGAGATGGGCCTCGACCTCGTGCCGGGCACGGGTTTCCTGGCGGCCTGCGTGCCCGCCACTTTCGACACATGGATGCACATTCTGCAAGCCTACGGCACCCTCGGCGCGGCCGAGGCCATGGCGCCCGCCATCCACTACGCCGAAAACGGCTTTCCCATGCTGGCACCCTTCGTCAACACGTTGCGCATGGTGAAGGATCTGTTCAACACCGAGTGGAAATCCTCTGCCGCCTTGTGGCTGCGGGGCGGCGAGTTGCCCAAGGTCGGCGAGTATCAGAAGAACCCCAAGCTGGCGGAGACCCTGCGGCGCATCGCCAAGCAGTCCGAGGCGGCGGCGGGCAGTCGCGAGAAGAAAATCGAGGCGGCGCGGGCGGCATGGTCCGACGGCTTCGTGGCCGAGGCCATCGACAGGTACGTCAAGACGCCGATGATGGATACCTCGGGCAAGCGCCACGCGGGGCTGCTGAACGGTGGCGATCTATCCAAGTGGCGCGCGTGGGAGGAAAACCCCGTCAGCCTCGAGTACGGCAACTACACGGTGGCGAAGTGCGGGCCCTGGAGCCAAGGCCCGGTGTTCCTGCAACAACTCGCGTTGCTCGCGGGCTATGACCTAGCCAAGATGGAGCCCCACGGCCCCGATTTCATCCACACGGTGGTGGAATGCGCCAAGCTCGCCTTCGCGGACCGCGAGGCCTATTACGGCGATCCCAATTTCGTCAACGTGCCCCTCACCCAACTGCTCGACAAAGCCCACAACGCCGAGCGCCGAAAACTCATCGGCGCCATGGCCTCGCTGGAGGACCGGCCCAGCCGGCTCGCGGGCTTCAAGCTCGTGGCCACGCCCGACACCGGTGTCGACGAGAACATGGCCGCCCCGCGCGAGGACGCCGTGCTCGGCGGCGTCGGAGAACCAACGGTGCGGCGCGACGGCTTCACGCGCGGCGACACCGTGCACCTCGACGTGGTCGACAAGGACGGCAACATGG
This sequence comes from Rhodospirillaceae bacterium, assembly GCA_033763995.1. Lineage (GTDB taxonomy): Bacteria > Pseudomonadota > Alphaproteobacteria > Rhodospirillales > Rhodospirillaceae. Next base: position 44,396 of record JANRJL010000047.1, on the reverse strand, counting down.
TTTCGGCCACGCCCTCGGGCGGCTGGTACCAAAGCTCGCCCTTGATCCCCGATCTCGGGTTCTGCCTCGGCTCACGCGCGCAGATGGCGTGGCTGCAGGAGGACCACCCCAGCGCCATCATGCCGGGCAAGCGCCCGCGCACGACGCTCACCCCCTCCATGGCCATGCGCGACGGCGAGCCCTACATGGCGTTTGGCACGCCCGGCGGCGATCAGCAGGACCAATGGTCGCTGCTCGTGTTCCTTCATCATGTCCATCACGGCATGAACCTGCAGGAAGCCATCGAGGCGCCCATGTTCCATTCCGAGCATTTCCGCAGTTCGTTCTATCCGCGCCAGGCCAAGCCCGGCGTGGTGCAGGCCGAGGGGCGTTTGCCCAAGGCGACCATCGACGAACTTCGCAAGCGCGGCCACATCGTCGAGGTGGGCCCCGATTGGTCCTTGGGCCGGGTCTCGGCCGTCACCAAATGGCAGGGCATCGTGCGCGCGGGCGCCAACCCGCGCGGCGCGCAAGGCTACGCGGTGGGGAGATAAGATGAAGCAGCTTAATCGTCGCGGCGCATTGGCACTTTCGGCGGCAACGCTCGCGGCGACGCGCTCATCCTGGGCCGTCACGCCGAAGGGTCCGGGGCTGATCCTGCCCGAAGGCCCGGCGGGCTCGTGGGATTCCGAGCGCACCTCCTGCCCGCGCGTGCTGCGGGACACAGATGGCTCATGGCGCATGTGGTACTACGGCCGCGATCCGGCCTTCGACGACGCCTACACCCTGCCCACGGGCCGCGTGGGGCTCGCGACCTCGCCGGACGGCATCCGCTGGGAGCGCGTCAAGGGCCCGCTCACCTTGGGCGCGGTGCTGGAGCCCAGCGACGATCCGGCGCGCTTCGACAGCGGCCATGTCGGCGTGGGCAGTGTGCTGCGCGACAACGATCAATACGTGATGTGGTACTTCGGCGGCGACCGTTCCGTCACCACCACGCCGCGCGGCACCTCCAAGGGCTTTCCGCTGCGCCCGGGCCGCGCGGTGTCGACGGACGGCGTGACTTGGACCAAGACCGACGGGCCGGTGCGCGGCGCCTACCTCGATAACGGCAAGCCCGGCGAGTTCGACGCCGCCATGGTGGGCTGGCCGCAAGTGTTCAAGGACACCGACGGCGCCTGGCGCATGTATTACCACACCCTCAGCGCCGCCGAGGGCTTCATGGCCTGCGGCGCGGTGTCGGCCGATGGCCTCAAGTGGGAGAAGATCGGCCCCGTGCTGAAGAAAGGCCCCGAGGGCAACTTCGATGACGCCGGCGTGGCCTCGCGCCAGGTGATCAAGCTCGGCGGGCGCTACGTGATGTTCTACGAGGGCAACAACGGGCAGCGCTTCGGCGCCATCGGCATGGCCGAATCGCCCGACGGCGTGAATTTCACGCGCGTCAAGGGCCCCGACACCGACGGCAGCATGCTGGCGCTGGCGCCCATCGACAGCGGCCGGTTCGACACCCACGGCATCGGCACGCCGTGGGTCGTGCCCAACGGCAAGGGATTTTTTCTCTATTACGTCGGTGCGACGATCCCCGGCGACACGGGCGATACCCACAACGAGCGCGCCCATATCCACCGCATCGGGCTCGCCATCAACGAGTCCGGCGACCTCACGACCTGGAAACGATGGGAGAACTGAAAATATTCATAAGCTGCTGATTTATATATCTATTATAACATTGGATTTGCTCTCTATGAATAAACTAGTTTATAAACTAGTTAGGAGCATTTTCCCGAGAAGTGGTCTTCCACTTGGCGTGGAAAATGCGACCAAAAAAAGAGTCAGGAGTTGATCATGGGCACGGTTCGCAAGGTCGGCATGTTCGAGGCCAAGACGCACTTTAGTGCGCTGGTCGAAGAGGTGCGCAACGGCGGCGAGATCGAGATCACCAAGCGCGGCGAGACGGTGGCGAAGCTCGTTCCGCAGCCCAAACAGCGTGACCTTAAGAGAGTCGAAGATGCGATCAACGGTCTAATCGAACTCAGAAAAAAACAATTTCTGAACGGCTTGACGTTGAAGGACCTGCGCGACGCAGGGCGCAAGTATTGACATGTTTGTCATTGATGCCTCGGTCGCATTGGCATGGTGTTTCGAGGATGAATCCACGGGTAGAGCGGAAGAATTGCTGAAACGGGTGCTGACCGAAGGTTGCGCCGCGCCGGCGATCTGGCCGACCGAGTGCGTCAACATTCTTTTAGTGGCGGAGCGGCGCAAGCGTGTCACTGCCGCCGATGTCGAAAAGAATATAATCAAACTTCAGTCGCTTGACGTCGAGATCGACCCCGAAATGGCCGAGCGGTCGTTCTCCGACATCTTCGCATTGGCCCGGCAGCACGGCCTGACGAGCTATGACGCGGCGTATCTTGAACTGGCCGCGCGCCGAAAGCTGCCCTTGGCGACCAAGGACGCCGACCTCAAGTCTGCGGCCCAGAAAATCGGCGTCGCCGTCATCTGCATCTGATCAGCCGAACACGCCCGCTGCCTTGAGCGCGGCGATCTTGGCGGCATCGTAGCCCAAGGGTTTCAACAAGGCCTCGGCGTCTTGGTTCAGGGCCGGGCTCGCGAAAGCGAACTGGGCCGGTTCCTCGGTGAACTTGATGGGGTTGCCGATGTGCTTGCGCCCCGCCGCATCGGTGATCACCATCTCGCGCGCCGCTGCCTGGGGCTGGGCAATGGCCTCGGCCATGTCGAGCACCGGCGCCCAGCCCACGTCGAGTGTCGACAGCGCTTGGACCCACTCGGCTTGGGTGCGCGTCTTGAAGGCCTCGCGCAGAAACGCCTTCACGGGCTCTTGGGCGACGCAATCATCCTTGAGGCACAGCGGCACCAGATCGGCGCGGCCGAGGTAGCCCAGAAAATTCTCCGCGAACTTGGGTTCGCGGCCCGACAGCACGATGAACTTGCCGTCCTTGGTTTCGTAGACGTTGTAAAACGCTGCCCCGCCGATGGAGCGCCCGGTCTTGGTCAAGGGCGGCTTACCTTCACCCAGCACGGGCCCCGTGAGATGCGCGCTGAAGGAGAGCAGCGAGTCGTACATCGCCGCGTCGACGAAATCGCCCTGCCCGGTCTTCTCGCGCCGATACAGCGCCATGAGAACGCCCGCGAGCCCCATCATCGCCGAGGCCGCGTCGGCCGAGGGAAAGCCCGGCACCACGGGTTTGCCGTCGCCGTTGTCGTTGATCGCCAGAAACCCCGTCAGCGCCTGCGCGCCCATGTCGTGCGTCGCCTTGCCGTAAAGCGGGCCCGAGTGGCCGAAGGCCGACACGGCGCAGTAAATCAAACGCGGATTGCGCGACTTCAAGTCCTTGTAGCCGAGGCCGAGCTTGTCCATGGCTCCGGGCCGGAAGCCCTCCACCAGCACGTCGGCGGTGTCGGCGAGCTTGAGAAAAATCGCCTTGCCCTCGGGATGTTTCAAATTGAGGCACAAGCTCTTCTTGCCGCGATGCAGGGTGCGGAACCACACGGACTGAGGCTTTCCGTCGGCGCCGGTCTCGAAGGGACCGTAGGCGCGCGCGGGTTCGCCGCCGGGCGGCTCGATGCGGATCACCTCGGCGCCGTGATCGGCCATCATCAGCGTGAGATGAGGGCCGGGCAGGTACATGCTGAGGTCGATGACGCGCAGGCCTTCGAGTTTCATGGGTGGCGGTGCCTCACGCGGGGGCCGGAATCGAGGCTCTCTTGGTATCCAACTGGGCCGGGCGCGTCCAGCACGGCCTGCCATCATGACCCAAGTCAATGCGCCCGGACCACGGGTGTGTTGGCATGATTTCGCACTGGAAAAGGAGTCGAACGCCGCTCAGCGCCCGAACCGAGGAGGCAACCATGGCCAATGCCGAAAGCCACCGCGCCGTCACCACCAGCCTTGCCTTGCCTGCCGCCCTCGTGGCGACGACCTTCTTGTTCTGGCTCATGCAATTCCTGATCGACACCGGCGTGCCGGCCATGCAAAAGGCCATTCGCGCCGTGCCGATCGAGTTCGTCCGCGCCCAACGCGACGAACGCGTCCAGACCAAGGAACGCAAGCTGCCCGATAAACCGGTGATCGAAGAGGTGGCGCCGCCGCCGCCGTCTTTCGCCGAGGAGAGCGCGGCCGGCGTGGCCGGGTCCACGGCCATCGGCATCGCGCCGCCCGCCATCGACCGCGGCATCACCCTCAACCGCCAGGGATTCGAGCCGCCGAGCGACGCCGAGGCGGTGCCGCTGGTGCGCATTCCCCCGGACTATCCCTTGGGCGCCCAAATGCGCGGCATCGAGGGCTGGGTGATGCTGGCGTTCACCATCAACGAGATCGGCCGGGTCGAGAACGCGACGGTGGTCGAAGCCGAGCCCAAGGGCGTGTTCGATACCGCCGCGATCAATGCGCTGCTGCGCTGGCGCTACAAACCCAAGATCGAGAACGGCCGGCCCGTGAAGTGGTACGACAACCGGGTCGTGATCACGTTCACTCTGCCCGAGGCCGAGCGCCCCGTCGGACGATCGGCCATCGGCGGCAATCGCCAATAATGCCGCCGCGCGTTACACGGCCTTGAGGTCGCGCAGCGCCGCGATGTCGCGGCCGTTGTAGCCGATCTCGCCCAGGATCGCGTCGGTGTCCTGGCCCAGCTTGGGCGCGTGCCTGCTTTTCAATCGCGCGCCGTCGAGCTTCACCGGGTTGGCGAGTGCGCGCATATCCGGCCGGTCGGGATGCGGCACGGTTTGGATCATCCGCGTCTCGTTCAGGAACGGATTATCCAGTGCCTGGTCGATGCCGTAAACGGGGCCCACCGGCAGCTTGCCCTTGAACACTTCGATCCATGCGTCGGTGGTTTTGGCGCTGAAGGCGTCGTCCAGAATCTTGGTCAACGCCTCGCGATTAGCCAAGCGCGCCTCCATGGTCGTGAAGCGCGCATCGACGGCCAAGTCCGCGCGGCCCAAGCCCGCGACCAGGATGTCCCAGAACTTCGGGTTCTGTGCCATGACGAAAATCCAGCCGTCTTTCGTCTTCTGTAGTTGGCTCGGCGTGATGGATGCGTGCGCGCCGCGCGGCACTTGCTTCGTCACCAGGCCCTCGTTCAAGTACCAGATGCCGGGATAAGTGAGTTGATGGAGCGCCAGGTCCATCAGGCTCAGATCCACGTCGCGCCCCGGCGCATCGGAGGTCTTGCAGGCCAGCATCGCGGCCGTGACGGCATAGGCCATCATGGTGCCGGTCATGAAATCGACCATGGAGATGCCGAGCCGCACGGGTGGGCCATCGGGCTCTCCCGTCACGCTCATGAAGCCGGCTTCCGCCTGCATCAAGAAGTCGTAGCCCGGCCAATCCACGCGCGAGGTATCGCGGCCATAGGCCGAGATGTGGCCGCACACGATCTTGGGGTTGATGCTTTTCAGCGCCGCGTAATCGAGGCCCAGCTTGGCCGGTTGATTGCCGCGCATGTTGCCCACCAGGGCGTCGGAGCGCGCCACCAGCCTGTGCAAAATCTCGCGGCCTTTGGGGTGTTTCACGTCCAGCGTCAGGCTGCGCTTGTTGAGATTGAAGCACTGATAGTAAAGGCTGTCGTGCTCACCCAGGAAATAGGGCCCCGTGTCGCGCGCGAAGTCGCCGCCCGTGGCCGGGTTCTCGATCTTGATCACCTCGGCGCCCATGTCGGCCATGATCATGGTGCAATAGGGCGCGGCACCGTACTGGTCGAAACTCAGGACGCGCAGACCGGAGAGTGGAAGGGGTTTATTCATGGGCAAGTTGGACGATAACACACACCACTGTCATCGCCCGACTTGACGCCTAGTTTTTCTTAGCGACCAAAAGGAGCTTAGAAAAGCTGGCGCACAGACCGGGCGATCCAGATTTCTCGTTTTATAAAACAGAAACCAGAAACCCTGGATACCCCGCCTTCGCGGGGTATGACAGTAAGAAAGATTCTGAAAGCTCTTCATACCCACCACCCCTGTCATTCTCCGGTTTAGCCGGGGAATCCAGGGTAAATCGCACCGCCGGAGTTTGTCACCCTGGATATCCTGTTTGTCGCGCGCCTCCGGCGCGACCGCGGGGTATGACAATTGAGAGTTATATGGGATTCCGCTCGATCAGTTGGCGGGCAATGATGATGCGCTGCATCTCGTTGGTGCCCTCGCCGATCACTAGCAGCGGCGCGTCGCGGTAAAGCCGCTCGACGATGAACTCCTTGGAATACCCATAGCCGCCGTGAATGCGCATGGCCTCCAGCGAGTTCTCCACGGCGGCCTCGGTGGCGTAGAACTTCGCCATGCCCGCCTCCATGTCGCAGCGCCGGCCCTCGTCGTAGGCCTTGGCGGCGCTGTCCACCAGCAGGCGCGCGGCCTCGCACTTGGTCGCCATCTCGGCGAGCTTTAATTGAATGGCCTGATGCTGGGCGATGGGCTTGCCGAAGGTCTTGCGCTGCTGGCTGTACTTCACCGACTCCTTCAGCGCGCGGTTGGCGATGCCGACGCCGCGCGCGGCGACGTTGATGCGCCCCAACTCCAGCCCGCCGACGGCGTGGTAGAAGCCCTTGCCTTCCTCGCCGCCGACGAGGTTGTCGACGGGGATCTTGCAATCGGCGAAGGACAATTCTGTCGAATCGATGCCGTGATAGCCCAGCTTCTCGAGCCGGCGCGAGACGACGAAGCCCTCGCCCTTCTCGGCGATCAGCATGCTCATGCCCTTGCGCGGCGGATCGGCCGCCGGATTGGTTTTCACCAGCAGCGCGAAAATCTGGCCATAGTGGCCGTTGGTGATCCAGATTTTTGAGCCGTTGACGAGATAGTGATCGCCGCGCCGCTCCGCCCGCGTGCGGATGCCCTGAAGGTCGGTGCCGGCGTCGGGCTCGGTCAGCGCCGTGCCGCCGCGCAACTCGCCCGTCACCAGGCGCGGCAGATATTTTTTCTTCTGGGCCGGCGTGCCGAATTTCTCGATGCACTTGGCCAGCATCAGGTGCGAATTGAAAATGCCCGTCAGCGACATCCACGTCTCGGAGATCATGGTGACGATCTTGGCGTAGGTCGCCGCCGGCAGCCCCAGCCCGCCCCACTCCGTGCCGATGGTGGCGCCGAACAGCCCGAGCGCCTTCATCTGCTCGACCATGGCGAGGGGATATTCGTCGGCGTGCTCCATGCGCATGGCATGGGGCTCCACGTCGCGCGCGAGCCACTTGGCCACGGCGTCGAGGATCAGGGCATCGTCGGCGGAAGCATCGTCGCGGGGAGTCATTGTGTTTTCCATGATGAAACTTGACAAAACATGGACCGCTTTGGAGGGGGCCGCAACCCCGAACAGCGGATCGGGTGGCTCTGCGCTAGAGTCGTTGTGTTTCCGGCAGCTTGGCCAAATTGCGATCAAAGGTCGCCAACGGCATGTGGCCTGCCTTACGGGCGATCTCCAACACCATGCAGTCTGAAAATCCCAGCCCGGGACGTTTACGGAACTGCTCCAGCGCCGCCGCGACGACGTCGGCATCTTGGAGGGTCAAGTCCTTGTGTTCGAGCAGCATGGCCACGGCCTCAGACAGCTGTTTAGCGGACCGCTCATAGACCGCATCAAGCACCCAGATGGTCTCAGCCAAAACCAGGTGGGACACCCAGGCGCCCTTGGCGATGAATGTCTCCGCCGCATCGGCTTGGTCTGGCTGATCACGCACGATCAGCCGGACCAGCACGTTGGTGTCAACCGCGCGCATGGCGCTTGCGGATGTACTTGGCGATGCCTTGCTTCACGTCCTTCGGCGCGCTCTTTGATGCGCCAGAAGGCGACGGCGCGTGTGGAAAAAGCGCGCGATGCACGTCCTGCGACGTAAAGCGTCCCGCCCGCCGGACAACGACCTCGTCGTCGCGCTGCTCCCACTCCAAGACCGATCCGCGCCCCAGGCCGAGCTTCCGGCGAATCTCGGCGGGGACGGAAATCTGGCCTTGGGCCGTGATCTTAGACTGAGCGTTAGACATTGAGGTACATTACCACGGTAATGGATTGGCGGCAACGGGGCTTTTTGCTTAATTTTTACTCTCAGCCCAGACCTTTTTCACTTTGCGCCCTATGGTGCGCGGAGAACACTTCGCTTGCCAGAGCTTCAAAGCTTTCTCGGTGCTCATCGACTTCAATAGCTAAGTCTAGGACCACTTTGGTCGGAACACGCACTCGACCAAGTCGAAGCTTTTTCCTTGCTGTTGCTTCGATACGGGATGGCTCCAAGATGTCAGTAGTGTCCCAAGGGTCGTGCACAACCCGATTTCTACGCTCTGCTAAACCAACAGTATTCTGCGAGAATTTCTGTAGTTTTCCGGCCAGTTTTCCAATGTCTTTTAGACATGCTAGCGCTATGAATGCATCAAGCTTTCGAGCTGACCCAGCGATTTGCGCGGTAAGGCAAATTCCGCGCTTAGTTGGAATATTTGCCAGCTTCAATGTCCACTCATCAACAACTGCTTCAAAATAAGCCCATGCCGCAGCTACATGACCGATTGCTGCATAGTGTTGGGTCGTCGCTAAATCTTCATTTTCCTCGTCAGCAGTCACTATTGCAGAACCCTACTTCAATGAGATTTGATGATGCTTAGAGCAGAATAAGAGCCGTCCGCCCCCTACTGCGCCGCTTGCGCCGTTTGTTGCGCGCGCAGTTCGGAGATCGTGTCGGCCGTGGTCAGCACGCGGCCCCACAGGCGCAGGAACATTTCCTCGAAGGCCGCCTGCATGCGGTCGGAGCACGTGCCCGTGGCGTCGGAGACCAGCACCACGCCGTAGCCCTGGTCGGCGGCTTCCATGGCCGTCATGCCGACACAGTTGTTGGTCGACACGCCGACGCACACGACTTCCGTGACCCCCAGCGCACGCAGGCGCGCGTCGATGCCGGTGGAGCCGAAGGCGCCCATGGTGGTTTTGTTGAGCACCGGCTCGTGCGGCAGGGGTTTCAGCGCGTCGACGATGTCGTGCTCGGGCTTGCCGGCGATGTTGTCGGTGGCCCGCACGAAGGCGCGGATGTGGCGCGCCACGTCGGAGGCATCGGGTGTTTCGCCGCCGTAGGTGACGTAGATCACCGGGGCGCCCAGGGCCCGAAACGCCGCCAGCAATTTTTGCGTGTTGGGCACGACGAACTTCTCGATGCGTTCGAAGCGGTATTGGGATTCCTCCAGCCGCCCCTCGGCCCGCAGCTTTTTCGCGAGCCCATGAGTCAAGCTGCCGGTGGCGTTCTGCATGTCGATCACCAGCAGCGCCGTGGTGGCGGGCTTGAGTGTGAACTGCAGCGAATATTCGTTGATGTAGGCGGTCATGGCGCCCTCGTCTTTCACTCGCTCGGAAGCATACCAAGCTTGAAGCGGATGAGGAACTCGGCCTGTCGCAGCGCGCGATAAAGCCATTCCCCCGCCGGCAGCCGCGCGGGCAAGGAGGCCAGGAAGGCGTCAGTGGCATCGCGCGCGACGGGCTCGTCGAAATAGGGCGTGTGGCCCCGCTGCGGCACGATGCATTGGCGCATGTGTGGCACCTTCTGCTTCATCTTGGCGAAGGTTTCGGGCGAGAGCACGTCGGAAATTTCGCCGCGCAGGGCCAGCACGGGAATGTGGCTGAGGCGCAAAAAAAACGGCCACAAGCTGGTGGCCGCGGCACCGGCGTTGGCCGCGTCGCCAAAGGGCTTGGCGATATTGAGGTCGTAGTCGTTCTTGATGGTGCCGTCGGGCATTTCGATGAAACGGCGGCGCGCCATCTTCAGCCAATCGGCGTGGGTGTAGTCGGGATAGATCTTGCCGTCGACCTGACGCAGGGCCTCGGCGGCGGCATCCCACGACGGGCCCGAGTAGCCGCGCGCGACAAAGGCGGCGATGCGCGTCATGCCGGTGGCGTCCACCTCGGGACCGATGTCGTTCATGACTAGCCCAAGAATTTTCGTGGGCATCACCGCGCCCATGACGGTGGCGATGATGCCGCCCAGCGACGTGCCCACCAGCGCCACGCGGCTGAGCGAAAACGCCTTCAGCAAGCCCGCCATGTCGCGCACGTAAACGGCGGGCTGATAGGTCATGGGGTCGGGCGCATACTGCGACTTGCCGCGTCCGCGCAGGTCCACGCACAGCACGCGGTACTTCTGCGCGAGATGCGGGGCCAGCTCGTCGAAATCGCGCGAGTTGCGGGTCAGGCCCGGAATGCAGACGACGGTGAAGGGCGCGTCGCGAGGCCCAGCGTAGTCGCGCACGTACAGGCGCAAGCCGTCGTGGGACTGATACGTCCGTTCCAGAAATTGACCCGCCGCGGCCATCGTGCGCCCCCAAATGCGAAAGAGCACACTATCGCGTTTTCGGGAGAGGTGGAAACCGGCTCTCCGCCCGGAAAACGCGTCATATCTTTAATCAGGGCATTTTCGGACGCAAAACCGCTTCGCACTTTTGCTGAAAATGCCCTTGCGGCGGGCCGGGGGCAATCGCGGGAGGAGACGACGCCCGTTGAAAAACCGCGGATGGCCACAGAGTCAGGTTACCTCAGCAACTCCTTTATTTTGGTCGCATTTCCCACGCCAAGTGGAAGGCCACTTCTCGGGGAAATGCTCTCTTAGCCGTGAGCCAGGTGAACCTCGAAATATTGACTGGCTTGGGCGGCGGCCCCCTGCTCGCGCAGCACGGTGCGGGCTTCGTCGCGCAACTCAAAGACCGGATCGGTGCGGTGCCCGCCGCTGGAATTGGAATTGCCGCCGGTGCAGGTCACGGCATCGAGCCAACGATCCTTGAGCAAGGGCCAATCGGAAGGCGGAGCATGGGACGTGGCGGTGGACATGACAAATCGCCTTGGGTGGGTTGCGTGCTGAAACCCCGCATAAAGCGATTCTCGGCCCGGGAGATCGAATTTCTGCCCTAGCCGCCCGGAAATTGCCGAAACGAGAATTTTGGCCCCTCCAGCATAGCCAATGGAGAATTTTCTCCCCTCCTCGGCCGAATCCTTCGATCTCGGCGCGCGCCGCCATGGGCGCCCGCGCCCATCGCGGCGATAGTGCGCCATCTCATTGTTTGAGCGCGGCGTTTATGCGGAAAACCGGTGCCCACTTTTCCGCACACCGCGCTAGCCGGAACCACGGACCATGAATGCCCTCAACCGACCCATCTTCGCGCGCGACATGAACCCGAGCCCGGTCGCGGCCGATGTCGGCGCCGCCATCGGCGCCACGCCGCTGATCAAATTGCGCCGCGCCTCGGAGCTGACGGGCTGCTTGATTCTCGGCAAGGCAGAGTTCATGAACCCCGGCGGCTCCATCAAGGACCGCACCGCGCTTTACATCGTCGACGACGCCGAACGGCGCGGCCTGCTCAAGCCCGGCGGCGTCATCGTCGAGGGCACGGCGGGCAACACCGGCATCGGCCTGACCGTCGTGGCGCGGGCGCGCGGCTACGCGACCGTCATCGTCATTCCCACGACCCAGAGCCAGGAGAAAAAGGACGCTTTGCGTTTGCTCGGCGCCGACGTGCGCGAGGTGCCGGCCGTGCCGGCGGCGCACCCGGACCACTACGTCAAGGTGTCGCAACGCTTGGCCGAGGAACTGGCGCAGAGCGCGCCCGGCGGCGCGTTCTGGGCCAATCAGTTCGACAACACCGCCAATCGCGACGGCCATGAGCGCGTCACGGCCGGCGAGATTTGGGATCAGCTCAACGGGCACATCGACGGCTTTGTCGCGTCCGTCGGCACGGGCGGCACGCTGGCCGGTGTCGGCCGCGGGCTCAAATCGCGCCGCAAGGACATCGCCATTGCGTTGGCTGATCCCGAGGGCTCGGCGCTGTTCGGCCATTACGCGCGCGGCGAACTCAAGGCCCAGGGCAGTTCCATCACCGAGGGCATCGGCCAGGGGCGCATCACGGCCAACTTGGCCGACGCGCCGGTGGACGAGGCGTTTCAAGTTCCCGACACCGAGGCCTTGCCGATCATCTTCGACCTGCTGCAGGGCGAGGGCCTGTGCGTGGGCGGCTCCAGCGGCATCAACGTCGCCGGTGCGATCCACTTTGCGAAACGACTGGGCCCCGGCAAGACCATCGTCACGATCCTGGCGGATTCGGGCCTGCGCTACCAAAGCAAGCTGTTCAACCCGACTTTCCTGCGCGGAAAAAACCTGCCCGTGCCGGAGTGGCTGGCAATTTAGAGTACATTGCATTTCCTAGATTCTATTGTCATTCCGCGCGCATGCGCGGAATCCAGGGGTTTCTCGTTTTATTGAGTTAAACGAAAAACCTCTGGATCGCGCGATCAAGTCGCGCGATGACAAGAAGTAACTTTTGACCTAGCAGTAGCGTCAACCATCAAGCCGGTCGGAAAGCTGGAACCCGTTACTCCACCCGCTTCACGCGGTAGGATTTGTTGCGGCCCACTTCGTTGAGCAAAAAGCCGCCGACCAGCCCCTTGCGAATACGCACCTTCGCGCCCAAGCCGACGCGCATTTGCTCGCCGTCGGTTTGACGCCACACTTGGCCCGTCTCCAACGTGACCTCCACGAAGCCCCCGGGGACGAGCCGCAGCGCCGTCACGCCCGCCTGGATTTCATCAAGTTCCGGCGGCGCGTCGCGCTTGGCCGCCGGCAGCCGGTCATCGGCGAAGCGCTGCGCGGGCGTCGGCGCCGGTGACGGCGGCGCGACTGGCACGGCGGGTTGGGGCGTGGTCGCGGACGGCGCGGGGACGACGGGCGGGGCTTGAGGCGCGGCGACATTCGCCGGAGGCGGCACCAGGGCGTCGCTCAAGCGGTCGTAACACGCCAAGCGGGCGGCATTGTCCGGGATGGCGCGACAGGCGCCAAGCTGCGCGGCCATGTCTTGGCCGAGGGCCACAGGGCTCGCACCGATCCCCAGCGCGAGGAGCGCGACCGTAACAATGGCGTGGCGGCGGGGCGAGCGATGCATGGCTGAGTCTCTATATATCCAAAGCGGGATTGTCATTGCCGCGACAGGGTCCGGCCATGCAAGCCATTGTGTTTATGGGCCTGGTCGGCACCCCCCCTCCGACGGCCGCCGCGACAAAAGCGCAAGAACCTGTCTGGGTTGTAATCTTGTTGCGAAAATTAACCTCGCGGCATGGCGAATATTATGTCTCATGACAGGCTAATGTCGATTCATTTCAATTTGCCGCAGTGCATTCAACTCTATGAATATAAATGAGTTTTCCACATCTGTCACATCTCGGCCACACCCGGCGCGAAACTTTATAATGTCTTGAAACAAAGTTGACGCGGACCCGCCTTAACGACTTTACTCGACGCCAATGTGAGCGCTGCTCACGCCAACCGGCCCGGATTTCCTGGGCCACCCGCGGCAGGGGACACCCAAGAAAAGTCTCCGCTTCGGGCGAGGGAGTCATTCTTGAAGAAGGGGTTTATCGTGAAACAACCGACAACGTTCGGCCGTGCGTTCCGTACGGCGCTGCTGTCATCCGTGGTGACCGCCGCAGCCTTCCCGGCGCTGGCTCAGCAACAACAAGCCGCCAAGGAAGAAAGACTGGAAGAAATCGTCGTCACCGGCTCGCGCATCGCGCGCTCGAACGAAATCGCCAACAGCCCGATCGCCGTGGTGTCGTTCGAACAACTCACCGGCAACGCCGATCTGACCATCGAGCAATACCTCAACACCCTGCCCCAGGTGACTCCGTCGGGCACGACCACCTCCAACAACCCCGGCAACAACGGCCAGGCCAACGTCTCGCTTCGCAGCTTGGGCGCGTTCCGCAACCTCGTGCTGCTCGACGGCCGCCGGCCGATGGTGTCCACCAACGACCTGCGCGTCGACTTGAACACCATTCCGAGCGCGCTGATTCAAAGCATCGAGGTGATCACCGGCGGGGCCGGCGCCGTGTACGGCGCGGATGCCGTCTCGGGCGTCGTCAACGTCAAGCTCAAGACCGATTTCGAGGGCGTCAACGTCCGCGCCTTCTATTCTAACAGCACCGAGCCGTGGGATTCGGAAGAGTACCAGTTCTCCGGCCTGTTGGGCGGCAACTTCGCCGGCGACAAGGGCAACGCGGTGATCGCGTTCGACTATTCCGACCGCGAAATCCTGATCAAGAGCCAGCGCGCCTTTGCGGCCATCGCCACGGCCACCACGACCTTCCTGCCGGAAGGCCTGTACTTCGAAGGTGGCAACGCCGCGCCGCAATCCGTGGTCGACAGCGTATTCGCGCGCTACGGCGTGCCCGCGGGCGCGGTGCCCACGGGCGGCGGTCTGATCGGCTTCAACACCGACGGCACGCTGTTCTCGCGCGGCATCTTCAACAGCCCGCTCGACGTGCGCAACTTCCGCTATCCGATCGATTTCGCGGTCAACACCCGCCTGTTCCCGGATGCGTACTCCTACAACTTCGACGCGGTGAACATCCTCACCCTGCCGCTCGAGCGCTCGTCCTTGATGTCGAAGATGAACTACGACATCACCGACAACATCGAGATGTTCGCCAACGTCGCCTACACGCGCTACACCTCGACCCAAGCCATCGCGCCGACGCCGATCCCGACGGTGACGATCGAATCCCCGTCAGGCACCAACCCGATCCGCGCCAAGTCGGCCCTGATCGAACCGGGCCGCTCGAACGCCAACACGCTGGTCATTCCGGTGACCAATCCGTTCATCCCGGCGGATTTCCGCACCATCCTCGACGCGCGCACGGGCAATAACCCGAACCTGGTGGGTTCGGGCGCCACGGAGCCGTTCCTGATGCGTCAACGCACCTTGAGCGCCGGCTTGCGCGCCTCGGCCTTCGAAAACGAAGTTATTCAGTACCTGGCGGGCTTCAAGGGCGAGATCAACGACGATTGGCGCTGGGAAGCTTACGCCTCCGAGGGCCGCACCGAGATCGCCCAGACACAGACGGGCAACATCGACACCCAGCGGCTGCAAGGCCTGTTGGAAGCCGCCGACGGCGGACGCAGCATTTGCGCCGGCGGGTTCAACCCCTTCGGCCGCAATCCGATCTCGCCGGCGTGCGTGACCTACTTGCAAAAGTCGGCCACCTTGACGCGCGAGTTCACCCAGCGCATCGCCCAAGCCTACGTCGAGGGCGACGTGGTGGAATTGCCGGCCGGCGACCTGACCGTCGTGGTCGGCGCCGAGCACCGCGGCTTCAACTACACCTTCGATCCGGGCGCGGCCTCGGGCCCGATCTCGGGCTTCAACGCCCAGAACCCCGAAGGCGGCACCAACCGCTTCAACGACATCTTCGCCGAAGCCTTGGTCCCCTTGGCCTCGGACGCGGAGTTCGCCAAGTCGTTGGAATTGTCGTTGGGCTACCGCTTGTCGAACAGCAAGTTCACCGATACGGTCCGCAACGTCGAGGGCAACAGCAAGTCCGACAGCACGTACAAGATGGAACTGAGCTGGGAACCGCTCGACATCATGCGCGGCCGGGCCTCGTACCAACGCGCGGTCCGCGCCCCGAACTTCAGCGAGTTGTTCGCGGGCGGCGGCTCGGCGCCGCAATACTTCGACCCGTGCTCGGTCACGTCGAACTTCCGTCGCACAGGCGGCGCGGCTGCCGCCGCGCTCTGTCAGGCGACGGGCGTCGGCGCCGGCGCGCTAAACGTCTACGTTCAAACGCCGGGTTCGCAGATCAGCATCGTCACCGACGGCAACACCAATCTCGAGGCCGAGAAAGCCGACACCATCACCCTCGGTGTCGTGGCCAACACGGGATCGGACAACCGTTGGCTGGAACGCCTGACCGGTTCGTTGGACTACTACAACATCAAGATCAAGGGACCGATCTTGACCCCCGAGCCCAACCTGATCGTGGCGTCGTGCTACAATTACTTCGGCACGAACACCACTTTGTCGGCCACCAACCCCAACTGCCAAGCCGTGATTCGCGGCGGCGGCGATATCTTTTTCTTGTCCGATCCGGGCAACCCCGCCACCGGCAACTACGCCGGCATCAACGCGGGCAAGATCAAGACCTCGGGTATCGACCTGCAGATGCGCTGGGGCTTCGATCTCGAGTGGATGGGAGCGCCCAGCAACGCCGGCGCCATGACCTTCGATCTGTACGTCAACCGCTTGCTGGACTTCAAACAGCAGGAGCGTTCGAACCTGCCCAACATCGACTACGCGGGCACGGTGTCGTACTTCGGCCAAGGCCTGTCGGAAGGCGCGAGCTTGCCCACCTGGAAGGGCACGCTCAACACCAACTACGCGATCGGGGACTTCTCGTTCGATCTGCGGACCCGCTACATCGACGGCATGACCAACCGCGCCGCCAAGCAGTACCCCGGCGAGACCTCGTTCACCGGCGTCGGCGACGTGTTCTACTGGGACTTCGCGGGCAACTGGGACGTGACGGAATACGCCACGCTCCGCGTCGGTGTGAACAACATCGCCGACCGCCAGCCGCCGACCTACGCGCCGAACGTGCAGTCGGGCACCGACCCGTCGCTCTACGACGTGATCGGCCGCCGCGTGTTCTTCCAGACCACGATGAAGTTCTAAGACACGTTACGGGACTAAAACTAAAGGGCGGCCCACACGGGCCGCCCTTTTTGTTTGGGTCGAGTTTATGCAAGCGCCAGAAAACGACCCCTCCCTCACCCTCCCCTTTCAGGGGAGGGAAGATCGCGACGACGCGCTACTTGTTCCTCCCCTAAAAGGGGGAGGTGCAGGAGGGGGGCGTTCTCCAGTACCGCAAAATAACGAGGAGTCGACGAAGGTCGACGTTACGTCCGCGTCGCCGTGAGTTTCCAGGCGATGGTGCCCATCTCGGGGGCGGCGAAGGGCGCGCTTTGCACGCTGCCCACGCCGGCGTCCGCCAGCTTGCGCTTGAACCCGACCACGGCGTTATCGCCCAAGGCCGCGCGGGTCATGGCCTCGAGGCGCGTGACGTGCGTGGCCACGCGCTTTTTCATCAGCGCGATCATGTTGACTTGCTCGAGGATGCCGATGGTCTTGCGGATCACGAAGACATGCTGCAGGCCGGTGATGACCGCCTCGATGGTCTCGCTTTCGCCGTGCTTGAATTTCTCCATCGTCTTTTCGACTTCCTGGCTGAACTTCTCCAGGTACTTCTTGGTGTCGCGGCCTTCCTGGCCGGGCGTGTTCTCGATGTTGAACAGCGCTTGCGCCACGGCGGTGGCGACGTCGAACAGCTTGGTGTTGCCCGCCAGGAACTGGCTTTGGCGCATCTTGGCGGCGGCCTGGGCGACGGGGCGCGAGTTGGCCGCCAGCGACAGCGCGCAGAATTTCGCGCCGCGCTTCATCACCCGGCCGACTTCGGCGCAGGATTTGTTCAGGTCTGAAAATTCCATGGCGAACTGGCTCACCACAGCGTCGAACTGGCCCTGCTCGAAGGGCAGGTCCTCCATCAAGGTCAGGCCCTTGAAGGCGATGGTCTTGAGCAGCTCGGCTTCCTTGGCGACGTACTTGGGCGGGTCGATGTTGGCGGCGTCGATGCCGTGAATCTGGAAATTCTTGCCTTGCTCCTGGGACACGCGCGCGGCGATCAGCGCCACCGCGCCGTTGCCGCACCCTAGGTCGAGGATGTGGGCCCCGTCGGGCAGTTCGGCGAAGAACTCGCGCCAATGGGCGTCGATCACCGCCTCGGCCACGGGGTTTTCCGCCACGGCCGATTGAATGCGGCTATCGGCCCAGTACGAATCCCAGATCCGATGCTTGTCTTGCAGCGCCTCGCTCACGAATCTTAATGCCCCCTGAGCGGCCGCAAACGGCCGAGTTGTGCCATCTTTGGCCAACCATATGTAATTTCAAGGCTTTAGCCAACTCTTGGTTACCGTCCCCCGCGCGATCTTAAGGGCCGGCCATTACCGAAGCATGAAGGGCCCGCGCGGCATAATAACCGGACTTCCCGTTATGCGCGATCCCTTGCCGGCGGCGGGGCGTGCTGTTTACATGCCGCGCATGGTAGGCCCCCGCCCTTCATGCATGCACATCGTCGACCTGAGCGGACGCGACGTCGCGGCGCTGGCGCCCTGTTTCGCGGTGCGGCGCAAGGTTTTCTGCGAGGAACAGGGCATCGCGGAGTCAATCGAGTGGGATGGACTCGATACCGCGTGCGCGCACGTTTTGCTCTCGGTCGAAGGCCAACCCGTCGGCACGGCGCGCGTGAGGCCCTTGGGTGCCGATACCGTCAAGATCGAGCGGATCGCGGTGTTGAAGGACCGGCGCACGCACGGCCACGGCGCGCGGCTGATGCGCCACATCCTCGCCCGGGCCGACCGCGACGGGCACACGGCGGTGCTCAACGCCCAAACGGCAGTGCGCGGTTTTTACGAAAAGCTGGGATTTGTCGCCGACGGGCCCGAGTTCGAAGAAGCCGGCATCCCCCACGTCCACATGACGCGGCCGGCGCGCAAGGCCAAGCCCTAACCCGGCTTCACCGCGCGGATTTGCTTGGCACCCCAACTGAACACCGCTTCGGGGCGGTCCGCCAGGCTTGCGAACTCCGCCTTGATGCCGTCTATGACGGCCTGGCTCGTACGCCCGCGCTCCAGCAGCGGCCCCGACGCACTGAGCAATAGCGTGCAGAAGTAATCGAGGAACGCGCGCCGTGCCGCCGGATCGGTCATGCGCGCGTCGAGCGTCGGCGAGACGTCGGCGATGGAAATCGCACCGAACCCGGCCTGGGCCATGAGGCCCGGCACGCGAATCCCCACGTCGGGATCGCCGCCGAATTCCGCCTGCAGCGCCGTGAAGGCGGCAAAGTAGGCCTCGAAGTTCGCCGCGCGCGGATACAGCCGCACCGCGCGGTCGAACACCTCGGTGTCATAAAACACGCCGCCCGGCCGCAGGACGCGGGCGATCTCGCGCAGGATCGGCACGGGCGCGGTCACGTGCTCGAACACCCAGAACACGCACGCGGCGTTGAAAGTCGCGTCGTCGAAGGGCAGCCGGTCCCCGGGCGAGAGTTGAACCTCGGCGCGGCCCGCTGCGATCTCGGCCGACAGCACCTGGCGGGCGCGGGCGATCTGGCTTTCGGCGCGGTCGACACCGACGACCCGCGCCCCGGGCCACCGGCGCAGCAACACGCGCATTTGCGCGCCCACGCCGCAGCCCACCTCCAGCACGGCTTTGCGTCCGGTCAGGTCGATGCCGGAGTGGTGGTAGGGCTCGAGAAACAGCGCCTGATCGATCAGGCGCTGCTGTTCCTCGGGCGTGAAGGTGTGGATGTAGTCAGACTCTTTTTTGGTCGCATTTTCAACCATTTGTTTCTTGGGCCAACCGGTTCCCACTTGCCCGCCTTCGCCGAGGCTTCGGCGGGTTCAGATACTGGTCCTCCGAAGCTGCGCAGCAGCGAAGGAGGATCGGGAAAATGCGACTAGGCCTTGCTCTTCACCCAGGCGTCGACGTTTTCCTCCAGCACCATCAACGGCAAGGCGCCCGAGCGCAGCACCACGTCGTGGAACTGGCGCAGGTCGAACTTGGCGCCGAGCTGTTTCTTGGCCCCCTCGCGCAGATTGAGGATCTTCTCCATGCCCACTTTGTAGGCCGTGGCCTGCCCGGGCATGACGATGTAGCGCTCGATGGAGTTGATCACGTCGGTGTCGGAACCCGGCGTGTTGTCGAACAGGTACTGGATGGCCTTCTCGCGGGTCCACTTGTACGCGGGCGCATGAATGCCGGTGTCGACGACCAGGCGGCAGGCGCGCCAAAGCTCCATGGAAAGCCGCCCGAAGTCCGAGTAGGGGTCCTTGTAGAAGCCCATCTCCTTCGGCAGGCGCTCGCAATAAAGCCCCCAGCCTTCCACATAGGCGGTGTAGTCGTTGCCGAACTTGCGGAACTTCGGCACGTCCTCCAGCTCCTGGGCGATGGCGATCTGCATGTGATGGCCGGGAATGCCTTCGTGGTAGGCCAAGGCCTCCATCTCGTACTTGCCCACGGCCTTCATGTCGAAGGTGTTGATGTAGTAGGTGCCGGGCCGCCCGTCGAAGGCGCCGGGACCCTGATAGAACGCCATGCCCGCCGACTGCTCGCGGAAGGGCTCCACCTGCTTCACGATCAGCGCGGCCTTGGGCTTGGTGATGAACACGTCGTCCAACCGCGCGCTCATGTCGCGGATGATCTCTTGCGCCTTCTTGACGTACTCCGCCTTGCCCTCGGCCGTTTGCGGATAGAAGAATTGCGGGTCCTCCTGCATGAACTTGAAGAACGCCTTCAGGTCGCCGGTGAAATTCACCTTCTTCATGATCTCGCGCATCTCGCCGTGGATGCGCGCCACCTCGGCCAGGCCGAACTCATGGACCTCCTTGGCCGACATGGACGTGGTGGTGTGGTACTTCAGCATGTGGGCGTAATATTCGTCGCCGTTGGGCAGCTTCCACACGCCGTCGTCCGTGCCGGCCAGTTTTTCCTGGGCCTCGATGAAGGCGATCAGCTTCTCGAAGGCGGGCTTGACCGAGGCCAGCAAGGCCTTCTCGGCATCGGCAATCAGCTTGGCCTTGGCGGCATCGTCGATCTTGAGCGCGTTGACCTTGCCGCGGAAGTCGTCCAGCAACGTGCCGTCCGTGTCGGCGGCCTCGAAGGGCCTGCCCTTGATGACGTTGCGGCTGTCGCGCGCGACGTGGGCGTGGACGAACTTGGGCGGAATGACGCCGATGGTCTGGCGGTCCTTGAGACCCACCAGCACCTCGTCCATCAGCGCCGCCACGCCGTTCAGCCGCGCCACATAGGCCTCGGCCTCGGCCACGTTCGATACGCGGTGAATGTTGATCAGGAAGCTCGGGATTTCCGACTGGTATCCGAACATCTGGTTGACCGGGTAGTCGTGATTGCGCCAACGGAAGTCGGCGATGTCCTGGCTGAGCTTGTAGTCATACAAACGGAAACTCAACTTGCCGGCCTCGTCCAGCTTGGCCGGATCGAAGGTGGCCTTGAGCGTGGCCAGGTCCTTCTTGGTCAGCTCCAAGTCCTCGCGCTGGCGGGCATCGGAGATGTCATCCCACTTGTCCATGTCCTCCTTGATGCCGAGGTAGGCCTTCATGGTCGGGCTGCGGTTGACCCAGAAGGTGAAGCGGTCCTCGAGCCACGTGTTGAGCTTGGCGGTTTCGGCCTTGGCGGCGTCATCGCCGGCGGCCAGGATTGGAGTTGAAAACGCAGCAATGGCAGCAGCGGCGGTGCCGGCGGCCAACACGGCCCGGCGCGATACGGTGAACATGGGTGGTGATCCTTTTCCCCTTGGGTTTTCGGCGCAGGTGACGATGTAAAAATAAGACCCGCGCGGCTTGAGCCAAAGGTAGCCCGCAGGACCGCCCTGGGACATTAAATTCCTTGCAATATCAACGACTTTTCCACAGGTCCGCGCATGGTTTATGGCCGCAAAAGCGGCTAGTTTGGCGCCTCAAGACGGGCATGTCCTAGGACAGGGTATTTTTAGGGAGCTGTGGTGGTAATGCGTGCATTGGCGGTTAGTTTTGCACTTGGTTTTGGGCTGATGTCGGCCGCTATCGCGCCCGCCGGGGCGCAGGTGGTGTTTCACCGCGGCAATGCCGCCGAGCCCGACACGCTCGACCCGCACATCGCCAGCAGTGCTTGGGAAAACCACATCATCGGCGAATTGTTTCTGGGGCTCACCACCGACGCCGCGGACGGGCATCCGATTCCGGGGATCGCCGAAAGCTGGACCACCAGCGCCGACGGCCTGACCTGGACCTTCACCTTCCGCCCGGGCATCACCTGGTCCGACGGCGTGCCGATCAAGGCGTCGGACGCGGTGTTCGGCATGCGCCGCCTCATGGACCCCAAGACCGCGTCCAAATACGCCTCGATCCTGTACATCATCGAAAACGCCGAAGACGTGAACAGCGGCAAGAAACCGCTGGAGGCGCTGGGCGTGCGCGCCGTCGACGAGCGGACGTTCGAGATCAAGCTCAAGGAGCCCGCACCCTTCCTGCCCGGCATGTTGACGCACTACACCGGCTTTCCGGTGCCCGAGCACGTGGTGCGGAAATACGGCAAGGAGTGGACCAACGCCGGCACCATGGTCTCGAGCGGGCCCTACGTGCTCAAGGAATGGATTCCCAACGGCCATGTTCACGTCGTCAAGAACAAGAACTTTTACGAAGCCGATAAACTCGCCATCGACGAAATCTACTTTTATCCCACCGAGGACGAGCGCGCGGCCTTGAACCGCTTCCGCGCCGGCGAGATCGACGCCAACATCACCAATCGCGGCTTTCCGTCGGACCAGATCGCCTGGCTCAACCAGAACATGCCGGGCCAAGGCCGCGTTTACACGTATCTCTCGACCGAATACGTCGCCATCAACCTGCGGCGCAAGCCCTTCGACGATCTCCGCATCCGCAAGGCGCTGATGCTGGCGGTCGACCGCGAGATCTTCGCGCAAAAGGTCTGGCGCGACGGGCGCAGCCACGCCACCTCCTTCGTGCCGCCCGGCATCGACAATTACGACGTTGACCCCAAGCCGTCCTACGGCTTCGAGAACATGACGCGCGCGGAGCGCCTCGCCGAGGCCAAGCGCCTGCTCGCCGAAGCCGGCTACGGCCCCGACAATCCCTTGCGCTTCGACTACAACAACATGACCGGCTACGACGCCCGGCGCACGGCGGCCGCCATCACCACCATGTGGCGCGAAGCGGGTATCGTCACAAGGCCGCTGCCCAACGAGCCCAAGACCCACTACAACGTCATTCAGGCCTTCGATTTCGACGTGTCGTGGGCCGCTTGGGTGGGCGACTACAACGACCCCCAGACGTTCCTCTATCTGCTCGAAAGCAATGCCGGCGCCTTCAATTACAGCGGTTACGCCAACGCCGAGTACGACAGGCTCATGAACGAGGCCAAGAACACGCTCGACCTCAAGGCGCGGGCCGCCATCATGGCCAAGGCCGAAAACATCGCGCTCAGGGACATTTCGATCATCCCCCTCACCCACACCATCACCAAGAACCTGGTGGGCAGCCACGTGAAGGGCTACGTCGACAACATCGTCAACTGGCACCGCACGCGCTACATGCGTATCGAGCGGTAGAGGATCACGCTTATGGCGGCAGACCTGCGACGGCGCACGCTTCTTGGCTCGGCCCTGGCCGGCGTTGTCGCGGCGACCAGCTCCCACGCCGCCGGGTTGGACCTAAACGATCCGGTTCAGAACCTGTTGGCCTTCGCCAAGCTCACGGGCAATTCCGCGGGCGGCGCGGTGCTGCGTTGGCATACCGGTATCATCAATGCCGTGCAGCCGGGCGAAAAGCCCGTGCCCCTCGTGGGCTACGAGGGGCTGGAGAAGGAACTTTGGGCGTCCACGAAAGAAGGTGGACCAGACGGCAGTTTCACCACCACCTACTTCGACATCGGCTATTTCACCGACTTGGCCACGGGCGAGCGGTTGCGGCGCTGGACCAACCCCATCACCAAGGAAACGCTGCCGACCATGCCGTTCCGCTCGGGCCGCTTCGCCGCCGCCTTGAAGCCGGGCGCACCGCCGCGCGCCTGGCAGCGGCGCGGCGACGACGTGTGGGTGACCAACCGGCCCGTCGTCGGCTTTCCCGCCCTGCTCAAGCCCGAGCTTTATCCGGCGGAGTCGGCGGGGCCCTTTCAGTTCTTCTCGGTGGTGCGCACCGACCGCGGGCGGTTGTCGGAGGTGTCGGACCCCAAGGTCACCAGTGCACCACTTAGTTGGTCTTACACGCTGACGACGATTTGGCTGCCGTGGATGCGCATGGGCCAGCGTCCCGGCGCGGTGGTGTGGGCAGGCAACGGCGGCAAATACGCCGCGCCCGGCGACGTGCCGGAAAAATTCCGCGCCTTCCTGGCCGAGGAACAGCCCGATTATCTGAGCGCGGACGAGCCCTTGCAGGACGTGCGCACCATGTGGGCCGACTACATGAAGGCCAACCCGCCGGCCGACGGCAAATAAAACGAAAAATGGAATAGCGTGGATAACCACGCCCGTTGTTGCGCGGGCGCGGCAAAAAGCGTCTCATATTGGGGCTAGTGGAGCGGATTTGACATTCGCTACCAGGCAGCAGCGAAACCGCGAAGCGAATGTCAAATCCAAAGCTCCACTAGCGACGAATAGTTGGTAGTGGTCCTGTGATTCTAACATTCGCAAAATCGTCCACCGAACCAGGATGCGAATGTTAGAATCGGACCACTAGAACCGGCGTGTGTGCAGTGCGACAAAGCGCCCTGACTTGCCGCGCGGCGCGCGTGTCGGAATTGTTTGGAATCAACGGCTTAACGCGACGGAGGAATTGCCTGATATCAAAGGTGGGTCTTTCCGGAATCCTTGTGTTTCAAGGGTTTAGAGCGCCCTGCCCTGATATTTTTGAATCCTTCCTGAAATAACAGGCGGAACAGGTGAACGGCCATGAAAGGACCGACTCGATGAGCGAATTACATGAAGCAACCGGCGTGACACGCCGCGGCGCTCTAGGTTTCACAGGTTTGGGCTTGGCCGGCGCCAGCCTCGCGGCCGGGCTGGGCACGGCCCAGGCGCAAGAGACCATCGCCAGCACCACCGGCATGGTCGACGACAACGGCGTGCCCTTGTGGTTCCAAACCACCGGCCGGGGCGAGCCCCTGGTGCTCACCGGAGGCTTCGGCTTGCTGCACGATCAGTGGCATTACATCCGCCCGATCTTGGCGAAGAACTACACCGTCATCGACTGGCACTATCGCGGCAACGGTTTGTCGGACCGCTCGTGGCCGGGCACCCACACCTTCGAGCGCTGGGTCGACGACCTGAAAGTCGTGCTCGATCACTTGAAGGTGAAACGTTGCCATCTGTGGGGCACGTCGACGGGGGCCAAGCTTTCCATCCGCTTCGCATCGCGCTTTCCCAAGATGGCGCAGAGCCTCATCACCTATCCCTCCTTCCGGGGCGGCGGGCGGGCGCCCAACGACCCCTTCATCGCGCTGGGCGCGCGCTTCGGCTACGAGGCCTTGGGGCGCATGTACCAGTGGTACGGCTGCGCCGAGGAAAACAAATGGAACATGCGCGGCAACGAGATCGCGCAATTCGAGGCGGCGTCCTTCTCGCGCAATTTCTCGCTCGCCAATTTCGCCGAGACGCTCGACATCTTCGGCCGCGCCGACCTGACGGCGGACTTGGGCCGCATGAAACTGCCGATGCTGTTGCTGCTGGGCGAGTCAGGCACATTAGGCTCAGCGCGGCCCAACATGCAGAACACCATCGCCGAGGTGAGGAAGCTCTGCCCGCAGGCGGAATTGAAAACCATTCCCAAGGCGGGCGGCACCTACTGCGTCATCGAGGAGCCCCAGGCCACGGCCGACGCGGCCCTGGAATTCCTCCAGCGCCATCCCATCAAGCGCGCCTGACGGCCGACATGACCGCTTACGATCATCCCGCCACCATCGGCCTCAAGGCCGCCGGGCTCGAGACCTGGCTCGCGCGGTTGCCGGGCGACGCTGGGCAATTGGCCCAGCGCGCGCGGCTGATCGCCGAGCGGCGGGATGACGTGATGGCGTTTCTTCCGACGGCTGAGAGTGCGTTGCGCGAACTGACCGGCCACTTGGCCGCGCGCGATGGCCTGGCGTTTCCCGATGCCCCCCTCGCCGCCCTCTCCGCCTTGGGCCGCACCTACGCCGAGGACATTTGCATTCTCACACCCGAGGGCGAGCAGTTCATTCTGTCGGCGGCCGTGCTGTGTTTTCCCAACCGCTGGAAGCTGGCCGACAAGGTGGGCAAGAGGGTCATCGCCGTCCACGGGCCCGTGCCGGACTATGCCGAGAAGCTTTCGAATCAAGTGGACTTCTTTTTGAGCCGGTTGCGGCCCCTGCGCTGCTTTCGCCGTGCCAACTGGGGGCTCGCCTCCAACGGCGAGCTGCACCTGCCCACGCCCCTGCCGCCCGTGGACCCGACCACGGACCAAGACTTCTTCGTGCGCCGCGAGGAACAGGCCTTCGTCAAGCTGCCCGAGAGTGAAGCGGTGATTTTCACCATCCGCGCCAGCGTGACGCCCTGGGCCCAGGTGCCCGAGGCCGACCGCGCCGAAATTTTGGTTCAAACCGCGCGTCTCAGCCCCGCGTGGCGGAACTACAAGTCGATCCGCAGCGCGATCGCGGGTTCAGCGGGAGGATGACGATGGCCGCTCAATCCTCAAAGCCGCTTGTAGTAATAGAGCGACGGAATCGGCGTGCCGAAGCCGACCTTCTCATAGGCGCGCCGCGCCGGGGCGTGGCTGGCATCGCCGCCGGTGCCGACGTTGGCCACTGCCATGCCCGCCGCCTTCATGCGCGCCAGAGCGTCGTCGTACATCGCAGCACCTATGCCCCGGCCCGCATGGTCGGGATGCACCGCGTTCAAGCCGATCTCGCCAACTTTGGTCTCATCCGACATGCTGAAGGCGACGAAGCCCACGGGCACGTCGTCCACCAGCGCCACCAGAATCTGGCTTTTCGACTCCGGCCCACAGAGGTCGCTCAAGTGCTGCGCCTGCTCGGCATCGGCGCGCGCCAGGGCGATACCGGCAATGTCGTCGCCCACGATCGCCCGGAATGAGCCGAACACCGGCGCGAAGGCCGCCGCGCGGATGCGCTGCAGCGCCGGCACATCGTCCGCGCGAAATGGTCGAATGCTTAGTCCTGGGCCTTTCATGTCGCCGCCTCCGGAAATTCCGCAAGGGCGCGGACTTCTAGTTTCAACCGATGAAAAGTCAATATCGGATCGGCGGCTACTTCGCTTTACCCGGCTTGTAGTTGGCGGCGTCCTTCCAATCACCCGAGCCGTCGTAAACGGCGCGGTCGGGATAGGGAAACACCGGCCGCGCGAAGGCGGCGTCAGTGGGCCTGAAGCCCAAGGGCAGCGCGGCGTTGGGCTGCGTCGCCGTCACGTTGTAGCCCATCAAGCCCTCGGGCGCCTGGCCGCGCTCCACCCAGCCTTCCAAGGCGGTCAGGAAGTCGACCGTGTTGATGCCCTTGCCGCCGGTGCAGTGATTGAGGCCCGGCGGCAGATACAGCCGCGAGAACTCCGCCGCCGCCTTCGCCCCGCCCATGGTGCGGGTCACGGTCTCATAATAGGCGATGGTGGACGTGGCCATGATCGCCGAGTCCGACCAGCCGTGAAACAGAATGAGCTTGCCGCCGCCGCGCTTGAAGGCGCCCATGTCGGGATTGGCGGCGGAAAACGTGCCGAGGCTCATGCGCTGCGGATCGCGCGCCCAGTCGAACTGCATGGGATCGTAGCCGGGGCCGGGATCTTCCGGGAACACCAGGTAGCGCAGCATCTCGGCGGCGAAGCCGTAGTTCGACGCCTTCTTGCCGCCCTTGAAGTAGCCTTCCCAGGTCAGCTCCGACCCCGGCATCAAACCCAACGGCGCAAACGACTGTTTGCCGGTGGGCTTGGGGCCCTCGTACATCTTGCGCACCACGTCGATCTCGGCGTCGGTCAGGCACTCGTTGTTCGCGGCACCCGCACACTTCATGGACGCCGGATCGAACTTGCAGGCGCGCGGCTCGTCGATAATGCCGTCGGTCACGCCGTCATTCGCGTCGCAGGCCGCCACCGCCGCCTTGTGCACGGCGGGCAGTTTCTCGGAATCGAGAATGACGTTACCGCTGCTGTCAAAGTTAATCGTGGCCCCCCAGATCAACTGCAGCGGCGGACCCATCAGTTGATAGAGCACCGGCGAGCCGCCGATGATGCCGTCGTAGTCGTAGGGGTAGCGCTGCGCGGCCACGAGGGCTTGGCGCCCGCCCGTGGAGCAGCCGCGAAAGTAGGCGTACTTGAGCTCGCCGTTATAAAACGCCGCCGTGATGGCCTTGCCCGCCAGCGTGGCGACGTGGGTGGCGCGATGGCCCAGGTCGATCTCGGCGTCGGGGTTGTTGTAGGCCCATTTGCCGTCATAGACCGCCGGCGATTTGTGGCCCATGTCGGTGGTGGCGCAGGCGTAGCCGCGCGCGACACCGTCGTCGCAGGCCACCGCGCCCAGCATCTGGCCGCACATGGCGCCGCAACCCTGGAACAGGAACTTGCCGTTCCAGTTGTCGAGCGGCAGCTTGATCTCGAGCCCCACTTGCGGCGCGACGAAGCCCTCGGCTCTGCAATAGGCGGGCATCTTGTCGGTGGCGGCCACGACCACGCTGCTCATCAGCCGCGTCGGCGCATCCTGGACGCGCCCGAAGTCCATTCCCGTCAACGCCTTGCATTGCTCGGCCGTGGCGGCGTGGCCCTGGCCCGTCGCCATGACGACCAACGCGACGGCGTAAAGCACAACACGAAACATGGTCACCTCCCCCGAAGTTCGCCGAATGATAGCCAAGACTCCAGTGCCGTGGCGAAAAAAATGGGTTCCCCGCCAATGGCGGAGAACCCGAGGTACAGAGACAACTTTGTGTTGGAAACGGGCGACGATGCCGCCCGAGGAATGATTTTACGCGGCCACGTCCAACTTCGACGGGTTGAGCACCGGCGCGGGCGCGATGTCGGGATGCTCGACCAGCGGACGGCCGAGCTTGAGGGTCGAGAACAAGGCGACCGTCAATGCCGACGCATAGGGCAGCGCCATGACCGTCAGGGCGGCGATCCACACCACGTCGGCCGGATCGTCGAACTGCGTCGACCACATGGTGCCGAAGATGGCGAGCAAGCTGCCCACCAGCAAGGCGGTCTCGGCCTTGGCGACGGAAAATACCTGCGTCCAGGGGGCCGCGTCCTCGCACTTGGGGGTACGCAGGAACGGCTTGGACGAGGTCAGCAACCCGGTGATGACGCCCTTGCCCACGGTGTAGGACAGCGACAGGCCCGTCAGCGCCGAGGCGAAGGCGCCGCGGAACCCGGTGCCGACCTTGGCGCGATGCAGCCAAATCGTCTTCAGGGTCTTGACCGCAAACAACGTGAGCGCGACCGCCGACAGCGCCGTCAGCGGCACGTCGAAATGCTTGGGCGCGATGATCATCAGCGCGCTCCACACCAGGGCGAGCACGCCGAAAATCAAGGCAAAGCCGTCAGCGAACCAGGGCATCCAGCCCGCCACGAATTGATAGCGCTGCGCCAGGCTGAGGCCCTGGCCGTCCACGTTGGCATCGCGGCGGCCACGGAAGATGGCGCCGGCATGGCGCTTCAGGATCTGCATGGCGCCATAGACCCAGCGATAGCGCTGGCCCTTGTAAGCGGCATAGGTGTCGGGCATCAGGCCGCGGCCCATGCTGACGGGCGTGTAGAGCGCGGTGTAGCCGGCCTCGAACAACCGCAGGCCCAATTCGGTGTCTTCGGTGATGCACCACTCGGCCCAGCCGCCGACGTCGTCCATGGCCTTGCGGCGAATCACACACATGGTGCCGTGCTGGATGATAGCGTTGTGCTCGTTGCGCTCGACCATGCCGATGCGGAAGAAGCCGGTGTATTCCTCGTACAGCAGGCCCTTGAACAGGCTTTCGTTGGCGTCGCGGTAGTCCTGCGGCGCCTGGACGATGCCGACCTTGTCGTCGGCGAAGCCCGGCAAAACGGATCTCAGCCATTGCGGGGCGACTTGGTAATCGCTGTCGATGATGCCGATGAACTCGGCCGACGGGTCGGTCAGTTCCAGGGCCTTGTTGAGCGCGCCGGCCTTGAAGCCCTTCATGTTGTCGAAGTGATAGAAGCGGAACTTGGGGCCCAAGGCCTCGCAATGGCTGGCCACGGGGCGCCACAGCGATTCATCCGACGTATTGTTGTCGAGCACGATCACTTCGAAGTTGGGATAATCGAGCCGCGACAGCGAATTCAACGTCTGCATCACCATCAACGGCGGCTCGTTGTGGGTGGGCACGTGAATGGAGACACGCGGGAAATAGCCCAGCTTGCCGGCGATGTCGGGCAGGCGCTTTTTGCGCCACAGGGACAGCGCCCACTCGGCGGTTTCCGTCAGCAGCAACGCCGCCGTGAACAGCCCGGCGGGAATGACGATCAACATGCCCCAGACCGTGCCGGGGTAGATGTAGCGCAAGCTGGAGGCCTCGGCGATGAACAGCGCGCCCGAGACGACCAAGCCGACGACGCTGGTCAGCAGGAAGTGGCCGCGCACGCTCATTTGCGGAACGGCCAGCAGCACGGCCAGCCCGATCAGGAACGTGACACCCGTGGCGATGGCCGCGAACAACGTCCAATTCTGGAACGACGACAGCGGGCCGGCGAGGTTGAACTTCGGGTTGCCTTCCGCGTCCAGCATGCCCCAGTAGGCGCCCACCGCGCCTTCCTGGCCGGGGCCGCCCTTCCAGGGCTGGTCGTAGGCTTCCATGACGAAGTAGTCGTAACCCTTCTGCTTCGCCAAGTTGAAGAACGAGCGCAGGAACGAGGCCTCGAAAGCGGCCGAGGGCACCGAGCCCTTCTTCACGCGCCCGTCCGAGGGCCAGCCCACTTCACCGATGAGGATTTTCTTGCCGGGATAGAGCTTGGCGACGCGGTCGTAGTTGGACGTGACGTAAGTCATGCCGTCTTCCAGGGCGATGCCTTCCCAGTAGGGCAGCAAGTGGATGGCGACGAAATCGGCACCCGACGCCAATTCGGTCTCGGTCAACCACGTGTGCCAAACTTCGGCGGTGCCGACCTCGACCTTGGGGTCGTTGAGGGCGGCTTTCACGCGCTTGATATAGGCGCTGACTTCGCGGGCGGTCAGGTCCTCGCGCACGCCGACGGCTTCGTTGCCGACGAACACGCGCTCGACCGTGCCGGGGTTATCGTTGATGGCCTTGATGCCGCGGGCGATTTCCGCCTCGTTGTCGGCGGCGTCGGCGTTGAGCCAAATGCCAACCGAGACCTTCATGCCGAATTCCTTGGCGATGTAGGGGATGCGGTCGTGGTTGTGGTTGACCGTGTAGGTGCGGATGCGCTGGGTCAGCTTCGAGAGCTGCGCCAGGTCGCGGCGAATCAGCTCGTCCGTGACGTTGTTGTCCTTGTCGTCTTCGGAATAGAGGTGCGACGGGCTGTAGGCCAGGCCGCGAATTTGACCCTTCCAATCGGGCGCCGTGAGCGGCTTGTCGAGCGAGGCCCACATGACGGCCGAGCCGATGCACACGGTAAGGAGGGCAACAAGGATTCTCATTTTTTAGGCAGCTTTCTCTGCTGGAGTTCGAATAAACATGATGTGGTTTGGGTTCGCCGCGCACGCGGGCACGAGCCACCACGCCTGGTGCGCCGGCAAAAAGGTCTGGGAGTGTCTGGAGGGGTTGCGAAACGGAAAGCGTCGCGCGCCGATGAAAATCGGGTCGACTGTGCCGAGAGGCAGAACGGTCAAACGGGATGCGAGGCCCGTCTCACGGGGCGGGGTTATAACAGGGCCCGGGGAAACCACAAGACGGCGCCCGTTGACGTTTGCGCGAGGGCGGAAACGGCGGATTCCCTGGATGTCGGTGCCAGTAGGCTGGTAATTTTATTAGGTCCGATCCCAACCCCACGCCATAAAATGCTGCGGCGCACCATGGCCCCATCGGGCACCCCATCGAGTCCCTCCCCTCCCAATCGATATAAGTGTGATAGCAAGCCGCCATGTTGAGTTATCGCCACGCCTTTCATGCGGGAGGAGCCGCCGACGTGCACAAGCACGCGGTGCTGGCGGTGCTGCTCGACCATTATTGCAAACAGCCCAAGCCCTTCGTCGTGCTCGATATTTATGCCGGGCGCGGGGTCTATGGGCTTAACAGCGAGGAAGCGCAAAAGCGCCGCGAGTTCGATCACGGCATCGCCAAGGTGCTGACGGCGCGCGACCGGCCCGACGAACTCAATCGCTATCTGGCCTCGGTCAACGCGCTCAATGCCAATGGATTGACGCGCTATCCCGGCTCGCCGCAGATCGTGCGTGATGCGCTGCGCGCCGACGACCACCTCATCGTCAATGAACTACACCCGACCGATCATGAAGCGCTGGAGCATTGGGCGGTGAAAGACCCGCGCATCCATGTCCACAAACGCGATGCCCTTGAGGCCCTGATCGCCTTGACCCCGCCGAGAATTCGCCGCGGCCTGGTGCTCATCGACCCGGCCTATGAAGTGAAAACCGAGTACGACACCGTGCCCGAGGCCGTGGGCAAGGCCATCGCGCGCTGGCCGCAAGCAAGTTATGCGATTTGGTATCCAGTGCTGCCCGAGGCGCGGCACATTCCCATGCGCGACAAGCTGCTGGAGGTGACCGACGCCGCCATCATCCAAACCGAGTTCGATTTGGGGCGCAAGCGCGAGTACGCGGGCATGCAGTCCTCGGGCCTGTGGATCGTCAACCCGCCTTGGCACGTCGACCGCGCGCTCCGAACGGTCGGCGATTGGTTGGCCACCCTCTTGGGCCAGGACAGCCGGGCCCGGCACCGCATGTCATGGCTGCGCAAGAGCGTAACGGACGTCAGCGGATAACCCGCACGTCGACCCCAACGTCGAGCTTGGCCCAACTCTGGTCCGCCGTCAGCACCGGCTGCGACAGAGCAACTCCCAATGCCAAACAAGCACGATCGCCTAGCGACAGACCACGGGCGCGTGTCGCCGCGCGCAGCCGAGCACTGCGGTACGCCGCAGCTTCATCGAAAGGATGCACGTGCAACCGGAGCCTTTCCATCACTAGCGATATATCGCTCTCGGTAAAGCCGCGATCGATGAGCTTCGTAATGACTTCAGCGAGATTGACCGAAGATATCTCCGCGCGCGACATAGCTTTCTGCACCACCTCCGCTCCGGGTTCCCGAACAAGCAGGGCAATAACCGCAGAGGCATCAAGAACAGCCACGATTCAATTACTCCCTAGCCGCTTCTGCGCGCCGCTCGGCGATTAACTCGTCGACCAAGCTCGGTCCCTTGGAAATCTTGAGCGCGACGAGGTCCTGAAGTTCCTTGATCGCGGCGTCCCGACTCACCAAACGGATATGATCGTCGTCACGTACGAATAATATGTGGCCTCCTTGCTCGACCCCGAGCATTTGGCGGATGGCGGCCGGAATAACAATGCGGCCATCGGGGCCGACTTGCACCCATTCTTCTTTTTTTGAGCAATCGGTTTCATCCATGTTGGCCTCGATAATTTGCCGATCCTGGATCAACACATTCCGAACATGTTGGTAACGAATACCGAGAAACTTAGCGATTTGGCTTCTTGTATATCCGGCCCCGTCAAGCGCGCGAATTTTGGCTGATTTTGTGCTCAGCCCTTCAGTAAGCATTTTCATTTTGTCCAAGGCCGCGATCGGAACTTTCTCGGGCTCAATTTTTCCAACTTTTTCTCGCTCAGCCCGAATAACATTGCTGACAAACTGAGGTCGAATATTCAGGAAGCGCCCAATAACGCTTTGCTGGAAACCTGCTTTCGCCAGGGCGCGAATCTTTTCCGATTTCGTCGAGAGACCTGAAATAAATGCGGACATCTCGTGGCTCTGGCGCTGTGGTACTTGTTTCATAGTAGTAACTCTTTGTTAGATACTATCGTAACAAATGTCATATTTTTTTGTTCATGTCAACGCTGTTTGAGCGACTTGCGCGAGGCCACCGCCGTGAGCGGATTTTCCGGCCAGTTGTGACGCGGATAGCGCCCGCGCATTTCGGCGCGCACCTGGGCATAGGCATTGGCCCAGAAGCTTTTCAGATCTGCGGTCACGGCGATGGGGCGCTGAGCGGGCGAGAGCAAATGCAGCCGCACGGGCACCCGGCCGCCGCCCACGGCCGGTGTTTCGGTGAGGCCAAAGACCTCCTGCAGCTTGACCATCATGCTGGGCCCGCCGTCGGCGGTGTATTCGATGCGAATGTGCGAACCCGAGGGCACTTCCATATGGGTGGGCGCCAACTCGTCGAGGCGTTTCTGTTGCGCCCACGACAGTTGCGCCCTCAGCACCTCCAGCAGATCAAGTCGCGACAAATGCGCGCGGCGCATGAGGCCGATCACATAGGGCGCAAGCCACGTCTCCAAATTCGCGAGCAGCCCCGCATCGGACAGATCGGGCCAATCGTCATCGACGGCAAGCCCGCGCACGAAGGCGACCCGGGTTTGGAATCCACGCGCCGCATCGCTCCACGGCAAGGCGCCCAGGCCCATGGCGCGCACGCCGTCGAGGAAGGCCGCCGTCACCCGCTCCGGATCGGGCTTGGCCAGCGGCTTGTCTTCCAGGATCAGCGCGCCCAGGCGCGATTGTCGCGCCGCGACGACCGCCGCGGCCTGGGTATCCCAGGTGATGACGTCGGTTTCGGCGATCTGATCGGCGAAAACCTCTTCGATATCGGCCTGTGTAATAGGCGCGGCCAAGTAGATGCGGGCGTCCTTGGCGGCCCCGTCAAGATGCGCGATGGCCAGATAGTCCTCGGCGGCCAAGGGTTGCGTTTCGTCGATGACGGCGCCGCCGCCCCCCGCCATGCGGTAGCGGCCGCGCGCGCCGCGCCGCTGGGCGATGCGGTCGGGATACGCCAGCGCCGTCAGCACTCCGGTCCGGGCGGCGTCGTGACTCGACGGATCGGCCTTGGCGATGGAACGAATTTGCTTGGCCGAAGCGCGCACGCGCTCCAGGGCGCCGCGATTGATTTGCACGGCGCCGCGCGCGGCTTGATCGCGGGCGAGAATATCGACGCGCATGCGCAAGTCCGGATCGCGCGTGCCCATCACGATGTCGCGGTCGGCCAGCAGCGCCGCCAGATCGCAAGCCGTGGCTCCAGCGCCCAACTCAATGCCGCGATGGACCAGATGGGCCAAGCGCGGATGCAGCGGCAAGGCCGCCATGGCGCAGCCCTCGGCGGTAATGCGCCCGACGGTATCCAGCGCGCCCAAGCTCTTGAGCAAATCGACGCCCTGCTGGAACGCCGCCGTGCCCGGCGGCGTGAGCCAACTCAAGGTACCCGGATCGGCCACGCCCCAGTTGGCCAAGTCCAAGGCCAAGGGCGCCAAATCGGCCACGGCGATTTCCGGCTGGTCGAAGGCCACCAAGGCGCGATCCTCGGCCTCGGTCCACAGCCGGTAGCACACGCCCGGACCCAAGCGCCCCGCGCGGCCCCGGCGCTGCTCGGCCGAGGCGCGCGAGACCGGCACCGTCACCAACTGCGCCATGCCGCGCGCGGGATCGAAGCGCGAGACGCGTTTCCGGCCGCAGTCCACAACGATGCGCACGCCCTCGATGGTCAAGCTGGTCTCGGCGATGGTCGTGGCCAGCACGACCTTGCGCGTGCCCGGAGCCGAAGGCGCCACGGCGGCGTTTTGCTCTTTCCAGGGCAGCGCACCGTAGAGCGGGCGAATTTCGACCTGCGGCGGCAAGTTCGACTGCGCCAGGGCCGATGCCACGCGGCGAATCTCCGCTTCGCCCGGCAGAAAGGCCAGCACGCTGCCCTCCTCGTCGTCCAGCGCGGTGCGGATCAGCGCGGTCATGTCCTTGTCGAGGGGGCCACCGGGGGATTTAGGCAGGTAGCGAGTCTCGACCGGAAACGGCCGGTGGACGCTTTCCAACACCGGCGCGTCGCCGATGAGCTTGGCGACCGGGGCGGCATCCAGCGTCGCCGACATGATCAGCACGCGCAGATCGGGCCGCAAGTTGCGCTGCACGTCGAGCACCAGGGCGAGGCCCAAGTCGGTGTCGAGGCTGCGTTCGTGAAATTCGTCGAAAATGATCGCGGCCGTGCCGGCCAACTCGGGGTCGTGTTGCAGCCGTCGATTCAGAATGCCCTCGGTGACCACTTCGATGCGCGTGGCGCGCGAGACCTTCGCCTCCAGCCGCACGCGGTAGCCGACCGTCTCGCCCACGCTTTGGCCGATTTCCGAGGCCATGCGCTCGGCGGCCATGCGCGCGGCCAGGCGGCGCGGCTCGAGCATGACGATGCTCCGGCCTCGCACCCACGGCTCATCGAGAATCGCCAAGGGGACGCGCGTGGTTTTTCCCGCCCCCGGGGCGGCCACCACCACGGCCGCGGTCCGCTCGGCAAGCGTCGCCTTGATCTCGGGGATCAGCGAATCGATGGGGAGCGGCTGGGTCAAGGCAATGATTCTAAGGGATTCATGGGCTTCGCGGCAGCGCGGCCGAGCCCAGGGTTTTGGGAATCTCTGGGGTCAAACGTCAAGGAGTTTTTTTCATAGATTTCAGGTGGTTAACCTTATAGGACTCTTGTCGTGACCATGCGGCGGCAGGGGATGGATCGGGCCACCGTATTGAGATCGGGTTGGACAGGGGAAGCCGGTGGCCGGGGACACCTATCGTATCGCGATTGTCGGGTCAGGACCCGGCGGCCTGAGCGCGGCTGGCCATGCGGCCAAGCTGGGCGTTTCCCATGTGCTGCTGGAACGCACCGACCACCTCTCCGACACCATCTACAAGTACCAGCGCGGCAAGTATGTGATGTCGACGCCCGACATCCTGCCCTTGCGCTCCGACATGCCTTTCGGCGCGGGTAAGCGCGAGTCCATCCTCGACCATTGGAACAAACAGACCGCCGAGCTCAAGGTCAATGTCCGCTACAATTCCGAGGTCAAGGCCATCCAGAAGAAAGACGACGGCGTCTTTCACCTCACCTGCGGCGACGGCGCGGTGATCACGGCCGAGAACGTCATCCTCGCCATCGGTTTGCAGGGCAACCTCAACAAGCTTACCTGCCCCGGCGGCGACTTGCCGCTGGTGCAGTATCAGCTCGACGACCCGGAGGAATACGAGGCCGAGACCATCGTGGTGATCGGCGCGGGCGACGCCGGCGTGGAAAACGCGATCGCGCTGTCCAAACAGAACAATGTCGTCATCATCAACCGCGAAGGCGAGTTCCTGCGCGTCAAGCAGGGCAACCTGACGCTCATCACCAACGCCATCGACAAGGGCGTCATTCAATGCTTCTACAACGCCGAGCCCGCGCGCGTTGAACCCGACGCCATCATCCTCAACACCGCCGACGGCGAAGCACGCGTGCCGTGCAACCGCATCATCGCGCGCATCGGCGCGGCCGCGCCGCGCAAGTTCGTCGAATCCTGCGGCATCAAGTTCCCCAGCGCCGACCGCGCGGCCTTGCCCGAGGTCAGCGGCACCTACGAGTCCAACGTGCCGGGCATGTACATCATCGGCGCGCTGGGCGGCTATCCGCTGATCAAGCAGGCCATGAACCAGGGCCTTGAGGTGGTCGAATACATCCTGGGCAACAAGATCGCGCCGGCCGACGAACCGCTGCTGAAAAAGAAGTTCGCGGGTCTCGGCGATGCCGACATCGAGGCCGTGATCGCCGAGGTGCGCGCGACGATTCCGGTGTTCTCCGGGCTCAATCCGTTGCTGCTGCGCGAAACGATGCTGGAATCCGACGTTCACGTGCTCAAGGCCGGCGAGGTCGTGTTCCGGCGCAACGACTACACCAACAGCTTTTTCACCATCCTGCGCGGCGGCGTCGCGATTCAACTGAGCCCCACCGACCCCAACGTGGTGGTGAAACTGCCGCCGGGCGCGTTCTTCGGCGAGATGGGGCTGATCTCCGGGCGGCGGCGCACGGCCACCGTTGTGGCCGCTAGCGATTGCGTGCTGCTGGAAACGCCGCGGCGCACCATGCTGAAGCTGGTCAAATCCATCGAAAGCGTGCGCCGCACGCTCGACCAGACCGCCATCATGCGCCAGGTGCAAACCCACTTGGCCCCCGGCGTGTCGACCGAGGCGCTCAAGCCGCTGGTGGAAACCGCCGAGATCAAGCGCTTCAAGCCCGGCGAGTTGATCTTCGCCCAGGGCGACAAGGGCGACGACATGCACCTGATCCGCTCGGGCTCGTGCACCGTCTCCATGCGCGTCGGCGGGCGCGACATCGTGCTGAGTTACGTGCCCTCGGGCAACTACGTCGGCGAAATGGCGCTGCTGTCGGACTCGCCGCGCTCGGCCACCATCCGCGCCGCCAACGCCACCGAGACCGTGCGGCTGCAGGGCGACGCCTTCAAGGCGCTGCTCGAGCGCGAGCCGGAGTTGAAGGCGAAGGTCGAGGCCAAATTCCGCCAGCGCATCATGCAGAACGAGCAGATGACGCGCCGGCCCGAGGCGGGCAACATCATCCAGTTCCTGATCGAACAGGGCGTCGGCGAGGGCACCGACGTGCTGCTGATCGACGAGTCGCTCTGCGTGCATTGCGACAACTGCGAGAAGGCCTGCGCCGAGACCCACGGCGGCATCTCGCGGCTCAAGCGCGAGGCCGGGCCGACCTTCGCCACCATTCACGTGCCGACCTCGTGCCGCCACTGCGAGCACCCGCACTGCATGTCGGACTGCCCGCCCAACGCCATTCACCGCGCGCCCGACGGCGAGGTTTACATCGACGACAGCTGCATCGGCTGCGGCAACTGCGAGCAGAATTGCCCCTACGGCGTGATCCAACTGGCGGCCCCCCCGGAGGTGAAGTTCGATATTTTCTCGTGGCTGCTGTTCGGCAAGGGTCCCGGCCCCGGCGAGGAAATGTCCTACGAGAAGAAAAAAATGGCCCCGGGCGAGAAAGTCGACAAGCCCAAGCGCGCGGTGAAATGCGACATGTGCAAGGACATCGCGGGCGGCGCCAGCTGCGTGCGCGCCTGCCCGACGGGTGCGGCCATGCGCGTCAGCCCGGAGGAATTCATGTCCGTCGCCCTTTTGACGAAATAACCGGTCGGGGCCCATGCAAGAATCCATCCTCGTCTATCGCGACCATCTCTACTTCAAGGTCGCCCTTGCCGCGGTGCTGGCGGCGATCGCCGCCTATGTCTGGCATACGCCCTTGGGCGCGCCCAACGGCGGGACCTGGCTGGGATACACCTTGGGCGTCGCCGCCGCCGGACTGATGGTGTGGCTGGCCTGGTTCGGCGTGCGCAAGCGCCGCTACGGCGTGGGCAAGCTGAAGCTCGAGGATTGGCTGTCGGCGCACGTTTATCTCGGCCTGGCGTTGGCGATCCTCGCCACGCTGCACGCCGGGTTCCAGTTCGGCTGGAATGTCCACACCCTGCTCTATGCGATGATGATGATCGTCATCGTCAGCGGCATCGTCGGCGTTTACTTCTACATCCGGTTCCCGCGCATCGTCACCGACAACCGCCGCGGGCTCACCACCGAGATCATGTTGAGTCAATTGGCCGACCTCGACCGCGAGATCCGTCAACTCGGCATGACGCTCGACGACGCGACCAATGCCGCCGTGCTGAAAGCCACGCAGGAAACCGCCATCAGCGGCTCCTTGGTGCAGCAGTTGCGCGGTTTCGACCCCGACTGCGCCACGTCGGCCGCGCGCGAGTTCGTCGAGAGCAGCGAGTCCAAGGGCCATGACGTCGCGCGCCGGCAGCTCCTGTCGCGCCTCGTGCGCAAGGAAGAACTGCTGCGGCGCATCCGGCGCGACGTGCAATTGCGCTGCCTGCTGCGCGTGTGGCTGCTGGTTCATGTTCCCGTCTCGATCGCGTGCCTGGTGGGCCTGCTGGTCCACGTCGTGACCGTTTTCTACTACTGGTGACCGCGTGCGTTGCAAGATCCGATATCTCACACGAAAGTCGCGCGGCGGCGTCGCCGTGCGGGAACACTCGGCCGAAGGCACGACGTTCATGGTCGGGCGCGGCAACGACTGCGCCGTTCATCTGCCCGACCCGCGCGTGCTGTTGCATCATGCCGAATTGTCGTTCCGCGGCGGCGACATCTACATCGGGCCCAGCGTGGGCGCCGACTTGCGCATCAACGGCGTGCTGTCGCAGATGTCCAAACTCGCCATCGGCGACGTCGTCAAGATCGGGCCCTATGACATCATCCTCGAGGCCAACGACGGCACCGGCCCGTTCACAATTTCCGTCGAATTGGTCCAGCCCTTGGGCGACGACCTGCAGCGGTTGACCAGCCAAGTCAAGGTCGGCGCGTCGTGGGTGTCGGCGCGGTCGCTGTCGTGGGCCTTGGCCCTGCTGTTGGCCCTGGCCTTTTTCCTGGCGCCATGGGCGGCGAGCTTGTTTCACGAGGCCCCTCCGGCGCTGTTGATCTTGAA
Organism: Rhodospirillaceae bacterium; assembly: GCA_033763995.1. Taxonomy (GTDB): domain Bacteria; phylum Pseudomonadota; class Alphaproteobacteria; order Rhodospirillales; family Rhodospirillaceae. The sequence continues at coordinate 4,594 of JANRJL010000047.1, read as the reverse complement.
TTCGCAGCAAATCGAAATCCCCGCGGCGCCCACCAATGTGTGGACGTCGGGGCATATCTCGGGCGCGCACAAGTTCTTCGGTGATTCCTGCGAGACCTGTCACGTCACGCCCTTCGTGCGGGTGCAGGACGAGACCTGCCTGACCTGCCACGAGAATGTCGAGCATCATGCCGATCCGCAGCGCTTCGCGTTCGCCGCCTTCGGCGATCGCTCCTGTCAAAGCTGCCACAAGGAGCACATGGGCAACCAGAGCATCGTGTTGTCCGATCAGTCGTTTTGCGCCGATTGTCACGTCGACATGCGGAACGCCCACGCCGACGTCGGGCTGCGCGACGCCTCGAACTTCGGCACCGACCACCCCGAGCTGAATCCGACCATCGTGACGGATTCGGCGCTGCACCTGGTCGAACGCACGCGCAGCATGACCGACACGCCGCCGCCGCGCGAAGATTCGAGCCTGGACTTTCCCCACGACCGTCATCTGCGCCCGGGCGGCGTGCGCGACCCGGTGCGCGGCAACGTCAGCCTGGATTGCATCGATTGCCACCGCGTCGACGGCGGCGGCGCCTACATGCTGCCGATTTCCTACGACAAGGATTGCCGCCGCTGCCACGCGCTGAAGTTCGACACGTTCATCCCCGACCGCGAAATGATCCACGGCCAGCCGGAAGAGATGTTCAAGCAGATCCGCGACGTCTATGACGCCGTCGCCATGCGCGGCGGCTACACGGAGCCCGAAGCGCCGGAATTGATCCGCCGCCGGCCCGGCACGCCTTTGACGCAGGAGCAGAAGAAGCAGGCCTCCGATTGGGCCGCGGCCAAGGCCGAGACCATCATGAACGGTCGTTTCGGGCGGGGCCAGTGCGATAGCTGCCATCAGATCTTCGAGACCCAGGCCTCGCCGGGACCGACCAGCGCCGGCTGGGGCGTGGAGCCCGTCTCGGCGTCGAACGTGTGGTTCCCGAAATCGAAGTTCTCCCACGACGGCCACCGCGACGTGCTGTGCGGCAATTGTCACGAGGCGCGCACGTCGACGTCGTCCGCCGACGTCAACATGCCGACGCTGGCCGTATGCCAGAACTGCCATGGCGGCGAGGAGTCCACCGACAAGGTGCCCTCGACCTGCATCATGTGCCACGACTTCCACCGGCAGGACTTGGAGGCCATGCGCCAAGTCGCCAACAAGTCGCCGACGGACAAGAGCAACATCCAAGGCGCGGGAGCGCCGCAGTGACGGCAACGGCAGCGACGTGGGCCGCGATCTGGGCCGTGACCTTGCTGCCCTGGGTATGTTCCGCGCAGGCGGCGGCGGTTCGGCTCTCGGCGGCCGGAACCGACCTGGGCGTTGTCGGCGCGCCGGCGGAGCCCGCCGATTTCACCGTGAGCGTCGACGTGTCGGGCGAGCGGCCGCAACACCCTTTCGTCGTGGCGCGCTTTCAGAACAATCAACCCCTGATGCTGGGCGTGGACGGCGCGTGGACCGCCTGGGACGGCGACAACGCCACGCTGCACGATGCCGCCGTCACGGCGTCGGGCCATGCGCTTGAGTACGTGGTGCCCGCGCGGTCCTTGCCCGCGCCGTTTTTTCCGGTGACGTTTTCCGTCGGCTACTGGTCCGGTGGCGAGATGGTCTTCGGCCACTTCACGGTGACCGAACCATGATCAAGAAAAATCGCCTCCGTTTGCGCCGTTGGCTGGCGGTGTCGACCGCCCTGGCGGGCGCGATGCTGAGCACAGTCGCTCCGAGCCAGGCCCAGCAGCTCACGCCCGCCGACGTCGACCAAGTCGTGGGCCAGGCCCTGGCCGAGGCTGCCTCGCGCGGCGTGCGCAACGGCGTTGTCGCGGTCACCGACCGCGTCGGGAATGTGTTGGGCGTGTATGTCATCGACCCGACGCAGACGCCGATGATGACCGTGTCGTCGGGGCGCGGTATTCCGCGCGGCAACGGCCTGGAGCAAATCGAACTGCCCGCCGTTTTCGGCGGCATCGCCAAGGCCATCACGGGCGCTTATTTGTCGTCGTCGGGCAATGCGTTTTCCACACGCACCGCCAGCCTGATCGTGCAGGAGAACTTCTACCCAGGCGAGCAAGGCCAGCCTGGGGGTCCTCTTTCAGGTGTGCAGTTCAGTCAATTGCCGTGCTCGGACCTGTCGCGCTTCGGCGCGAATTTGGGCACGGGGCCACGCCGCTCGCCCTTGGGGCTGTCGGCGGACCCCGGCGGCTTTCCGCTCTATAAGGGCGGCCAGGTGGTCGGCGGCGTGGGCGTGATCGTCGATAGCTTGTATGGCCTTGACGGCACCATCGCCGACTACGACCGGAACGTCGATGAGTTGGTGGCCGTCGCGGCCCTGCGCAATTTCGAGGCCCCCGCCGACATCAAGGGCCATCGCATCACGGTCGAGGGCAAGGTCTTCCGCTACACCGACGTGGAACTGGGCGACGTCAACGCCTCGACCACCGCCGCCCTCAACCCCAACAATTACGTGGTCGTCGCCGGCTACACGCCCGCCGGACGGCGCGGCGGGAATGTTTTTGGAACGAGCAGCTCCGGCGTGCGCGCCGAGGGCCGCGTCGATTACCCCACGCTCGATGCCTGGGTGCTGGACGACGGGCTGGGCAACAACCGCTATGCGCCGCGTGCGAGCATCAGCCCCCTGCCCACTAGCGGCGGCCTCACGGCGGCTGAAACGCGGGCGATCATGACGGATGCGCTGGCCGTGGCCTTCCGGGCGCGGGCGCAAATTCGCCGGCCGCTCGGCAGCTTCGCGCAGGTGACCGTTTCCATCGTCGACGGCGAGTCCAACATCCTCGCCGTCGCCCGCACGCCCGATGCGCCGGTGTTCGGCATCGACGTGTCGCTGCAAAAGGCCCGCAGCGCGTTGTTTTTCTCGCGGCCCACCAGCGGCGCAGAATTGCGCGCCATCGGCCGTCAGGATTTGATCCCCGGCGTGCTGTCTATCGCGCCTCTGGGCGGCTACGTGGATGCTTTGCAGCAACTGGTGGGCGGCAACGCGCTGGCGAACGGCATTGCTTATGGCGAACGCTCGGTCGGCAACGTGGCGCGGCCCTTCTATCCCGACGGCATCAACGGCTCGGGCCATGGGCCCTTGGCCAAGCCCTTCAGCGTGTGGAGCCCCTTCAACACCGGATTGCAGCTCGATCTCGTCGTGGGCGACATTGTCGCGCGCCTCGACGGCTCGGCCCCGCCGCCGCAAGGCTGCACCGCCCTGCCGCAAGCTTCGGGCGTCGGACCCGGCCCGGCGCGGCTGGCCAACGGCTTGCAAATCTTTTCAGGCGGCGTGCCGATCTTTCGCGGCGAACAGCTCATCGGCGCCATCGGCGTGTCGGGCGACGGCATCGACCAGGACGACATGATCGCCTTCCTGGGCTTGCACAACGCCGGACAACGTCTGGCCACGGGCGTGGGCAACGCGCCCAAGTCTCGGCGCGCCGACACCGTCACGGCCGGCGGCGCGAATTTGCGCTACGTAAACTGCCCGTTCACGCCCTTCTTGAACTCGCGGGAGCAGCGCGTATGCGACGGCAAGTAGCGGCTTTCATCTTTTCGCTCGCCGTCCTGCAAGCTCAAGCTGCCGAGCAGGACGACACCAACCGCCGCCGCCCCGGCCGCCCGGAGGAAACCCGGCGCGATTTGCCTCCGGTGGATCCCACCGCCGTGGCGCCGCCCTCGCGCGTGTTGCCGCGCGAGACCATTCCCGTGCCCGACCGCTGGCGCATCGTCGAATCCATCGGCGTCAAGGACAACTGGCTCGACCCCTACAACCAAAACACGCTCAAGGGCGACCGGCCCATCTTTGATGATTGGTTCGTTAATCTCGTCGGCATTTCCGACACCGTGTACGAACCGCGCGCGCTGCCCACGCCCGTGGGCTTTCAGTCCAGCGAGCGGCCGGGATCGGTGGATCTGTTCGGCCGCGAGGACCAGACGATCTTCAACCAAAACCTCATCGCCTCGCTGTCGGTCATCAAGGGCAACACCGCCTTCAAGCCGCCCGACATCGAATTCCGGGTCACGCCGGTGTTCAACTACAACCATGTGAAGGTGAAGGAAGACCGCGTGCTGAAGATCGACCCGCGCCGGGGCACCAGGCGCGGCGACGGACATGTCGGCATTCAGGAGTTGTTCCTCGACTACCACATCCGCAACGTCTCGGATCGTTACGACTTCGATTCCGTCCGCGTCGGCATTCAGCCCATCACGCTCGACTTCCGTGGTTTCCTGTTCCAAGACCAACAGCCCGGCGTGCGCGTCTTCGGCACGCGCGACAACAATTTCTGGCAATACAACATCGGCTGGTTCAAGCGCCTGGAGAAGGACACCAACTCGGGACTCAATACCTTCGGCTCGAAGATTCGCGACGACGACGTGTTCTTCGCCAACCTCTCCCGCCAGGACTTTCCCGTGGTGGGCTACACCTCGCAAGCGGTGGTGGTTTACAACCGCAACCGAGAAGGCAACGACAAGCCGTTTTACGATTCCAACGGTTTCCTGCAGCGCCCCGCCTCTATCGGCTTCGAGCGGCCCTCGGACTACGACGTGTTTTACGCCGGCTACAACGGCGACGGGCACTTC
>JANRJL010000028.1:0-14279 GCA_033763995.1 Rhodospirillaceae bacterium | reverse complement strand
GTCATTTGATCCAGCACTTCGGGCGGCAGGACCTCGAGGATTTGCTGACGCTCTTTCGAGGTGGGCTTGGCGGGCTTGGCGCGCTTTACATTGGCGGCCTTCGTGGGCGCCGGCCGGGCCGGAGCCGACGCGCGTTGCGTCGAAGCGCGCGTGGCCCGCGGCGGCGCGCGATTGGGGATCACCACGCGCCGCGCCGGGTAGCGGCTGTACATCATCGCCGCGGGAATCTGCGTGATCGTGCGATTGACGGTGCTGGTGGTGTTGGTCACGGCGTTGGCCACCGCCATCGTCGCCCGGCCCACGGCCGAGACCGTGCCCACGGCCACGCCCGCCACCGCCGAGGCAGCCTGAAAGGCGATGCAGCCCGACAATCCCAGTCCGGCGACGATCAGCACAGCGATGATGCGAACCGCGATCATCCCAGCAGCGAGAGCACGTCGCTGGCGGCGCGCTCGCCGCCCTCGAAGGCGCCTTCCATGCCGCGCTCCATCACGGCGGTGTGCTCGCCGGCGAAATGGATGTTGCCGTGACGGTCGCGCAGGTGATTGCCGTACTTGGTTACCTGGCCGGGCCGCCAGAAAATCCAGTCGCCCGCCCCCCAGGGCTCGCGGTGACACGATTGCACCAGCAGCGGTTCCAGGACGCCTTTGGTGGACGGACGAATCTTCTCGATTTCGGCGATGGTGTAGGCGGCCACCTCGGCGTCGGTCATGTAGTTGTACTTGAAGGCCTCGTTGCCGTTGATGAAGGCGATGGCGCTGGTGGGCGTGCCCTTGGCGCCGCGCGCCAGCACCGTGAAGCGCTCCACGGGCGAGTCCGTCCACATGCCGGCGGGCAGGCCGTCCATCTCCCAATAGGGTTTCTTGAACGCAAAGTGCACTTGAATGGAGATGCCCAGTTCCATGTCGTTGATGGCGCCGGCGATGGGGCCCCGAATTTGCGGATCGAACTTCATCCACTTCACCTTGGGCAGGGGGGCCGAGATAATCACCTGCTTGCAGCGGTATTCGGTCTCGTCGCCGCACTTCACCGTGACTTCGCGGCCGTCGTCGGCGAAGCCGATGACGGTTTTGTTCAGCAGGACGCCGTTCTTGAGCGATTGGGCCATGGCCTCCGGCAGGCGCGAGTTGCCGTCCGCGACTTGCAGCGCGGGCGGCGGGTCGTGCTCGCGGCCGAAGTTGCCCCCACCTCCCATGCGGCGGTTGAACTCGCCCACGGCGTAGCGGCGCAGCTCGTGCAGGGCCGAGGTGTTGTCGACGTGGTCGGTGTGGATGACCACATTCATCAACCTGATCGTCTCCTCGTTCAGCTTTAGCGTTTCGCGTAAATACTGCGAGTGCGGAATGTCGAAGCGCTGAAATTCCGGCAGCAGCCAATCGTTCAGCGCGCGACCTCCTAAAGGATTGTTGCGGTTGCTCAGCGTGGCGAGCAGCGTATTGGGCAACAGCTTGCGATCGTCGCCACTCAGGGGGTTGAGTTTGTGCGCCGGCCATTGCTCGGCCAAAATGTTCTCGCCGCGCAGGCGGTACATCCAACTGCCCGGCGGGCCCAGCGGATTGGGCGGCACCAGTTTCAGGCCCAGCTTCTCGGCGGTGTCGATCATGCGCGCGTAGTTGCCGCCGATCAGCTCGCCGCCGGCCTCGGGGTTGCCGGGCACGTCCATCAGCGTGTAAACGCGCCCGCCGACACGCGCGCGGCCCTCCAGCACCAGCACATTGGAGCCCTGTTCCTCCAGCAGCATGGCCGCATGGAGCCCCGAAAGTCCGGCGCCGACCACGACCACGTCGTATTTATCCGCCGCGCGCAGGGGCCGCGCGACCAGACCGCCCGCCAGCAGGGCGCCGGAGGCTTTCAAAATCGTGCGGCGCGTGGCGAGTCTCATTTTCCCTCAACCTTGATCCCGGCTTGGCGCGGCAGCCCGGACTGCCTAAGCTAGGCCAGCAAGTTAACATGGGCGAGGGGGTTTTCGCATGCTTTCGCTCGCGGCGCCGACACTGCAAGCGATCGTGGCGGAGAACGTTGTGTTCTTCGCCGTCGCCTGCGCCATCCTCGCCGTGGGCGTGATGCGCTATCGCGGCACGGCGGCGTTTCCCGGCCCCGTGACCCCATGGCCGATGTGGTTTCAGGTTTGGTTCCGCGTCATTTGGATCGCGGGATTTCTGCTGCCCTTGGGTACGCTGGTCACTTTCGGATTCCTGCCGGGCGACGGCGCGGTGATTCTGGCGCTGACACCCTATTTCGTCATGTTCATCGTCCAGATCGCCAGCGAGCAATATGTCTGGAAGGCTCATGCCAGCCCCATCTGGGTGGCGGTGCCGGCGCTGTATCTGCCGTGGCGGTTGTGGCAAGTGGTGCGCGGTCTGCAGGTGATGGAGCCCTACCCGCATCAAACCTTCGTCACTTATACGCTGTGGGTGCTGTTCATTCTCTGGATCATCAACGTCGGCGTGCATTACACCGGCATTCCGGCGTCCATGCGCTACCCGGCGCACAAGACCGTGACCTAAAGCGGAGACGAACGATGTCCGCGACCAAGGCAAAACCCGACTGGCTGATCTGGATTCACCGTTACGTCGGCTTGACGGTGGGGCTGTGGCTGTTCTTCGTCGGCGCCTCGGGCGCGATCCTGGCCTACTACCGCGAACTCGACGTGGCCTTCAATCCGGACCTGTTCGCCGTCAAGGACGCGCCGCAACACCCCGACCTGGATCGGATGCTCGAAACCGTCCAGGCCGCGCACCCGAACCGCTTCGTGCTCTATGTGGAGCGCTACGGCCTTGAGCGCGGCGAGGCGCATTTCTTCAATCTCACCCGCGAACTGCCCCGCACCGCGGCGGGGCTCGACCTCTCGTCCATCGGTAATTACGACGACGCCTACGACTGGCAGGTGTTCGTCGACCCGGCCACCAACCGGATCATCGGCGAGCGCTCGTATTGGACGACGCTCAACTTCCTGCGCGATTTCCACCGCGAATTCTTCGCCCCGCCCACCGGCCGCGACTTCCTCGGCGCCCTCGGCCTCACGCTGTTCGTCAGCGCCGTCATCGGGGTCGTGCTGTGGTGGCGCGACGCCAAGAAGCACTTGAAGCGCGCGCTCACGTTCCGCGCCTCGGCCGCCGTGCCGCGCCTGATCCGCGACGGCCACACGGTGCTGGGGTTCTACGCCGCGCTGATCATCGGCTGGCTGTCGCTGTCGGCGACGTTGATCTGCTACGGCGGCGAGCTGCGCGAATTCGCCGACTGGGTGCTGCGCGGCGGCAAACCGGCGCAGAATTTCGAATCCGTTGTGATGGAGGCCGAGCACAAGCCGGTCGCCGTGGCCGAGCGCATGTATTCCCTCAGCCGCGCGCGCGACACGGCGCTGACGGATCATCCCAACTCCGACGTGGTGCTGGTCCGCATGCCGAAAACGCCCGCGGCGCGCTATACGTTCCGGCTGTATCCCACCGACGAGGACAAGACGCTCTACACGCGCCAGGTCTATATCGACGCCGGCACCGGCGAGATCGTCGGGCGCTTCGACCCCAAGCGCCAGCCCTGGACGGACTCGCTGTTCGGCCTCTGGCTGATCTGGTTCCACAACGGCACGATGCTGGGCGACGTGGGCCGCGCCTTCAACATCTTCGCCGGCGTGGTGCTGGCCTCGCTGTTCCCCACCGGACTTTATATATGGTGGAAGAAGCGCCGCGCGCGGGTGCCCAAGAAGGCCGCGGCACCGGCCGCGTCGAGCCAAACCGCCGTCAACCCGGCGGAATAGACTCGCCCTGCTGCACGCGCGCGCCGCGTGCGAGAGCGTCTATTTCATTCTCCTGAGCGCACGCGACTAAACTTGTTCGGCGTCCTGGTGACACGCGTCTACAACCAATGCGAAGCGTCGGCGCAGTTATCCACACGCTTTCATTTTGCGTCGCAACGAGTTCGCGTCTTTTTTGTAGCCTTCGGCGTTGTCGCGGCGTTAGAAACCCCAAAGGGGAGAGGTCTTTGCGGCGATGACGTCACGACGCAAGAAGCCGGTGCCGCGCAAGCGCACGGCCATGAAGAACAAAAAAAGCTCGCCCGGCGCCGCCGCCCGCGCGCGTACGCCGCGCCCCGATGTGCCGGCGGTGGCTTGGAACAGCGTGCCCCTGGTGGTGTTCACCTATCGCTACAAAAACGCCGACGATCACGGCTTCATCTTCGCCAACGCCCAGACCAAGCGCTTGCTCGGCCTGGCGCCCGCGGAGCTGACGAAGAAAACCGGCGGCCTGCGCCTGCATCCCGACGACGTCGAGACTTTCGACGAGCACGTGCTGCGCCCCATGGCGGCCGGCGCCTCGGTCGACGTGCAGGTGCGCGTGCTGATGAAGTCCAGCCAGACGCGCTGGATTCACATCGCCGCGTGGCCGCACCGCAAGGAGAAGGGCGCCGCCGTTTACAACGGCGTCATTCTCGACATCCACAATCACAAGAAAACGCAAACCGAGCAGATCGAGACCCTGGAGCGCATGGAACATGCCCAGGATATCGCCAAGCTCGGCTGGTACGACATGAACTTGAAGGACCAGGTCATGGACCTGACCAACGAGTTCGCCGACAGCTTGGGGCTGCCCTTCGCGCCGGGGGGGCGCGTGCGCGGCAAGGAATTCGAGCGCTACCGCGAAGCCTTCCTCAATGCCATTCATCCCGATGACCGCGCCCGCTACGCCGCGATCATCGCCGACAAGACCTGGCGGCGGGCCGAGTTCGACTATCGGGTCATCACCCGCACGAACGAGATCAGGCACCTGTGCTCGCGCATTCAGCGCACCGTCGACAAAAAGGGCAAGCGCATCCGCGATTTCGCGGTGATCCTGGACGTGACCGAGCGCAAGAAACTGGAAGAGGAACTGCGCGCCCAGGCCGCCACCGATCCGCTGACGGGCGTGCCCAACCGGCGCAGCTTCGACTCGGCCGCCCGGCGCGAGGTCGAGCGCGCACGGCGTTACGCCAAGTCCTTCACCGTGATCGCCATCGACATCGACCACTTCAAGCGCGTCAACGACACCTATGGCCACGACGTCGGCGACATCGTGCTGCGCAGCATGACCAAGACCTGCCTGGAGAAGTTGCGCATCACCGACGTTTTGGCCCGTTTGGGCGGTGAGGAGTTCGCGGTGCTGCTGCCCGAAACGTCGCTGGAGGCCGCCATCGTTCTGGCCGAGCGCCTGCGGGTCGGTATTGCGACGACGCCCATCGAGTCCGTCAAGGGCCAGATCAACATCACGGTCAGCTTGGGCGTGGCGCAGTTCGCGCTCAATGAGCCCACCATCGATTTGACGCTCAAACGCGCCGACGAGGCGCTCTACAAGGCCAAGCGCGAGGGCCGCGACCGCGTCGAGGTGGCCCCGGCGCCAGCACCCCTGCGGGCCGTGGTGACCAACCGCTAAATCGCCGCCCGGCTTTCTAAATCATTGAGAAGACTATGTTTATCGCCCGCCGCCCGTCGCCGAAATTTCATCGGTGCGGCGTTGGCAGCGTCCTGGTTCTGTGGTCAGATTCGGGGGCCGCATAAAAAAAGAGGGCGGTGTCTTGCGACACCGCCCCAAGTTTCAGGGACGCACCCCTTCAGTGCGGTTGGCTAAAGCGCCGCAAGCATGCACGCCACCAACGGGTGGCGCACCACGTCTTGCGGCGTCAACCGCACAACCTCGATATCGGCGACTTTTTCCAAGCGCGCGGCGACGTCCGACAGGCCCGACACGCCCGGCAGCAGGTCGCTTTGATCCGGATCTCCGGTGATCACCATGGTCGAATGCCAGCCCAACCGCGTGAGCAGCATCTTGATCTGGCCGTAGGTGCAGTTCTGGGCTTCGTCGATGACGACGAAGGAATTGTTGAGCGTGCGCCCGCGCATGTAGGCAATGGGCGCGATCTCGATGGTGCCGTCGGTCAAATATTGGCGCAGGCGCTTGCCGCCCATGCGGTCGCTGAGCGCATCGTAAAGCGGGCGCAGGTAAGGCGACATTTTCTCTTCCATGGTGCCGGGCAGATACCCAAGCGCCTCGCCGGCCTCGATGGCGGGGCGCGAAAGCACGATGCGGTCGATGCGGCCTTGCTCGAGTTTTTTCACCGCCGAGGCGATGGCGAGATAGGTCTTGCCGGTGCCCGCCGGGCCCAAGGCCAGGGTCAAGGGGCGCGTCTCGATGGCTTCCATCAAGCGGCGCTGATTGTCGCTGCGCGGCTTGACGTTACGAACGAAGCTTTGGTCCCGATGCTCGTCGAGGGGATCCCATCCCCCAGGAATGGCGTGAAGTTGAACCGCGTGATTGTCGTCTTGATAGCGATGCTTACGCGCTGACTTCTTTCCCATTTCGAACTGGTGCTCCTGGTTGTGCTGATGAAGCGCGCGGCCGCCGGCGACGCCGGAAGCCGGTCCGGTACGGTGGTGCGGGTCCTCTCCTTGACGCTGTTGTGGTGGGCTTGAAACGAAACGGCCTCCCGATGGGGGAGGCTCACGCAAAAACGCGGGGATGGGGGATGGCCCGAAGCTGGGGAGTGCGGGGCCCTGGCCCTCCGCCTGCGGGAGAGCGTGTTCGGCACGATTGCGATCGAAGGCCACTGACATCGAGGGTTGCTTAAGTCGTCCCCATATGTGGACATCATCTCAGAAAAATCGCTCAGAGTCACTTTATTTTGTGTGAAAGTGGTCTGACAGCCACAACATGTCGTAGGAAGGGTGTGAATAGCGGGCTATGAAATTCTGAGTTCGCGCTGCGCGAATCGGCACGATCACTCAGCGTGAACGTTTTCCAATCCGTCGCCCGAGATGCCGCGGTCAGGGTCCGGCAAATCAGCCGCTGGGTGATCGTGATCGCGCGCCGCGCGCCGGGGATGGAATAGCAATGCTTGTCAGCGCGACTTGCCGAGATACAATGACGTCACTATTCAAGACTGAGGCCCGCGCGCATCTCGCGCCGGCAACACACGGGAGACCAGCTCATGGCGATCACCCTCACGGTTAACGGACAGGCCAAGACGGTCGACGTGGACCCCGAAACCCCGCTGCTGTGGGTGCTGCGCGACACCTTGGGCCTGACGGGCACCAAGTTCGGCTGCGGCATCGCCGCCTGCGGCGCCTGCACCGTGCATATCGACGGCGTGGCCGAGCGCTCCTGCTCGATCCCCGTGGAATTCGCCGCCGACAAGAACATCGTCACCATCGAAGGCCTGTCGACGGACCGCAGCCACCCGGTGCAGAAGGCCTGGATCGCCGAGGACGTGCCGCAATGCGGCTATTGCCAGTCGGGCATGATCATGGCCACGGCGGCGCTGCTGAAGGATGTGCCGAACCCGACGGACGAGGACATCAACGCCTACATCACCAACATCTGCCGCTGCGGCACCTACAACCGCATCCGCAAGGCCATCAAGCGCGCCGCCAACGACATGGCCGGCGCCGCCAAAGCGGGCTGATTCTTGTTGGGCGTATTTTCCACGCCAAGTGGTCCCCACTTCTCGGGAAAATACGCCTGACTTAACCGGATTTGGTCGCCGCGGCCTCGTGCTCGGCGACCTTTTTCGCGTCCGTCTCGCCGACCTTCTTGAACGACGGCCGCTCCGTGACGCGCTTCACGTACGCACCGAACTCCGGCCGCTCGGGCAGCAGCTTGAAACCCGTCATCCACTTGATCGCCATGCCCCACAGAATGTCCGCGGCGGTGATGCGTTCGCCGAACAGGTAGGGGCCCTTGGCGAGTTGGCCGGAAATCGTGTCGATCACCGCCTCGAAGGTGCCGTAGGGCGACATGGCCAGGGGCCCGGGCTCGCGTTTCATCGCCTTGTCGACCATCGCCGGTTCCAGGCACGAGCCGTAATAGACCAGCCAGCGAATGTAGGGCCCGCGCAACGGATCGGTCAGCGCCGGGGTCAGGCCCGCCTTGGGGAACAGGTCGGCCAAGTAAATGAACAGCGCGCCCTGCTCGGTGACGATCGCGTCGCCGTGCTTCACGGCGGGCACCTTGCCCATGGGGTTCACCGCCAGGAACGCGGGCTTGCGCTGCTCGCCGGCCTTCATGTTGACCCAATGAATCTCATGGGGCGCGCCCAGTTCCTCCAGCAGCACCGCGACGGAGGTGGAGCGGGTGTTCGGCGAATGGAACAGCGTGATTTTGGCGTCGGCGGTCATGGCGGAGGCTCCTGATTTTGCGCGCGGGCGTGCGGCGAGTTGGGCTAAGATCGCTTGTCTGAGTGTATTTGTCTGCCAATAGATTTGCATAGCCGTCATGCCACCGCACAAACTGCCGCAGTCCATCGATGCCGCCGCCGAGCTGTTGCGTGCCGGGGGCTATGTGCCCGACCGCGCGCTGGCGACCGCGCTGTTCCTGGCGCTCGCCATGCGCCGCCCGCTGTTTCTCGAGGGCGAGGCGGGCGTGGGCAAAACCGAGATCGCCAAGGTGCTGGCCGCCACACTTGGCCGTTCGCTCATCCGGCTGCAATGCTACGAAGGCCTCGATGTGGCCTCGGCGGTCTATGAGTGGAACTATCCGCGCCAGATCATGGCGATCCGCCTAGCCGAAGCCTCGGGCAAAAGCAGCGACGTGGCCGCGTCGATCTACACCGAGCAATTTCTCATCAAGCGGCCCCTGCTCAAGGCGCTGGAGGCCGACGCGGCGGGCCCGCCAGTGCTGCTGATCGACGAGTTGGACCGCACCGACGAGCCCTTCGAAGCGTTTTTGCTGGAGGTGCTCTCGGATTTCCAAATCACCATCCCCGAACTGGGCACCGTGAAGGCCGCCGAACCGCCCATCGTCATCATCACCTCCAACCGCACGCGCGAAATCCACGACGCCTTGAAGCGCCGTTGCCTCTATCACTGGGTCGATTATCCGACCGTGGACCGCGAGCGCGCCATCCTGAAAGCGAAGATGCCCAGGGTGGGCGATGCGCTGAGCGCGCAGATCGTCGCGTTCGTGCAAATGCTGCGCGGGCTCGATCTGTTCAAGCCGCCGGGCGTGGCCGAAACCATCGACTGGGCGCAGGCACTAACGGCGCTCAACGCCCAGGAACTGGACGCGGGCACCGTCGATGCCACGCTGGGCGTGGTATTGAAATATCAAGACGACATCGCGCGCGTGAAGGGCGAGGTCGCCGCCAAGGGCGTGGAGACGGACAAGCGCGCGGCGGCGGGCTAGGGTTGCTTGAATTGCTACGATTAATCAGTATGATTAAGTCTGATTAAGGAGATGCGCCATGGCCACCAAAGTTCTCACCGCCCACGTGCCGCTGCCGCTCGCCAAAAAAATCGACAAACTCGCCGAACAGATGGAGCGGTCGCGCGGTTGGATCGTCAAGGAAGCTTTGACTGACTGGATCGAACGCGAAGAACGCCGCCATCAAATGACGTTGGAAGCTTTGGCGGCGGTCGACGCCGGCGACATCTATGACCACAGAGATGTCGTCGCGTGGGCCAAGAGCCTCGGGACCAAGAACCCGTTGCCGTTGCCGACACGTCGTGCGCGTCGATGAGGTTGATCTGGACAGGTCCTGCCCAGAGCGACCTGCAAAGGTTGTATGCTTTTCTCGCGCCCAAGAACGAAGAGGCCGCTGCATCGGCAGTCCTGAACCTGGCGATCGCGAGCGAGCGCCTGTTGGACCACCCAAGACTCGGAGCTCGGTTATCCACATATGAAACGCGTGAAGTGCGCCACGTTATCGTCGGAGACTACGATCTTCGATATGAGGTCGAAGATGATGATATCCTGATTCTTCGTGTCTGGCATGGTCGAGAAAATCGCTAGCCGCCATGGAATCTGCGTTCCCCGCCAACGTCATGCACTTCGCGCGCATTTTGCGGCGCGCAGGCGTGCCCATCGGCACGGGCAAGGTGCTGGCGGCACTGGAGGCATTGCCGAAAATCGACCTCGCGCGCCGCGAGGACGTGTTCTGGGCGCTGCACGCGGTGTTCGTGGAGCGCCACGCCCAAAGCCATATCTTTCGATTGGCGTTTGATCGCTTCTGGCGCAATCCCGCGCCCGACAGCGAGGGTCTGTCGCTGATCGATCAAGCGGCCAAGCGCGCCGCGCGGGAGGATTTGAAGCCAGCGACGCAACGCATCGCCGACGCGTTCGCCGACGCCACGCCCGCGCAAGCCTTGGACGAAGCGCCAGCGCTGGAAACCGCCGAGGCCGTGGCCAGTTGGTCGGCGTCGGAAAAATTGCGCAGCCAGGATTTCGAGACCATGAGCGCGGCGGAGCTGTCCGAGGCCAAGCAACTGATCGCGCGACTACGATTGCCCATCCCCGAGGTGCGCACGCGCCGTTTCGCGCCCAGCCCATCGGGTGCCCGCATCGACATGCGCCGCACGCTGCGCCTCATGACCCAAGGCGGCGAGGTGGTGGCCTTGGCCCGCCGTCAACCGCGCACTCGTCATCCGCCGCTGGTGGTGCTGTGCGATATCTCCGGCTCCATGGCGTCTTATTCGCGCATGCTGTTGCATTTTCTCCATGCCGTCACCAACGACCGCGACCGGGTGCACGTGTTTCTGTTCGGCACGCGCCTGACCAACGTGACGCGCGAGCTGGCGCATCGCGACCCCGACGTGGCCTTGGCCCGCGTCGGCAAGACGGTGCGGGACTGGTCCGGCGGCACGCGCATCGGCCACACGTTGGCCGAGTTCAATCGTCTGTGGTCGCGCCGCGTGCTGGGCCAGGGGGCGATCACGCTGCTGATCACCGATGGCTTGGACCGCGACGGTGGCGAGGGGCTGTCGGCTCAAATGCGCCGGCTGCAGCGCTCGTGCCGTCGCCTGATTTGGCTGAACCCGTTGTTGCGTTACGCGGCCTTCGAACCCAAATCCTTGGGGATTCAAGCGATGTTGCCCTTCGTGGACGAGTTTCGCCCGGTGCATAATCTCGATAGCCTCGCGGGCCTCATCGCGGCGCTGTCCGATGTGAACACGGCGCGGCGCGAGTTGCGCTCGGCGGCTTAGAGGACCTTGCGATGTCTGAAACCAATATCCTCGATCAAGTTGCCGCCTGGCGTGCCGCCGGACGCAAGGCCGCGCTCGCCACCGTGGTGCAAACCTGGGGCTCGTCGCCGCGACCCGTGGGCAGTCACATGGCCGTCAACGACGCCGGCGATTTCGTCGGCTCGGTCTCGGGCGGCTGCATCGAGGGCGCGGTGATCGAGGCCGCGCGCGAAGTCATGGCAAGCGGAAAGTCGAAGATGCTCGAATTCGGCGTCACCAACGAGATGGCCTGGGACGTGGGGCTTGCCTGCGGCGGCAAGGTGCATGTGTTCGTGGACGCGGTCGAATGAAGCTCGATCTCTTGACCGCGTTGGCCCGACGCATTTCGCAAAAGCAATCCTGCGCTTGGGTCGCCGATACGCGAGGCTCTGCGTATGCGATGGCTGATTCGGGCGGCGCCAGCGGCAGCCTCGCGCTGAGCGATGCTCAACTAACCGAAGTGCGGCGCATGATGGCCGCCGACACTTCGGGCTTTTTGCCCGACTCAACTTTGTTCGTGCGCGTTTACGGCGTGGCGCCGCGCTTGATCGTGGTGGGCGCGGTGCATATCGCCCAGGCCCTGGTGCCCATCGCCAAGCTCGCGGGCTTCGAGGTGATCGTGATCGATCCGCGCGCGGCGTTTTTGGCGTCGAGCAAGCTCGCGGGCGCCACGGCCATCGAGGACTGGCCCGACGACGGCATGGCAAAGGCCAGGCCCGACGCGCGCACCGCCGTGGTCACGCTCACCCACGATCCCAAGCTCGACGATCCGGCGCTCGCCGCCGCGCTGCGCTCGCCCGCGTTCTATATCGGCGCGCTCGGCAGCCGCAAAACTCATGCGAAACGCTTGCAGCGCCTGAAGGGCGACGGCTTCGATGACGCCGCGCTCGCGCGCATTCACGGGCCCGTGGGCCTGGACATCAACGCCGTTTCACCCGCCGAGATCGCGGTGTCCATCGTCGCGCAACTCGTCGCGACGCTGCGGGCCGAGGCCAAATGAAATTCGGAACCTTTGCGCTCGCCGAGGCCCTTGGCGTCATTCTGGCGCATACGCTGCGCCGCGACGGCCTGACGCTGAAGAAAGGCCGCGTGATCGGGCCCGACGACATCGCGGCCTTGCAGCGCCAGGGTGTGGCGAGCGTCATCGGCGCGAAACTGGAAGCGGGCGACGTGCCCGAAGATGCCGCCGCCGCGCACATCGCCAAGCATCTGGCGGGCGCGGGCGTGACATTGTCGGAGGCCCGTACGGGGCGCTGCAACTTGGAGGCCACGGCCGACGGCATCGTGCTGGTCGATGCCGCCGCCGTCGACGCCGCCAACGCCATCGACGAGGCGGCGACCATCGCCACGCTGGCCGATAAAACCGCCGTCGGCGCGGGGCAGACCATTGCCACGGTGAAAATCATTCCCTTCGCGGTCTCGGCCGCCAGCATGGCCAAGCTCGATGCGGCGCTGGCCAACCCGCCCGTGCGCTTCGTGCCCTATCGCGCCAAGCGCTGCGCGCTGATCAACACCGTGCTGCCGGGCCTGAAAGAGTCGGTGATCGCCTCGACCACCGAGATCACGCGCGAACGCTTGCGTCATGTGGGCGCGAGCTTGGACACCGTCGCGCGCTGCGCCCACGACACCGGCGGCATCGCGGCTGAAATCAAACAGGCGCTGGCCGCGCGGGCCGAGATCGTTCTCATCGCCGGGGCCTCGGCCACGGTGGATCGCGGCGACGTGGGGCCCGCCGCCATCGTCGCGGCGGGCGGCGTCATCGAGCACTTCGGCATGCCGGTGGATCCCGGCAATTTGCTCGCGATTGGCCGCATCGGCCAGGCTCACGCCCTGGTGCTGCCCGGCTGCGCGCGCTCGCCCAAGCTCAACGGCCTCGATTGGGTGCTGCAACGCCTGGCCGCCGACATTCCCGTCGCGCGCCGCGACATCATGAACATGGGCGCGGGCGGCTTGCTGGTGGACACGCCGGCCCGGCCCTTGCCGCGCGATCAGGTCGTGCGCGCCGAAACGCCGCCGCATCCTCATCGCATCGCCATACTGATTTTGGCCGCTGGCAAATCAAGCCGCATGGGCGGCGACAACAAATTGCTCAAGGCCGTCGACGGTGTGCCGCTGATCCGCCGCACCGTCATGGCCGCACTGGCCGCCAAGCCCAGCGATGTGGTCGTGGTCACCGGCCATGAGGCCGAGGCCGTGCGGGCGGCCGTGAAGGGCCTCGCCGTGCGCGTGGTTCACAACGCTCACTTCGCCGAGGGGCTCTCGACGTCGCTCAAGGCCGGGCTTGACGCCCTGGCGCCCGATGCCGACGCGGCACTGGTGTGCCTGGGCGACATGCCGCTGCTCACGCCCGCGCATTTGTCCAGGCTCATGGCGGGCTTCGACCCCGCCGGTGCGCGCGAGATCGTGGTGCCCACGCACGCGGGCAAGCGCGGCAATCCGGTGCTGTGGGGGCGGCGGTTCTTCGCCGAGATGAAAACCCTGGCCGGAGACGTCGGCGCCCGGCACCTGATCGGGGCCCATGAAGGCCTTGTTTGCGAGATGGCTTTTGACGACACTGCGGTGGTGACGGATCTCGATACCCCGGACCAATGGCGAGCGTTCCAAGCCGGGGCGGCAAATCGTTAGGGGGACGGGCGACATGCCAGACGCGGGCGCGAACACGCACAGCACGGACGTGATCATTGTCGGCGCGGGCCCGGTGGGCCTGTTCGCCGTGTTTGAGCTGGGCCTCCTGGGCCTGCAGGCCCACGTCGTCGACATCATGGACAAGGTCGGCGGCCAATGCGCCGAGCTGTACCCGGAAAAAATCATTCTCGATATCCCCAGCCGCCTCAAGATCACCGGCCAGGAATTGGTCAACGATCTGATGGCGCAGATCGAACCGTTCAAGCCCACCATGCATCTGGGCGAGATGGCGGCCTCGCTGACCAAGCTCGACACCGGCAAGTGGCGGCTCACGACCGACGCCGGCACCGCGATCGAGGCGCCGGTCATCTGCATCGCCGGGGGCGGGGGCAGCTTCACGCCCAAGAAACCCAAGATCGAGGGCATCGAGGCCTTCGAGGGCAAATCGGTGTTCTATGCCGTGCGCAAGAAAGAGAACTTTCGCGGCAAGAACGTGATGATCGCGGGCGGCGGCGATTCCGCGCTCGACTGGACGGTGAACCTCAACGACTTGGTGGCCGGCATGTCGCTGGTGCACCGGCGCAACGAGTTCCGCGGCATGCAGGCCACCGTCGATCAGATGTACGCGCTCGTGAAGGCGGGCAAGGTCAACCTGCACATCGGCGACATCGTGCGGCTCAACGGCGCCGAC
>JANRJL010000023.1:0-8442 GCA_033763995.1 Rhodospirillaceae bacterium | reverse complement strand
CTGCACGGCGCAAGCTGGGGGTCGATGCCCGCCGCCGTGATCGGCGTGCCCGACCCGGACCCCGTCGCGCCGCCCAAAGGCAAGGGCCCAAAAGGCAAAGACGGGGATGCGAAAGCCGCACCGCCCGCCGCCGGCAGCGTCGATCAGGCCGCGGTGATGAAGCAGGCGCAGGATTCCATCAACGCGCTCGCCCTGGTGCGGGCCTACCGCACGCGCGGCCATCAAATGGCCGACCTCGACCCGCTCAAGCTGACCAAGAACACCTCGCACCCCGAACTCGATATCGCCTATCACGGCTTCAGCGAGGCCGACATGGATCGGCAGATCGTGCTGGGCGGCGTGATGGGCTTCGACAAGGCCACGCTGCGCCAACTCTTGGATGCGCTGAAGCAAACGTACTGCGGCACCATCGGCGTCGAGTACATGCACGTGCAGGACATCAAGCAGCGCGAATGGCTGCAAAAGCGCATCGAGCCCGACCGCAACCAGCCCAAGTTTTCGCCCGAAGGCAAGAAAGCCATCCTCGAACGCCTCGTCGACGCCGAAGGCTTCGAGAAGTTCCTGGGCATCAAGTACACCGGCACGAAGCGCTTCGGGCTCGACGGCGGCGAAGCCACCATTCCGGCGCTGGAACAGATCCTCAAGCGCGGCGGCGCGCTGGGCGTGAAGCAAGTCGTGTTGGGCATGGCCCACCGCGGACGGTTGAACATCCTCGTCAACGTCATGCACAAGCCGTTCTCCGCGCTGTTCTCGGAGTTCCAGGGCAACTCGCCCAATCCCGACAGCGTCGAAGGTTCAGGCGACGTGAAGTATCACTTGGGCACGTCGGCCGACCGCGAGTTCGACGGCAACGTCGTGCACCTCTCGCTCACCGCCAACCCGTCGCACCTGGAAGTGGTCGACCCCGTGGTGCTGGGCAAGGTGCGCGCCAAGCAAACCATCATGGGCGACAAGTCCCGCCGCGAAGTGTTGGCGCTGTTGCTGCACGGCGACGCCGCCTTCGCCGGCCAGGGCATCATCGCCGAGTGCTTCGGCTTCTCGCAGATCGAGGGCTACACCACCGGCGGCACCATCCACGTCGTCACCAACAACCAGATCGGGTTCACCACCACGCCGCGCTATTCGCGCTCGGGCTTGTACTGCACCGACATCGCCAAAATGGTCGAGGCGCCGATCTTCCACGTCAACGCCGACGACCCCGAGGCCACCGTGCACTGCGCGCGCATCGTCACCGAGTTCCGCCAGGAATTCGGCGTCGACGTGGTGCTCGACATCGTCTGCTACCGCCGCTTCGGCCACAACGAGGGCGACGAGCCCAAGTTCACCCAGCCCTTGATGTACAAGGCGATCGAATCGCACCCCACCGCGCGCACCATCTACGCCAAGCGCCTGGTGGAGGAGGGGCTTTACACCCAGGCCGAGGCCGACGGCATGATGGCCAAGTTCATGCACATGATGGAGGCCGACTTCGAGGCCTCGTCCAGCTTCAAGCCCAACAAGGCCGACTGGCTCGAGGGCGAATGGAAGGGCATGGCGTCCATGGGCGAGGAGGAGGAGTTCCGCGAGGACGCCACCGGCGCCGGCATGGAGTTGCTGACGGAAGTCGGTCACGCCATCTCCAAGGCGCCCGAGGGTGTCGCGGTCAACTCCAAGATCGTGCGCCAGCTCAAGTCCAAGCGCGAGATGATCGACACCGGCAAGGACATCGATTGGGCCACGGCCGAGGCCTTGGCCTATGGAACTTTATTGGTCGAGGGCCATCCGGTGCGTCTGTCGGGCCAGGACTGCGGCCGCGGCACCTTCTCGCAGCGCCACTCGGTGCTGGTGGACCAGAACACCGAGGCGCGCTACATCCCGCTCGACAACATCCGCCCCGGCAAGCAATCGCGCTTCGAGGTGCTCGACAGCCCCTTGTCGGAGCTGTCGGTGCTGGGCTTCGAGTACGGCTACAGCCTGGCCGATCCCAAGGCGCTGGTGTTGTGGGAAGCCCAGTTCGGCGATTTCTCCAACGGCGCGCAGATGATCATCGATCAGTTCATCTGCTCGGCGGAAAGCAAGTGGCTGCGCCTGTCGGGCCTGGTCATGCTGCTGCCCCACGGCTACGAGGGCCAGGGCCCCGAGCATTCCTCGGCGCGCGTCGAGCGTTACTTGCAGCTCTGCGGCCAGGACAACTGGCAGGTCTGCAACTTCACCACGCCGGCGAATTTGTTCCACGGCCTGCGCCGCCAGATTCACCGCAACTTCCGCAAGCCGCTGATCGTGTTCGAGCCCAAGTCGCTGCTGCGCCACAAGCGCTGCGTGTCGACGCTGGACGAGATGGGCCCCAAGGGCAAGTTCATGCGCGTCATCGGCGAGACCGGCAAACTGACAGCCAATGACAAGATCCGCCGCGTCGTGATCTGCACCGGCAAGGTCTATTACGACCTGTTGCAGACCCGCGAGGACAAGGGGCTGGACGACGTCGCCATCGTGCGCGTCGAGCAGCTTTATCCCTGGCCCAAGGACACGCTGGCCAAGGAGCTGGCCAGGTACAAGAACGCCGAGGTGGTATGGTGCCAGGAGGAGCCCGCCAACATGGGCGCCTGGACCTTCGTCGACCGGCGCATCGAATACGCGCTGGAGGGCCTCGACGTGAAATCCAAGCGGCCGTTCTACGCCGGGCGCATGCCCGCCGCCTCGCCGGCCACGGGCCTGATGAGGACCCATGTGAAGGAACAGAATCAACTGGTGGAATGGGCGCTCAACACGCCGCTCGCGCAAATTCCCCAGCCGTTCCGCCGCGTCACCAAGATCAAGATGGCGGCCGAATGATGCGTTTTGGTAATCAAGCCGTTGTCCTCGCCGACTGTCATCCTGGGCTCCCCGGGCTCGCGCGAAGCGCGACCCGAGGACAGGGCCGCGCCCAGGATCCAGGGTATCGAAGCGCGACGTTTGCCGCGCGCATCATGCCACTCGCCAAGGACGGCGTTCTCAAGTCCTGGACCCTGGGAATAAATCCCAGGGTGACAGTAAAATTTTAAGACCGAATTCAAAAACAGGGCTCGCACATGACAATCGAAATCAAAGTTCCGACGTTGGGGGAATCGGTGACGGAAGCCACCGTCGCCAAGTGGCTCAAGAAGGTGGGTGACGCCGTCGCCGCCGACGAGCCTATTCTGGAGTTGGAAACCGACAAGGTGACGCTGGAGGTCAACGCCCCCGCCGCCGGAACCCTGAGCGAAATTCTCGCCGCCGAAGGCGCCGAAGTGGGCGTGGGCGCCGTGCTGGGCACGCTGGGCGGGGCCGGCGCTGTTGCCGCGCAAGCCGCCAAGGCTGCCGCTCCGGCACCGAAACCTGCCGCGCCGGCTCCGAAAGCTGCTGCGCCTGCGCCTGCTCCAGCGCCCAAACCCGCCGCACCGGCTCCCGCCGCGGCAGCGTCAAAGGTATCCGTGGCGGGCGATTTCCCCTTGGCGCCCTCGGTGCGCCATTTGGTCGATGAGCACGGGCTCGACCCGCGCAAGATTCCCGCCACCGGCAAGGACGGCCGCTTGGTCAAGGCCGACGTCATCGCCTACATCGCCGCCGGCGGCGACAAGGCCGTGAAGCCCACCGTGCCCAACCGCGGTCCGCGCGAGGAGCGCGTCAAGATGACGCGCCTGAGAAAGCGCATCGCCGAGCGCCTGAAAGAGGCGCAAAACACCGCGGCCATGCTGACCACGTTCAACGAGGTCGACATGTCGGCCGTCATGGCCATGCGCGCCAAGTACAAGGACGGCTTCGAGAAAAAGCACGGCGTGAAGATGGGCTTCATGTCGTTCTTCGTGAAGGCCTGCGTGGCCGCGCTGAAGGAAATTCCGGCCGTCAACGGCGAGATCCGGGGCGACGAGCTGGTTTACAAGAATTTCTACGACATCGGCGTGGCGGTCGGCACGCCCCAGGGTCTGGTGGTGCCGGTGGTGCGCGACTGCGACATCAAATCCTTCGCCGAGATCGAGGCCGAGATTTCCGGCTTCGGGCGCAAGGCGCGCGACGGCAAGCTGACCATCGAGGAAATGACCGGCGGCACCTTCACCATCTCCAACGGCGGCATCTACGGCTCGATGCTGTCCACGCCCATCCTCAACACGCCGCAGTCGGCGATTTTGGGCATGCACAACATCAAGCAGCGCGCCGTGGTGCTGGACGACGGTTCCATCGTGGCGCGGCCCATGATGTACCTGGCGCTGAGCTACGATCACCGCAACATCGACGGCCGCGAGGCCGTCACCGCCCTGGTGCGCATCAAGGAAGGCCTGGAAGACCCCGGCCGCCTTGTGTTGGATATGTGAGGTCAGCGCGCGCGTAAGCACAACTGTCGTCCTGGGGCTTGTCCCCAGGACCCAGGGCAACAAATTCCAACCGTGTTGTGACTCTGGGTCCTGGGAATAAATCCCAGGACGACAAATGAGTAAGCACTTAACTTCGGTGCTCATAACCCTGGGTCCCCTGGATCCTCGGGTCAAGTTCATCCTCGGGTCGCGCTTCGCGCGAACCCGGGGGCCCGAGGACGACGATAGTGGAGTAGAACATGTCCGACTCTTTCGACGTCATCGTCATCGGCGGCGGGCCCGGCGGCTACGTTTGTGCCATTCGCGCCGCGCAACTGGGCCTCAAGACGGCCTGCGTGGAAAATCGCGGGGCGCTGGGCGGCACCTGCCTCAACGTCGGCTGCATCCCCTCCAAGGCCATGCTGCAGTCCTCGCACCTGTTCGAGGAGGCCAACCACTCCTTCGCCGCCCACGGCATCAAGGTGGCGAAGGTGGAGCTGGACCTAGCCACCATGCTCGCCCGCAAGGACGACGTGGTGAAGCAGAACACCACCGGCATCGAGTTCCTGTTCAAGAAAAACAAAGTCACCTACCTCAAGGGCACCGGCAAAATCGCCAAGGCGACCACCGGCGCGCACCAAGTGGCGGTGAAGGGCCTCGACGGCTCCGACACCACCTACACCGCCAAGTACGTGGTCATCGCCACGGGCTCCGAGGTGACGCCGCTGCCCGGCATCGCCATCGACGAAAACCGGATCGTCTCGTCCACCGGCGCCTTGTCGCTACCGCAAGTGCCCAAGACCATGGTCATCATCGGGGCCGGCGTCATCGGGCTTGAGATGGGCTCGGTGTGGCGCCGCTTGGGCGCGCAAGTCACGGTGGTCGAATTCCTGGATTTCATCCTCCCGCCCATGGACGGCGAGGTGCGCAAGCAGATGCAGCGCATCCTCGAAAAGCAGGGCATGAAATTCATGCTGGGCCAGAAGGTCACCAAGGCCGTGCCCGGCAAGGACGGCGTCACACTTTCCATTGAGCCCGCCAAAGGAGGTGCCGCCACCGAGATGAAAGCCGACGTGGTGCTGGTGGCCGTGGGCCGCAGGCCCTATACGGCGGGCTTGGGCCTGGCCGAGGCGGGCGTGAAGATGTCTCCGCGAGGATTCGTCGAGGCCGATACACACTACCAGACCAACGTCGAAGGCATCTTCGCCATCGGCGACGTCATCGGCGGCATGATGCTGGCCCACAAGGCCGAGGACGAGGGCGTGGCCGTGGCCGAGCTGTGCGCCGGGCAAACCGCGCACATCAATTATGATGCCATCGCCTCGGTGGTTTACACGTGGCCCGAGGTGGCCGGCGTGGGCAAGACCGAGGAGCAGTTGAAGGAGGCGGGCGTCGCCTACAAGGCGGGCAAGTTTCCGTTCACCGCCAACTCCCGCGCGCGCAGCAACGGCGACATGGACGGTTTCGTGAAAATCTTGGCCGACGCCGCCACCGACCGCGTGCTGGGCTGCCACATCATCGGGCCCTCGGGCGGCGACCTCATCATGGAAGTTGCGCTGGGCATGGAATTCGGCGCATCATCGGAAGACATCGCGCGCACCTGCCACGCCCATCCGCAATTGGGCGAGGCGGTGAAGGAAGCGGCACTCAACGTCGACAAGCGGGCGATTCATATCTGAGCGGCTCGGGGTTTTCCCCGCGGCGAAGCGCTCACTTCAGGACAGGTTTGGCTTGAGAGGTCTGGCCGTGGCGTGGGGTTTTCCCCACAATCCACGGCCGGGCAAAGCATCGCGCCGAAAAGTGGGCTTCCGGTTTTCGGCAAAAGCGATGCGACAACAAAGAGTTAGAGCGAGCAGCCAATGAAAATACCGCGCTGCTCGATCGTGGCTCGCGCCTGTTATTTTCGCGCCAAGCCTGAAATAACAGGCATAACAGGCGGAAAATGACAGGAATTGTATACAATTCGAGGAGTTTTGAGCGTCCATGATCCGCTTGCCGCCCACCGCCGCCATCGTCATCCCGGCCTATAATGCCGCGTTGACGCTCGGGCGCACCCTGGCCAGCGCCCTGGCCTCGGTCAACAATTGTATACAATTGCAGGGCCTGGCCGTGGAGGCCGAGGTGATCGTGGTGGACGACGCCTCCACCGACTCGACGCCCGAGATCGCGAAAGCCTGGAATGCCAAGGACTCCCGCGTGCGCCATGTGCGCAACGCGAGGAATCGCGGCCCCGGCTTCTCGCGCAACGAGGGCGTGCGGCAATCGGCCGCGCAATTCCTGTTTTTCCTCGATGCCGACGACGTGTTTTTCGACAGCCACGTTCACGCCTGCCTGTCGGCGCTGCTGGCCGACGATACCCTGGGCTATGTCTTCACCCGCACGCGCATCGACTTGCCCATGCATCCCGACTGGCCGCCCTCCATCGACGAGAGCAACCCCATCAATTTCTGCGTGCGGCGCATCTGGCACGACTGGATCAAGGGCTTCCCGGAAGAGGACGACTTCCGCATTCATCGCACCGAGGACACGCTCTACCGCATGTGCCTGCGCCAATTGGTCAAGCACCGCAAGATCGAGACGGAAACCTGCGAGCAGTTCATCTCGCCCGGCAACGCGCTCGACCGTCAGCGCCGCAAATTCGCCATGTCCATGGCCGACTGGAAGCGCTCAGGGCTTGACGACGGCTTTCGCATGACGCCGCGGATGGAAGCGGTGGTGAAGGCCCGTCTCGACCATGTCGCCCAACTGCTCGGCGCCCGGAGGTAAATCCCCATGTTCCTGCCCATCGGCGACGACAACCCCCACGCCACCACGCCTTTCGTCAATTACACGCTCATCGCCGCCTGCGTGGTCGTGTTCCTGTGGCAGGTCTCGCTGCCCCAGGGCGCCGACGAGGCGGCGGTGTACATGTTCGGCCTGGTGCCCGGAAATCTGTTGGGCACGGCGGAGCTGGACCCGCGCATCGACGTGCTGCCGGCCTGGGCGACGATCTTCACCTCCATGTTTCTCCACGGCGGCTGGATGCATCTGCTGGGCAACATGGGCTACCTGTGGATCTTCGGCGACAACATCGAGGCCTCGCTCGGTCACCGCCGCTATCTGCTCTTTTATCTGCTGTGCGGCGTGGCGGCGGCCATCGCCCAAATCATCGCCGCGCCCAACTCGGAGATCCCCATGATCGGCGCCTCGGGCGCCATCTCGGGCATTCTCGGCGCCTATCTGGTGCTGCACCCGCGCGCCAACATCCGCGTCTTCGTGTGGATCATCATCTACATCTCGGTGTGGAACGTGCCCGCCTTCATCGTGCTGGGCTTCTGGTTCGGGGGGCAGTTGCTGAGTTCCATGAACGTCGATCCCGGCGAGCCGGGTGTGGCCTTCATGGCCCACATCGGCGGCTTCGTGGCGGGCGCGGTGCTGGTGTTCTTCTTCAAGAAGCGCGAGGTGCCGGTGTTCGAGCCCGCCCACAGCCGCGCCTTCGCTTACGAAAAGCGGCCCATTCGCATCCGGCGCGGCGGCTCGGTTCCGCGCGCGGGGTCCGATCGGCCGCGCGGTCCATGGGGTTAGCACGGCATGTCCGCGATCATCTCCATCTCTAATCTGACCAAAACCTACGCTTCGGGTCTGAGCGCGCTCAAGGGCGTGTCGCTGGACATCGCGCGCGGCGAAATCTTCGCGCTGCTGGGCCCCAACGGGGCCGGCAAGACCACGCTCATCAACATCGTCTGCGGCATCGTCACGCCGACGAGCGGAAAAGTGCTGGCCGACGGCCACGACATCCAGCGCGAGTACCGCCCGGCGCGGGCCAAGATCGGCTTGGTGCCCCAGGAACTCACCACCGACGCTTTTGAAACCGTGTGGGCCACGGTCGTCTTCAGCCGGGGCTTGTTCGGCCACGGGCGCAACGACGCCTACCTTGAAAAGGTGCTGCGCGACCTGTCGCTGTGGGACAAGCGCCACGACAAGATCATGACGCTCTCGGGCGGCATGAAGCGCCGGGTGATGATCGCCAAGGCTTTGTCGCACGAGCCCGAGATTCTGTTCCTCGACGAACCCACGGCGGGCGTCGACGTGGAATTGCGCCGCGACATGTGGGGCCTGGTGCGAAGCCTGCGCGACCAAGGCGTCACCATCATCCTCACCACCCACTACATCGAGG
>JANRJL010000022.1:0-6322 GCA_033763995.1 Rhodospirillaceae bacterium | reverse complement strand
CGTCAGCGCTTTCTCCATGGCCGTGGCCGCCGATTGCACCGCCGCCCCTGGGAACAGCACGATGGCGTAACCCAAGGCCTGCAGTTCGGCGGCCGTCGTCACCGGCGACTTGCCGCCGTCGATGACGTTGTGCAGCAGCGGTTTCTGGCCCCTGAAGGCCGCCGTCAGGCGCTGCAAGTGGGCCAGCTCCGACAAGCCCTCGACGAAAATGATGTCGGCGCCCGCCTCGGCGTAGGCCTGGGCGCGGGCCAAGGCTTGGTCGAAGGTTTCCGTGAAGGGCGCGTCGGACCTTGCACTGATGAGCGTGCTCTCGGACGCGCGCGCGTCCAACGCCGCCTTGATCTTGCCCACCATCTCGCTGACCGACACCAAGGGCCGCGCCTGCAGGTCGCCCGGGCGCTTGTGGTTGATCTGATCCTCGATCTGGATGGCGGCGGCGCCGGCGTGTTCCAGCACCTTGACCGTGCGCGCCACGTTGAGCGCGTTGCCGAAACCGCTGTCGGCGTCCACCAACACCGGAATCTCCACGCGGTCGCGAATCCGCGCCAGCGTGTCGGCCACCTCGGTGATGGTCGTGAGCCCGAAATCGGGCCGCGCCAACTGCGTGTAGGCCAAGGCCGAGCCCGACAGGAACACGCCCTCGAAGCCCGCTCGCGCGGCGATATGCGCGCTGAGGGCATCGAAAATACCCGGCATGGGCAGGATCTTGCCCGAGGCCAGGCGCGCGCGCAGCGGGGTACTCATATGGCGGCTTGCTCGACGGTGCGGCGGAACGCCTTCACGCCCGCCAGCAGCACCGCCGTGCCCAGAATAATCAACGTCGTGCAGACGATCACGATCGACATGCCCACCATTTTCGGATCATGGAACACATAGTCGGTGCAGACGGCGATCAACCAGGGCCCGAGCCCCGGGCCGATGAGGTTGGCCACCAGCAGATAAACCGCCACCAACTGCGCCCGCATGCGGTTGGGGCTAATCATGGGAATCGCCGCCGTGCCCGCGCCGAAGGGCATGGAGCCCAGGAAGCACATGGGCGCCACGATCATCAACGCGACTTGCGGATCGCTCACCAGGGGAAACAACGCGACCAGAGGAATGGTCGGCACGGCCGCGATGATGGCGGTGCGCAGATTGGCGTCGGCGTAACCGCGCTGAGCCAGCCAGTCGCACAGGAACCCGCCCGCCACGGTGCCGAGCGTGCCGAGAACGGTCACCAGAATGCCGTAGGCCACGCCGATCTCGCCCGCCGTGTAGCCGTGCACCCGGATGAAGAAGCTCGGAATCCAGGCCCCCAGGCCGAATTGCACCGAGGCCAGGATGCTGAAGCCGATGTAGATCACGCCGAACACGCCCCAGTTGGCGCGAATGAAGGCGATCACTTCACCGATCGACGCCTTGCTGGCGGTGGCCTGGCGTTGGGCGGCCACGTCCTGACGCGGCGGCTCGCGCACGGTCAGCATCAGCAGCAAAAACAGGAAGCTGGGTATCGCCACCGCGATGAACGTCATCTGCCACGTCTTGAGCGTGCCGACGACCGGCAGCGTGACATCGCCCATCTCGGTGAGGGCCGCGATCAGAAAACCGCCCAGCAACAGGGCAATGCCGGTGCCGAGAAAACTCGATCCGGTGAAGATGCCGATGGCGCGGCCCAGCTTCTGGCGCGGAAAATAATCCGCCAGCATGGAAAATCCCGCCGGCGACAAGGTCGCCTCGCCCACGCCGATGAACATGCGCGCGGCGAACAGTTGAGCATAGGTCTTGGCGAGGCCGCAGGCCGCCGTGGCCCAGGTCCACAGGAACATGCCGCCGACGATCAGCCACTTGCGGTTGGTGCCGTCGGCCAGCCGCCCCAGCGGAATCGCCATGGCCGTGTAGAACAAGACAAAGGCGAAGCCTTGCAGCAGGCTGATCTGGGTGTCGCTGATGCCCAAATCTTGTTTGATGGGTTCCACCTGCAGATTGATGATCTGCCGGTCGATGAAGGCGATGATGCTGGTGACGCTGAGGACGCCGACCACGTACCAGGCATAGGGTTCGCTGCGGAACGAAAAATCGGGGGCCTTGCCCGATGGTCCTGACATCACGCCCCCAAAATCAAATCGGCGGCGCGCTCGCCGATCATGATGGCGGCGGCGTTGGTGTTGCCGCTGACCAGCGTCGGCATGATGGAGGCATCCGCCACCCGCAGGCGTTCCACGCCATGAACCTTCAAACTCGAACTCACCACGCCTCCCTCTTCCGCGCCCATGCGGCACGTCCCCACCGGATGATAGCCCAAGAAACTGGTGCGGCGCAGATATTCTTCCCACTCCGTGTCGCTCTCGACCTCGGGGCCGGGCAGGCGCTCGCGCACCAGGTAGGGCTTGAAGGCGTCGGAGCGGAAAATCTTGCGAATCACGCGCGCGGCGGTGACCGTGGTGCGCAAATCATCGGCCGAGGCGTAGAGGCTATGGGCGATGATCGGCGGCGCGTTGGGATCGGCCGAGCGCAGCGACAGGCGCCCCGGATTGTTGGGCAGCGTGACGTTAAAGGCCGCCGTTACGGCGGGCTTGCGATAAGGCACGATGCCCTGGGGCGTGAAGTCGAAGGCGAAGGGCCCCAACATCACCTGCACGTCGGGCTTGGGCTGGTCGGGCGTCGACTTGAAGAACGCGACGGCGTGCGGATAGGGGCTGGCCGCCGGGCCATCACCCATCACCAACCAGCGCGCCAAGTACCACAGGATGCGCGGGCTGTTCACGTCGACGTTGTAGGTGCGCACGTTGACGTCGATGCTGACCATGCCTTGCGGGTGTTCGAGCATGTTGGCGCCGACCTGGGCATTGTCGACCAGGACCGGAACGCCGAGGCGTTGCAGATCGGCCCCAGGCCCGATCCCCGACAGCATCAGGAGTTTGGGCGAGCCCAGCGAGCCCGACGACACGATCACTTCGCGGTTGGCACGGTGTTGAACGGCTCGGCCGTTGTGGACGACCTCGACGCCAACGCAGGTCTTGCCGTCGAACACCAACCGTTGCGCTCGCGCGCCGGTGATGATGCGCAAGTTGGGTCGGCCCCGCGCGCGCCACAGGTAAGCGCGCGAGGCGCTGTGCCGCCAGCCGCGCTTTTGCGTCACCTGCGGGAACGACACGCCCTCTTGGCTGGCGCCGTTGTAATCGGGATTGAAGGGAATGCCCGCCTGTTGCGCGGCGGCGACGAAAATGTCGCCCATGAGATGGCGGCTGCGCAAATGGGAAACGCTCAAGGGTCCGTCGCGACCACGGATGGCCGCATCGCCGTCGGCGAAGGACTCCATGCGCTTGAAATAGGGCAGCACGTCGGCGAAGGCCCAGCCGCCATGACCCAAGGCCGCCCAGCCGTCGTAGTCGGCCGCCTGGCCGCGCACGAACAGCATGCCGTTGATGGAACTGCTGCCGCCCAGCACCTTGCCCGCCGGCCACAAATCGACGCGACCGTTGCGCGACGGGTCCGGCTCGGCCAAGTGGCACCAATCCAGCGATGGATTGCCCACCGCCTTGATGATGGCCGCCGGAACATGAATGTAGGGCGACCAGTCGGCCGGGCCGGCCTCCAGCAGCGTGATGGTGTTGTTTGGATTCTCGGAGAGGCGGTAGGCCAGGGCGCAACCGGCCGAGCCCGCTCCGACAATGATATAGTCCGCAGTGTTCACGAAACCCCACCCGCGTCCGTCTGCGGCCAAACTGTGTGTCGCGCGGCGCTACTCGGCCGCTTTGGTCTGCTGGAGCGCGTTGAACAGCTTGTAGGGGTTGATTTCCTCTTGACGCCCGCGGGTCCACGTCGTCGCGAAACCGCGCGGATAATCCGCGTCGCCGTCGCGCTGGCCGGTTTCGGACCACAGCAGCGGGAACAAGGGCCCCGCCGGCGGTTCGCCCTCGATCATCTCGTCGAAGCTGACACCGGCCAAATTCACGCAGTCGGGGCGCGGCGCCCAGCGGATGTCGTCGCCGAACATGCGCACCGAGACCGCGATGCGCCAATCGGGGCTGGGATTGCCGCTGGAGTAATGCAGCGTCCACGGGTGAACCACCAGCATGTCGCCGGGCTCCATGTCCCAGGTCAGGAAGCGGTTGGCGGGGTCCTTGCGCAGGGCCTCGCCGTCGGGATGCGGCACGCGGTCGGCCGGCTTGATCATTTTCCGCGCGTTGGGCGAGAACAGCCAGTACTTGACGTCTTGGGTGTGGGAGCCCGCGATGCATTCCAGGCTGTTGTCCTTGGTGATCGGCGTCAGTGGCACCCACAGCGAGGGCACCATTTGGCCCACCACGGGCCAGCCCATGCGGTCGGTGTGCCAAATGGTTTTTTCCGCCGAGGTCGGCGACTTGGCGAAAATCTCGTCAAAGAAAAAGCGCGCGGTCTTGGACCCCATGGCCCGCGCGCAGGCCTCGGCCAAGGGCGAGTCAAACACCAGCTTGCGGAACTCGGGGATGGTGCGCGCCAAGTAGCGGCCGGGAATCGTCGGCAGCAACCCGAAATCGTGCTTGTCCACCACCAAGCGGCGCGCCACGGGGCGCAGCAACTCGATCCACTCGGGGCTGAAGACTTGACGCAGGCAGACGACGCCGTCGCGGGCATAAACCGCGCGGTCCTCGTCGGAAATGGGGCGCAAGGGCTTGGTGTTGAGGGCGCTGGTATTCAGGGTCATGAGGCTTCTCATCCGGGACAAAGCAACTCGACGATTATGCGGCGGCACCTTATACTTACAAGTACAATTGGTCGACCAAACCATGCATCTCATGCATGCAATGGGGCGGTCGCCGGGGAAGCCGCCATGGAATTTCGTCAGCTGCGCCATTTTGTCGCCGTGGTCGAGTGCGGCAATTTGTCGCGGGCCTCGCGCAAGGTGCATTTGAGCCAGCCGGCGCTGACGCGCAGCATCAAGTCGCTCGAGGACATGCTCAGGGCCCGCCTGCTCGACCGCAAGCCGCGCGGCGTGGTGCCGACCCCGGCCGGCGCGCTGTTCTATCAACACGCCAAGCTGATCTTGAACGAGTGCCAGCGGGCGCGCGAGGACGTCGCCGGCGTGGAATCGGGCGCCATGGGGCAGGTCAACATCGGCATCGGCGCGATGTTCGCCGCCGCCATCATGGACGACGTGGTCGCCCAGGTCACCGAGAAGCATCCCAAACTGCAGTTGTCCGTGACCGAGGGTTTTTTCGAGGACTTGGTCGAGCAGATGCGCGACGGGCGCATCGACGCGCTGTTCACCAACTTTCCGGTCAGTTCCACGGCCAACGACCTGAGCCTGGAGCCCTTGCTCACGGTGACCGCGGTGACCGCCATTTCGGCCCGCCACCCCTTGGCGCGCAAGCGCAACCTGACGCCGACGGATCTGCTCGACGCGCGCTGGGTGGTGGTCAACCAGCCGCATGTGTCGGAGTCCTACGCCCATCTTTTCGCCAAGGACGGGCTGCCCCTGCCCGTGACGACGACGCGCACCAACTCGCTCAGCCTGATCAAATCTCTGGTGCAACACCACGGCTTCATCAGCTTTTTGCCGATCCACCTCATCGCGCCGGAACTCAAGCGCGGCGAACTCGTGTTGCTCAAATTGCCGGGCGGGCGCATCGATCGCCCCGCCGGCCTCATCTTGCGCAACGCCGTGCCGGTGCGCGCGGCGCTGGGGGTGGTCTTGGCCGAAATCCGCGCGCGCTGCGCGGGCGAGCAGCAGCTCCATATGGCGCTCGACCCATCGCGCCCGCGACGTGGATATGCTAGCCGCGCCTGATCGCTGAGCAAACAATTCGCGCGGCGCTCCTGTTCGCCTGAAATCGATTTCCAACTTTGCGCGGGCCAAGCGATCGTCCGATTCGGTTGGACCTGCACACGGCGTTGTCAAAAAATAGGGTGTCACCCTGGGCTTCATGCCAGAGCTTGCCCTCGGGCCGCGCTGCGCGCGGACCCGGGGGGTCCAGGGGTTGGGAATGCCTTGCCATGCGGCAGCACCGGCTTTTTCAACGTGCGTCGAGTCCTGCCACCCTGGGTCCTGGGAACAAGTCCCAGGACGACAGTGATTTGTGACTCTTGTTGGTATGGGGTGCGCGCAACGGTTGTTCATGACGCCTGTTATCCCTGTTATTTCAGGGGGCCCCACACGAGAACAGGCTGCGGCCAAGCTAAGCCCTTGGCCGACAACGAATCTCGAAAGACCCTGATTTGAGATCAGGTAATTCACGGCGCGGCTAACTCCTTGAAATCACGCATCACAATTGTGGCGGCCTGTTTCGCGGTGCAAAAACACCGGAAAAATAACAGGCGGCACGCGGTGGCGTTTATTGACGCGCATCGAGCTGGGCAAACC
>JANRJL010000112.1:0-8031 GCA_033763995.1 Rhodospirillaceae bacterium | reverse complement strand
CTCGGGGGGCGCCATGCGTCTGTTGGTGGGGCTTGGCAATCCGGGATCGGTCCACGCCCACAATCGTCACAACATCGGCTTCATGGCGGTGGAGCGCATTTGCCGCGCCTGCGGCTTCGGCCCGTGGCGCGCACGCTTCCAGGGCCTGATCGCCGAAGGCACCATCGGCGAGACCAAGGTGCTGGCCCTCAAGCCCGGCACGTTCATGAACCTGTCGGGCCAGGCCGTGGGCGAGGCCGCGCGGTTCCACAAGATCGCGCCCGAGGACGTGATCGTGCTCCACGACGAGATCGAACTGCTGCCGGGGCGCATCCGGGTGAAGCTCGGCGGCGGCAGCGCGGGCCACAACGGCATCAAGAGCATCGATGCCCACATCGGCCCCGAGACCTGGCGAGTCCGTCTCGGTGTCGGGCGCCCGGCGGAAAAGACCATGGTGAAGAATTACGTGCTGCATGACTTCACCAGCGAAGACCAAGCCTGGCTCGAGCCCTTCCTCGACGCCGTGGCCACGGCCGCGCCGCACCTGATCGCGGGCGACGAGAACAAGTTCATGACCAAGGTGGCGCTGCTCACCAAGCCGCCCAAAGACGACGCCAAAGAAACGTCCAACACGGAGCCACGATAACCATGGGTTTTAATTGCGGCATCGTCGGCTTGCCCAACGTCGGCAAGTCGACCCTCTTCAATGCGCTCACGGCCACGGCCGCGGCGCAGGCCGCCAACTTTCCGTTCTGCACCATCGAGCCCAACGTGGGCCGCGTCGCCGTGCCCGACCCGCGGCTCGATGCCATCGCCGCCATCGCCAAGCCGCAAAAGATCGTGCCGACGCAACTGGAGTTCGTCGATATCGCGGGCCTGGTGCGCGGAGCCAGCAAAGGCGAAGGCCTGGGCAATCAGTTCCTGGCCAACATCCGCGAGGTCGATGCCATCGTTCACGTGCTGCGCTGCTTCGAGGACGAGAACGTCACCCACGTCGAGGGCTCGGTGGACCCCATCCGCGACGCCGAGGTGGTGGAGACCGAACTGATGATCGCCGACTTGGAAAGCCTGGAGCGGCGGGCGGACCAAGCCGCCAAGAAAGCCAAGGCCGGCGACAAGGAAGCCAAGGAGCTGATCGCCGTGTTGGAACCGGTGCTCGTGGCACTCCGGGCGGGCAAGCCCGCGCGGACCGCCAAGCCCGCCGACCCGGCGCTGGAAAAGGTCTTTCAGGGCCTCCAACTTCTCACCTCCAAACCCGTGCTCTATGCCTGCAATGTCGAAGAGGCCAGCGCCGCCACGGGCAACGCGCTGTCGGCCAAGGTGGCGCTCAAGGCCAAGGCCGAAGGGGCGGCCATGGTGGTGATCTCGGCGGCCATCGAGGCCGAAGTCGCCCAGCTGGCCGATGCCGGCGAACAGAAAGAGTTTCTGGCGAGCCTCGGTTTGTCTGAAACCGGCCTCAGCCGCGTCATCCGCGAGGGCTACAAGCTCTTGGGCCTCGTCACCTACTTCACCGCCGGACCCAAGGAAGTGCGCGCCTGGACGATCCGGCGGGGCACCAAGGCTCCGGGCGCGGCGGGCGTGATCCACGGCGACTTCGAGCGCGGGTTCATCCGCGCCGAGACGATTTCCTACGCTGATTTCATCGCCTGCAAGGGCGAGCAAGGGGCCAAGGATGCGGGCAAGATGCGCTCCGAAGGCAAGGACTACGTCGTGCAGGACGGCGACGTGCTGCTGTTCCTGTTCAACGTTTAGGCGACAGCCGTTATCCACATCGGAAAAAAATATCAGGAGCCTAAGTGCCTGATATTCCTCAAAACCGACTCCAAATAACAGGCGGCGAACAGGCCGAACAGGCGAACGCGCCAAGCCCTTGATTTTGGCCCCGCTTGTCATGCGTCGGGTCCTCCTTGCCACAATTGGTGTGGCGCCGTGGATAGTGGGGATTTCATCCGCCGCGTGTGGGTCGCGCTGGATAGGCGCGAAAACACCGCGGCGGCGGCCGCGCGACAACGTCAAACGCGCGCGGGCGTCAGTTCAAAAACTGACAAAGTGAATATAGCACGGATCGCTGTGCCGCGCATGAGCGCGGGTTAGATGCCGGGGTCTTTGAGAAACCCCGGATACCGCTTCTCGATCCAATCCCGCAGCGCTTGGGGGCCCTCTTCCGGCCCGCGCACTTTGCGGCCGTAAGTTTGCCACGACAGCGTACCGGGTTTGCCGCTCATCTTGAGCCATGCCGGCCACGCGCCGAGACTTTGGTAGTTGAGATAGCAAGGCACGAAATCCAACGATTCGTTATCCACATCGGCGCGCTTGGCGGTGAAGGTGGACAGCGACGAGGTGGTGCCCACGGCGCCCGTGGCGGGGTCGGGCTTGGTCTTGGCCATGAAATTCTCGGTCATCCACACGGTGTCGCCGTTTTCGGCGTAGCCGGCGATGGTGCCGTCGAACTTCTCCACCCGCGCGGGATCCTCCACCGCCATGACGCCTTGCGGCGAGATGGATTGCTTGGTGAGCGAGCGGATATGGGGCGGGGTCAGCACCTCGCCCGTGAAGGGATTGGTCCAGGTCTCGAGCGGCCGGCCCGTGGCGGCATCGGCATACCAGCCCCGCCCGGTCATGCGCTGGTCGAGGCCGCCGTCGGACCGGAACGTCAAGCGTTGAAACGTCAGCCCCTCGACCTTGAACAGCAGGCGCGCGATGTCGTCGGGCGCCTTGCCCCAGACGTTGCCGGTGTACCACCACAGCGCCAGGCCGCCGTCTTTCGCTGCACCACGCATGCGGGCGTAGGTGCGCAGGGGCGATGCGGGTGCGGCGGCGCGGGCCGCGCGCCCAACTAAAGCCGAGCCAAAGGCAAGTAATCCCATGTCGCGGCGCGAAATGTTGACCTGATTCATAAGCGCACCCTTCAATCCACGAAACAGTCAACAGATTGCCTCACTATCAGGCCGTGTCGCAAACGCTTTTGCGCCAAAATATGTCTTTGAAAGCATATGCTTCTAGGAACATAATGTGGGCATGTCCTGGTCGGTCCTGTTCGACCCCGATTTCGCGATTGAATTCCGCGCGCTGGCGGCGCCCGTTCAGGATGCGCTTCTGGCCCGCGCGCAACTGCTGGCGCAATTCGGGCCGGACCTGCGACGCCCACACGCGGATACGCTGAAAGGCTCGCGGCACGCCAACATGAAGGAGCTTCGCTTCGATGCCGACCGGGGCGTCTGGCGCGTGGCTTACGCCTTCGACCCCAAACGCCGCGCCATCGTGTTGGTGGCCGGCGACAAGGCAGGTCAGGCGTCACAGAGGTTCTACGCCCGATTGTTGGCCGTCGCGGATCGGCGGTTCGAACGGCATCTTAGGTCACTCAAGGATTAGAACTGTCACGAGGCACACGATGAAAACAAGGCACAAGACCGGCGCGCCGGTGACGCTCGAGGCGATGATGGCGGAATTGCCCGCAGCGCGGCGGCGCAAGGTTGAAACCCAGGCCCGTCAACTCATCGCCGAGGAAATGACCCTGCGTGACCTGCGCAAGGCACGCCGCATGACCCAGCGGCGGCTCGCGGCGGCGCTGAAAATCGGCCAGGACGGCGTCTCGCGCATCGAGCAGCGTTCCGATCTACTGCTCTCGACCTTGCAGAACTACGTGAGCGCCATGGGCGGCTCGTTGGAGATCGTGGCGTCATTCCCCGACCGGCCGCCGGTGGTGGTTTCGGGCTTCGAGGAAACGGCAGCGCCCTATAGAGTGGGTAAATCACGGCCATTACCCAAAGTGAGTCCAACCAAACCGAAACCTATGCGATAATAGCTCCTCTGCTCGTTACAGTCTGACACCAACTATTTCAAGCTATGCACATCAACTGGCCACACGATCAATGCATTATTTGTCTTCGTGCTGACAACGAAAGAACAATTGAGCATGTCATCCCAGCTGCAATCGGCGGAAGACTAACGTCTAACTTCTTGTGCAAACCCTGCAATGACCTGGTCGGCGCAAAAATCGAAGCAGATGTGAGAAAAGACCCTTCGGTCCGCATCGCAATGACGCATTTGCGTCCAGCAATACCCAAAGTCGCAGAACAGGTTGAAGAAAATCAACTCATCAAAATTCGATCAGCGAATGGGTCCATTTCTGGATTTATCAAGGATGGCGTTCCCCAAGTGATGCCTCATACGGCAACCGATGGAACTCTAATATCGTCAACCGGGTTTGGTAGAGATAGTGTGAAGAGAATCTTGGAAAGAA
The DNA here is from genome assembly GCA_033763995.1 of Rhodospirillaceae bacterium. GTDB lineage: Bacteria > Pseudomonadota > Alphaproteobacteria > Rhodospirillales > Rhodospirillaceae. The sequence continues at coordinate 3,809 of JANRJL010000112.1, read as the reverse complement.
ATGGTGCGAGTGAGGATTTCATCAGCGCATCTCTCGAACAATTTGACTCCACGCCAGATAACCAGACACTAAGAATCACTTCCGACTTACACGTGACAAAGTGGAGCGTCATAGATGTCGATCTCGACTTATCTCAAAATAGCTTGATGAACCCAAAGGTCTTACTGAAGATTGCCTACGAGTTTCTCGCGCTTCACATCGGCAAGTCAATCTATGATGAGTCCGAAGCACTTAGTCAGATACGCGAATGCTTGCTTTCGGACGGTCAACCAAGCGAATTTCTTACAGTTGAGCGAATGAACTATAAGAAATATGCGCCGCAGCACGGAATTGCATGCAGAGCAAGTGTACCTAGTTATGTGATTCTTGTAATGCTATTCGGCTGGCTGGTTTTTCGCGTGACGCTGCGCTCGGTCGCATTCCAGGGACAGCGATTCAGCTATACTCACCTCCTTGATTCGGGTGATGAAGGTTGTATTGATCTGACTGAAGCTAAGTTCGCACATCTAAGTTAATGGCTGCCTTTCCTTGAGGTGGGCGTACAAATCAACTCCATCACGCCCCCACCACCTCGATCAACTCACCCGCCGCGCCGCGCAGCGTGAAGCCCGGCTGCGTGGGTTTGCCCACTTGGGGCAAGGCCCCCTCGCCCACCGCCGCGATGCCGGCGGCGGCGCACATGGCCCGGCACTTGGCCAGATCGTTGACGCGAATGGTCAGCATCGCCAGGCCCGTCTTGTCGAGCGCGGTGGGATACATCGTGCCGCTCGCGGCCTTGATCTCCCACACCTCGATGCTCACCCCGCTGCCGACGTTGCCCCACAGGAAGTACGTATCGGGCGGCGCGCCCACCAGCTCGTTGGCGTTCTTCTGGAAGCACTCCATTTGCGAGGTGCGCTTCAGTCCGAACGCCCGGTCGTAGAAGGCATCCAGCGGGCGCTGATCGAGGCTGGTGACGGCGGTGTTGAAAAAGCCCGAGTGCAGGCCGGAGTATTTCCACGGGCGGCGGTCGTTGGCGATCTGGCAGGTGATGAACATCTGCTCGCCGCCGGGGCCGAAGGGCGCGTAGCTCATGACGTCGACGTCGCGGCCCCAGGTGGTGTTGCGAAACCAATAGTAGCGCGGCGGCGAGATCATCGGCGTGCCCGCGCCGGCGAGCTTGTGATAGCTCTCGGCCGGGTCGCGCGCGCCGCCTTCCATCACCAGCAGGCCGGGGTCATTGGGGCCCGAGGTGGGTCGCGGCCGGTTGGCGGCAGCGCCCCGCGGCGCTTCGAGAATACGCACCTCGGCGCTGCCGGTTTCGGGCATGTTCAGGGTGGCGTAACGGCGGCCTTTTTTGCCGACGCCCGGCGCGGTCGAAAGTCCATCCGCCAACGTGCCCTCGTCGGCCAAGGTCATGCCGATGACGTCGCGGTAAAACTTGATGCTGGCCTTCACGTCGGGCGAGACGGTGGTGAACGCCGTGATCTTGCACTCCAGCGGATTGGACCCGGCAATCGGATGCAGCGGCATGCCCTTGAGCATCACGCCATCGCCGGTGGGCGCGACGTTTTGGGCCAAAGCGGTGCGGCCCGCCAGAGCCCCCAAGGCCAATCCTGACGCACTCAGCAATTCGCGGCGTTTCATGGCGGTTCCTCCCTGCGTCGAACGCCGCCGCCTCGCTGGCCGAGTGCGGCGGAACCCCCTAGACTAGCAAGTTGTTGAAGCTGGGCAAGTTGTCGAAGCCGGGCAACACCGCGGGAGGACATCATGCATGCCATGAACATTGCTGCGCTGACGATTGTCTGCCTCGGGCTCGCCTTGGGCACCCCGGCCCAAGCCCAAGGCCCCGCGCTCACCGACGCCCGCGCGGTGGAGCGCGTCATCACCGGCAAGCTCGAATGCCGCACGGTGGCCGACGACAAGCTGTGCGGCAGCGATTCGTTCATGCTGTCGCTGCAGACCGACGGCACGCGCACCCTGCGCGCCAACACCGAGCAGCCCGACCGCGGCATGCAGATCAACATCGTCCTGCGCGTGGCCGAGGATCTTCGCCCGCTGGAGGGCTACACGTTGACCTATTCCGAGGGCAAGTTTTTGGGCGCCGGGTTGTTCGCGATCAACGGCGACACCTTGACCGCTTCGGTCAAGACGCCGACGCGGCAGTCGCTCGAGACCATCGCCGTACCCGCGAATTTCTCGCTGCTGTTGCACCCGGTCTCCGCCGACGGTTGGCACTTCGGCTATTACGACATGGCCAAGGGCGGCGTGCAGGAGAGCAGCCGCTGCGTCGTCGGCGGCGCGCGCGAGAGCGTGCGCTGCGCCATGAGCACCACGCCGCTCGAGTTTGTCGCCAACGAACGCATCACCGTGCCCGCCGGAACCTTCGACACGCGCCGTTTCAAGTTCGGCGCCAACACCGAGGTCTGGCTGGCGGGCCGCGACAACGTCATGGTCCGCCACGACTACCGCACCTTCGGCACCCGCTATCAACTGGTTGAACTCAAGGGCGAAATCAGGAAGTAACCGCCGCGCCATTCAGTCCTTGTCCGGGGCGATGGCCGACCCTAGCTTGTCAACATCCTATTCCATTGAGGAGCCTTTCATGACCCGCCTCACCCGCCGTTCCTTCCATGCCGTGGCCGCTTCGGCCGCCGTGGCCGCCGCCGTGCCCCTGCACGCCACCGCGGCAGCGCCCGGCGAATTGCGCCCGCTCGGCAAGACCGGCCTGAAAGTGCCGGCGGTCGGCATCGGCACCAACAATTTCGGCGGCACGCTCGATGCCGCCGGCACCAAGCGCGTGGTCGACGCGGCGATGGATCATGGCGCCATCCTGTTCGACACCGCCGACGTTTACGGCAGCGGCAAGTCCGAGGAGTTCCTGGGCCAGGCCCTGGGGGCCAAGCGCAAGAACGCGATCATCGCCACCAAGTTCGGCAACCCGATGCGCGGCAGCCAGTTTCCCGAGGGCGGCGCGTCGCGCGCGCTCATCATGTCCGCGGTGGAAACCTCGCTGAAGCGCCTCGGCACCGATTACATCGACCTCTATCAAATCCACCGCCCCGACCCCCAGACGCCCATCGAGGAAACGCTGCGCGCCATGGACGACCTGGTGAAGCAAGGCAAGGTGCGCTTCATCGGCCACTCGAATTTCACCGGCGCCCTGGCCGAGGAGGCCGCGCAGGTGGCGGCGGCGAACAAGCTCACGCCTTTCATCTCGGCGCAGAACCATTACAGCCTGCTCACGCGCGACATCGAGGCGGACCTGGTACCGGCGGTCGTCAAGCACGGCCTCGGCGTGCTGCCCTATTTCCCGCTCGAAAGCGGCATGCTGACGGGCAAGTACAAGCGCGACGAGGCGCCGCCCGAGGGCTCGCGCCTGGCCAATTGGTCCAAGCGCGGACCGGGCGTGACGGAGCGCTTCATGAGCGACGACAAGTTCACCAAGGTGGAGAAACTCACCGCGCTGGCCGAGGCCAGCGGCACCACGGTGCTGCACATGGCCTTCGGCTGGCTGCTCAACAAGCCCTACATCGGCAGCGTCATCGCCGGCGCGACCAAGCCCGAGCAGGTGGAAAGCAACGTCAAGGCGGCCCAGTGGCGCCCGAGCGCGACGGTGGACGCGGAGATCGACAAGATCACAAGGGGGTAGCTGCGATCCTGCAAGCCGCCGACTGGCGTGTTTAGCTTTAACAGGCTGTTGAAAAAGGTTTTTGAGGTGTACTGGCGAGCAACATCGATTCCTGGATCGACTCGATTGCGAATGATAGATTCAAAGTCAACGCAATTTTGATTCGTTTGTTTCTCGCTGTCATTTTCTCAGCGAGTTT
>JANRJL010000102.1:0-4481 GCA_033763995.1 Rhodospirillaceae bacterium | reverse complement strand
GCCCGCAGCACGGCGGTATTGGTGGGGATTTCGGCGGCGGAGGCCGAAACCGACCAACCCGCCACCACCACAATTGCCACCCCCCGATTTATTCGGGGGGTCCATCGCGACACACGCCTCAAAAGTGCGGATGAAACATGGATCGCCCGATCAAGTCGGGCGATGACAAATTGAGTGTGTGTAAGCATTGGGGATAGGCTATTCGCTGGCCCCGGGTTCTTCGCTCTTGCTGGTGGCGAGGAAGATGATCTCGCCCACCAGGTCCTCGACCGACTGGAAATCGCGCGTCTTGGACATCACCGCGCCGTCGGCCAGCGACTGCTGCGCCTTGCCCGGAATGATGTTGACGTACTTGCCGCCCAACAGGCCGTCGCTGACGATGGCGGCCTCGGAATCGGCCGGCAACTTCACCTCGCCCGAGATCGACATGTTCACGGCAGCCTCGAAAGTCGTGGGGTCCAGGCTCTGGCCCGTGACGGTGCCGACACGAATGCCGCTGATGCGCACATCGCTGCCGGTCTCGAGCCCGCCGACCTTCAGGAACTTGGCCTGGATCGAATAGCCCGTCACCGCCTGGATGTCGGCGGTGGTGTAGGCGAAAGCCAGGAACATGCCGGCGATGACGATCACCACGGCGCCCAGCACGGTCTCGATGGGATTGCGTTTCATGGGAACTCTCTATGGCGCCGGTTGGGGCGCGTCTTTCTTGGCGGCGGCCTTGGCTTGGGCGACGATCTTGGAGATCAACTCTTCGATGATCACCGAATCCTGGGTGTAGCCGATGCGCGCACCGGGTTTCAGCATGGTTTCGCTGCCGCCGGGTTGCAGCTCGATGTACTTGGAGCCGAACACGCCGTCGGTCTCGATGATGGCGGCGGTATCCTCGGGCAGCGGCACGTCTTGGGTCAGGACCAAGGTCATCACGGCGCGATAGCGATCATCCAGCGCGACCTCGCCGACGCTGCCGATAGTCATGCCCGCCAAGCGCACCGGCGCGCCCTGGTGCAATCCATCGGCGCGGGCGAATTCGGCAACGTAGCGCGCGGCGGCGTCGGAGGATTGCTGGCTGACGCGGTTGGCCAAAGCCGTCAGCGTCAGGGCGGCCACGGCCACCACCAAGGCCACGACACCGACCAGGGTCTCGCGCTGTTCAATCTTCGCCATGTGAGGGATGCTGCGGGCGGGCTTAGGACTCAGGGGTCCACGCCACATAGTCGCCGCCGGCCTTGGCGCGCTGGCCGCCGCGCTGGTCATGGCCGGGCGGCAAGTAAGCTTGCGCCGTGCCGGTGAGGTTCGGCAAGTGCGGTTTTTCCCAGGCGTGAGTCGGCGCGGTGATGGGGGCGTCGGTGGTGTGATGCAGCCAGGCATGCCATTCGGGCGGCACCTTCGAAGCCTCGGGTTCGCCCTTGTACATCACCCAGCGTTCCTCGCGGATTCCGGCGCGGATGCGCTTGCCGCGGTAATAGACGTTGCCGTAGCTGTCCTCGCCCACCTTCTCGCCCCGAAATTTCGTGTACAGCCAGGTACCCAGACTCATGTTCGGACCTTTAACGGTGAAAGACCTTGGCGCCGGTGAACAACTTTGCCCGCGGAAAACGGCCCCAACGCGTCGGCAATATGTCGGTTTTAAGCTGGACCGTCCAGGCAATGCGCCGGTTGCGACGGCTTGCAGGGCCCACATCGGTGCATGTGGATAAAACACTATATATTGCGGCCTATCCATTCCCAACCCACAAAATGTATTGAATCCGCCGCCCCCTTTCCATACAATTTTTTGTTGTCGGCAGGGCTTTAAGACCCGCGCCGGAGCGCGACTGAGGGCCGAGGGGAAGGCGCCGATCACCGGAGCGACCAAGCCGCCGCCGCAAGGTGTGCAGGCTGGGTGATTGCGTATGCCCGTGCCTTCGTCCCGCGCCATGGCGGAAAGGTTGAGCATGAAAATTTCGCGGCGATTCACGGTTGAGGGACGCTCGGCGTACGACGGCATGACCCTGCGCACGACGTCGAGCGAGATCGTCAATCCCGACGGCTCGGCGGTGTTCCGCCAGGACAAGGTCACCGTGCCCGATTCCTGGTCGCAGGTGGCCACCGACGTATTGGCGCAGAAGTATTTCCGCCGCTCCGGCGTGCCCACGCGCCTCGTGCCCATTGCCGAGGACGACGTGCCCGAGTTTCTCTGGCGCAAGGAGGCCAGCAAGACCGAGCTGGCCGAGGTTCCGAAGGAGCAGCGCACCACCGGCGAGCACGACGCGCGCCAGGTGTTCGACCGCATGTCGGGGGCCTGGACCTATTGGGGTTGGAAGGCGGGCTTCTTCGATTCCGAGCGCGACGCGCGCGCCTTCTTCGATGAACTGCGATATATGTTGGCCGCGCAAATGGCCGCGCCCAATTCGCCGCAATGGTTCAACACCGGCTTGCATTGGGCTTACGGCATCGACGGCCCGTCGCAGGGTCATTATTACGTCGATTTCCGTTCGGGCGAACTCACGGCCTCCACCAGCGCCTACGAACACCCGCAACCCCACGCCTGTTTCATTCAGTCCGTCGGCGACGACCTCGTCAACGAAGGCGGGATCATGGATTTGTGGGTGCGCGAGGCGCGGCTGTTCAAGTATGGCTCGGGCACGGGCACGAATTTCTCGTCGCTGCGGAGTGCGGGCGAACAACTCTCGGGCGGCGGCACGTCGTCGGGCCTCATGAACTGGCTGAAAATCGGCGACCGCGCCGCCGGCGCCATCAAATCGGGCGGCACCACGCGCCGCGCGGCCAAGATGGTCGTCCTCAACGCCGACCATCCCGACATCGAGGAATTCGTCGATTGGAAAGTGCGCGAGGAACAGAAAGTCGCGGCCATGGTCGCGGGATCGCGGCTCGCCAACCGCCACCTCAACGCCGTGGTGCGCGCCTGCAAGGATTGGGATGGCGTCGACGGCGAACAGCGCTTCGACCCCAAAACCAACGCCAGCCTGCGCCGCGAGGTCAAGGCCGCGCGCAAGGCCATGATCCCGGAAAACGCCATCCGCCGGGCGATCCAACTGGCGCGCCAAGGTTTCACCAAGGTCGACTTCCCGGTGTTCGACGCCGATTGGGATTCGGAGGCCTACGCCACCGTCTCGGGCCAGAACTCCAACAACACCGTGCGCGTGACCAACGCCTTCCTCAAGGCGGTCGAGGCCGACGCCGATTGGTCGCTGCTCGCGCGCATCGGCCACAAGCCCGTCAAGACGATCAAGGCGCGCGCCTTATGGAACAAAATCGGTGAAGCCGCGTGGCAATGCGCCGATCCCGGCTTGCAGTACGACAGCACCATCAACGAGTGGCACACCTGCCCCAAGTCGGGACGCATCAACGCCTCGAACCCGTGTTCGGAATACATGTTCCTGGACAACACGGCGTGCAACTTGGCCTCGCTCAATCTCATGGCGTTCCGGCGCGCCGACGGCACCTTCGACACCGAGGGTTTTGCTCATGCCGTGCGGTTGTGGACCCTCACCTTGGAAATCTCGGTGGTGATGGCGCAGTTTCCGTCGAAGGAGATCGCGCGGTTGTCCCATGAGTTCCGCACGCTGGGTTTGGGTTACGCCAATCTCGGCGGGCTGCTGATGGCCAATGGCCTCGCCTACAGCAGCGCCGAGGCGCGCGCGCTCGCCGGCGGCATCACCGCTTTGATGACGGGCGCGTCCTATGCCGCCTCGGCCGAGATCGCCGAGGAGCACGGCGCGTTTCCGGGCTTCGCCGCCAACCGCGACGACATGCTGCGCGTGATCCGCAATCATCGCCGCGCGGCCTATGGCCATCATTCGGGTTACGAGGGCCTGAGCCTCGCCCCCGTGCCGCTCAATGCCGCCGACTGCCTCGACCCCGCGTTGATCACCGCCGCCAAGGCAGCCTGGGACCAGGCACTGGAGTTGGGTGCCGCCAACGGCTTCCGCAACGCCCAAGTCAGCGTGATCGCGCCCACGGGCACCATCGGCCTGGTGATGGACTGCGACACCACGGGCATCGAGCCCGATTTCGCCCTGGTGAAATACAAGAAGCTCGCGGGCGGCGGCTACTTCAAGATCATCAACCGCACCGTGCCCTTGGCCCTCAAGACCCTCGGTTACAGCCCGGCGGAGATCGATGCCATCACGCGCCATGCCACCGGCCACGGCACGCTGGACGGCGCGCCCAAGATCAACCCCGTGACGCTGCACGACCGCGGCTTCGACGACGAAGCACTGCAAAAGGTCGAAGCCGCCCTGGAAGGCGCCTACGACATCAAGTTCGTCTTCAACCGCCATGTCCTGGGCGAGGAGTTCTGCCAGGAGACGCTGGGTTTCACCGACGATCAATTGGCCGATCCCGGCTTCAACATGCTTGAGGCATTAGGGTATAAGCGCGGCGAGATCGACGAAGCCAACGCCTTCGTGTGCGGCGCCATGACGCTGGAAGGCGCGCCGCACCTCAAGCCCGAGCACCTGGCCGTGTTCGATTGCGCC
>JANRJL010000098.1:0-61338 GCA_033763995.1 Rhodospirillaceae bacterium | reverse complement strand
ACCCCACCTTCGCCTGCAACGTCGCGCCCGAGGCCGTCATGGCGTCGATCTCGGCCTGGGACACGCCGCCCTCGCGCAGCACCTCGACGCTGTGTTCGCCCAGGTGCGGCGGATGGCGGCGGATGCTCTCGGGCGTGGCCGAGAAGTTGATGGGAAAGCCCGGCAGTTTCAATTTGCCCTCGGTGGGGTGCTCCACCGTTTGCCAGAAGCCCACGGCCTGCAGGTGCTCGTCGGTGATCAAGTCCTCCAAGGTGTTGACCACGATGGTGGGCACGGAGGTGGAACCGAACAAGTCGATCCACTCCTTCGTGGTGCGCGTGATCATCGTCTTGGCGGTTTCCTGGTAGGTCTGGTCGATGTTTTTCACGCGGTCGGCCAGCGTCTTGAAGCGCGCATCCGCCAGCAGGTCCAACCGCCCCGAGAGCTTGCAGAAGGTTTCCCAGTGGGCATCGAGGTAGGGCAGGATGGCGATGTAGCCGTCCTTGGTGGGGTAGGGCTTGCGTTCCTCGCTCATGAGCCGCACGTAACCCGACGGGCCCATCGGCGGGTCAAAGGTGTTGCCCCACATGTGCTCGGCCATCACCCAACTCACCATGGCCTCGAACATCGGCACTTCCAGTTCCTGGCCCTGGCCGGTGCGCTCGCGGTGATAGAGCGCCGCCAGCACGCCCTGCACCACTGTCATGGCGGTGGTCTTGTCGGCGACGATGGTGGGCAGATAGCGCGGCTCGCCCAAGACCATCTTATTGAGCATCGCGATGCCGCTGACGGCCTGGATCGAATCATCCAGCGCGCCGCGCTCGCCGTAGGGGCCTTGCTTGCTGTACCCGTATGAACCGCAATAAATGATCTTGGGGTTCGCGGCCTTGAGCGCCGCGTAATCGAGCCCGAGCTTGGTCATGGCCTGGGGACGGTTGTTGTGGATGAACACGTCCGCCGTCTCGGCGAGTTTCAACAGCGCCGTCTTGGCCGCCGGCTGCTTGAGGTCCAACACCAAACTGCGCTTGTTGCGGTTGCAGGTGAGATAGAGCGCGGCCATGTTCTTGGTCTTGCGCGTCGCGCCCAGCGAGCGGTTGGAATCTCCGCGCGGGGCTTCGATCTTGATCACGTCCGCGCCCATGTCGGCCAGGATCTGGCAGGCCCAGGGCCCCAGCACCACGCTGGTCAACTCCAAGATTTTAACGCCGTGTAACGGTCCAGGCATAACGTCCTCACAAAAGGGTCAACAGTGTTCGCGCGGCGCTTATTTGTAGTAGGCCGCGTGTTCCTTCATCTTGTCCGTGTCGAGATAGAGCAGCCCACGACCGCCAACCCGACGCTCGGGCTCGAGTCGCCGTCGCCGACTGTTTTTTCGCGGGCCGACCTGTTCCACCTGTTATTTCTGGAAGCATCAAAAAATAACAGGCCAAGCGTCCTCCAAGGCTTTGATATTTCATGTTTTCCGAATAACCCTACTTTATTATCAGGCAATTCCTCCGCTCAGCTAAGCCATTGAAATCACGACAGACTGCAACACGCAGAGCAGCCCTGTAAGTCCGCTTTTGCTGCGCTGCAACAAGGCGGGTTTCGCATCTGGAAGGCTAAGGGGGGCACGCCAAGGCGGCAAGTCCGCTCGCGGGTTTTCCACGGAAATCTTTGAACGCGACTGCGTTACGCGCGCGGCAGCTTGACGATATTCACATGCCCCATCTTGCGGCCCGGGCGGGCTTCGCGCTTGCCGTAGAGGTGCACGTGCGCGTTGGGATCGGCGAGATACTTGTCCAATGCGTTCACATCCTCGCCGACGAGGTTCTTCATGGTCGCGTCGGCGAAGCGTGACGGGTCCACCAGCGGCAGGCCGCAGACGGCGCGCACCATCTGCATGAACTGATCGGTCTGGCAGGCATCCATGGTCCAGTGGCCCGAGTTGTGCGGGCGCGGCGCCATTTCGTTGGCGAGCACCTTGCCGTCGCGGGTGACGAAGAATTCCACGGCCAACAATCCGACCACGCCCAGCTCGGTCGCGGCCTTGCCGGTGGCGGCGATGGCGGCCATGACGGCGTTGGCGCCGACGCGGGCGGGAACGGTCGAGGTGTCGAGGATGTGGTGGGTGTGCACGTTGCGCGCGGGCTCAAAGGCGCGCACTTCGCCGTCCGCGCCGCGCGCGACGATGACCGAGATTTCGCAGTCGAAATCGACGAAGCCTTCCAGCACGGCGAAGGGGCCGCCGTCGGCGTGGGTTTTCGCCTTGTCGCCGCCGATGGCGCGCCACGCGGCCTCGGCGTCTTCGGCCTTGAGGATTTTTGCCTGGCCCTTGCCGTCGTAGCCGAGCCGCGCGGTCTTCAACACGGCGGGCGTGCCGATCTCGCCAAGGCCCGCACGCAGTTCATCGAGCGTGTTGACGGCGCGCCAGGGCGCCACGCCCACGCCGATGCCGGTGAAGAACGCCTTCTCCTTGGTGCGGTCTTGGGCCACCTCGAGGGCGCGCCATGAGGGCCGCACGATTTTCTTCTTTTCCAGAAACGCCGCCGTCGCGGCGGGCACGTTTTCGAACTCGTAAGTGACCACATCCACTTTGGACGCGAACTCGGCCAAGGCTTTTTCGTCGCCGTAGTCGGCGAAGCTGGCCGCGGTCGCCACCTGGCTCGCGGGGTTGTCGGCCTCGGGGCAGAAGATGTGCGTGCGGTAACCCATGCGCGCGGCCGCGAGCGCCAGCATCCGGCCCAACTGTCCGCCGCCGAGAATGCCGATGGTGGCGCCAAGCAAGAGGCGAGAATTGGTTTGGGTTGCCACGGGAATCTGATTGAACGAGGCTAACACACAACTGTCATCGCGCGGCTCGACCGCGCGATCCAGAGGTTTTCAGTTTCTTGAAAACAAAATAACCCTGGATTCCGCGCCTTCGCGCGGAATGACATAGAAGACGGTTGACGAAATGGACTGCGCATCGTGATCAAACCGGCTTCACGGGAACTTTGGCGGTTTGCTTTTTCCGCCACGCCGCCAGGCGCTTGGCCAGGGCCTTGTCGTTCAGCGCCAGGATGGCGGCGGCCAGCAGACCCGCGTTCTTGGCCCCGGCCGCGCCGATGGCCAGCGTGCCCACGGGGATTCCGCCGGGCATTTGGGCGATGGACAGCAAACTATCGAGCCCCTTGAGCGCCTTGGATTCCACCGGCACGCCCAGCACCGGCAGCGCGGTCATGGAGGCGGCCATCCCGGGCAGGTGGGCCGCGCCCCCGGCGCCGGCGATGATCACCTGAATGCCGCGCTGGGCGGCGGTGGTGGCGTATTTATAAAGACGGTCGGGCGTGCGGTGGGCCGAGACCACCTTGGCCTCATGGCGCACCTCGAGGGCCTCGAGCATCTCGGCGGCGTGGCGCATGGTCTCCCAGTCCGAGGTGCTGCCCATGATAATGCCAATGGGAACGGACGCTTTGGACTTGGGCCGGGCCATGAATCTCGCAAATCTCAAGGGATGAACGCCACCGGGCGGCGAAAAGAGCGGGCAATCTATCCGCAAGGCCGCGGCCGCCGCAAGGACCGCCAAATCAGGCGCAAAGGGCCTAATCCTTTAGAGTCCGCGGATTCTTCAGGACTTGGTAACGCCTTGAGCGCATTGTGTGCTAAATTGTTTCGACTCACCACTGGCGCGCGACCATCCCGGCGGGCGCCAGCGCAGATTGTTGTGTGCCCAATGCCCGATATCGCGCAGCCGAGCTATATCGCCCAGGTGCGGCCCGACGACGGGCGTCCGCAAGGGCAGGGGCGTAATCCTTCCGGCCCGCCGCCCAAGAAGGTGGCCGAGACCTACGGCGAAACCGCCAAGGCCAAGCCGCTCGACGACCGCATCACCATATTAGGAATTCCGGCCGAGCAAATCACGCCCGCCACGCAAGCCGCGCTCGCCACCCTGGTCGCCGAGGTCAACTTCCTGCGCGGCTCGGTGCGCCGTCTCGAGAACGGCGCGGCGCGCAAGGACACCAAGGCCGCCGGCGACGTGATGCCGTTCGATATCCTGATCAACGAACTCTCGCGCGTGTTCGCCGAACCGCGTGCGCCCGACGTGGCGCGCGTGCTGGTGCTGGCGTATCTGACCACCTTCGAGGTGGTGCGCCGCAGTTCCGGTCTGCTCGCGGCCAATACGCTGCTGGCCGACTTGGCGCAGCGCCTCTTGAACGTCGAGTTCACCGCCCATGCTTCCGTCACGCCGGCCGCGCCGAGCCCGGCGCACGGGCCGGGGCAATTTCGTTTTCGCATGGTCGGTTATGCCGGCGGCTCGTCGCTGGCGGGCCTGGCCGAACTTCCGCTGGCCGGGCTCGACGAAACCCACGTCGCGCGCCAGGTGCGCGATCAACTGCTCGAGCGGGGCTTCGATGTGGGCGGCATCGAGATGGCCGCCGACGTGGCCGTGGCCGCGGTGGTGGTCAGCGCCAACGACGGCGGCCTCACCGCCATCGGCCGGGCTGATCACCTGCTGCGCGACAGCGGGTTATAAATTTCCGATTACGCGATGATGTCGGGGATCAGTTGGTTGCGCAGCGTTGAAATCTGATCCTTCAGACCCAGCTTGCGCTTTTTCAACCGCGACACCTTGAGCTGATCGAAGTCTTGCGTGGCCATCAGCGTCTTGATGACGTCGTCGAGGTCGCGGTGTTCCAACTCAAGTTGGTCCAACTTGGCTTTGATCTGTTCTTGCGTCCACTGCATCGGCGGTCTGGGCGGGGCTTGTTCTTGATTGTTGGGCCCCAGAACGTATCAAGTGCGCGTATCAAGTGCGCGCAATAGCTGAGGCCATTGATTTACCTGTGACTTTACACAGCGATGGGCCCGAAGTCGACGCGCCGGCACGGCCAACGGCAGCCTGGCCCGCGCCCACAGCGGGCGACTCCGCGCAAATCCCGCCTGCGCGGCCTCCCGCGGCGGCGCGATCCAGCCGTCGTGCACCGCAAAATGGTTATTTTTCAATGCGTTATAGGCGCGTTCCAAGACGCCCTGGATTGCGTTACATTACAACAGTCGCAACCCCAAACTTGGAGAGTGCTCATGTTGGATGATGCGCGGCTTGATTCGCTCAAGGCGAAACATGCGGCCCTGGAAAGTCAAATCAACGAAGAAGAACGCCGACCTCATCCAGACCAAGCGCTCGTCCACGACCTCAAGAAACAAAAACTGAAAATAAAAGATGAACTGCAGCGTTTCGCAGTTCACTGACCCCCAAAAAAAGTCCCGTCAGACGTCTCGCTTGACCGGAGCTACACCAACGGAGACTCGCCGTTGCCGTTCAAGATCGGGGTAGGATCCCAACGTCATCCTTTTTGCCCACCCGAACGGTGGGCAATTTTTTTGGAGCGGCGTGCGGGAAATTACGCGGCCGGAGGTTGTTCCGGCGCGGGCGTGCTCTCGGCGGCGGGTTCCGCGGCCGGCGGCTCTGCCGCAGGCGCCGCGGCGGCGGCCGCGGCGGCTTCGCGGGCCTCGCGGCGCTTCTTGCGTTCCTCGGCCTTGATGGCGTTGGTCTTGCGGCGCTGCGCCAGCACCACTTGCTTTTCCAAGTCGGCTTCGCTGCACAGGCCCAGCGTGACCGGGTTCTGCGGCTTGATGTTGGGGGCGTTCCAGTGGCTGCGGTCGCGCACGCTGGCGATGGTGGCCTTGGTGGTGCCGAGCAGGCGCGCGATCTGGGCGTCGGTCAGTTCGCCGTGATGCTTCAAGATCCACGAGATCGCGTCGGGGCGATCCTGGCGCTTGGACACCGGCGTGTAGCGGGCACCCTTGGAGCGCGCCTTGGGCAGCGGAATGTCGGTTTTGTTCATCTTGAGGCGCGCCTTGGGGTCGGCCTCGCAGCGCGCGACTTCCTCGGGCGTGAGTTGTCCGCCCGCGACCGGATTGACGCCGACGATGCCGATGGCCACTTCGCCGTCGGCGATGGCCTGGACTTCCAATTCGTGCATGCCGGTATAGGCCGCGATCTGTTCGAAGGTCAGCGCGGTGTTCTCAACCAGCCAAACGGCAGTGGCCTTGGGCATCAACGGCAGCGCCATGGCGGCATCCTTTCGCGAAACGAGTGATCTCGGCATCGGGCGGAGCAACCGGGCCAGCACCGATCACGCCGTAGTCGGGCGTGGTTGAAGCTCGATCAAGGCCCTGATGACAAGAAGTGGGGCGTATATATCGGGTTTGCCGCCCGGGGGTCAAACCAAACTACAAGCCATTGGTATCTCTAGAGTTTTAGAACGATTTTGCCTGTGTGCGCGCTGCTCTCCATCAGGCTGTGGGCCGCCGCCGCCTCGGCCAAGGGAAAGGTGCCGTGGATCAAGGGCTTAACCGCGCCCGACGCGAGCAACGGCCAGACTTGGCGTTCGACTGCTCCGGCGAGGGCGGCCTTGAAGGCCAGATCGCGCGCTCGCAGGGTGGAGCCGGTGATGGTGAGGCGCTTGAGCATGACGGGTCCGAGATCGATCTCGGACTTGGCGCCCTTGAGAAAGGCGATGACGACCAGCCGGCCGTCAGCCTTGAGGCATTTCACGTTGCGCGGAAAATAGTCGCCGCCGACCATGTCGAGGATCACGTCCACGCCCTTTCCGGGCAGCGCGCGCACCACCTCGGCGAAATCCTGCGCGCGATAATTGACGGCCACGTCGGCGCCCAGCGACTTGCAGGCGGCGCACTTCTCGTCGCTGCCGGCCGTGGCGATCACGAAAGCGCCTTTCGTCTTGGCCAGTTGAATGGCCGTGGTGCCAATGCCGCTGGTGCCGCCGTGCACCAGGAAACTCTCGCCCGCTGTCAGCCCGCCGCGCTCGAAGACGTTGTGCCAGACGGTGAAAAACGTTTCCGGAATCGCCGCGGCCTCGACCGGCGACAGATTTTTCGGCACGGGCAGGCACGAGCCTTCATCGGCGGTCGCGAACTCGGCGTAGCCGCCGCCCGGCAGCAACGCGCACACCGCGTCGCCGACGGTCCACCGCGCCACATCGGACCCGCGCGCCACGACGTGTCCGGCCACTTCCAGGCCCGGCAAGTCCGAGGCGCCGGGCGGGGCGGGGTATTGACCCAGCCGCTGCACCACGTCGGGCCGGTTGACGCCGGCCGCCGCGACCCGGATCAACACCTCGCGCGGGCCGGGGGCCGGCAGGGGCCGCGTGGTTTCCACCAGTTGTTCGGGCCCGCCGGGCGCTTTGATCTCCACCGCGCGCATGACGGCGGGAAGGGCTGTGGTTGACATCGTGCATGATCCTTAGTGATGTTCGCCGATCAATCTAATGAGCGCGCTAGGTTTGAGGAAGCCATGGACACCGACGATCTGGATCCCATCAAGAAAAAGCCGGTGAAGAAAGACCTGAGCCGCATGTCGGTGGGCGATTTGGCGGAGTACATCGGCGAGCTCAAGGCCGAGATCGCGCGCGCCGAGGCCGAGATCGCCCGGAAGAACAAGGCGAAGCAGGGCGCCGAGGGGTTTTTCAAGAGTTAGCCCAGGATCAAATCGTCACCATACAATTGTGCGGTTGACCTAGATATTTTGCGATGCCATCATTGATATCAATGATGGCATCGGAGCGCGAGCCATGGGCAGCCTCAGTATTCGCAATCTGGACGACGAGCTTCTGGCGAGACTGAAGCGTCGCGCGGCGCGGCATGGGCAATCAGCGGAAGCCGAGGTTCGCGCCATCCTGAGCCTAACCCTGAGTGGTGAGGCCGAAACGGCTTTCGATGACTTGGCGGCCAAGCTTCGCAAACTGACTGCCGGTCGCCGCCATACGCCTGCCGAGAAACTCGTTCGCGAGGGGCGTCGCGAGAGATGACCAACCTCGTCGTCGATGCCAGTGTCGTCATCAAGTGGGTAATCGACGAAGACGGCACCGCGGACGCCTTGGGCTTGCGCAAGCACAAACTCTACGCACCTGATTTGATCGTCGCCGAGTGCGCCAACGTGCTCTGGAAGAAGGCCCGACGAAAAGAGCTATCGCATCAGGAAGCTCTCTTGGCGGCTGAACTCATTGAGCGAGCCGACCTTGAACTGCAACCCACGCGCCGCCTTCTGGCGAAGGCAACCAAACTCGCGCTGGCACTCGATCATCCGGCTTACGATTGCATCTATCTCGTGTTGGCCCAAACGCTTGACTGCGATTTCGTCACGGCGGATGCGGGTCTGCAACGACGCGCGCGAAAAGTTCCGACTCTGCCGATAGTTCGATTGCTGGCCCAGAGCGCAGGTCTATAGCTCCGCAACTCACGTTAGCCCGCCAGGCTCAGCGCGACGGCTTCGGCGACTTTGATGCCATCGACGCCCGCCGACAAAATTCCTCCGGCGTAGCCCGCACCTTCGCCGGCGGGATAGAGCCCCCGCGTGTTACGGCTTTGGAAGGTTTCATCGCGCGTGACGCGGATGGGCGATGACGTGCGTGTTTCAACCGCGGTCATGACGGCATCGGGCATGTCGAAGCCCTTCAGTTGCTTGCCGAACACAGGCAGGGCCTCGCGAATGGCGGCCGCGGCATAATCGGGAAGACATGAACTCAGGTCGGTGAGCCGCACGCCGGGTTTGTATGAGGGCGTCACGCCGCCCAGGGCGGTCGAGGCGCGGCCCGCCAGGAAATCGCCGACCAATTGGCCCGGCGCGTCGTAGTTTTCGCCGCCCGCCTTGAACGCCACTTCCTCCCAGTGGCGCTGGAAGTCGATGCCGCCCAGCACATGGTTGGGGTAATCGGCGGGCGTGATGCCGACGACAATGCCGCTGTTGGCGTTGCGTTTCGCGCGCCGGTATTGGCTCATGCCGTTGGTGACCACGCGGCCGGGCTCGGAGACGGCGGCGACGACGGTGCCGCCGGGACACATGCAGAAGCTGTAAACCGAACGGCCGTTGGCGCAGTGATGCACCAGCTTGTAGTCGGCCGCGCCCAGCAAGGGATGGCCGGCGAACTTTCCGAAGCGGCGCGCGTCGATCATTTCCTGCGGGTGCTCGATCCGCACGCCGATGGAGAAGGGCTTGGCTTCCATGAAGATGCCCTTGTCGTGGAGCATCCTGAAGGTGTCGCGCGCGCTGTGGCCCACGGCCATGACGACATGGCTGGTCGCGATGCGCTCGCCAGTGTTCAAAACAACTGCCCGCACGTGGCCGATGCCGTCTTGGCCCGGTTGAATTTCAATGTCGTCGACCTTGGATTGAAAGCGAATCTCGGCGCCCAGCGCGATCATCTTTTGGCGCATGTTCTCGATCATCGAGACCAGGCGAAACGTGCCGATATGGGGCTTGCTGACGTAGAGAATTTCATCGGGCGCGCCGGCGGCGGCGAATTCCGTCAGCACCTTGCGGGCGCGGTGCTTGGGGTCCTTGATCTGGCTGTAGAGCTTGCCGTCCGAGAACGTGCCGGCACCGCCTTCGCCGAACTGCACGTTCGATTCCGGGTTGAGCACGCGCTTGCGCCACAGGCCGAAGGTATCGACCGTGCGCTCGCGCACGATCTTGCCGCGCTCGACGATGATGGGCCTGAAGCCCATCTCGGCCAGCAGCAGGCCCGCGAACAGCCCGCACGGTCCGAAACCGATGACGACGGGCCGCTCCCGCACGGTCTGCGGGGCCGTGGTGACGGCGAGGTAGCGCGTGTCGGGGGCGACCGTGACATTGCGGTCTTTCGCGAATCTTTTCAGAACCGCCACCTGGTTTTTCAGGTCCAAATCGAGCGTGTAGATCAGAAAAATGCGGTCGGTCTTGCGCGCATCGTAGCCGCGCCGGAAGACTTTGAAACCGATGAGGTCGCCGGCCGGGACCTTCAGGCGCTTCAGCAGCTCGCTCTTGAGCTGATCCTCGGTGTGATCGAGGGGCAATTTGAATTCGGTCAACCGCAGCACGGCAGTCTCCAGTAAAAAATCGCCGCGCGGCCGTTATTAAAGGTCGGCGAGTTCGTTCTTGTGCTTCTCGGTCCAGCCCACTTCGTAAAGCGTGCGGGCGCCCTGGATGCCCTTCATCTCGAACCTGCCGCGCGGGATGAAGCCCAGGCGCTGGCCCTTGCAGGCGTCGACCACCGATTGCGACACCCAGACGTTGCCGTCGGCGGCCTTGGAGCACACGCGCGCGCTCATCTGCACGGCGGCGCCGAAGAAATCGTTTTCTTCCTCCACCGCCTCGCCGGCGTTGAGCCCGATGCGCACGGTGAGCGGCAGGTTGGGGTTGCTGGCGTTATGCGCGGCGATGTCGCGCAGCATTTGAATCGTCGCGTGCACCGCGTTGGGGGAGTCATTGAACACCGCCATGATGCCGTCGCCGGTGTGCTTGACCTCGCGGCCCTTGTACTTCGCCAGCGCGTTGCGCACGGCGGTGTTGTGGGCGCGCACGATCTTTTGCGCGTTGGCGTTGCCCACCTGCTGGGTCATGGCGGTGGACCCGACGATGTCGGTGAACATGAAGGTGTAAACCGACGGCGTGGCCGCGCGCTTTTCGGGCTTGGTCCAATCGGCCAGCAGGTCGCCGAAACTCGAGACCGACGCGGGGTTGCCGCCGATGAAGTCGGTCATGGCCTTGGAGCCGCTCTGGATCATGCCGGTGTAACGCGCGTTTTTGTAGTAGCCCGGCAACTCGGCGCAGAAGGTGTCGGTGCGGTCGGGCGTGTTGCCGATGGCCGTGAGGCCTTGTTTCAGAATCGCCAACTGCGGCTCGCGCGCCAGGCGCTTGGTCTGGCCCAGGGTCGACAGCGCACCGGCCATCAACAAACTGAATCCGAACCGCGAGAAGGTATTGAGTTCGCCCACTTCGCGCTGCACCGCGCCCTTGGCGTCGGTGACGAAGGAGGCGAAAATCTGGCGCGCTTCCGTCTCGCCGGGGCTGACCTCGGGCGCGCGTTTTTCCGGCGTGGCCGGGCGCGGTTGTGGCTGGGGCTGTTGTTGAACCGGCTGGACCTGTTGCGGGGCGGGCTGGTGCGCCGGCTGCGGCACAGGGGCTTGTTGCTGCGGCGCCGGCGCGGCGGGGGCGGGCTGCTCGGGCTCGGGCGCGGCCATCTCGGTCTGGAAGTCCGTGTCGAGGCTCGGGGGTTCGGCCTCCTCCGCGTCGACCTCGCCCTCAACCTCGTCGATGGCTTCCACCTCCACCTCGCCGCGCTCGATTTCGACGTGATCGAACTCGACGTCTTGCGTCGCCGGCACCGCGGCGGCGGGGCGGCGCTGAACCATCGGCACGGGGGCGGCGGCGCGCGGCGCTGGCGGCCGGTCATCGGTGCGCAAGGCCATGCCCAACAGGCTGAACTGGCGGTTCAAAGACAACAACAGGCTGAGGAAGAAGATGGTGACCGGCGTACCGACGATCAGCGGCGTGTAATCGGTCTGCGGGATCATGCTCGCCTGCAGCAAGCCGGAAATTCCCAGCGCCATCGCCACGCCGCTGCCGATCGCATAGCCGCCGCTCACCAACACGGAGGTGAACAACCGCGCAATCACGCCCTTCTTCTTGGGCGCCTTCTTTTTCTTTTGCGGCGGCGGAACAGGCTTGGCGGCGGGGCGCGGCGCGGGTTTCTTCGGTTCCGGGCGCGGCGGCGGCGGTGGCGGTGGGGGCGGCGCGCGCTTGGCCTGGGGCTTGGGCGCGTCCTTCGGGCGGTTGCCGAACATGTTGCCGCCGTCGTCGATCTTCTTGCCCTTGTTGCCCTGCCAGGTGATCGTTTCCTCGGAGGTGTTGGTCTCGGGGAAGAACGTCTCGCGCACCACGCGCGCGGGCAGGTTCAACTTGCCTTCGACGTTCATCGCCTCGGCGACGGCGTCCTCGCGCTGGTCGGACTCATAGCTCGCGTGCAGCTGCCAGCGGCCGTTCTGGTAGTAGTAAATCTCGTAGGTGTCGCGCGACATGAGCCGTTGATGACGCTGCCAAAGTCCGGATGTAACTGCCGGCGCTCCCCATTGAGCTCTCGCCCGCCGGAAAACGCCGTTCCCCACGTGGCCCAATGCGTTCGGTCACGAGTATTTTTTTAGCCCTTCATGCTGGTCGAAAAACGCTAATGATCGTTTAAACCCGCGTCTTCGGCAGCGGGCGGAAACTGCCATAGGGCTCCGGCCAGTTCAACCGATAGGCGAACGGTCTTAGGCTACCGTCAGCAGGCCGGTCTGGGCCGGATTAAGCGACAAAAGCAGGTCCCCGCCGGCGGTCCGTTGGCTGGCGAGGCCGGGAAGCGCGCCGGCGGCCTGATAAACCGAAAGTTTACATACGATGTTGCCCATGGCGACAGCCGTCAGCATGGCGTTGGCCTGGTTGGTGACATTGCTCGACAGCAGCGGATCGTCGGCCGTGCCGTAACCGCCGACCAGGGCCACGACGCACGGCGCGACCTGGGCGTTGGGCCGTGCGCGGTGGAGGTTTTCCATCAGGGCAAAGGCCGCTTCGATCGCCTGAGTGGCGGAGGAAAAACACGCCAAGATTCCCCGGCCCGTGTGTTTGATCTCGTGGCCGTCGGCGGCTTCCAGTTGCGTGCGGACCACCCGGTTGTGCACATCCATCACGCCCGCGTCCTCGCCGCGTACTTCCGTCATCAGATAAATCTCGCTGGGGGCCTGACCAGCGGTCTCGGTGACCGGCGGTGTCATGGGCTGCAGGGCGGGCACGCGCCAGATGCTCAAGCACTGGGCCAGGGGCGGCTCCACCGGCTGGCCGCCGACGAAATTGGCCATGGCCCTGCGCCCGGCATCGATCATCACTTGGTTCTGCGCGGCTTGCACGTGCGAATTGTACTGGCTGAAGAAGGCGTCGACCGCATGACGCGGCAAGCCGGCGCCGAGCGCGAGTGTCGCCAGTTCCACCTCGGCGGCCAGGCTCATGCCCGCCACCGACGCCAATTGCCGGATCGCGCCGGTGATGAACAGCGCCGCGCCGCGCCGCGCCACGGGATCGTCGGGCAACCGCGCGATTTGCGCGGCCATCACCTCGGCGATGAACCGCATGGCCATGCCGCGTTCCAACTCGCTGATGACGATGGGCGGCCCCACGGGAGTGGGCGCGAAGGGGGCGGCGGCGTCGGCGGCCGCGGGGGTCGGCGCGGGCGTGGCTTGGGGCTCCAGCGACGGCGGCAAGGGCATCGCATCGGCGGGCGGGGCTTGCGTGCTCGTCGGCGCCGCGACGGGCGGCGCGGCGTCGGCGGGGGCCGCGGGCTCGGTCGCGCTCACAGCGGTCTGCATGTCGGGTTCGGCGTCGTCCGCCACGACATCGAGATCGCCGCGCTGGCGCTTGACCTCGGCCATTTCGCGTTCGCGCTCGAAGGGAATGGTGGCGGGGCGCTTGGGCTTGATCTTGCCCTGCATCTGCTGCGGCGTGATCACAGCCTCGCTGGGCGCGGGCTTCGCCGAGGCCCACAGCCGCAGGATCATGTGCTTCACGGGCGCGCCGAAGCGGAAGAACGACATCACGCCGAGCAGGAACACGCCGCCGTAGGTCAAGGTCAGAATGCCCGAGACCCGCGTGGGGTCGGGCATCACGCCGAAGGCCGGCAGTTTCGAGATGATCCACGACACCATGGCGGTGACGATGGAGGCCGCGATCAAGCTCATGCCCATGGCGATGGCCGTGCGCCAGACCAGATCGAGGTTCAAGCTGTTCGCGGCCTTGGCGGGACGGCGCTCCATGCGCGGCGCGGCGGCCGGGACCGCCGACGGGGTGCGCAACGGCGCGTCGGCGCGGGTGAGGGGCCGCTTGACCTTGGCTTGCAGTTCCTTCAAGCGCGGGCTGACCCAAACGGTCACTTCGTCGCTTGAATTGTCCTGCGGATAGTAGGTGGCCTTGACCACGCGGCAATGGCGGCGCGTCATGTCCTCGGTGGCCATGGCGTCGCGAATCGCTTCCTGGCGCTCCCCGCCCGGAAACCGGGCCTGGAGCGTCCAGCGGTTGTCCTGCCAGGTATGAACTTCGTACTGAACGACCGCGTACAAGGCGCACATTGCGCTAACGCCCGTTACCGAGCACTCCGATGCGACAGGCCAAAACCATCTCTTTCGTGATGGCGGAACTCACTGCGTTGTCTTCTGACAAGCGCCTGTTCCTATGGGGACAAACGTCTAGGCATGGTTCAGGGTTGCAAGGTAACACAAAAAAGGCCGCATCGATACCGATGCGGCCACAACATGTAGTAGTTGAGATGAAGGGCTACTTTTTCTCGCCAAAACCTTTGAAGCGCTTGTTGAACTTGGCGAGCTGGCCGCCGGAGTCCATCAAACGGTGCACGCCGGTCCAGGCCGGGTGGCTTTTGGGGTCGATTTCCAGGCGCAGCACGTCGCCCTTTTTGCCGTAGGTGGAACGGGTTTTGAATTCCGTGCCGTCGGTCATGACCACGGTGATCTCGTGATAATCGGGGTGGCCGGCTTCCTTCATGACGCGATCCTTTAAGGCGATTCTTGGCGGTTTTCGGCCCGGCGCAGGCGCGGGGCGTCGAACAAGGGCGGGCTTATACAGGGTTAGATGGGCCCCATCAAGGCCGGTTTTCCCGGCCAAAACGCGGCTTACCGCTGATCGAGTTTCAGCTCGATGCGCCGGTTTTTAGCCCGCGCGGCGGGGGTGACGGCGCGGTCCAGGGGCTGGAACTCGCCGAAGCCGGCCGCCGCTAAACGATCGGCGGGAATTCCTTGCGCGGCCAGGAACTTCACCACCGAGACGGCGCGCGCGGTGGAGAGTTCCCAGTTGGAGGGAAACAGCGCCGTGGTGATGGGCACGGTGTCGGTGTGGCCGTCGACGCGCAGAATCCAATTGATGTCGGCGGGAAATTGCCGCGCGAGGCCGAGCAGCGTTTGGGCCAGTTGCGCCAACTGGCGCTGGCCTTCGACGCCCAGCTCGGCCGAGCCCGAGGCGAACAACACTTCCGACTGAAACACGAAACGGTCACCGACCACCGAGATGCCGGGCCGCGCGCCCAAAATATCGCGCAGGCGCCCGAAAAATTCCGAACGGTAGCGCTGCAGCTCTTGCACCTTGCCCGCCAGCGCGCGGTTCATGCGCCGCCCGAGATCGGAGATCTGCGCCTTCTGCTCGGCGCTGAGTTTATCGGAGGCATCGAGCGTGGCCGACAGGCGCGCCAATTCCTGCTGCATCTCCTGCAACTGTTGGCTCATGAGCGCCGCCTGGGCCTGGGCCTCGGCCGACAGGCGCCGTTCCTCGGCGATGGCGGTGTCGCTGGTGGCGACCTTGGCGCCCAGTGCCGCCACTTGCTTTTCGAGATCGGCCTTGAGCGCTTCCAGCGCCTTCACCTGATTTTGCACCAGCGCCAACTGCGCCGCTTGTTGCGCGAGTGTGTCGCGGTCGGCGGCGATTTTTTGCGCGGCTTCGTCCAGCGACGATTTCAGTTGCGTGGCCTCGGTGGTTTTCTCGGCGAAACGGCCCTCGAGATCGCGCATGTCGATGCGGAGTTGGGCGAGCACGCCCAGTTCCTGATTGGCGCCGCGCAGTTGGTCCGACAGGCGCGAGAGGTTGCCCTCCAGTTCCGCCCACGTCGTGCGTTCCAGCGACAACGTCTCGGTCAGTTCGGCCATGCGCCTGTTCAGCGCCGACAGCGCCTGCTCGCGCCCCGACAAGGCTTGGCCCAGGAAGAACTGGCCCAGCACGAACACCAGCAGCACGAAGATGATGATGATCAGCAGTGTCGAGAGCGCATCGACCCAGCCGGGCCAGATGTCGACGGCTTCACGGGGGCGGCGGAAGGCGGCGCGCACGATGGGCCTTAGCTGTCGGTGCCGTCGCGCTGGCCGGCGGCGACGGTCTTGGCGAGCAGCTTGATCTCGCCGCGCAGTTCGCGCAGGGTTTCCTCGCGGCCGGTTTCGAGATTGGCCACCAGTCGCGTCAGCGCGCCGTCGATGTTGCGGATATGTCCGCGCGTGGTCTCGTCGATCGCGCCGCCGGCACCCGCGCCCGCCGCCGCGGACTCATTCAGCCGCTTCAGGATGGGCGTGAGTTCCTTTTGGTTCTCGGCCAAACGCAACAGCACTTGCGTTTCCGTGCGCATTTGGTCCGTGAGCACGGCGAGCTTGTCGTTCATGGCGACGAACTGCTCGTTGGCGGCCACGCGACCCTGTTCGGTGCGCGCGAGGATGCGCTGCAGTTCCAATAAACTGTCGGCGGTTTGTTCCAACAGCGCCTCGGTGTAAGCGGGCACCGATTGCTCGCCTTCGCCCGTGACCGCGCCCGACGACAACCGCGTGGCGCCCGAGAGCCATTCCTCGAGGTCGTTGAAGAAGGCGTTTTGCGCTTGGCCCGCCTGCAGGTCGAGAAAGCCCAGGATCAACGATCCAGTGAGCCCGAACAGCGATGACGAAAATGCTGTGCCCATTCCCGAAAGCGGGGCCTCAAGGCCCACTTTCAATTCGTCGAACATGGCCGACACATCGGTGCCCGAGACGCTGAGCGTTTTGATCACATCGCTGACCGACGTGATGGTGCCGAGCAAGCCCCAGAAGGTTCCGAGCAGGCCGAGAAAAATGCAAAGCTGGGCGAAATAGCGCGCCAGGTCGCGGCTTTCGCTCAGGCGCGACGAGATGCCGTCCAGCAACGTGCGCAAGGCCGGGGCGCTGAGGCTCAGGCGGCCCTTGCCGCGCCGGTCAGCCAGCATGCGCGCCATGGGCGACAGCAACTGAATGTGCGCCTCGGTGGTGTCGCCGCGGTGCTCGGCCAGATTGCCCGCCTCGCTCGACATGGACGCGCGGAACGCCTCCAGCCAGCGGATCTCGGGATTGAGTTGCAGGATCTGGCGGACGTTGAGGACGATGCCGATGACGATGACGCCCAGGATGCCGCCGTTGAGCAGCGGATTGACCAGGAAAATGCCGATCAGCGTGGGCGCGATCAGTCCGGCCCCGGCGCCGACGGCCACCAGGAACAGAATCATCCGTGTCAGATAGGTCCGCGTGTTCGTCATCGCTCGCCGAAATTACAACCGCCACATCTTAAAGATATTTTCCCGCCTTGGCTCAGTTTCTCCCCTCACCCGCGACGGAGTTTACCCTAGGGCTGCGCTTCGCGCAGACCCGGGGGTCGCGACCTCTCCCACGAGAGAGAGGTTGACCTGCGTGCTCAAAAAACCCTCTCCCCTGGAGGGAGAGGGTGCCGAGCGCCTCGGCTGATCGAAGATCAGCCGCAAGAAAGCGCGAGGCGGTGAGGGGGACGTGATCGCTCGCTCAAGCGGCCGCGCTCAGCGTTTCACCGCGACCGCGTCGACCCGATCCAGATTGCCGCCGTCGCCCTGATCGCCCAGCGCGCGCACCTCGATGCGGGTGCGTTCCACGCCCGCCTCGATCAGCAGGTTGCGGATGGCGATGGCGCGGTCCAAGGCCAGGCGGCGCGCCTTGCTGGTGTTTTTCTCGGGATCCGTGGCGTAGGCCATCAACTGCACGCGCAAGGAGCGGTCGCCGGTCATGCGTTGGGCGAGGTCTTTCAATGTGCCTTGGCTGGCGATGTCGATTTCCGTCGCGCTGGCGGCGAAGGGGATCGACAAGGTTTCGGCGGCCTCGGTGGCGGGCGAAAGTTGGCTTTGCGCTTGCGCCGCCGGCGGCAGGGACGCCGACTGCGTGGCGGTGACGGGCATCGCAAACTGCGCGGGCCCGGAGGGATCCTGCGCCGCGCTGCGGATGGCTTCAGCCGACGGAGCGGGAGATGGCGTTGCGGGCGCGGGTGTCGCAGGCGCGGGTGTCGCGGGGGCGGCCGCCACGGGCTCGGGTTGCGGCGGTGGCGTCATGACGGGCGCGGGTGTGGGTGCCGGCGGCGTGACGACGGGTTCCGGGGCCGGCGGCGAGGGCGGCATGGGCTCGGGCGCAGGCGGTGGCGGTGACACGGCCGCGGCCGTCTTGGTTTCCGGCGCCGGATCGGCGGGCACCGGCGCGCTCGGTTGCGCAGCCGGCGCGGGCTTGGGCGCAGCCGGGCGCGGTTTGGCGGCGGCTTGCTTGGCGGATGGCGGTTTCAACTTGATGGCGCCGCCGCTGGGGGCGCTCAGGCCCGGCGGCGGGCGCAAGACGATGCGGCCCGGGTTGACGGGCGCGGGCGCCTCGTCGATGGCGCTCAGGTCCACCGAGACGGCGGAGGACTGCGCGCTGGCGGGCGTGGCTGGAAGCAGCGCCAAGGTCATGAGCGCGGCCGAGCACAGTAAGGCGCGTCGCAAAGCCTTCGATGGCCGGTGGTTGGAAACGGTGTCCAATCTATCCCTCGCGATTGGGCTCAAGGTTTTCTCGCTCACGCCGACCCCCATTTGGCCGTTAGGTGCGTGGGTCGGTTTCGGGCGCCAACCTCACGCTACATCATGGCATTTGCACGGCACAACCGCACTGCCCCTAAACTAGGATATTCTTAAATTTCTTAAGTAGTTATGTACGCAGTGGCAGTGGATTAGTCGCAAAAATGCCGGGGTCCTTAAACCCAGAGGTGAGGGCCGCGCCCCTAGACCGCTTTGCCGAGAATCACATCCCGCAACTGCGGGTGCAGGTGGGGATTGGCCGCCAGCACATCGCCCGTCGGCATCGGACTGCCGGGTCCGCGCAATTCCGTCACGAAACCGCCGGCTTCGGTGACCAGCAAAATACCCGCGGCGATGTCCCAGGGCTGTAGGGCCATCTCCCAGAACCCGTCAAACCGCCCCGCCGCGACGAAGGCCAGGTCGAGCGAGGCGGTGCCGAAGCGACGAAGGCCCGCCGTCGCCGCCATCACGCGGCGGGATTGTTCGATGAACTCTTCATGGTCGCCGCGGCCCTTGTGGGGAATGCCCGTGGCGATGACCGCGTCGTCCAGCCGCGTGCGCGCCGAGACCCGTAAACGTCTGTTGTTGTGGAACGCGCCGCCGTTCTTTTCCGCGATGAACATGTCGTCGGTGATGGGGTTGTAAACCAGCCCGGCGATGATGTCGTCGCCGCGCTTGAGGCCGATGGAGATCGCGAAGTGGGGAATGCCGTGCAGGAAGTTGGTGGTGCCGTCGATGGGATCGATGATCCAGGTGTGCTCGCCGTCGCTGCCCGCGATCACGCCGCCTTCTTCGAGCTGGAAGCCGAAGCCGGGGCGCGCCTTGGTCAGCTCGGCCACCAAATGCTGCTCGGTTTTGACGTCCGCGGCCGAGACGAAATCGCTCGGTCCCTTGCGCGACACCTGCAGGTTCTCGATCTCGCCGAAGTCGCGTTTCAACGCCTTGGCGGCCTTTTCGGCCGCCCCGATCATGACGTTCAAGACTGCGGCGCGCGGCGGCATTGAAATGACTGCGATGGTGTGGGGGACGGCTAGTCTTTAGCGCGTTCGACGTAAGAAATGTCCTCGGTCGCGACGACGATACGGTCGCCCGCCGTGACGAAGGGCGGGATCATGATTTTCAGGCCGTTTTCCAGTACGCCGGGCTTGTAGGACGACGACGCCGTCTGGCCCTTCACGACGGGGTCGGCCTCGACCACTTTGAGCGTCACTTGCTGGGGCAAATTCACGGCCACGGCCTTGCCCTCGATGAAGTTGACGGTGACTTCCATGTTGTCCTGCAGGAAGGCGGTTTTGTCGCCCATCAGCTCGCCCGGCACGTTGAATTGCTCGTAGGTCGAGGTGTCCATGAAGGTGTAGGTATCGCCGTCGTGGAACAGGTATTGGCAGTCCAACTCGCGCACTTCGAGGCGTTCCACCGTGTCGGCGGTGCGCCAGCGGTCCTGCGACTTGGTGCCCGTGGCGACGTCGCGCATTTCAACCTGAATGAAGGCGCCGCCCTTGCCGGGCTGCAGCAACTGGATCTTGAGCACGGTCCACTGCTTGCCTTGGTGTTCGATGACCATGCCCGCGCGCATGGTGTTGGCCTGAATCTTCATGAGTGCATCCGGTTAGATTTTTTGTTGATTTTCCTTGAGAAAAGCGCGGCGCTTGTATCAGGTTGCGTCCGGTAATGAAAGGCTTGTGATGCCGATGACGCAGCCCTGGTGGAGCCCCGAAAGTCTCGCCCGCCGCCGCCCCTTCCTGAAGGCGCGCCGGGCCGCGACCAAGGCGGTGCGGGCTTATTTCCAGGCCGAGGGCTTCCTCGACGTGGAAACGCCCATCCTTCAGGTTTCGGGCGGGATCGAGCGGCATATCCGGCCCCTGACCACGACGCTGAGCGAGCCCTTCGGCCAAGGCAGTGCCGCGCGCGCGCTGCACACCTCGCCCGAGTTCGCCATGAAGAAGCTGTTGGTGGCGGGGCTGCCCAAGATTTACCAGATCGCGCGCGTGTTCCGCGACGGCGAGCGCAGCCCGTTGCATAGCCCAGAGTTTACCATGATCGAATGGTATCGGGCGGGCGCGGACTATCGGGCCATGATGACCGATTGCGCGACCCTGTTGGCGGGCGTGGCCAAGGCCGCGCACCGCGCCCTGGCCCACGACGGATTGCTCACCTGGCAGGGGCGCACCTGCGACCCGGCGCTGGAACCCGAACGGCTAACGGTGGCCGAGGCCTTTGCGCGCCATGCCGGCATCGATCTGCTCGCCACCATCGACGATGCCCAAGTTGCCATGCCCAACCCCGACCGTTTGCGTGATGCGCTGCGCAAGGCGGGCCTTCACGCCTCGGTGTCGGACACCTGGGAGGACCTGTTCTTCCGCGTCATGTTGGACCGGATCGAGCCCAAGCTGGGCGAGGGGCGGGCGACCATTCTGTGCGAATACCCCGCTTGCCTCGCGGCTCTGGCCCGGCGAAACCCTAGCGATCCGCGCGTGGCCGAGCGCTTCGAACTGTATGCCTGCGGCGTGGAACTGGCCAATGCCTTCAGCGAACTGACCGATGCCGCCGAGCAACGCCGCCGCTTCGCGCACGACCGCGTCCTGCATCAACAGCTTTACGGCACGGCCCCGGCCCTGGATGAGGACTTCCTGGCCGCCTTGGACGCTGGCCTGCCGGAGTCCGCTGGCTGTGCGCTGGGCTTCGACCGCCTCGTCATGCTGGCGGCCCATGCGGGCGACATCACCGATGTGCTGTGGGCGCCGGTGGCGTGATTGAATCAGTTTGGGAGGAAATGATTCTAAGTCGTTGAAAGGGATTCAAATTTTCGGTCGGGCGCTTTCGATGCGATGCTTGGCCTGCCATTCTTCTTGCAAGGCAGCTTGCCTCAAGTCCTCTTCGAAGGCTTCGGACAAGATTTGGCTGATGCTCATGCCCCGCCGACGTGACATGGCCAGTGCCCTTTCGAGCAATTCGGGTTCTAGGGAAAGGGTGACGTATTCCAGTTTGGCTCGCATGGTTCCTCGGTCGAGGGATTCTGCGTTAAGTCAGTAAGATCATCAATTTAAACTATGGCGAAATTTCGGGCCCCCAAAGCAAAAACGCGCCGGGGGCACCGGCGCGTTTTTTTAGCAAGTCGATGTCGGGGAGCTATTTCTTCGCGGGCGCGGGCGCGGGTGCCGCCGCCGGAGCGGCCGCGGCGGTTTGCGAACCGCACACGGTATCGATGAAGCCGAGCGCGGCGGTCTTGGTCTCGGCGGCCTTCAGGCCGTCGGCCTCCTTGCGCATTTCGCTGCAATAGAAAGCATAGCTGCCGTCGCAGCTTTGCGTGGTGCGGGCGGCGAAGCTGGCGTTGTCCTCGGAGGGCACCCACGGGGTGTGTTCTTTTTTCTGTTCGCGGGCGGCCTTGGCCACGCGATCTTCGTACTCAATGCGGTCGCGACGCTTGCGCCGTTCGGTCTGGATGGCCGAGGAGTTATTGCACACGGTGGCGGCATAGGCGGCCACACGCCAGGCGTCCGGCGAAGCCTGCATGAATGGGTTCAACTGATCGCACATCTGCGCGACCTTGGAATTGCAGTGTTTCTGGGTGTTGGCGTCGTCTTTTTTGTCGTCTTGGGCGACGGCGGTCGTGCCAACGGCAAGGCTCAGGGCCAGGCCGGCTGCGAGGCTGAGCGCATCGGTCTTACGCATGGTCGTAGTGTCCCCTCTAAGGTACGTTTTTAAGTGGCCAGTATGGGCGCACCATAAGCGGATTTGCGGCGCGCGCCAAGCCTGGACGAGAGTTGAATCAGCATCTGAATCTCGCGCGCTAAGCCCTTGGCGCGGAATCGAATTTCTTGTTGAATTCCCGGACCGCAGTGGCCGGACCTGCGGCGTGGTTCCACACGCCGCCCGACACGGCGATGAAGTCGGCCCCCGCCGCGATGATCTCGGCGCAATTCTCGACCGTGATTCCGCCGATGGCCACGCAGGGCACGTTGGTGGTTTCGCTCCAGATCTCGAGAATTTCCGGGTCGAGGCCGTCCAGGCCCGCGACATCCTTGGTGCTGGACGGGAAGAACGCCCCGAAGGCGACGTAGTCGGCACCCTGTTCGGCGGCGTCCATGGCGGCATGGCGCGAGCCCTTGCAGCTCACACCGATGGTGGCCTCGGCGCCCATGATGCGGCGCGCTTCGCCAACGGGCATGTCGTCGGGCCCCACATGAACCCCGTCGCAGCCCAGCTCGTGGGCCAGGTCAGGGCGGTCATTGAGGATGAAGGCCACGTCGTGCGCGTGGCAGACCGGCATCAGCGCCCGGGCGGCCGTGCGAATGGCGGCATCATCGCAGCCCTTGAGGCGCAACTGCAGGCAGGCGACGTCGCCCGCCGACAAGGCCTCGTCCAGCAGGCGCGCGAAGGCCTCGAGATCGGGCAGTTGCGCCGGCGTGATCAGATACAGCCGGCAGCGAGAGACGGTGTCGGTGTTAATCGTCTTTACCCTTGTAAATATCGACCAGCTTGCCCAGCAACGCCATGGCGTCGTCGTAGGGGCGCTGGAAGGAATTACGGCCGATGATCGAGCCATTGCCGCCACCATCGCGGATGGCCCTGGCTTCTTCGAACAGGCTGTCCTCGCCCTTTTTGCCGCCGCCCGAGAACACGACAATGCGCCGGCCGCCGAAGCAGCTTTGCACCACGTGGCGCACGCGCTCGGCTAGCGTGGCGCGAGGAATGTTGTGGGCTTCGTAGACCTTCTTGGCTTCCGCTTGGTCGAGATGATCGGTGGGCAGCTTGACCTTGATGATGTGCCCGCCCAGCAGCGCCACCATGTGCGCCGCGTAGGCCACCACGTCGAGGCCGGTTTCGCCGTCCTTGGTGACGTACTTGCCGCGCGGATAAGACCACACCACCACGGCCAAGCCATTGGCCTTGGCTTCGGCGGTCAGTTCGCGCAGATCGTTCATCATGTCGTAAGCGGACTCGGAGCCGGGGTAGATCGTGTAGCCGATGGCCGAGCAGCCGAGCCGGAGCGCGTCTTTCACGCCGCCGGTGATGGCTTGGGTGGGGGAGTCTTTTTCGCCGTTGAGCGAGTTGGCGCTGTTGACCTTCAGGATGGTGGGGATCGCGCCGGCAAAGGTGTTGGCGCCGTCCTCGATCATGCCCAGCGGCGCGGCGAAGGCCGACAGCCCGGCATCGATGGCGAGCTGCCAATGGTAGTGCGGCTCATAGCCCGGCGGGTTGGGCGCGAAGCTGCGCGTGGGGCCATGCTCGAAGCCCTGGTCGACGGGCAGGATCACCAGCTTGCCCGACCCGCCGAGTTTGCCGCTCATGAGGATTCTGGCGAGGTTGGCCTTGGTGCCCGGGTTGTCGCTGTCGTAGCAGTCGAGGATTTTCTTGACCCGGCTGGAGATTTTCATCGCTGTCGTGTCCTGTTCTGAAGGGCTTGGTCTGAAAGGTCGTGGGCGGCTCAAAAGCGCGAAGGGCGCGAACATATAGAAGGCCCTGCGGCGGTTGAGAAGGGCGCAGTGCGGCGCTTGGTCGTTGGCATTTCTTGACGCCCGGCGCGCATCCACCTATGCTCATTCAGAGTGGTAGGAAGACTCGCTATTTCATTGAAAGATATGAAAAACACCGGCCCCAATTCCATTGCCGACGCGCTCGCCGCGCTGGAGCGGGCCATGGCCAGGCTCGAGCAGGCCGCCGACAAGCTGAAACCGGAGTTGCCGCGCTTGGCCGAGGTGCCGGGATTGCAACATCAGTTGAGCGACGCCCAGCGCCATAACGCCATCCTGCGCGAGGCGGTGGGGCGGGTTTCCGCGCGGCTCGACCACGTCATCGGCCGGCTCGGCGCGGGGCTGAAGTAGGCAAGAAGAAGCAAGCGGGCATGGGCCAGGTTTCCATCAACATCCGCGGGCGCAACTACCAAATCGCCTGCGACGACGGGCAAGAGGCCCACTTGGCGCGGCTGGGCCGCTACCTCGACCAACAGGCCGAGCACTTGCTCAGTTCGTCGGGCAGCATCAACGATAATCTCCTCGTCGTCATGGTGGCCCTCATGGTCGCCGACGAATTATCCGAGGCTTCGGTGAAGCTGGAGAACAACGATGCCGCCGGCCGCGCGGCGCGCGAAAAGGCCGACAGCGACACGGCGGCGGCTTTGACCGCCCTGGCGAAACGCATCGAATCCGTGGCCGCGGCTTTGGAACGGCCCAGTGCGTAGGGATTGCAGGCTATTTTAGGCCCCAAAACCTTTTCACACTTTCCGCGAAAATGCCCTATGTTGCCCCCGGAGCTGCCCGGTGCGTTGAGGTCTGTGAACCCCAGGGGCGATAGTAACTAAAAGGGAGCTGTCCCTGACGGGATTTCGGTCTCGTTACATGGCGCCCACCTATCACCGTGGCCCATTGGATGGTCACGAACGACCGACGGCCATGGCGGCTCCACTTTTCCTGTCGTGACCATTTTTCCGCCGATGTCCCTGGCTGACGCCAAAACCCACATGCGCCAAGCCGCCTTGGCACGTCGAGATGCCTTGGCGAGGACGCAGGGCCCCCATGCCGCGCAGGCCTTGGCCGAAAAGGTTCTTATGGCTCTGAGCGGCGCCACCCAAGGCAAAACAATAGCCGGCTATTGGCCTCTGGGCTCTGAGATCGATATTCGCCCGACCCTGGAAGCGCTGATCGGCGCGGGCGCACGTGCCGTACTGCCGGTGGCCATGAAACTCGGCGATGCGCTGATCTTCCGACGCTGGTCGCCGGGCCAGGCCATGGAGGACGGTGCTTTCGGCACGTCTCATCCGACGCCGTCGGCTGAAACCCTGACGCCCGACGTCATTCTCGCGCCGCTGCTGGCGTTCGACATCGCGGGCGGGCGGCTGGGCTACGGCGCGGGCTATTACGACCGCACGCTCCATGACCTTCGCACGCGGCGTCGTATCGTCTATTGGGGCGTCGCCTTCGACGAGCAGCAAGTGCCGGCGGTGCCCATGGGGCCCACCGACGCCAAGCTGGACGGGATCATCACCGACCGGCGCATCATCACTGTGGAGATTTAGGCCCGTGCGATTGTTGTTTTGCGGCGACGTCATGGGGCGCAGCGGGCGGGATGCCATCCTCACTCACGTGCCCAAGCTGCGCGAAAGTTTGAAACTGGACGTGGTGGCCGTCTGCGGCGAGAACGCCGCGCATGGATTCGGCATCACGGCGGCCATCTGCAAGGAATTCTTCGCCGCCGGCGTGGACGCCATCACGCTCGGCAATCACGCCTGGGACCAGCGCGAAATCATCGAGTACATCGCCACCGAACCGCGCCTGATCCGACCCCTGAACTTCCCGTCCGGCACGCCGGGCCAGGGCCTGAGCGTGGTGCGCACGGCCTCGGGCCAGCGCGTCATGATCGCCCAGGTGATCTGCCGGCTGTTCATGGAATCGGTGGACGATCCGTTCCGCGCCATCGACCGCTGCCTCACCGAGCATCCCTTGGGCCGGGGCATGAGCGCGATCATCGTCGACATTCACGGCGAGGCCACCAGCGAGAAGGGCGCCATCGGCTGCGTCGCCGACGGCCGCGCCTCCTTGGCGGTGGGCAGCCATGCGCACATTCCGACGGCGGATGCGCGCATACTGCCAGGCGGCACGGCCTTTCAAACCGACGCGGGCATGTGCGGCGATTTCGATTCCGTCATCGGCATGAAGAAGGAACTGGCCATCCACCGTTTCACCAGCCGTGTGCCGGGCCCGCGCCTGGAACCGGCCACGGGCGAGGGCACCTTGTGCGGCGTCTACGTGGAAACCAACGACGCGACGGGCCTGGCCACGCGCGTCGAGCCGGTGCGTGTCGGCGGGCATTTGAAGGCGAGCGTACCGGGTTGAGGTTGGCGATTGCAGGATGTAGTGAGTAAGGCTAATGACCAAAATGGTGAAATCAGCCAAGCCAAAAGTAAAACCCGCGAGACGACGAATGCGCAAAGTCGCGTTTCGTCGCTGGGAGTTGCCGCGAGCGAAGCTAATGCGCCTTGCCAACAGTCGGATGTCAAAACAGCACGCTCATTTGGATGCCTTGTTGGACGGGTAAACTCAGAAATTGAGTTAAACCCTCTTGTCGTCGCCCGGTTCATCCGGGCGACCCATCGGGCAGCAAGCACGTGGATTTCACTGAGCCATGGGCCACCCGAACAAGTCGGGTGGCGACAGTTCTTCAACAACAAAATGATCTTCTGGCTTAACGGGTTCGAGTTCTGTCGTAATGTTGCGCCGAAGCCTTAAGTCGCGATAGACACCGCCTCGTCGCGCGGGTGAATCCCCTGCGCGGCAAGGCGTTTTTGCCCCTCGATCACAGCGTAGACGGCCCGCGACTCTAGTGGTCCGATTCTAACATTCGCATCCCATATCGGTGGGCGATTTTGCGAATGTTAGAATCAGAGGACCACTAGCAAAGATAGGTTTCTAGTGGAGCTTTGGATTTGACATTCGCTTCACGGTTTCGCTGCGGCCTGGGTGGCGAATGTCAAATCCGCTCCACTAGGCGCTGGCTACAACATTTGGTATAAGGGCCGCGAAAATGCCGCAGTCTATTGTATAAATCGCAAGGAAAATCAGGGCGCTAGCGCATGGCTGGGCATTCGCATTTTGCCAACATTCAACACAAAAAGGGCGTCCGTGACGCCAAACGGGGCAAGATTTTCACCAAGCTCGCCCGCGAAATCACCGTGGCCGCCAAGTTGGGACTACCGGACCCCAATTACAACGCGCGCCTCAAGGCGGCGATCGCGGCGGCCAAGGCCGAGAGCATGCCCAAGGACAGCATCGAACGCGCCTTGAAAAAGGGCTCGGGCGGCGGCGATCAGGAGAATTTCGAGGAAGCGCGCTACGAGGGCATCGCGCCCGGCAAGGTGGCGCTGATCGTCGAGGCGCTCACCAACAATCGCAACCGCACGGCCTCGGAACTGCGCACCGTGTTCGACAAGCACGGCGGGGTCATGGGCGAAACCAATTCCGTCGCCTTCAACTTCCAGCGCGTCGGCCAAATTCACTACAAGCCCGAAGCGGGTAGCGAAGACCAAGTCATGGAAGCCGCCATCGAGGCCGGCGCCGACGACGTGGTCTCCGGCGCCGACGGCCACGATATTTTCTGCGCGCCCGACGCGCTGCATGCCGTGACCAAGGCGGTGGAGGCCAAGCTGGGCGAGCCCGAAACAGCGCGGCTGGATTGGCGGCCCACCATCACCGTCGACGTGGCGGCCGACAAGGCCAAGGCCGTGCTCGATTTGATCGCCGCGCTCGAGGACAACGACGACGTTCAACGTGTCGCGGCCAACTATGAAATGTCCGATGAGGTCATGGCCAAGCTCAGCGGCTAAGCGGTCCGCGCGTGCGCCCGCGAACATGCTTGACCGGCCGCCAGCGCCGGGGGCGGTGCGTATCTTGGGGCTCGATCCCGGCTTGCGCCACACCGGCTGGGGCGTGATCGACGCGGTGGACAATCGCCTGCTCTACGTGGCCGACGGCGTCATCGAACCGGACACCGATTTGCCCTTGGCCGAGCGCCTGCATGCGCTGTTCGCCCATGTGTCCGATTTGGTCGGCCGTTTTCAGCCCCACGAGTGCGCCGTCGAGGACAGCTTCGTGAACAAGAACCCGGTCTCGACCCTCAAGTTGGGCCACGCCCGCGCCGCCGCCATGCTGGGCGCGGCGGTGGCCGCCGTGCCGGTGTTCGAATACAAGCCCAACCTGGTGAAAAAGTCGGTCGTGGGAGCGGGCCACGCCGAGAAAAATCAGGTGGCCGCCATGGTCGGCATGCTGTTGCCCGGCAGCAAGGCAGGCTCGAAAGACGCCGCCGATGCCCTGGCCACGGCGATTTGTCACGCGCACCACCGCGTCTCGGCCAAGCGCATGAGCCGCATCGTGGAGCTGGCGCGATGATCGGCAAATTGAAGGGCCGCGTCGAAAGCCTCGGCGCCGACGGCGCGGTGATCGACGTGAACGGCGTCGGCTACGAGGTGTTTGCCTCGGCGCGCACCTTGGGCGACATGGCGCAAGGGGCGGCGGTGGACCTCACCATCGAAACCCACGTGCGCGAGGATCACATTCACCTTTATGCGTTCCGCTCCGGCTTCGAGCGCGACGTGTTCCGCACCTTGATGACGGTGCAGGGCGTGGGCGCGAAAGTGGCGCTCGGCATCATGTCGGCCTTGAGCGCGGACCAGATTTCCCAGGCCATCGCCGCCGCCGACCAAGCGGCCTTCAAGCGTGCCTCGGGCGTGGGCCCGAAGCTGGCCGCGCGCATCGTGCAGGAACTCAAGGGCAAGCTGCCGGTGCTGGGCGCGGTGGTCATGCCGATCAAGACAGGCGCGCAAGCCAAGGGCGCGACGGCGGGCGGGGGCATGGTCGAGGACGCGGTCTCGGCCCTGGTGAATTTGGGCTACGCCCGCCTGGACGCCTTCACGGCGGTCTCGGGCATCGTCGTCAGGGATGCAAATGTGTCGCTGGCGGCGCTGATCAAGCTCTCGTTGCGCGAGATGGGAGGGCCCCATGGCTGATCCCGAACGCGCCGCCGACGCGCGGCTGTTGGCCGGCGCCCGCCAGGACGAGGATACAGACGCTTCGATCCGGCCGAAGCGCCTGGCCGACTGCATCGGCCAAAACGCCGTGCGCGAGAACCTGGCGGTGTTCGTGGCGGCCGCGCGCGCGCGCAAGGAACCGCTCGATCACGTCCTGCTGCACGGGCCCCCCGGGCTGGGCAAGACCACGCTCGCGCACATCGTCGCGCGCGAGTTGGGCGTGGGCTTCCGCGCCACCTCGGGGCCGATGATCGCCAAGGCCGGCGACCTGGCGGCAATCCTGACCAACCTCGAAGCCAACGACGTGCTGTTCATCGACGAAATCCACCGCCTTAATCCCGCCATAGAGGAAGTGCTCTATCCGGCCATGGAAGATTTCCAGCTGGACCTCATCATCGGCGAGGGGCCGGCGGCGCGTTCGGTGCGCATCGAGTTGCAGCCGTTCACATTGGTGG
Source organism: Rhodospirillaceae bacterium (assembly GCA_033763995.1). Taxonomy (GTDB): domain Bacteria; phylum Pseudomonadota; class Alphaproteobacteria; order Rhodospirillales; family Rhodospirillaceae. The sequence continues at coordinate 32,221 of JANRJL010000098.1, read as the reverse complement.
GCGCGACGACGCGCTCGGGCCTCCTGACGCGGCCCTTGCGCGACCGGTTCGGAATTCCCTTGCGGCTTGAATTTTATGACACCGACGACCTGGCTGAAATCGTGCGGCGCGGCGCGCGCGTGCTGGACATGAAAATGAGCGACGACGGCGCGGTGGAAATCGCCCGGCGTTCGCGCGGCACGCCGCGCGTGTCCGTGCGGCTGCTGCGCCGCGTGCGCGATTTCGCCGCCGTCGCCAAGGCGCCGTCGATCACCAAGGACGTGGCCGATCAGGCCCTCAAGCGGCTCGATGTGGACGCGGCCGGCCTGGACGCCATGGACCGGCGCTATCTCAACTGCATCTGCGAGAACTACACCGGCGGACCCGTGGGCGTGGACACGCTGGCGGCGGCCTTGTCGGAAGAACGCGACACCCTCGAGGACGTCATCGAGCCTTTCCTGATTCAGCAAGGCTTGCTGCAACGCACGCCGCGCGGGCGCGTGGTCAGCGACAAGGGCTTCAAGCATTTGGGCCTCGTGGCACCCAAACGCGAGGGCGTGCAGTTCAGCTTGCTCGACGGAGAGCCGTCATGAGCGACGCTGCCATGACGGGCACGCTGACGGGCAAGACGCATGTGCTGCCCGTGCGCGTGTACTACGAGGACACCGATGCGGGCGGCATCGTCTATCACGCCAACTACTTGCGCTTCGCCGAGCGCGGGCGCACCGAGATGCTGCGCACCATCGGCATTCATCAGCGCGAACTGCACGAGGCCGAGGGCCTGGCCTTCGCGGTCTATAAGGGCGACGTGCATTACCTCAAACCGGCGCGGTTGGACGATGTGCTGAGTGTCGAGACGAGTTTGCTGGAACTCAGCGGCGCGTCGGTCCATGTGCGCCAAGTGATCAAGCGGCGCGCCGGCGGCACCGAGGAAGACCTGGTGCGCTTCAACGCCCAGGTCGTGTGCATGAACGCCGACGGCAAGGCGGCGCGTTTGCCCGCGTCGCTGCGCAAGACGTTGGAACCATATGTCGTGTCATCGGCGCGGTCCGGATAGGGCCGCGCGCAGTAGATTAGGATAGAATTAGGGTAGGATGGAAATGGACGGAGCAATCACACAAGAAGCGGCGCTGGCCGCCGCCGGCGCGGCCAACCACCTCTCGGCGTGGTCGCTGTTCATGCAGGCCGACATCGTCGTCAAGGCGGTGATGATCGGCTTGATCCTCGCCTCGCTGTGGAGCTGGGCGATCATCTTCGACAAGGTGATCCGCATGCGCTCGCTGTTCCGCCAGGCCGAGGACTTCGAGGAGAAGTTCTGGTCGGGCAGTTCGCTGGAGGACCTTTACGACCGCATCGGCGCGAAACCGCGCGACCCCATGTCGGCGATTTTCGTCGCCGCCATGCGCGAATGGAAACGCACGGCGGGCAAGCCGGGCGCGGTCAACAACGCGAGCACACTGGGCGACCGCATCGACCGCGTCATGAAGATCAGCCTGGAACGCGAGATGGACATCCTCAACCGGCGCATGATCTTTCTGGCCTCCACCGGCTCGGTGGCGCCCTTCCTGGGCCTGTTCGGCACGGTGTGGGGCATCATGAACACCTTCACCGCCATCGGCGCGACCGCCGACACCAGTCTGGCCACCGTGGCGCCCGGCATCGCCGAGGCCTTGTTCGCCACCGCCATCGGCCTGGTGGCCGCCATTCCCGCCGTCATCGCCTACAACAAGATTTCCAGCGATCTCGGGCGCTACGCGCTGCGGCTGGAAAACTTCGCCGGCGAATTCGGCGCCATCCTGTCGCGCCAACTCGACGTCAGGAACAATTAGCCATGGGCGCGTTCATCAAGTCGGCCGGTGGCGGCAAGACCAGCCGCAAGACCTTCGCCCCCATCGCCGAGATCAACGTGACCCCCATGGTCGACGTCATGCTGGTGCTGCTGGTGATTTTCATCATCACCGCGCCGCTGTTGACCACGGGTGTCAACGTCAACCTGCCGCAAACCTCGCGCGCCAAATCGCTGCCCCAGGACAACAAGCCGTTGACGATTTTCGTGGATAAGGACGGCACGTTCTATTTGAACAACCCCGAAAACAAGGTGGCCATGGACGAGTTGCGCGCCAAGTTGACCGCCGCCAAGACCGCCAACCCCGATCTCAACATTTATGTGCGCGGCGACAAGGACGTGCCCTACGGCACCATGATGGCCGCCATGGCGGAAGTGCAGGCGGCGGGCTTCACCCGCGTCGCCTTCGTCACAGATCCGCCCAAAAGATCGCTACGATCACCGCGATGAGTAAGGCAGGAGCATTTTCCCGAGAAGTGGCCTTCCACTTGGCGTGGAAAATGCGACCAAGAAGAACGAGTTACTGAGACGAAGTGATTCGGTTAGATCGAGTTTGACTCTGAGGTAGCGCCCCGGCGATGAGACTCTCGGTTCGCGATACGCAAACGCAAGGCATCGTGTTGTCCATGGCGCTGCACGTGGCGGTGGCCATCGGCACGGTCGTGAGCATGCCGTTTCTGGCGCGAGATTTGCCCGAGGAAACCCCGATCATCGTCGACCTCGTGCCGATTGATGAAATCACCGCGGCACCGCCGAAGCCGGTGGTGCAGCCGGAGCCCAAGCCCGAGGAAAAACCGGTCGAGAAGCCCGAGCCGCCCAAGCCCGCCGATGTCGCGCCGCCCGTGGCCGAGGCCATGCCCCCGCCGCCCGATGCCGCCCCGCCGCCGCCCCAGGAGGCGGCCAAGGTCGAGCCCGCGCCCAAACTTCCGCCGCCGCCGCCCAAGCCGAAACCCAAGCCCAAGAAGGACGAGTGGGCCGACTTGCAGTCGCTGGTGAAAAACATCGAGAAGCAAGAGGCCAAGAAACCGCCGCAGCAACAGGCCGCCGCCGTGCCGTCGACCGAAAGCAAGGTGCTCAATGCCAAGGTCGCCGACCGCGCCACCATGAGCGAGCTCGACGCCATCCGCAGCCACATCGAGGCCTGCTGGCGCATCGATCCCGGCAAGGAGGGCATCGAGGAGTTGTCGGCGGAGATTCGCGTGTTCATCAACCCCGACGGCTCGGTGCAGCAGGCGCAGATCGTCGACATGGGCCGCTACTTCGCCGACTCAGCGTTCCGCACCTTCGCCAACAGCGCGCGCAACGCGGTGCTGAGCTGCGGCAACATTCCGATTACGGCGCAACGTTATGAGACCTTTAAGCAGATCGACTTTAACTTCATGCCGCAAGGTCGAATCAATTGACCCGCTGAAAGATTTGAGGGCCTGTGGCGTTTGTCTTATGTCTTTTCAAACCGATGTCCCCGTGAGGCGGCAATGAAACGAATGATCCGCGCAGTTCTGGCGATGCTGGCCGTGGCCCTGGCCGCGCCGGCCCAGGCGCAAGTGAAGATCGACATCACCCGGGGGCGGGTGGAACCCATGCCCATCGCGGTCACGGTGTTTCCCGGCGGCAACGACGCCGCCAAGCAGATCGGCCGCGACGTCAGCGAGGTGATCTCGAAGGACCTCGAGCGCTCGGGGCTGTTCAAGCCGCTCGATCCCAAGGCCTTCCTGCAGGAGTTGACCTCGTTGGAGGTGCAACCGCGCTTTCCCGATTGGCGCGCGCTCGCCGCCCAGGCCCTGGTCCAGGGCGTGGTGGAGCCGCAGCCCTCGGGTCAGGTGCGCATCGCGTTCCGGCTGTGGGACGTGTTCGGCGGCCAGCAAATGGTGGGTCAGGCCTACGTGACCCAGCCCGAAAACTGGCGCCGCGTGGCGCACATCATTGCCGATTCGATTTACACCGCCATCACCGGCGAGACCGGCTACTTCGATACGCGCATTGTTTATATCGCCGAGAGCGGCCCCGCCACCAAGCGCGTCAAGCGCCTGGCGATCATGGATCAGGACGGCGCCAATCACCGCTATCTCACCGACGGCGCGAACCTGGTGCTCACGCCGCGTTTCTCGCCGACGACGCAGGAGATCACGTACCTGTCGTACTTCCGCAACGTGCCGCGCGTCTATCTGTTCAACATCGACACCGGACGCCAGGAAGTGCTGGGCGATTTCCCCGGCATGACATATGCGCCGCGCTTCTCGCCCGACGGCAACAAGGTCATTTTCAGCATGGCCACCGACGGCAACTCCGAAATTTATGAAATGGATTTGCGCACGCGGCGCGCCAACCGGCTGACGGACCATCCCGCCATCGACACCTCGCCCAGCTTCTCGCCCAATGCCGACCAGTTGACCTTCAACTCCGATCGCGGCGGCAGCCAGCAGATTTACACCATGAACGCCGACGGCTCGAACGTGCAGCGCATCAGTTTCGGGCAGGGCAAGTACGGCACGCCGGTGTGGTCGCCGCGCGGCGACCTGATCGCCTTCACGCGCATCAACCAGGGCACCTTTTATGTCGGTGTGATGAAACCCGACGGCTCCGGCGAGCGGCTGTTGGCGCAAGGTTTCCTGGTGGAGGCGCCCACGTGGTCGCCCAACGGCCGCGTTTTGATGTACTTCGCCCAGTCGCAAACCCGCGCCGACGGCTCGGGCGGACGCACCCGGCTCTTTTCCATCGACTTAACCGGTTATAATCAAAGAGAAATCCTCACCCCGCAGGATGCCTCGGATCCGGCGTGGTCGCCCCTGATTCCCTAAAATCGCGGGATCAATATCCGGCTATGCTTCATCTTGGTTAACCGTGGCGGATTTATCGCCACGGGCGTGATTCCTTTTTGCCACAGTGGCAAAAGAATTATATGTTTACAGGGCATAAGGGAGCCAAATCGTTGAATCGGGGTCTTGCGTCCGGTGGCGATGCTGGTAAAAGGGGGCCCGAAATTTGAGACTTCGCGGGCAAATGACGCTCATTCGACCAAACCAAATCGCCAACTCTTGTACAACTAGGGGATAAAAATGAACCTCCGTTTTATCAGTGCTGTCATCGTCGCGGTCGCGCTGACTGCGTGCGCCGGCACCAAGAAGGACGCCGCCGGCACCGGTTCGGGCGGCGCGGGACCTGCTGCTCCGGCGCGTTCGGGCCCGGCGCCTGACTCGGCCGAGTACTTCAACACGGTCGTGGGCAACACCGTGAACTACGACTTCGACAAGTACGACCTGCGCGCCGACGCGCAAGCCATCCTGCGCGGCCAAGCCGCGTGGTTGAACCAGAACCCCTCGCGCACCGTGACCGTCGAAGGTCATTGCGACGAGCGCGGCACCCGCGAGTACAACCTCGGCCTGGGTGAGCGCCGCGCCAACGCCGCCAAGAACTACTTGGTGTCGCTCGGCGTCGCGGCCAGCCGCGTGAAGACCATCTCCTACGGCAAGGAGCGCCCGACCTGCGTGGCCTCCGACGAAGCCTGCTGGGCCAAGAACCGCCGCGGCGTTTCCGTCGTTCAGTAAGCCCCGCTTTTCGTGAGTTCGATTGGGCCGTCCGCGAGGGCGGCCCAATTTTTTTGTGCGCAACGTTTTTTTGTGCGCAACGCGGCCGCTTTGGGCATACTTTGTTCATGATAAAGCCCCATTGATGGGGATGATGGACCCGGCCATCGGCTCTGTCCCTCGGGCCATATCCCTTCAGTCGTCGCCAACGAACAGAGATCATCATGAGCGCATTCAAATTTCATAGCTCCACCGCCCTGATGGCGCTGACGCTGCTGGCCGGCGCGGCGCAAGCCCAAACCTCGGGCGGTCGCGGCATCGCCCAGCAGCAACTCACCGCGCCCGGGGCCATGGAAGAAGCGGCCAACTTGCAGGTCCGCGTGCTGAAGCTCGAGCAGTTGGTCGAACAACTCACGGGCCAGTTGGAGGAAGCGCGCTTCCGCAATCGCCAGCTCACGACGCAACTTGAGTCGCTGTCCAACGATCTCAACTATCGCTTGGCCGTGGTCGAGCAATCCATGGGCGGCAAGGTCCCGCTGCCGGCCCAGCAACGCCCGACCGCGCAGGCGCAACCGGCGCGGCCCACGGGCCCGGCGCCGGCGCAAACCGCTGAAACGCGCGGGCCCGCGACCATCGACCCCAATGCGCCGTTGTCCAGCCCCGTGGCGCCGCAGCCCTCGGTCGCCGCGCCCGTTACGCCGCCGCCCATGCCGCCGGGCGAGGTGCGCGCCTCGACGCCCGGCGACAACACCTTCGGCACCCTGGTCACCGATGCCTCGGGCCGGGCGCTGCCCGCCGATCCCAATGCACCCGTTGCCATGAGCCAGCCCCCAAGCCAGACGATGGCCGCGCCCGCGCAACCGGCCGCGCGTCCCGCGGTGCCCGCGCCCCAGGCCGCGCCCAATCCGCCGCCCGTGGCCGGCACGCAACTGGGCGCGATTCCAGCCGGCGATGTCGCGCTGCCCGAAGGCACGCCCAAGCAGCAGTACGACTTTGCGTTCGATTTTCTGAAGCGACAGGATTACGGCCGCGCCGAAGCCTCGTTCCGCGAGTTCCTGAAGCGCTATCCGAAGGATCCGCTGTCGGGCAACGCGCAGTACTGGCTGGGCGAGACGCACTATGTGCGCGGCGATTATCAGAAAGCCGCCGTGGAATTCATGAACGGCTATCAGAACTATCCGAAAAGCAACAAGGCGCCCGACAATCTGCTCAAGCTCGGCATGTCCATGGCCCAGATCGGCCAAGGGCAGGGCGCGTGCACGGCGCTGTCGCGCCTGACCAAGGAATACCCCGACGCCGGCGATCAGATCCGCCGCAGCGCCCAGCAGGAACGCCAAAAGCTCAAGTGCCAGTGAGCGCAGCGAAAACAGCAAAGACGCACGAGTCACTTAACGGGCGGCCGATCTCGCCCGAAGGCTTCACCGCGGCCATGGCGGACCTGGGAGTCACCTTCGGCGCGCGCATCGCCGTCGCCGTGTCGGGCGGGCCCGACAGCATGGCCTTGCTGCGCCTCGCTCATGAATGGGCGACGGCGAACGGCAGGCGCATGGTCGCGCTCACGGTCGATCATCGTTTGCGCGCCGAGTCCGCCGCCGAGGCCGCTGGCGTCGGCGCGTGGTGCGCATCGCTCGGCATCGAGCATCATATTCTCACCTGGGACGGCGGGGCCCAGGTGCGCCAGTTCCATCGCAGCGCCCAGGATGCCGCCCGTGACGCGCGTTACGGGTTGCTCGCCGCGTGGTGCCGCGCCAACGACGTTCGCGAACTGCTGTTGGCCCATCACGCCGAGGACCAAATCGAGACGTTCCTGATGCGGCTCGCGCGCGGCAGCGGCGTGCGCGGTCTGGCCGCCATGAACTCTGTTACGCGGCGCGCCGGCATCACGCTGGCCCGGCCCCTGTTGGCCGCCGCCAAGTCCGACCTGGTCGCGACCTGCGCGCGCTTCGGCCAAGACTGGGCCCTCGATCCCAGCAATCAGGACCCCAAATACGCCCGCGTCCGCATGCGCCGCGCGCGCGAACTGCTGGGCCAAGAAGGCCTTAGCGATGAGCGCCTGCTCGCCACCATCGGGCATCTGCAACGTGCTTGGCGCATGATCGCCGCCGAGGTCGCCGCGGCCCAGGTGAGTGTGTGTACGTGGAACGAGTTGGGAGTGGTCACGCTTTCGGCGCCGCGCCTGTTCGTCTTGCCCGAGGAAGTGGCGCTGCGTTTGCTGGCCGGCGTGCTGATGCGGGCCGGCGGCCAGACCCACGGCCCGCGTTTCGAGGCCCTGCGGCGGCTGTTCGCCAAGCTGCGCGCGCCCCGTCTGGCGCCCACCACGTTGCATGGCTGCGCGATCTCGCGGTCGGGCGATGCCGTCACCGTCGCCCGCGAGGCGCGGCACTTGCCCGAGGCCATGGACCTCGCGCCCGGCGGGACCGTGACCTGGGACAACCGTTTCGACATCACCCGCGCGGACTCTGCCGGCGAAAAATCCTGGCGCTTGCGGGCTTATCGCAACACGGATCGCGCGATCTTGAACACGTGGGCGGCGGCGCACGAGTTGGCGGACATGCCCGCACGCCAGCGTTCGACCTTGCCGGTTCTGGACGATGATCGCGGGCTTCTCGCGGTGCCGCACATGGGCCTGTGGCGGCCCGATGCGCAATCTTGCGCGGCTTCGCTCACGGTGCGTTTCGTGGCCGACCGTGACGGCGAAGACGAAGAATTGTGAAACTTTCCCAGGCTTTTCGTCGTATAATCCGTCAGGCGCGCCGGCGGCCGGTCCATAAATCATTGGCTTGCAAGGCCGGTTTGGCGCACTATTTACATATGTAATGCCATGGCCCGCTTGCGGTCTGCGGGGCCCCAAAAGAGGACACGACGTTGAATATCAGCCGTAATCTGATGCTGTGGGTCATCATCCTGGTGTGCGTGGTGGCCTTGTTCAATCTGTTCCAGGGAACCGCGCCGCGCTCCACCGCGCGCGAAATGCCGTTCTCGGAATTCCGCGCCGCCGTGGACCGCAACGAAATTCAAGAAGTCACCATCCAGGGCCAGAACATCCTCGGCCAGTTCAAGTCGGGCGGCGATTTCCGCACCTATTCGCCCGAGGACCCCAGCCTGGTGCCGTCGCTGCTGTCGGCCGGCGTGGTGGTCAAGGCCGCGCCCCAAACCAGCAACGAAGTGTCGTTCTGGGGCGTGCTGATTTCCTGGTTCCCCATGCTGCTGCTGATCGGCGTGTGGATTTTCTTCATGCGCCAGATGCAATCGGGCGGCGGCAAGGCCATGGGCTTCGGCAAGTCGCGCGCCAAGCTGCTGACGGAAAAGCAGGGCCGCGTGACGTTCGAGGACGTCGCCGGCGTCGAGGAAGCCAAGACCGATTTGGAAGAAATCGTCGAGTTCCTGCGCGACCCGCAGAAGTTCCAACGCCTCGGCGGCAAGATTCCCAAGGGCGTGCTGCTGGTGGGTCCGCCCGGCACGGGTAAAACGTTGCTCGCACGCGCCATCGCCGGCGAGGCCAACGTGCCGTTCTTCACCATCTCCGGCTCCGACTTCGTCGAGATGTTCGTGGGCGTCGGCGCATCCCGCGTGCGCGACATGTTCGAGCAAGGCAAGAAGAACGCGCCCTGCATCATCTTCATCGACGAAATCGACGCGGTCGGTCGTCACCGTGGCGCGGGCCTCGGCGGCGGCAACGACGAGCGCGAACAGACGCTCAATCAATTATTGGTCGAGATGGACGGCTTCGAGGCCAATGACGGCGTCATCCTGATCGCGGCGACCAACCGCCCCGACGTGCTGGACCCGGCGTTGTTGCGCCCGGGCCGCTTCGACCGCCAGATCGTGGTGCCCAACCCCGACATCCTCGGCCGCGAGCGCATTTTGCAGGTGCACTCCCGCAAGGTGCCCTTGGGTGCCGACGTGGACCTCAAGGTGATCGCGCGCGGCACGCCCGGCTTCTCGGGCGCCGATCTCGCCAATCTCATCAACGAGGCCGCCCTGCTGGCCGCGCGCAAGGCCAAGCGCGTGGTGGGCATGCTCGAACTCGAGGAAGCCAAGGACAAGGTCATGATGGGCGCCGAGCGGCGTTCCATGGTCATGACCGAGGAAGAGAAAAACCTCACCGCCTATCACGAGGCCGGTCACGCCTTGGTCATGATGAAAGTGCCGGGCCACGAGCCCTTGCACAAGGTCACCATCATTCCGCGCGGGCGCGCGCTGGGCGTGACCATGTGGCTGCCCGAGCGCGACAAGTACAGCCAGTCGAAGATCGAGATCAAGGCGCAGTTGGCCAGCCTGTTCGGCGGCCGCGTCGCCGAGGAACTGGTGTTCGGCCCCGAGAAGATCACCACGGGGGCGTCGGACGACATCCGCCGCGCCACCGACATCGCCCGGCGCATGGTGACCGAGTTCGGTTTCAGCGAGGCGCTGGGACCCTTGCGCTACAACGAGGACTCGGGTGAGGTGTTCCTGGGCCGCTCGGTGACGCAGACCAAGAACGTCTCGGACGCGACCGCGCGCATGATCGACCAGGAAATCCGCAAGTTCGTCGAGGAAGGTGAGGCCACGGCCCGTAAGATCATCACCGAAGGCCGCGACCAGCTCGAGATCATCGCCAAGGGCCTGCTGGAGCACGAAACCCTGTCGCGCGACGACATCGAAACGCTGTTCGCCGGCGGCAAGATCGACCGCAGCGACAAATCCGCGCCCAAGCCGCGCGAGCCGGGCCGGCGCACCTCGGTGCCCACGGCGGGCAGCGGCGGGCGTACCCCGGGCTTCGGCCAGGACCCCGCGCCCCAGCCGGGCGGTTGATCGCCGTAGCGCTTCGAGGAATGATCGCAAGGCCCCGTTCATCGTGGACGGGGCCTTCGCATTTGGACGATGGGATGATGCCGTGCCGCGCCTGATCGCCGTTCCACCGCGCCCCGATTTCGCGGGCCTCACGCTGGACCGGCCACGCATCATGGGCGTGCTCAACGTCACGCCCGATAGTTTTTCCGACGGCGGAAAATTCGCGGCACCCGAAGCAGCACTCGCTCGCGCGCAGGAGGTGCTCGCGGCCGGGGCCGACATCATCGACGTCGGCGGCGAGTCCACGCGCCCCGGCGCTGTGCCTGTAAGTCTCGACGAGGAAAAGCGCCGCGTGATTCCCGTCATTCGCGCCCTGGCCGAACGCGGCGTGTGCGTTTCGGTCGATACCCGCCACACACAAGTCATGGCCGAGGCCATCGCGGCCGGCGCGCGCATCGTCAACGATGTCTCGGCGCTGGCCGACGACGGCGCGGTGAAAGTGATCGCGGGGTCCAAAGTCGCCGTCATTCTGATGCACATGCATGGCACGCCCGGCACCATGCAGCAGAATCCCACCTACGTGTGGGCGCCGGGCGACATTTTCGATTTTCTCAAGGGGCGTGTTGAAATTTGCTTGGCGGCGGGCATCGGCCTGGAGCGCATCGCCGTGGACCCGGGCATCGGCTTCGGCAAGACCGACGCGCACAACGCTGGCATTTTCGGCCATCTCGCGACGTTTCATGGCCTGGGCTGCGCGCTGGCCGTGGGGGCCTCGCGCAAGGCCTTCATCGGGCGCATGAGCCGGGGCGAGGGGCCCGAGGCGCGCCTGCCGGGCTCGCTCGCCGCGGCGGTCATGGCCGCCGAGCGCGGGGCGCACATCCTGCGGGTGCACGACGTGGCCGAAACTGCGCAAGCCCTGGCCGTGTGGGCCCGGCTCTCGGGTTCTTAATCCTCAGCACGCTTGATTCGGCCCGGCGCATCCTCCACAAATCGCAAAGAGCATTTTCCCGACAAGTGCGAACCGGTTGGCGTGGAAAATGCGACCAATAAAGAGAAGTTATCGAGCAGCTTTGATTCGATCTGCTCGGATTTGACCCCAAGGTTTTCTTCAATGTCACCACGGCACCCCTCATGAGCGGCCGTAAACTCTTCGGCACCGACGGCGTTCGCGGCCTAGCCAACACCGACCCCATGACCGCGGAGACGGCGCTGCGCATCGGCATGGCGGCGGGCCATCGCTTCACGCGCGGCAATCATCGGCACACGGTGGTCATCGGCAAGGACACGCGGCTGTCGGGCTACCTGATCGAGCCGGCGCTCACCGCGGGGTTCATCTCGGTCGGCATGGACGTGGTGCTGGTGGGGCCGATCCCCACGCCCGGCATCGCCATGCTCACCAGGTCCTTGCGCGCCGATTTGGGCGTGATGATTTCCGCCTCGCACAATCCTTACCACGACAACGGTATCAAGTTGTTCGGCCCCGACGGCTACAAGCTCTCCGATGCCGTGGAAGAAGACATCGAACGGCTGATGGACGGCGACGTGTCCACCGTGCGCGTGGAGTCCGCCAAGCTTGGCCGCGCGAAACGACTGGACGACGCGCCCGGGCGCTACATCGAATTCGCCAAGGCCACGTTTCCGCGCGGGCTGCGCCTCGACGGCCTCAAGATCGTGGTCGATTGCGCCAACGGCGCCGCCTACAAGGTGGCGCCCGCCGTGTTCTGGGAACTGGGCGCGCAGGTGGTGAAGGTGGGCGTGGAGCCCGACGGCTTCAACATCAACCGCGATTGCGGCTCGCTGCATCCCGACCGCATGCGCGAGATGGTCGTGAGCCATCACGCCGACCTCGGCATCGCGCTCGACGGCGACGCCGACCGCGTGCTGTTCGCCGACGAACACGGCGAGATGATCGACGGCGATCAAATCCTGGGCCTGGTGGGTGCCAGCATGCATCGCGGCGGTCTGCTCAAGGGCGGCGGCGTGGTCGCCACCGTCATGAGCAACCTGGGGCTGGAACGTCACCTGCGGGCGGCGGGTCTCAAGTTCATCCGCACGCCCGTGGGCGACCGCTACGTCGTCGAGGAGATGCGCACGAATGGGTATAATCTTGGCGGCGAGCAGTCGGGCCACATCGTATTGGGCGATCATGCCACCACCGGCGACGGCACCATCGCGGCACTGCAGGTGCTGGCGGCGCTGGTCGAGAGCGGGAAGAAAGCCAGCCAGGCGCTGCGCGTGTTCAAGCCCGTGCCGCAGAAACTCAAGAACGTGCGCCTTTCCAACGGCACCGATGCCGCGAGCGTGCTGGCCAAGCCAGCAGTGAAAACCGCCATCGCCGACGTCGAGAAGCGCCTGACCGGGCGCGGGCGGCTGCTGATCCGCAAGTCCGGCACCGAGCCGCTGATTCGCGTCATGGCCGAGGCCGACGACGCGGCCGAGGTGGACGCGGTGGTGAACGCCTTGGTCGACACGATTACGAAAGCGGCTGCGTAGGCAAGCCTAGAAAATGTTGTCTCTGCTGTCGTCCTGGGATTTATTCCCAGGACCCAGGGTCACATTCTCCACATAGGTTTTTGCCCTGGATCCTGGGGACAAGCCCCAGGATGACATTGGGGGGTTGTGTTGCGCGGACGCGTTCTCATCATCGCCGGCTCGGACTCTGGTGGCGGCGCGGGCATCCAAGCCGACATCAAGACGGTCACGGCCCTCGACGCCTTCGCCATGACGGCGGTGACCGCCATCACGGTGCAGAACACCAAGGGCGTGTTCGGCGTCCATCCCATTCCCGTCGAGACCATCACGCAGCAAATCGAGGCGGTCATGGCCGACCTCGGCGCCGACGTTATCAAGACCGGCATGCTCGCCACCGTCGACGTCATCGAGGCGGTGGCCGATTGTCTCGCGCGCGTGGCGCCGAAATTGCCGCGCGTGATCGATCCGGTCATGCGCGCCAAGGGCGGCTATCCGCTGCTGGCCGACGACGCGGCGCAATGCCTGATTCGCCGGCTGGTGCGCGGCGCGACGGTCGTGACCCCCAACCTGCCCGAAGCCGAAGTGCTGGTGGGCCGCAGCATCAAGACCGAAACCGACATGCGCGCTTCGGTTGATGCCATGCGCGCGCTGGGCGCCGAGGCGGTGTTGCTGAAAGGCGGGCATCTGGAGGGCGAGCGCGTGCTCGATCTGCTCATCACGCGCGACGGCGTGACCGACTTCGCCGATACGCGCATTCACACGCGGTCGACCCACGGCACCGGCTGCACGCTCGCCTCGGCCATCGCCGCCGGGCTGGCCCAAGGCCTGGGGCTGGAGGCCGCGGTCACCCGCGCGCGGGGCTACGTCCGCGAGGCCATTGAAACCGCGCCGGGCTATGGGTCGGGGCACGGGCCGCTGAACCATGCGCATACGGTTACCAATCTCTGATTGTCACCCTGGGGCTCGTCCCCAGGGTCCAGGGTCAAAACCGAGAGTCCTGTTGTTGCCCTGGGTCCTGGCAACAAGTGCCAGGACGACATCGTTCAATTGACGCCGCCGACCGAGGTTCATAAACTCCGCGCCCTTCCGTTCCACCGTTTCAGGATTTTTCCCTCATGTCCGCCAGCCCGAAACCGTCGGTTCGTCCGGCGCGTCCGTATTTTTCGTCAGGTCCCTGCGCCAAGCGCCCCGGCTGGTCGCTCGATGCGCTCAAGGGCGCGCTGGTGGGCCGTTCGCACCGGGCCAAGCCCGCCAAGGCGCGCATCAAGCAGGTCATCGACAAGACTCGCGCCATTTTGGGCGTGCCGGCGGACTACAAGATCGCCATCGTGCCGGCCTCCGACACCGGCGCGGTGGAAATGATGCTGTGGCATTGCCTGGGCGCGCGCCCCGTCGACATGCTGGCGTGGGAAAGCTTCGGCGAGGGTTGGGTGACCGACGTGGTCAAGCAACTGAAGCTGAAGGACGCGCGCGTCATCAAGTCCGACTACGGCAAGCTGCCGGACCTGGGCCAGGTGAATTTCGATCACGACGTCGTTTTTACTTGGAACGGCACCACCTCGGGCGTGCGCGTGGCCAACGGTGACTGGATCAAGGCCGATCGCAAGGGCCTGACGATTTGCGACGCCACCTCGGCGGTGTTCGCCATGGACATGCCGTGGTCGAAGCTCGATGTGACGACCTACTCGTGGCAGAAGGTGCTTGGCGGCGAGGCGCAGCACGGCATGTTGATTATCTCGCCGCGTGCCGTCGAGCGCCTGGAAAGCTATTCACCGCCGTGGCCGTTGCCGAAGATTTTCCGGCTCACCAAAGGCGGTAAGCTCGAGAACGGCATTTTCGAGGGCGACACCATCAACACCGTCTCCATGCTCTGCGTCGAGGACGCGGTGGATGGATTGAACTGGGCCGAGAGCGTCGGCGGCCTCAAGGGGCTGATCCAGCGCTCGGAAAACAATCTCAAGATCATCGCCGATTGGGTGGCGAAGAAAAATTGGGTCGGCTTCCTGGCGGAAAAGCCAGAGACGCGCTCGTGCACGTCGATCTGCCTCAAGATCACCGCCGATTGGTTCACGGCGTTGCCGGCCGACAAGCAGGCGGAAGTCGCGAAAAAAATGGCGAGCGTGCTGGAAGCCGAAGGTGTGGCGCTCGACATCGCGTCGTACCGCGACGCGCCGCCGGGCCTGCGCATCTGGGGTGGGGCGACCGTGGAGGCCGCCGATCTCGAGGCGCTGCTGCCGTGGCTCGAATGGGCGCACTCTGAGGTTCAAGGGGCGAAGTGAAGCCAGTTTGATCGCGCCTGTCACCCTGGGCCTTGTGCCCAGGGTCCAGGAGCAAAAATTCTCTGGCGGTGGTTTTAACCCTGGGTCCTGGGAATAAATCCCAGGACGACAACGGAGCGGGGACGAGAGAGATGGGTAAGCCTAAAGTTCTGATCAGCGACAAGTTGAGCGCCGCGGCGGTGGAGATTTTCAAGTCGCGCGGCATCGACGCCGACGTCAAAACCGGCCTCAAGCCCGACGAGATCAAGGCCATCATCAAGGACTATGATGGTCTCGCTGTGCGCTCGTCCACCAAGGTCACGGCCGATTTGATGGCCGCGGCTCCGCGCCTGAGGGTGGTGGGCCGCGCCGGCATCGGCGTGGACAACGTCGATGTCGAGGCCGCCACGGCGCGCGGCATCGTCGTCATGAACACCCCCTACGGCAACGCCATCACCACCGCCGAGCACGCCATTTCCATGATGATGGCGCTGGCGCGGCAAATTCCCGCCGCGAATGTTTCCACCCATGCCGGCAAGTGGGAAAAATCAAAATTCATGGGCGTGGAGTTGTACGGCAAGACCTTGGGCGTGGTGGGCTGCGGTAACATCGGCTCCATCGTCGCCGACCGCGCGCTGGGCCTGCGCATGAAAGTGATCGCCTACGATCCGTTCCTGTCGGTGGACCGCGCCAAGGACATCGGCGTGGAGAAAGTGGATCTGGAGCAGCTCATCACCCGCTCGGATTTCATCACTCTGCACACGCCGCTGACCGAGAACACCAGGAACCTCATCGACGCCAAGGCCATCGCCAAAATGAAAAAAGGCGTGCGCATCGTCAATTGCGCGCGCGGCGGCTTGGTCAATGAGGCCGACTTGAAGGCGGCGCTCGACAGCGGCCATGTCGCGGGTGCCGCGCTCGACGTGTTCGAGGAAGAACCCGCCAAGGCGAACCCGCTGTTCGGCCATGAGAACGTCGTCTGCACGCCGCACCTCGGCGCGTCCACCAACGAGGCGCAGGAAAACGTGGCCTTGCAGGTGGCCGAGCAAATGGCCGACTTCCTACTCACGGGCGCGGTCACCAACGCGCTCAACATGGCCTCGGTCTCGGCCGAGGACGCGCCCAAGCTCAAGCCCTACATGAAACTGGTCGAGCAACTCGGCAGCTTCGCCGGGCAGATCACGCAGTCGGGCATCAAGGCCGTGACGCTGGAATACGCCGGACACGTGGCCGAGTTGAACACGCGCCCGCTCACCGCCATCGCGGTGGCGGGCCTGCTGGGGCCCATGATGGACAGCGTCAACATGGTCAACGCGCCGGTCATCGCGCGCGAGCGCGGCATCGAGGTCACCGAGATCAAGAAGGGCGAGAACGACCTCTATCAAACGCTCATCAAGCTGACGGTGACCACCGACCGCCAAACCCGCTCGGTGTCGGGCACGCTGTTCGGCGGCAGCCTGCCGCGCCTGGTGGATGTGAACGATATCCACATCGAGGCCGAGGTGGGCGCGCACATGCTCTACGTTATCAACGATGATAAGCCGGGGTTCATCGGCGCGCTGGGCACCACGCTGGGGCAGGCGGGCGTGAACATCGCCTCGTTCCACCTGGGCCGTCCGGCCGGGGGCGGCAACGCCATCGCGCTACTCAACCTCGACCAGGCCGTCTCCGAGGCGGTGCTGGCCAAGGTCAAGGCGCTGCCCCACGTGCAGCAGGCGCAGACGCTGGCGTTTTAACGATCGCGCGGCCGCCTCGTTTTCTGCGGTGGATGACCCCCTTCGGTGTCATACCGCGCGAAAGCGCGGTATCCAGAGGTTTTTTGGTTTCTTGCAAAACGAATACTTCTGGATCGCGCGGTCAAGCCGCGCGATGACACTGGAGAGCGGGAAAATTCTTGCTTAGTACGAAGAGGAGTAAGCCACAGCCTCGCGGATGTCGTCGGCCTCGAGGTAGGGGTAGTCGGCGAGAATCTGCTCGTGCGTCATCCCGCCGGCCAACATCTCAAGGATATCGGTCACGCGAATGCGCAGGCCGCGAATGCAGGGCTGGCCGTGGCATTGCTCAGGCTGGATAGTGATGCGTGAAAGAGGATTTACCATCCCGGATATATATCACTTTTCCGCACCCTTGCGCCACTCGCCCATGGCCCGGGGTCGGCTAACCCGCGCGGTCCCGCACCTTTTCCAGCCTTGTTGCGCAGGCCTCGGGGGCGTATAAGCACGCGCTATCCCCCAAGTTGGAACGTCTCTCGTGAGCGAGAATTCGACCAAAACCCTTCTGCCCGAAGGGCTCCGCGACGTGCTGCCTCCCGATGCCGCGTTCGAAGACAACGTCGTGCAGGGCCTGGTGCGCAGCTTCACGCTCAACGGCTACGAGCTGGTCAAGCCGCCGCTGATCGAGTTCGAGGACACGCTGATCTCGGGCGTCGGCGCGGTCATGGGCGAGCGGATTTTCCGCATGCTCGATCCGTCGTCGCACCGCACGCTCGGCGTGCGCAACGACATGACCACGCAGGTGGCGCGCATCGCCGCCACGCGCTTGGCCAAGGCGCCGCGTCCGCTGCGGCTCACCTACGCTGGTCCCGTCCTGCGCGTGAAGGGCTCGCAGCTCGAACCCGAGCGGCAATTCACCCAAGCCGGCATCGAGTTGATCGGCCCCGAGGCCGGGCCCGCCGACGCCGAGGCCATCATCGTCACGGTCGAAGCGCTGCTGCGCCTCGGCGTGAAGGATGTCTCGGTCGATCTCGCGCTGCCCACATTGGCACCGGCTTTGTTCCGCGATCTCAAGCTGCCGCAGGACTTGCTGGGCATGGTGCGCGCCGCCCTCGACCACAAGGACGTCGCCGACATCGCCGCCCGCGCGCAGTTGGCCGCGCCCGTGTTGACCAAGCTCATCGAGGCCTCGGGCCCGCTGGACCGCGCCATCGCCAAGGTCGATGCGCTCAAATTGCCCGACCAGGCTCGCGCCGAATGGGCGGGGCTGGTCGGCGCCGCCATGGCCGTGCGCGCCGCCTTGCCGAATTTGACCATCACCGTCGACGCGGTGGAAAATCGCGGCTTTGAATATCACACCGGCCTCACGTTCTCGGTGTTCGCCGCCGGCTCGCAGCGCGAGATCGGCCGGGGCGGGCGCTACCAATTGCCTTCGGGCGAGGCCGCGACGGGGGCGACGCTGTTCATCGACGCGCTGCTGCCCGTGGCGCCGAGCCAGGGCGCGCTGAAGCGCGTTTACGCGCCCGCCGCCACGCCGCGCGGCGAGATCACGAAGCTGCAGGATCAGGGCTGGGTCGTGGTGCTGGCGCTCTCCGACGCGAAGGATGCGGCGGCCGAGGCGCGGCGGCTGAATTGCACGCACATTCTCAAGGCCGGCGCCCCGGCGGCGATCTGAACATTTCACGCACGAGTTTCGGTAGGGCATCACGATGGCGAATGTTGCGGTAATCGGTTCCCAGTGGGGCGACGAGGGCAAGGGGAAAATCGTCGATTGGTTGTCGGAACGCGCCGACGTGGTGGTGCGCTTCCAGGGCGGGCACAACGCCGGACACACGCTGGTCATCGGCAATCAGACCTACAAACTGAGCCTGCTGCCCTCGGGCGTGGTGCGCGGGAAACTTTCCATCATCGGCAACGGCGTGGTGGTCGAGCCCTGGGCGCTGCTCAAGGAGATCGACAAGATCAAGGAGCAGGGGGTGAGCATCACGCCCGCGACCTTGAAGGTCGCCGACACGGTCGCGCTGATTCTGCCGTTGCACGGCAGTCTCGATCAGGCGCGCGAGACGGCGGCCGGGGCCGCCAAGATCGGCACCACCGGGCGCGGCATCGGCCCGGCCTACGAGGACAAGGTCGCGCGCCGCGCCATTCGCCTGTGTGACTTGGCCGACGAGGCGACCATCGCCTTCAAGGTCGAGCGCCTGCTGGCCCATCACAACGCGCTGTTGCGCGGATTGGGCTTGCCGGAAGTGAAGCCCGAGCAACTGATCGCGTTGCTGAAGGAGTTGGCGCCCAAGATTCTGCCCTATGCCGCGCCCGTGTGGCAGATGCTCGACGAGGCGCGCCGCAACGGCCGCCGCATCTTGTTCGAGGGCGCCCAAGGCACCATGCTCGACGTCGACCACGGCACGTACCCTTACGTGACCTCGTCGAACACCTCGGCGGGCATGGCGGCGGTGGGCTCGGGCTTGGGGCCCTCGGCGGTGGGCTACGTGCTGGGCATCACCAAGGCCTACACCACGCGCGTCGGCTCGGGCCCGTTCCCGACGGAACTCACCGACGACATCGGCACGCTGCTGGGCGAACGCGGCTTCGAGTTCGGCACGGTGACGGGGCGGAAACGCCGCTGCGGCTGGTTCGACGCGGTCATGGTGCGCCAGGCCATCAAGGTCGGCGGCATCACCGGGATCGCGCTGACCAAGCTCGACGTGCTCGACACCCTGGCCGAGATCAAGGTGTGCGTCGGCTACGAGCTGAAGGGCAAGAAGCTATTGCACTTCCCGGCGTCCATGGCGGACCAGGCGGCCGTGACGCCGGTCTACGAAACCATGACGGGCTGGCGGCAAAGCACGCGCGGCGCGCGCAGTTGGGCACAACTGCCGGGCGAGGCCATCAAATACGTCCGCCGCATCGAGGAACTCATCGAGGCCCCCGTGGCGCTGCTGTCCACCAGCCCCGAGCGGCTGGACACGATCATGGTCCGCGACCCGTTCTTGGACTAAACCGGCGGGGCACAAGCCCGAAAAGCCTAGCTTTTACAATCGTTAACGGACCGCTAACTGCGTTGTGCTGACATGTCCAGTCCCGTATTATGCCCGTTGACCGGCAGAACAGCGGGTCACGACAAGGACAGCAACCCATGGCCGAAGTGGCTCCGGACCTGAAAGAAGCGCCCGCGCGCGAAAGCGCCGCCGCGCCTCCGCCGTCCGCGCCTCCGGCGGCCGCGCCGGCGGCCGCAACGCCGGCCGCGCCACCCCCCGCCGCCAACGGTCAATCCGCAACCCCGCCGCCGCAAGCGCCGCGCGCCGCCGCCAGCGGCAGCTTCATCATCGTGCGCGACCGTTACACCATCTATTGCGACAAGCCGATCCCCGCGCTCGACATGCCCAACGCGCAGGCCTTCGAGGTCACCGACCGCAAGCAGGAAGGCCGGCCGTTGTATGCCCTCGTGTGCAAGCCCGAGATGCTGCCGCGCATCAGCGTCATGCGCGTGCTCAAGGGCAACGAGATGCAAAGCCTGCTGCATCTGGTGGATTGGGGCGTGGCCGAGTGGCCGCCGATCGACCGCAAGTGCGCCATCGTGATTTACTACCGGCCCCTGGGCGGGCGCGTGATGGAATCGATGACGGGCACGGCGCGGCGCATCCCCGATCACGTCTTCCCCAAAAGCGTCATCAAGCCGCTCGCCGACGCGCTGGTCGAACTCTCGCAGAAGGGCATCACCCACCGCGCGATCCGGCCCGATAATCTCTACTACATGGACGAGGCCCAAACCCGGATCGTGCTGGGCGATTGCGTCACGGCCGTGCCCGGGTGCGATCAGCCCGCGGTGCTGGAGACCATCGAGTCCGGCATGTGCCTGCCGACGGCGCGCGGCGGCGGCACCTTCGCCGACGACATGTACGCGCTGGGCGCCTCGCTGCTGGTCCTCGCCATCGGCCGCAACACGCTGCAGGGCGTGCCCGACGGCGAGATCATCCGCCGCAAGATCAAGGACGGCTCCTACAGCACGCTGGTGGGCGAGGAGCGCGTGCCGGTCTCGCTGATCGAATTCTTCCGCGGCCTCGTCACCGACGACATCGACCAGCGCTGGAAAGCCGAGAACATCGAGTTGTGGCTGGCGGGCAAGCGCCTCACGCCGGTGCAGGCGAAATCCGAGCCCCAGGCCCAGCGTGCTTTCAAATTTGCCGACCTCGAGTTTCACTCGATCCGGCCCTTGTCCTACGCCATGTACCTGAACTGGGACAAGGCGGCCAAGGTGATCACCGACGGCTCGCTCGAGATCTGGATCCGGCGCGGGCTGGAACTCAACGATCTCGCCGACGCCGTGGCCTCGGCCATCAAGAACGCGCGCGCCATGGCCATGGGCGGTCAGCCCAAGGACATGGAGGATCTGCTGGTCGCGCGCGTGCTGATGGTGCTCGATCCGCGCGCGCCGGTCCGCATGCGGGAGTTCTGCGTTCACCTCGAGGGCTTCGGTCCGTCGTTGGCCGTGGCGATGTTGTCCAAGCAGAAGCTGCAGCCCTACACCGATTTCATCAATCGCGAGCTGTGGCGCCATTGGGTGACGGCCCAGACCAAGTACAACGCCGACAACGCGCAGTGGGAAACCGTCTACAAGGACCTGCGCAACTACCTGAAGGACCCCAACTCGGGCGCGGGCATCGAACGCTGCGTCTATGATCTCAACGAGTGGATGTATTGCCTGAGCCCGCTGATCGCCGATCAATACGTGATGGAAGTGAAGGGCGTGCTGCCGGCGCTGGAGACCGTGTCCAAGACCGTCAACACCAAGATGTGGCCGGTGGACCGCCACATCGCGGCCTTCATGCGCGCGCGCTACGCCAAGGGTGTCTCGACCCAGATCGACGCCATGAACGACCCGCGCCCCGACCGCGCCACCATCGGCATGCTGAGCGTGCTGGCCATCGTGCAATGGCGCCTGGGGCCCGAGGCGCTTTACGGCCTGGCGAGTTGGGTGGCCGGGCTCATGGGTCCGGTCATCAACGCCTACCAAAGCCGACCGAAGCGCAAGGAAATCGAGAAGGAAATGCCCAAGCTCGTGCGCAAGGGCAATCTCGCGGAAATCTACAACTACCTCGACAACCCCGAGGAACGCCAACGCGACGCCGAAGGGTTCGCGTGGGCCAAGGCCGAGTACGCCGCCGCCGAGCGCCAGGCCTACGATCTCGAGCACGGCCACGCCGACCGCCAGGAATCGGCGATCCAGCAGGGCCGCAAGTCGGGCTCCATCGCCGCCGTGGTCGTGCTGTTCCTGTCGTTCACCGGCTTCATCTTGTCGCAAATTTTTTAGACGCGCGCAGGCATCGCCATGGCCAGACCCCCATCCGCACCGTCGCCGTCGGTCTCTGGCGCCACCGCCAAGGGGCGCAGCAATGCGTTCCTGTATGTGTTGATCGCGGCCATGGTGTCGTTCGCGATCATTCCCACCATCGTCGTCCTGTCGGTGATGATGCTGCCCACGGCCGTGGCCTTCCTGATCGAGCGCGGCAAGGGCTACTATGCCGTGGTGACCATCGGCTCGCTCAACTTGGCCGGCACGTCGCCGTATTTGGTCGAGCTGTGGTTCAAGGATCACACCGTCGACGGCGCCATGGACGTGATCACCAATATTTGGGCCTACCTGATCGTCTATAGCGCGGCCGGATTCGGTTGGGCCGTTTACTCGACCATGCCGGCCGTGGTGGCCTCCTTCATGGCCATGGGCGCGGGCCGGCGCATCGCGGCCTTGCGCGAACAGCAAAAGGACCTGGTGCAAAAATGGGGCCCCGACGTGGAATCGGTTTACGAGGGCGATAAACCCTTGGCCGGTCAGCCGGCGGCGGCCAAACCGGCCGCGCCCAAACCGGCCGCGCCCATCCCCGCCAAGACGCTGGATTAATCTCCATCACCGCGCAGCGCCGCCGCCAGGGCTGCGAAGTCGGCGGGCGGATCGCGCTCGAACAAACACGGCTTGCCGGTGGTGGGATGCGCGAAGCCCAACGTGCGCGCATGCAGCGCTTGGCGCTTGAAGTTCTTAACGGCAGCACGTGCTTGTTCGCTGAGACGCTTGAGAAACCGGTTCTCGGCGCGGCCATAGACCGGATCGCCGATCAGCGGGTGCCCCAGCGACGCCATGTGCACGCGGATTTGGTGGGTGCGTCCGGTGGTGAGGCGGCATTGCACCAGCGCGGCCACGCCCGCGAAATTTTCCAGCACGCGATAGTGCGTCTCGGCGTATTTGCCGCCGCGCTTGGTCACGGCCATTTTCTTGCGGTCCGAGGTGCTGCGCGCGATGTGGCCGCTGATCTTGCCCTGCTTGGGGCTGGGCACGCCCCACACCAGGGCGTCGTAGGCGCGTTCGATGCTGTGGGCGGCGAATTGCGCGGCCAGCGCGGCGTGGGCCTGCCCGGTCTTGGCCGCCACCAGCAGGCCGCTCGTCTCTTTGTCGATGCGATGCACGATGCCCGGGCGCAGCTCGCCGCCGATGCCGCGCAAGCTGTCGCCGCAGTGGGCCAGCAGCGCGTTGACCAAGGTCTTGTCGGGATTGCCCGCCGCCGGGTGCACCACCAGGCCCGCGGGCTTGTCGACCACGATCAGCGCATCGTCCTCGTGCACCACGTCGAGGGCCAGGTGTTGCGCCTCCAGCGCCGTGGCGCGGGGCGGGGGCACCCGCACCTCGACGGCATCGTGCGCTTTGAGGGTGGTGGCCACGGCGGTGCACACTTGCCCGGTCAGGCGCACCTGGCCCTCGCGGATCAATTGTTGCAGGCGCGAGCGCGACAGCGCGGGGATTTGCCCCGCCAGCCAACGGTCGAGCCGCGCGCCGGCATCATCGGCGTCGACGGTCAGGCAGTGGGCGGTGTCTGGGGGCATTGCGCGCTCGGGCGATGAACCATAATCTGCCCGCGAACATACATTCCGAGCGACAACATGCAACCCGCGCAGTTCCTCAAAACCCTCGTCATCGTGCTGGGCGTGGCCATCGTCGTGGCGGTGGGCTTCGTGATTTACGGCTTCGTGCGCCTCTCGGAGGATATGGCCATGTCCGACGCGGCTGCTTCCGTGGCGCCTGCATCCTTCGACGTGGCCGATCTCGGTCAGCCCACGGGCACGACCATCGCGCAGATCGTGCCGCTCGCGGGCGAGCGCGTCATGATCGCGCTCACCGGCGGGGCCGTGCCCGACCGCGCGGTGATTTTCGATCTCAAGGCCGGTCGCGTTGTCGGCACGATCCACACGAGCATGCCCTAGAACGACGATTAGAGATCAATCCGTGGATCAGCAAACGATCCCTCCCTGCGCCCTCCCTTTTCAAGGGAGGGAAAAAGACAGAATCCCTCAGCCTGCGTTCCTCCCCCTGAAAGGGGGAGGTGCAGGTGGGGGTCGTTTTCCGTGCACGCGGCGATCGCTTGCCGCCTGCGTTTGTACTGATTCATGACTCCCACAACATTGATCTTACCGCGCGCCGTGGCTGAGCAACTCTTGGCGCACGCCCGCGCCGAGGCGCCCCGGGAATGTTGCGGCTTGCTCGTCGGCCAAGGGCTACGGGTGACCCGCGCCGTGCCGACGGCGAACATCGCGGCCGAGCCGACCCGGCGCTTCGAGATCGACCCGCAACGTCAATTCGACCTGCTGCGCGCCGTGCGCGGAACCGCCGAAGAGGTCATCGGCCACTATCACTCGCACCCGGGCGCGGCTCCCGAGCCCTCGGCCCACGACCTTGCCATGGCCCACGATCCCGAGGCGGTCTGGGTGATCGTCTCGCCCGACCGGCCCGCTGAAACCATGGCCGCCTACCGCCGCGCCGATCCCGCCCGGGGCTTCACCCGCCTCGCACTTGAGATCGTTTAGCCCAGTTTGGCGGCTCAAATAGTCCTCTCGGCGCGGTTGTGGCGGGGAGTGGCCTTTGGCATGCTGCCCGCAGCACAGGGGAGGCTGCCATGCGCAAGTTGCTCGCCGGATGGCTGGCTGTCGTGGTCGCGGGCACCGCGTCGGCGCAGCAGCAGGACTTCAGCAAGGTCGAACTGGCGGTCGTGCCGGTGGCCCGGAACATCTACATGATCGCGGGCGGGGCCGGCGGCAACATCGGCATGTGCGTCGGCGACGACGGCGTCGTCTTGATCGACGACATGTTCGCGCCGCTCGCCGACAAGATCGTCGCCGCCGTGAAGACCGTCACCGACAAGCCCATCAAGATTCTGCTCAACACCCATTTTCACGGCGATCATACCGGCGCCAACGAAAACTTCGCCAAGCTGGGCGTGACCCTGGTGGCCCACGACAACACATACACCCGCCTCAGCACGCCCCAGACCGGCGCGTTCTCGGGCAAGACCTCGCCGCCCCAGCCCGAGGGGATGTGGCCCCATGTCACCTTCGCCGACGCCATGACCGTGCACATGTGCGGCTACACCGTGAAGGCCACGCGCGTCGCTCCCGCCCACACCGACACCGACATCGCCATCCATTTCGTCGAGGCCGACGTCTATCACCTGGGCGACACCTACTTCAACGAGGCCTATCCGTTCTTCGACCTGAGCGCGGGCGGCAGCATCGACGGCATGATCGCGGCCATGGACACGTTCATCGCCAAGAGCAGCGCCGCCACCAAGATCATCCCCGGCCACGGCAAGCTGTCGAACAAGGCCGAGATGACCGCTTACCGCGACATGATGGTGACGGTGCGCGACCGCATCCAAAAGGCGATCAATGACGGCAAGGACTTGCCCGCCATCGCCGCGCTGAAACTCACCGCCGACCTCGACGCCAAGTGGGGCCGGGGCTTCATGAACGCCGAATTCGTCACGCGCATC
The DNA here is from genome assembly GCA_033763995.1 of Rhodospirillaceae bacterium. GTDB lineage: Bacteria > Pseudomonadota > Alphaproteobacteria > Rhodospirillales > Rhodospirillaceae. The sequence continues at coordinate 6,844 of JANRJL010000098.1, read as the reverse complement.
GTCTATGAGAGCCTGAAAAAGAAGTAGGAGCCGACCATGGCCGTCTCACGCCGCACGATTTTCCGCACCGCCGCCGCGGGCATGGCGCTGGGCGGGCTCGCACCCCGCGCGGCTGTCGCGCAGAGCACGCCGGCCGCGCCGCCGGGCCCGATGCGCCTCAGCGCCAACGAAAATCCCTACGGGCCGTCGGACAGCGCCAAGGCCGCCATGACGGTGGTGATGAGCGACGGGTGGAAATACGCCACCGGCGAGATGGGCGAACTGGCCAAGCTGATCGCCGCGCGCGAGGGCCTGGCGCCCGACAACGTGCTCGTCACCGAGGGTTCGGCCGAGGTGCTGCGCGTCGCGGCGTTGATTTACGGGTCCAGCGGCCAGGAGATGGTAGCCGCGCGGCCCACCTTCGAGCAGGGGCCCGATTACGCCGAGAAAGCCGGCGGGGTCTTGAGTTGGGTCAACCTCGACAAGGACCTGAAGCACGACCTCGCGGCCATGGAGGCGCGCGTCACCAACCGCACCGGCTTGGTTTACGTCTGCAATCCCAACAACCCCACGGCGACGATGGTGGCGGCGAAAGATTTGCGCGGCTTCATCGGCGCGGTCTCAAGCCGCGCCATGGTGCTGGTGGACGAGGCCTATATCGACCTGGTCGACGACCCCAAATCGGAAGCGATGGTCGATCAGGTCAAGGCCGGCAAGAACGTCATCATCGCGCGCACCTTCTCCAAGATTCACGGCATGGCGGGCCTGCGGCTGGGCTTCGCGCTGGCGCGGCCCGACATCGTCAAGCGCATGAACGAGCTGCGCATGTCGGTGCCCAACATCATGGGTCTCAAGGCCGGCATCGCCAGCTATCAGGACGCCGAGTTCATGGCCTTCAGCCGCAAGATGATCCGCGAGGGCATGACGCTGACCATGAAAACGCTCGACGAACTGGGCCTCAAGCACACGCCGTCGCAGGCCAACTTCGTGTTCTTCGACACCGGCAAGCCGGTGCGCGAGTTCATGGGCGCCATGCGCCAGAAGAACATCAGCGTCGGACGTCCGTTTGCGCCCTACGACACCTGGGCCCGCGTCAGCATGGGCAAGCTCGACCAAATGCAGGTCTTCGCCCAAGCTCTGCGCGATCATTTCAAGAAGGCGTGAACATTCCCATGAGCAAGAATAAACGCTTAGCGATTATCGGCACCGGGTTTTCCAACAAGGACCCGGGCGTGCCCGCGCCCATCGCCAAAGTCGCCGCCGCGGGCTTCGCGCCCGAATTGGTGGAGACGCGCCTGTCGGTGTTTCCCGGCACGCCCTACGAGCGCGGCCTGTGCGCCCTGGGCTACGTCGAGGCGGGCATCCGCGCGCAGGACGAGGGCCATGACGGCGTGTTCATCAACACCTTCGGCGACTACGGTATCGACGAGCTGAAATCGGCGCTGCGCATTCCGGTGGTGGGCGCGGGCGAGGCGGCCATGGCGCTGGCGACCACGCTGGGGCGTCGTTTCGCCATCGTCACCATCTGGCCGACGCAGCTCAATTTCATTTTCGACGAGCGGATCCGCGGCTGCGGCATGACGGCGAAGTGCGCGGGCGTGTTCAACGTCATGTCGGGCGAGGAGATGACGCGGCGCGGCACGGCCGACGACCCGGTGGCGCAGATGCGCGAGGGGCAGGCGGCCATGATCGCGCGCATCGTCGATGCCGCCACGCTGGCGGTGCGCGAGCACGGCGCCGATACCGTGGTGCTCGGCTGCACCTGCATGGCGCCCATCGGGCACCTGGTCGCCGCCCGGCTGACGGTGCCCGTCGTCGAGCCCATGACGGCGGGCTACAAGGTGCTGGAAACGCAAGTGGCCCTGAGCCTGTCGCAAAGCATGGCGGCCTACCCGCCGGCGACGGCGGATAAATTGGCGCTGGCCCGCAATCTGGTGGCCGGCGCGGCGCTGCCCGCCGTCCAGGCCGAAGACTGCGAGGTCTGCGAGGTCGCCGCCGCGGCGGAGTGATACACACTCTGCTCTTCGCGCGATCATTCACCACGTAGCGTCTTCATGTCCGACCTCTCCGAGCCCGCCAAGAAAATTCTCAAGTCGGTGCTGGCGCTGACCATCGCGTCGAGTTCCTTCGCGGTGCAGGTGTTCCTGCCGGCGCTGCCCGCCGTGCAGAAGCAGTTCGGCGTCTCGGCCGCCGTGGTGCAGCTCACCGTCAGCCTGCCGTTGATCGCGTTGGCCGTGAGTACGTTGATGTGGGGCATCCTGTCGGACCGTTACGGGCGCCGGCCCACCATGCTCGCGGGGCTGGCCCTGTTCCTGATCGGCACGCTCGCCTGCGCCGTGGCCCCCACCATCGAGCTGCTCATCGCGGGCCGCCTGGTCCAGGCCGTGGGCGGGGCCGCGTGCGTGGTGATCTCGCGCGCCATCGTGCGCGACATCTACGGGCGCGAGCGCGCCGCCGCCGAACTCGCCTCGCTCATCGCCATCATGGTGATCGGGCCCATGCTGGCGCCCATCATCGGCGGCGTGCTGGTCGACACGGTGGGCTGGCGCGGCAGCTTCGAGTTCATCGCGGTGTTCCTCGCGGGCGTGCTCGCTTACGCCGGCTTTCGGCTCGCCGAGACCAATCACCAGCGCCTGCCGATCCCCGACCTCACCGGCATCTTCCTCGCCTATGGGCGGCTGGTGCGCTCGTCCGACTTCATGGCCTATGCGCTGCAAAGCGCCTTCATGATCGGCACGTTCTACGTGGTGCTGTCGGCCGCCCCTTACGCCATCATCACCGTCATGGGGTACTCGGCGACGGAATACGGCTTGGGCTTCATCCTGTCGACCGTCGGCTACCTTAGCGGCAACCTGATCGCCCAGCGTTATTCCCAGCGCGTCGGCATCGACCGCATGATCGCGCTGGCGCTGGCGACGGCGCTGATCTCGACCTTCGCCACCGTGGCGCTGCTGATGGCGGGCGTGTGGACGCTGCTGGCGGTGTTTGTTCCCCTCACGTTCATGGGTATTGCGAATGGCATGTCGCTGCCCAACGCCAACGCAGGCGCCGTGAGTGTGTATCCCGAGATGGCGGGCACGGCCTCGGGCCTGCTGTCGTTCCTGCAAAACGGCATCGCGGCCCTGTTCGCGCAAGTGACCGGCAGCGTCCAGGACGGCACGCCGCATGCCTTCGGGCTCGGCATGTTCGTCGCCGCCGTGCTGGCGGTGGTGAGTTTCTATGGGCCGGTGCGCCACAAGACCCTAAACTGAGCTTGTTTGGGTGCGGCCGTGAACCTACCTTTGAGGCCGACACGAACCAATCCACGAGGGGAGAACCGCACATGAAAACATCGCTTGGAACCTGGGCTACTGGCTTGGTCGCTGCCTGCATGGCGAGCGTCATGGCGCTCGGTGCCCACGCCCAACAGTCCGCGCCGCAACTTGTGCGTCCCGACGGAACCTATCCCACCGTGCCGCTCGAAAAAGACGTGGTGGTGGTGAAGGTGGTGCAAAACGCGCCGCTCAACCTGCAAAAAGCGCCGACGATTCAGGAAGGGCTCAAGACCAACGTCGAGCGCATGGCCGGCTGGATCAAGAAAGCCTGCACCACGGGCAAGAAACCCGATTTCATCCTGTTCAACGAATTCCCGCTGACAGGCTATTCGTCGGGCCCGCGCAGCGAGAAATTGAAATTCACCATCCGCATGGACGGCCCCGAGGTGAAGCGCATCGGCGAGCTGGCCAAGGAATGCGACACCTACATCATCTTCGGCTCCTACGCGACCGACCCCGATTGGCCCGGCCACATCCTCAGCCTCAACCCCGTCATCGGCCGCGACGGCAAGGTGAAGGAGACCTATTGGAAGACGCGCAACGTCACGCGCCTCAACGACACGGAAATTCCCACCACCACCATCGAAAGCGTGCGCGACAAATTTCGCGCCAAGTACGGCATCGAGGAAGAATTCCCGGTGCTCAAGACCGAGTTCGGCAACATCGCGGTGAGCACCGTGCAGCTCGATCCCTTCGTCTTCGCCGCCTACACCATGCGCGGCGTGGAAATCATGATGCGCACCGCGACGTTGTTTTCAAAAATCGACGTGCAGGCCATCGCGCTCTACAACAACGTCTATTCGGCCATGTCCAACATCACCTTCCCGCCGGACTCGGGCGTGCCCGCCAGCTTCGGCGGCCAGTCGCTCATCGTCGACAATCGTGGAAAAGTTTTGGCCGAGGACCCCAGCAACAACGAGAACGTCGTCGAGGCGGAAATCCCCATCAAGAAGTTCCGCGAGGGCCGGCGCATCCAGCGCTATCCGCTGGAGGTGGTGAAGCCGGTGTTCGATCAGTACAAGCAGGAAGTGCCGCTGAACATCATGGACGTGCCGATCGACCAACTGCCCCAGACCGACAAGGACATGAAGGACTTCCTCGACCGGAAAAGCCGTTGGCTGAACCCGGCCGGGCAGGGGTGAGGAAATTAACCTCTCCTTTGGGAGAGGTCGTCACGCAGTGACGGGTGAGGGCGAGTTGGTTTTTTGTTTGCGATGCCACGACACAGTTTGGAATCGTAAACAACCCGCCCTCACCCTACCCTCTCCCAAGGGAGAGGGTTTCTAAGGTGAATGTGGCCCACTTCCCTCTCTCCCGCGTGCCCCGGAACTTGCTGCGAGGCGGTTCCCGGAATGCTATACTTCAAGTTCATTCCTCGCCGCCCGTCGGTGGCGAAGAGTGACATGAGATAGGGAGTCTGGAATGTCGAGGTCCGTCCTTCACCAGCCAAGAGTCCCTGCCGATCGCGACGATGGGGCGAAGTCCCGCATCGCGCGCGAGCGGGAAAAGCTCGATGTCGGCTTGCGCGACTTGGCGGCGGGGCGCGTGGTCAAGGACCGCGATGTCGATGCGATGCTTGATCGGTTCGTCGACGGCAAGCCGCTGAAACTCCCGACACAAAAATCCAAGTAAGCCGATTGGCGCGACGACTGACGATAGCCGAGGCCGCGCTCGCCGATCTTGAGGCGGCGCGGACATGGCTCACGCAAGACGGGGCGGGAGACAAGGCGCGGCAACGCCTCGTGGCCATTCGCGAGGCGATCTTGGCTCTTCGCGATACGCCGCGCATGTGGCCGGTCAAGGATCACCCCGGTATTCGTCAACGGGCCGTGGCGGGTTATTCCATTGCTTATCGACTCACGCCGGACACCGGCACAGACAGGACCTCGGGCGACGTCGAGATCATCCGCGTGTTTGGTCCTTACCAAGACCGATCCGAGATTTGAGTTTCGACGTGAACGTCACCCCACCGCCGATTTGGCCTGGGCACGCGCGCCGCGGTCCAGCGCCTTGGCGAAGGCTTTCCACCACGCCGGAATGCCCAGCGCCAGGGGCTCGCCCAGTTGGTGGCGAAAGGCGAGATCGTTCATCAAGGGCCGCGTCGCCTCGTCGGCCTCGACGCCGATCTTTTGCAGCAGCGCCTTCACCGCCTCGTCGTAGGGCATCTTCATGCGCTCCACGCCCGCCTCCAGGTCGATGCGGCCCATGACGAAGAACACGAAGTCCGACACCACGCGGTCGGTGCGCCCGGCGGCGGCGTCCGCTTGCTCGGCGAGTTCGGCCAACAACTCGCTCGCCTGGTCGGGCGGCAGGTAACGGCGAATCTTGGCGCCCTCCAGCGCCGCCACGGCGGCGAAGAAGTAATCGTCGAGCGGCGGGTGCTCGAGCAGGTATTGATGCAGCACGCCGCCGTCGGGGGCATGCTCGCCAACGCCGTCGGCCAGGAGTTTGTGCCAGCCGGGATAGGTGCGCTGGGCCGCCTTGGTCATGTCCTCAAGAAAGCGCGCCATAACCTCTTTCGCGGGGCGCTGGGCAATCGCATCGAGACGCATCATTCGGGCACCACATGTTGTAGGCCCCCCAACACCCTAGGAACGATTAGCTGTGGATAAAGGTTGCAGCCGATCGCAAAATAGGTTTCGAATATTTCCCATAACCTCTTGAGCCGATTGACTTTTGTTGCCTTGATTTTGACATCATCCGCGCCATTTGACGCTAAGGCCCTGCAAGCGTTAGCCTTTTCCATTCCCCGGCCGCGCCGTCCGCGCCGCGCGGGACACGAGTCCTGGAATAAGGCGAGCCATATCTTGGCCGACAAAACGCGCCGCCACCCCGACCTCATCCTCGTCAAGCTGCGCGAGGGCTCGGGCTATGGCTTCACCTATTTGAACGCCGCCGACTTCAACCGCGCCGCCGACAAGTTTCTCAAGCCCGGCATCAAGGCGGCGGGCATCGACCTCGACAACGACGAGCAGCGGCGCACCTTTGCCTACGACTACTTGTGGCGCGTGTTCTTCGAGCCCGACGCCACCGCCTTCGTGCGCGACACGGTGCGCTGGATCGCCGCCGCCGCCGCGCGCGAGAAATTCACCGACGCCAAGGACGATGTCCCGCGCGTGATCTCGGTGGAGCGCAAGGCCGACGGCGGCATCGTCATTCGCGACGCCAAGGAATATCTGGCGCACCCCGGTTTTCCCTACGCGGTCATCGTCGGCAAGCCGGCCAAGGGCGGCGGCGTGGCGCACTTCTTTGCCGACAAATCCGCCTTCGAGCAAATGGGCCAGACGGCGCTGAGCGACGACGTGTGGCTGCCGCAGATCGTGTATCGGCTGTACGCGCAAACACCGTCCGTCGTCATGGGGCTGCCCAAGTCGGGCGCGGGCGGCAAGATGGCGGTGGAATGCCTGGCGCTGGCCTTCGGCGCGCCGGCGAAGCTGGTGGAACGGCCTCACTAATTTTTTTGGTGCGGATCTGGGGGAGGGGCCCATGCCCAAGGATCAAGTCGACACGCAGCCGCAATTCCCGCGCCGCCAGACCTGCGGCACGTGCGG
>JANRJL010000058.1:0-20655 GCA_033763995.1 Rhodospirillaceae bacterium | reverse complement strand
GAAAAAGGTTTTTGAGGTGTACTGGCGAGCAACATCGATTCCTGGATCGACTCGATTGCGAATGATAGATTCAAAGTCAACGCAATTTTGATTCGTTTGTTTCTCGCTGTCATTTTCTCAGCGAGTTTTTCAACAGCCTGTTAGTCTCTCATCAGTTGGCTGGCGGCGCTGGTGCATGTTCGGCCTTCCAGGCCATGGCCACGCGGATGCGGTTTTGCACCGAGGGATGACTGTGAAACAGCGCTTCCGCAATCGGATGCGGCGTGGGGTCGCGATACTCGGCGGTCTTGAGCAAGGCCGTCGCCAGGCCGTCGGGTTCCTTCGCGAGACTGAGCGAATAGGCGTCGGCGGTGGCCTCGAACTGACGCGTGAGCGTGTTGGTGATGGGCGTGCACAAGGTCAGCCAGAACCCGATCATGAAAACCAGGACCGGCACGCCGGCCGGATCGTCGATGGCTTTAACGCTGGCGACCCCCATCGCGGCGGCGGCGCGCGCAAAGGTGCGATCGATCAGGAAGAACCCGACGATGGCGAGCACCGACAGCGTGAAGATGAGCGTGAAGATATCGCCGCTGACGTAATGGCCGATCTCGTGGGCCACCACCGCGCGCACCTCGGGCAAGGTCGCCTCCTTGAGCGCCACGTCCGACACCGCGATGCGCATGGAGCCCGCGAAACCGGAGACGTTGGCGGTGAGCACGCTGCGTTGGCGCGAGCCATCGTAAACGAAGATGCGGTCGCCGGGCACGCCGCTGTCCTTGGCCAGCGCGACGATGGCCTCCTTCACCGGGCCGTCGGGAATCGGCGTGTAATCGTTGAACAAGGGTTCGACGAACACGGGGGAAATCATCAGCACGAACATGAACGATGCGGCGGCGAAGGCCCCGCCCCACAGCCACCATTTGCGTCCGGCGCGGCGAATGAGGCTGTAAAGCCCCAGCAGGAACAAACCGCCCATGATCATGACGACGACGGCGTTGACGGCGCTTTGCATCAGCCAGTCGGCGAAGGGCTGATGCGACAATTCGTAGGAGGTTTCGCGGTACCAATCGGAATAGACCGTCCACGGCAATTCCAAGACCCACGACAGGCCGAGAAACGCCGCGCCGACGATGAGGGCCACGAGCTTGGGGCGCGGCCCGCTCGCTTGCAGCCGGTCGCGCAAACGCGCCAGCACGCCCCAGCGCACCAGAATGAGCGTGACGATGAGGCTCGCGACCACGCCGGCCCACGGCAGCCAATAGCCGCCCTGGGTGTAGGCCTTGGACGCCGCCAGAACTTCCGGCGACAGCGTGGCGAGATAGGCTTGGGTGGCTTCGATATCCATCATGCGACTCCCGGCCAAAGTGAGGGCAAATGTTCCAGCGCTGACATCCCGCGCTGAGGGATATTCCGGCAAGATCGATCTTCAGGAAAGATCAGTTCGCGACGTTTTATCTGTCGTGAATGACGGGGTTTTTGGTCAGAGTGACCTTGGCGATATAGCCGGACAGGGCCCGTTCCATCGCCGCCTTGAGCACGTCTTGCGACACGGGCTTGATCAGGTAGGCCGCGATGTTGTGCGGCTCCAGCTGCTTGAACGTGGTGGGATTGTTCTCCCCCGTCAGCACCACGATGGGCAGCGCCTTGGCCGCCGGATAGGGCAATTCGCGCAGCTTCTTGATCAACGTCTGCCCCGACACGCCCGGCAAGTTCAAATCGACCAGCAGCAGGTCGAAGGCCTTGGCCTTGGGGCCCACCAGCGCTTCCCAGCCCGATTCGGCGGTGGAGTAGTCGATGGCTTCCTTCACGCCAATGGCATTGAGAAAGCGCAACAGGATTTCGCGCACGATGCGCTCGTCCTCGATGACGAGAATGCGGCAGTCCTTGAGGGCTTTGGGCTTGGCGAGCATGACGAAATAACGTTTGGGTCTGTGCGAGGTTGCGTGTTCTGGCGTAACTCGAGCGCCAAATCAATGCCGCTGCGCGCGTGAAAAGGTCGTACATCCGAAAGACTTTGCTAAGATACCCCCAAACGAGGGGCAGGACACCGGGCAGCGGGGGAACACGAGCGTGGAAGCATTTGAGCGATTCGTCGCGGCCGCGTCCGAAGTCACCTTCGGCCCCGTCACCATCGCGCTGATTTTGGGGACGGGAGTCTATCTCACCTTCGGCTTGCGCTTTCTGACGCTGCGCCGCTTGGGTTCCGGGCTGGCCATGATGTTCGGCGCGAGTACGTCCACACAAAGTGACGCGGCCGGAGAATACTCGCCGCGCCAAGGCCTGATGACCGCCATCGCCGGCATGGTGGGCATCGGCAACATCGTCGGCGTCGCCACGGCGATTCACCTGGGCGGACCCGGCGCCCTGTTTTGGATGTGGGTCACGGCCTTGGCCGGCATGGGCACGCGCTATGCCGAGGCCTTCCTGGCCGTCACCTACCGCGAGGTCACGCCCCACGGCGCGACGCTGGCCGGGCCCATGTACTACATCAAGCACGGCTTGGGTTCGCGTTGGATCTGGCTGGGCGGGCTCTATGCGGCGCTCGCCTGCCTGCAGGCCTTCGGGCCCAGCGCCCAGTCCAATACCATCGCCGACGTGCTCGATGAGAATTTGGGCTGGCCCGGCTGGGTGACTCAGATCGCGCTCACGGCGGTGATTCTCGCGGTGCTGATCGGCGGCGCCAAAAGGCTCGCCACCGTGTGCCAGACTCTGGTGCCCTTCATGGTCGGGCTCTACCTGATCGCGGCGACGGTCGTGCTGGCGATGAATGCGGCGGCCATTCCGGCGGCGCTGGCCGAGATCGTCACCACCGCCGTCACCGGCACCGCCGCCGTGGGCGGCTTCGCGGGTGCCGCCATCGCCGAGGCGATTCGGTTCGGCGTCGCGCGCGGGATTTTCTCCAACGAGGCGGGGCTTGGCAGCGCCGCCGTGGCCCACGGCACGGTGCAAACCACCGACGCCCATCAGCAAGGCGTGCTGGGCGCCGTGGGCGTGTTCGTGGACACGATCGTGGTTTGCTCCCTGACGGGATTGGTCATCGTCGTCACGGGCGTGTGGCAATCGGGCGAGACCGGCGCGCCGCTCGCGATGATGGCCTTCGACGCCGCCATTCCGGGCCTCGGCGGTCCGGTGGTCGCCGCGGGCGTGGTGCTGTTCGGCCTGACGACGTTGCTGGCCTGGGGCCTCTACGGCAGCCGCGCGGCGGCCTACCTGTTCGGTGAGCGCGCGCTCGGCCCGGCGCGGTTCATTTACTCCTTCTCGGTGCCCTTGGGCGCGGTGATGACGCTTGACGCCGCGTGGCAATTCGTCGACCTGACGCTGGGTCTCATGGCCGCGCCGAACCTGATCGCGCTTCTGCTGTTGAGCCCCAAATTGTTCAAAGCCGTTCATGCAACTTCGCGCTGACGCACCCAGCCGCGCCGGGCCTTGGCGGCGCACAGGATCACTCCCGCCGAAACCGATCTTCCCGCCGCGCCGATCTTCGGCGCGCCGTAAGGGGTGACGGGCGCTAGTCATCCCTCCGCTCTTGTGTCTTCTGGGCGGTGACGTACTTCACCACCTCGTTCGCCAGCAACTCGCCCATGCGCGGATCGTCGTTGGCGGGCACCCACATGGCCCAGGTGCCGGTGTATTGGTTCTGCACCGGACGCTCGTCCGACGGCGCGCCCTTGGCCGCGTCATAGCCCAGCTGACCGTAGGCCGAGACATCGAAAGCCAGCGACGGGTCCACGTCCTCGCGGGCACGGTCGATCGGCGTTTGGCGCGGCGGCGGATAGGGCCGGCCGTCCTTGCAGCCGCCCATCTCGAAACAGCACGCGGTGGCCGTCTCGCCGAGTTTGCATTCCTTGTTCACCCACATGCCCCAGTAGTCGGCGAAGGGATTGCCGTGCTTCGGGTAGCGCGTGTAGTCGCCATCCTTGGCATGGAGCCAGGTCTTCCAGCCGATCTCCTTGGCGATCTGGTTGGGCACCTCCACCAAATCCAGCGCCGAGTGAATCACGATCTGGGAAAAGATGACGACGATGTGCTTGACGCCGCGATCCTTCAGCATCGTAAGCGCGTCCCAGTAGCGGTATCGGTGATCGCCGCCGGGCAATTGATTGTCGCTCTCGTACATCCAGGCATTGCCCAGGTCTTCGCCGCGCATCTCGCGGGTGCGCTCCAAATTGGAGCGCACGCGACCGCCGACCTTGATGTTGGGGTTGGGCTCGCGCAGGCCCATCCAGGTGCCGACGATGTTGTCGGCCTTCATGCCGGGGTAACGGCGCAGCAGTTCCGCCTTGATGCGCGCATCCAATATCAGCGTGTCGTCGATCTTGGGATCGAAGGCTTCGTTGCCCTCGCGGGTGGCGTGGTTGATGAACATCACCGCCGTGTCGGCGGGCGCGACCTTGGGATTGAACGATTTCACCACGCCGTCGACCATCATGTTGGTCAGCAGCGGATCCTCGATCACCGGATTGGGCCGGCCCGCCAATGGCACCTTGCGGTCGGCTTTGGGCTCGCCGAGGGAGCGCGTCCAGCCGGGCGGATCGGACGGGTAGCTCTCGGTCATGAGGTCGGTAATGTCGTTGAGCCAGCGCACCTTGATATTCGTGCCGTTCTTGGCGTTCCAGTCGTCGACCATGCGCCGCGTCATGGTGACCACGTCGTAGGATTTCCAGAAGCGCGTGCCCGCCACCGTCATATCGATCATGACCAATTCGTCGGCGCCCTGTTTCAGCAGCCGCTCGCCGGGGCCGTCGACGTTGTAGCGTTCAGGGTCACAGCCCTTCCACGGGCCGCCGTCCTTGGCACTGCCGCAATAGGTGAGCTTCGAACCACCCGGCACCTTGGGCTCGTACATATAGCGCGGCCAGGCGAGATACTTGCTCTGCGCTTGATCGCCGATCCACTGGGCGCGGTCGGCGATGAACTTGATGTTGTGCTTGAGGCCCGCGGCCGCCAGCGCCGTTTCAAGACTCTTTTGCTGCGCCTCGGTGTAACGCAAGGCCGGGTCCTTGCCGCCCATGCGCTCGGAAGCGAAGGCGTATTTTTTCAATTGCGTCGAGGCGTTGGCGTAAGCTTGATCGTCGGCCCCCTTGACCACCGTGGGCCAGGCGTCGGCATTCCAAATGACGTTCTTGAAAATCGGATTGTGCGGGTCGTATTGGAAAAATTGTAGCGTGTTGTCCCATTGGTTCGCGACGCCTTGCTCCTCGCCGCCGCCGTGCACGACGAAAATGACGCCGACGGTGCGCGGGGTTTGGGCCATGGCCATGGAGCCGGCGGCGAGCACCGCGAGAGCGGAGAGAGAGATCAACACACGCCGCATGAAACGCGCATCCTTTCGACCGAAGAGTTATTCACATCCAACTCACTTATTCACATCCGGCTCTTGCGAAAATTTCGCAAGTCAATCGCCGCCGAACGCCGTGTTCGTTTCACCTGTTATCCCTGTTATTTCAGGCTCGGCGCGAAAATAACAGGTTGGAATCGCTCAATCTCGGGCCGCGCCATGCTGCGGCGCAAAATGTGGAAAAGTCGCAATCCACATCGCACCGAGACCGTCGCGGCACGAGCCGAGTCGCGCCAACTCAGGTGAACGTCAGGAAATCTCGGGTGCCGCGCCTCCTTCGGTTGTTCAATGTCTATTGTAGCAGGAGAACATCGCCGCGGAGTCTCCTTAGCGCGCTTGTCAACATGTGAGGTCCAACATATTGTAGTCTTTCGCGGTGATCGCTCGCAGACGCGCCTTTGTGCTCCGCTTGTGTGCTTATTGCCACCCCCATATTGAAAAATGCCATGGCTCAAAACGAATTGTCTTTTTTTCGGAAGGGTCCGCGGATCCTGAACGATCATTTCACGCTAGATCCGAACGAGTTCTTATATTGGAACTTGTCCTACAGCATGCAGGGCGAGGACTTGGTCCTGCGCAGCATGCTGAAGGGCAAGTTGAAGGCGGGGGAGATCGGCTTTTATGTAGACCTTGGCAGTTACGATTGCCGCTACGGATCCAACAGCTACCTATTCTATCGCTATGGATGGAGAGGAATCTGCGTCGACGTCAACCCGGGCATTGTCTCACATTACTCAAAAATTCGACCACGCGATGTCTTCGTCTCAGCCGCAGTCGGCGAGGCCGGGAAAGGCTACTTTATCAAAGCAGCGATGGAAGCATCCAGCCGCGTGGTTCGGGCGCAGGAAGAAATTACATCAAGCGATGGGGAAATCATTGAGGTTTCGTTCTTGCCGCTTGACGTCCTGTTCAATCAACACGTCCCCCCCGGTGTTGAGATCGATTTTATGAATATTGACATCGAGGGCGGTGAATTGAGCGCTTTGAAGTCCAATAATTGGTCTCGCTATCGGCCAAAGATCATCATGATCGAGGTCAACGACCTCGATATGGACAACTTTTGGTCTGCAGAAGTGCTCAGATATCTTCGCGACCTCGGCTATAAGACTGTAGGCGTTATGTTCCCAAATGTTGTCATGATAGCAACTTGAGGGTAACCACATTAATTCGTAAGGAAGAATGCCTAAATTTCACATCAAGGCTTATCGATACTCGATGACAATCTTTCGCCAATGACACCGCTGGAATTGTTCGAGGCGGGAAAAAAAGCGCTTCTGGAAAATCGGTATGAAGAAGCGGCTCGCCTGCTTGAATTGCTTGTGGCCGGTCACCCAAACAATACCGCCGCACTGCTCGCCCTTACGGCGGCTCATAGAGAGCTTGGCGACTGGGTAAAGGCAGGCAATTACGCCGGGCGCACGCTCCAGACCTTGGGAACTGAGGCTGCGGATGAATTGGCTTTTGCGGCAGAGACGCTTCTGATTGCATCCTCGAAGTTTCATGGCCAGGCCGATCATCTTGCCCTCTACCGTGAAATACGGCCAAAGCTTCTAAGTTGCATCGGCAGATTTTCTCATGATGTATTGGCCAGTCATGCGCTCGGCTGCGTGACGCTTGCAAACGACCACGAAGGCGCGACCCAAATCTATCGGGCGTCTTTTCCAAACTCTTCTCACTTCAAACTCCCCGCCCGCATTTCACCTTGTAATACGCTTGAGTCATGGTGTGCGACCGAAAAAATTGAGGTACTGCAAATCGTCAGTCCGCTTCGCGTGAATGTGACGTGCGGCAATCTAGCATGGTCATATCACGCCGATGCATTCCGAGTGGCGGCAATTCCTGGGGGCGAGGTGCTGTGCGGTTGGGACTTTGCGGTAACCCGTAACGGCCACGTCCTGGGAAATAGCGGCCACATTCCAATCAAAATCTCGTTCGGGCTCGGATTTCCGCACATGAGCGCCGATCACTTAAATAAAGTTGTCCATTTATGGCCGGAGCAATCAAGCTTCGTCGATGAAGATGTGTTATTCCTTTCGGGCGCCTTGCAGCTGAGTCCCGGCCACTGGATTGTGGACTTTCTACCCCGTCTTCGCCCTGAGATTTTTGCAATGTACCCAAATCTCAAGATCGGCATTCCCAGCACGCTGCCCGAGAAGCAAAGGCGTTTGCTTGCCCTTGCTGGAATTGAGAACGATCAGCTCCTCGAATGCGAGCTCGGTACGCGGCAGTGTTTCCGCAGACTCATCGTCCCGATGCTCAGCCCTGGGATGCGCCCCCACCCGGAGAACATTGCATTCCTTTCAACGTTCATGAGAGACGACCGGCTCGAGAAAGAGCCGAACACTCGGATCTTCCTCTGCCGATCGGCTCCAACACGAAGGATCGAGAACTGGGATCAAGTTAAACAGCTACTTGACTCTTTTGGCTTTAAGTTCATGTGCCTCGAGAATATGTCGATGGACGAGCAACGAGGCATTATCGGTGCCGCGGCGCTCGTCGTGACGACGTATGGTTCCGACTTGCTTGCACTCTTTTTCATGCAACCAAACGCGGATCTTGTCGAATTGCGTTTTGACCCGCATGTAGATGCCGTCACCGGACCCATGTGCGCCCTGACTGGCGTGAATTACCACCTACTCGTTGGAATGCGATCGGAGCAAACTAAGATTCGCCGCCTCAAGAAAGATCTGGATTTTGTCGTCGATTGCGAGAGGCTGGCAAAGATCTTGGAATCTGCTATTTGTCAAAGCAGCGGCGATAGACAGCCGAATAGCCAAGTCTCGTATCACACTGAAAACACGTCAAACATGTCAGGGTCCCAGCTGTCATCTTTCGAGTTTAGAACATGACGCACGGCCCGCTGATTGCAGATAAAGCGAGAACCGCGACCACGGCGTTGGCTGGCGTCTTGGTCTGCGCCCGGCTCCCGCTCCATGAGGCAAAAGTTGACCTCGAGTGATACATCAACCAGCCTTCCGGCTTATTCACGGATATTAAGATGCCGGGTTTGCGGCAACAGCAACCTCATCCCGATTCTTGATCTTGGTGAACACGCCCTCACGGGTCGCTTTCCTGGCCCCGGCGAGCCGGATCCGCCGGCTGCGCCGCTTCAACTTTTTATTTGTGACGTCGCTGCGTCCCAAGATGCGTGTGGGCTGGTTCAGCTTGGTCACACGTACGACCTGGCACAAATGTATGGCCCATCGTATGGCTATCGCTCCTCTATTACGAAAACGATGGTCTCGCACCTCCATGCCACTGCGCAGGACGTGATCGATCTTGCGCAGCCGGAAAGGAACGATTGGCTATTAGAGGTCGGCTCCAACGACGGAACGATCCAAAGATATCTCGCGGGACGGGGATGGAATCTCGTGGCGATCGATCCATCGGCCGCCAAGTTCGCGCACGAGTATCCGCCAGAATCGAAACTTGTCGTCGATTTTTTTTCCGCGCCGGCAATTGAAGCCGTGAGTGGAGGCAACAAGTTCAAGGCAATTATCTCCATTGCCATGTTCTATGATCTTGAAGAGCCGCTCGACTTCATGAAATCCGTTCGCAACCTCCTACACAAAGATGGAATCTGGTGTTGTGAGCAAGCTTACCTGCCGGCGATGTTTGACTCCCTGTGCTACGACACGATTTGCCACGAACATCTGACTTATTTCAGCCTGCGTCAGTTCGAATGGATGGCCAGGCATGCAGGGTTGCGGCTGATCGATGTGAAAATGAACATTATCAATGGCGGCAGCTTCACGGTGTTCGCATGTCGCGATGACGCGCCGTTGGGCCGTCAAGTTTCGCCAAACATAGGGCATAGACTCGCGCTGGAAGAGCGAAATAGGCTGCATAATGCAGATCCTTGGACCAAATTTAGCAGGCGCGTGCACATGCATCGGGCTCGCGTCCGTGGGTTCTTTGAGGATGCGCGTGCAGCAGGACATACCGTGATCGGCTTGGGGGCGTCGACCAAGGGCAATGTCGTTTTGCAGTACGCCGGGATCAATAAGGACCTGATGACCGCCATCGGCGAGCGCGATCCGCGCAAAGTCGGTTTGCGCACGCCCCGCACCGGAATCCCGATTATTGCGGAGGACGAGGCCCGCAAGCTCAAGCCCGATTTCTTCTTCGTGGGACCGTGGCATTTCCGAGACGAGATCACCTCGCGGGAGTCGAACTTCCTCCGCGGCGGCGGCCGGATCGTATTTCCGCTGCCACAGTTCGAGACAGTCAGGGGGGCCGTCAGCACGCCAGCCAGCACGGCCGCGCGCGCGTCGGGCCCGGCGATCCAGTGGGCGCAACCTAAGCTGTTCGGAAGCGAGCGCTTGCTGATCGCCGAGGCGCTCGACTCGACGATGATTTCGGGCGGCCATTTTGTTGACGCCTTCGAGGCACGACTTGCAGAAATGCACGGATCCCCGCTTCCGGCCATTTCAACAAGCAACGGAACGACGGCCCTGCACCTTGCGTATCTTGCATTGCGCATTCAACCGGGCGATGAAATCATTGTGCCTGGCTTTGGCTTCCAAGCTGCCGCCAACATGGCGCTGGCGTTGGGTGCAAACCCTGTGTTTGCCGACGTTGACCCTCGGAGCTGGCTGATCGACCCTGACGACGTGACAGCCAAAATCGGGCCGCGCACGAAAGCGATCGTCGCGATTCATACCTATGGAAATATCTGCGACCTCTCGAAGCTTTCGGAGATTGCGCGCGCTAGAGGAGTAGCGCTGATCGAGGACTGCGCGGAATCGCTCGGATCATCTCTCGCAGGTCAAGGCTGCGGCACGATTGGCGACATTGCGACGTTCAGTTTCCAAGCCACGAAAACAGTGACGTGCGGTGAAGGCGGCGCCATCTTGTGCCGTTCTGCGGAAGTTGCTGAACGGGCGCGGCTCATCCGAAATCACGGGATGAAGGGGCGCAAACGCTACTGGCACCACGAAATAGGCCACAACTTTAGGCTCACGAATTTGCAATGCGCCATGTTATGTGCGCAGCTTGATCACTGGACAGACATTGTTACCGCGCAGGCGCGCCTCGCGGAAGCTTATCGACTCCGGCTGAGTGGAATTCCCGGCATCAGCTTTCAACACTTCGGTTCGAATCAGCGGCCGGTTATTTGGGCCACGGCCCTGAGGCTTGACCGCGCGGACGCCGTCCTGCGTGATGCTCTGCTCGAGCGCGCGCTCGAATCGGGCATCGAATGCCGGCCCGGGTTCTACCCGGCCAGCGAGCAGCCCATCTATCGGGCCCCGAGGCTCAAACATTCCGAAGCCATCGCGAGGCAGGTGATTGTTCCGCCCATCGACACCGGCCTGACGGAGGAGGAACTGGATCGGATATGCCAGACGTTAACCTCATCACTTAGGGAATTAAAATATGTCTGAACGGCCGTTTGATGTGATCGGATATTATCGTGCGCAGGCGCAATCAAATGGACTCGCAGCTACCGTCACCATGCCCGACGAGTACGTCGTTGAAGCTGAACTTAAGGCGATCATTGCCTTTCTTGCGCGGGCCGAGCCTGATACGTCCGTTCGCCGGCTGCTTGAGATAGGCTGCGGCAACGGACATCTCGCCAGCGTCATCCATCGGCGATTTGAAACTCGATTTGACTATACCGGAATCGACTATACACAGGAAATGATCGATCTGGCCAAAAGCAGAAGCCTACCATTTCGGTTCGAATACGCCTCCGTGCTCTCGCTCCCATTAGAGAACAGTGAGACAGATCTGGTTGTCTCCGACCGAGTCTTGATAAATCTCTTGGAGCCAAAGGATCAGGCGGCGGCGTTCACGGAATTGGCCCGCGTGACAAGGCGCGGTGGCCTCCTCATGTTGATTGAGGGATTCAAGCAGGGATTGGAGAATCTTAATTTGGCGCGATCTGAGTTCATGATGCCTCCAATCCCGGAACCGCCGGTCAACAATTGGTTCACGGAGGAACGATGGGCCGCAGCGATTGCTGACAAATTCACTGAACTGAGCGAAGAGGAGCTAATAGGGCTGGCTCCTCAGAATTTGTTTAGCAGCCATTACTTCCTAACCCGCTTCGTTCATGACGCAATTCGTCCCGGGGGTGGAAAAACGCGAAACACCCAGTTTGCCAAGTTTTTTGCTCGGGCGTTACCGCCCGTAGGGGACTATTCCCCGCTTCGGCTAAAATACTTGCGACGGATCTAGAGAATCGCCTCACTCTTCCCCACGGGGTGAGGGTAAAATAAAAAAAGCTTAGTCAGGTTCGTTTTTGGAAGACCTACTCCGCCGCCGCGACTTTGGCTGCCGTGGCCGGGCGCATGAGGCAGGAGTCCAGCACCCAGTTCTTGGCGTCGCCGTGGCGCGCCGGTGACGGAATGACGCGCGCCACGTCGTCCTCGGCCGCATTGGCGCGGTGATCGATCATCCAGCCTTTCTCCTCGTAGGCGCGCACTTGGCGGCGGAACGCCGCGATGTGGGCATCGGCCTCGATGAACAACTCGTGCGTGAGGCGGCGCGGAGAGATGCCGGGCGAGACGTGGTTCAGCACGCGGGCGTCCTCCTCGAACACGTTCATCGTGCGCTTGATGGTGTCGGCGTCGTACTTGGCCTCGGTGAAGAAGTTGCGCGCGTGCAGCCAAATGTTCAGCGTGGTCTTTTCGTCGACGGGCAGGTAGGCCGAGAAGACGACATGGTGCATGCCGGGGTTGGGGCGCACGTCGTTGCGCAGCACCAGACCCGACATGTGGAACTGGAGTTGATTTTGCGTCGGCGGGCGCTCATCGGCCATGACGTCGCGCCAGTTGCCGCGCTTGGCGGTGGACTTGAAGCTGTGCTGCGACAGCGACTTCACGCCGTCGTCGGCGACCGTGAAAGGCTTGATGCGCTGATCTTCCACATGGCCGAAGTCGTGATGCACATGGAACGGATGCGCGGGGTCCAGCACGTTGTCGATGGCGCGCATCCAGTTGCAGTTGAATAAAAAGGTGCCATGAATGATGCGGTAGGGCCCCGTGCCGCTGCCGTCCCACAACTGCGCGTCTTTGAACTCGGGAAAAAAGTCATCCGCCGGCACGGGCGGGCGTTGGCTCTCGGGCAGGTCGCCCAGGAACACCCACACCCAGCCCCACTTCTCCTGCACGGGGTAACTATCGACCCGCGCGCGCTTGGGGATCGTGGCCTCGGCGCCCAGCGAGGGAATCTCCACGCAGGCGCCGCCGGCGTTGAAGCGCCAGCCATGATAAGGGCACTGCACGACATCACCGACGACCTTGCCGCGCGACAGCGAGCCGCCGCGATGGATGCAGGTGTCCGACAGGCAGTGCGCGCGCCCCGCGCTGTTGCGAAACAGCACGAAGTCGTGGCCCAGCATGCGCACGGGTCTCGGCTCGCCCGCTTTCAGTTCGTCCGAAAACCCCGCCACGTACCAGGTGTTGATGATCATGATCGCGCCCTCCCCGCTGGAATTCGTGAGTCATCGCGCGATTCCGGGGAGCGATCCAGATGAGGTAATGCCCTGTCCGCGCGGAGGATAAGTGAAGGGTACAGAAAGCACCGCTGTCATCCTGGGGCCCAGGGCTCGCGCGAAGCGCGACCCGAGGACAAGCTTGTCCCCAGGATCCAGGGGCCGCAATGCAGATCGAGATGGCTGCTCTGGGTCCTGGGCATAAAGCCCAGGACGACAGTGGAGCATTGCTACCTCTTATTCGCCGCCACGTTCAGCTTGGCGCGGTCGACGATCCGGCCGCCTTTCATCACCCACGCGATGCGGCGCATGTTGCGCACATCGACGGTGGGATCGGCCTCCAGCAACAGCAGATCGGCGAACTTGCCCGGCGCCACGGTGCCGAGATCGGCCGCGCGCCCCAGAAACACCGCGCCGTTGAGCGTGCCCATGCGCACGATGGCCGCAGGCGGAATACCGACGTCGGCCAGCAGTTCCAACTCGCGGTGGAGCATGGGGCCCTCGCTGCGGTCCGTGGCCAACACCAGCACCGCGCCCGCGCCGTGCAGCTTGCGCACGTTCTCGCGGTAATAGGGCATCAGCGCCTTGAACCAGCCGGTCCAGCCCAGCGCGGCGTAGCGCGACGGCCCTTGCGCCTTCCTCGCGGCGATTTCGTCGGCGGAAAGAACGGACGTGAACAACGGATCGTCGAGGTAGCTCGCATCCTCGCCCAGCCGGATGATCTCGTCATAGACCGCCATGGTGGTGGCGATGGGCGTCTGGGACGCGGCGAGGCGTTGGGTAAATTCCGGCGTCAGGCGCGCGGAGCCCAGCGGATGGGCGAAGCTGTCGATGCCCGCATCCAGGGCCGCGCGCTGGAACGCCTCGCCCGAGGCATGAATGACGGTGCGCACGCCGTGATCGTGCAGATAAGCCACCATCTTGGCCATGAGGTCCTCGGGCAGATGCGGGGCCAGCGGATTGGGCCCGAGGCCGAAGCGCTCCATCACCAGCTTTTGCACGTCGGGCTGGGCGGCGATTTGTTCGTCCAGCACCTGCTGCGTCTCGGGCCAATCGGGCACGCCGACGCCGTGAAAGGTGCCGGCCATCCAACTGCCGGGATAACTCAGCGCGCGGCCCGTGGCGAAGATGCGCGGGCTGACGATTTTTCCGGCGCGCTCCTGGGCGCGCAGATCGAGAATGAGATCGGGCACGTTGCCCGCGTCATAGACGGACGTCACACCCCAATAGAGATAGCTGTGCAGATACGCGAGCGCCGCGTCACGGTCGATGGCGACACCCGGCGGATTGGCGAGGCCCCGCCACTGCCCCGCGCCGATGAGATGGATGTGCATGTCCATGAGGCCGGGCATGAGAAACTTGCCGGTACCGTCGATGCGCTTCATGCCGCGCGGGATTTTGACATCGGCGCCCACGGCCGCGATGCGCGCGCCGTTCGTGACCACCGTCACGCCCGGTTGCGCCGGCCCGCCGGTGCCGTCGATGAGGGTGACGTTTGTAATCGCAACATCGGCGCGGGCGGCGACGGCCAATGCAGTGACGAGAATGAAAGCTAGCGTGAGGAAACGCATGGGTCGGTCCTCCTTCGAAGCTATCCTATGACGAAGCGGGCCAATGCTCCACTTTCCAGGCTTTACCCCACGCTCGGTCAGCGAAATGACCGCCAAACCCCGCCTTGCGCCGCCGGGAGCGCGGTGAAAGGATTGGTCAAAATCTCTGGGGAGCCTCTGATGATCAAGCCATGGACCGCCACCTGCGTGCAGGTTTACACGCACTGCGTCAACAGCTTGGGCGGCCGCACCGACGCCATGGCGTTGGTGAACAAAAGCGTGGATCGCTGGCTGCAGCTCGCCAAAGCCAGCGCCCGCATGGCCGGCGGCGGCAAGCAGTTGTTGCTGTTTCCCGAATTCGCGCTCACGGGTTTTCCGCTGCACGAAACCGCCGCCGAGTGGATCGAGAAGGCCTGCATCGAAATTCCCGGCCCCGTCACCGAGCGCTTCCAGAAAACCGCGCAGGACCTCAAATGCTATTTCGGCCTGAACGCCTACGAGCGCGATCCGAAATGGCCGGGGCGTTACTTCAACTGCAGCTTCATCATCGGCCCGTCGGGCGACATTCTCATCAAATACCGGCGCATCAACACGGTGCACACCGGCAGCCCCCACGACTTCCTCGACAAGTACATGGCCATGTACGGCATCGAGGGCACCTTCCCCGTGGCCAAGACCGAACTCGGCAACCTCGCCATCATGCCCTGCGGCGAGATCATGTACCCCGAGGCCGCGCGCATGTTCATGTTCCGCGGCGCCGAGGTGCTGCTGCACCCCACGTCGGACCAGGGCACCGGCGACAAGTGGGCCTGGGAGTCGGCCAAGAAAGTGCGCGCGGCGGAAAACATGATGTATCTGATTTCCTGCAACGCCACGGGGCAGCTCGGCACCTACTTGCCCGAGGGCCAGACCATGGGCAATTCCAAGATCATCGACTATCAGGGCCTGGTGCTGGCCGCGACCGGCGGGCCCGGCGAATGCACCACGGCCTCGGCCACCATCGACGTGGAGGCGCTGCGCCGCGAGCGCCTGCAGCCGGGGGCGGGCAATCGGTTGCTGCGCCAGCGCATCGAGATTTACCGGCCGCTGTATAACTCCTCCGTGTTCTATCCCGCCAATCAGTTCGCCGACCAGCCGATGGATTCCAAGGCGCGCATCATGGAGATCCAGGCCGCCGCGCTGAAGAACATGGAAAAAGCGGGCGTGATCACGTATCCCGACGACGGGGTCAAGCGAGCCGCGGAGTGACGATCCGTGATCGTCACCCCCGCGAACGCGGGGGTCCATCTTGTTGTTTGTGGATTCCCGCTTGCGCGGGAATGACAGAGTTATGAATCATCCCCCGCACGTTTCCCCCGCCTATCGCCGCTACTTGCTGGGCCTGATGCTGCTGTGCCTGATCGTCAACTACATTGACCGGCAGTTGCCCGCGATCCTGCTGCCCGAGATCAAGAAAGAGCTGGACCTGTCGGACACGCAACTGGGCTTCATCACCGGGCTCGCCTTCGCGTTTTTCTACTCGACAGTGGGCATTCCCGTGGGCCGCTTGGTCGACGTGGTCAACCGCCGCAAGATGCTGGCGGCCTGCATCGGGTTGTGGAGCCTCATGACGGCGGCCTCGGGAGCGGCCACCAACTTCGCCACCATGGCGGTGGCACGCTTCGGTGTCGGCATCGGCGAGGCGGGGCTGTCGCCCGCCGCCTACTCGCTTCTGTCGGACGTTTACCCGCCCCACAAGCGCGCGGGCGCCTTCGGATTCTACGCCGCGGGGGTGCCCTTCGGCCTGCTGATCGCGTTCCTGGGCGGCGGCTGGATCACGGAAGTGTTCGGCTGGCGCTGGGCCTTCATCGCGCTGGGCCTGCCGGGCGTGATTTTGGCGATCATCGTGCTGCTGACGATCAAGGACACGCCACGCGGCGGCATCGATGGCCTCGCGGACCCCGGCACGCCGCCGCCGTTTTGGACGGTGTTCAAAACGCTGTTCGCGATTCCCTCCTTCCGCCATTGCTGCCTCGGCACCACCTTCACGGGCCTGGTTTACACCTGCATTCAAACCTGGGTGCCGTCGTTTCTGTCGCGCTCCTTCGGCATGACCACGGGCGAGATCGGCAGTTGGCTTGCCCCCGCCGTGGGACTGGGCGGATTGCTGGGCACGATCATGGGCGGCGCGCTCGCGGAAAAACTGGCCCTCAAGGACGAGCGCTGGATGGGCTGGGTGCCGGCCATCGCCACCGGCGTGGGCTCGCTCTTGGGCGCGCTGACGTTTGCCGCCGACAGCTGGGGCGTGGCCGTGGCCATGATCAGCTTTCCGCTGATCCTGTGCCCCGTGCATCTGCCGATTTACGCCGCCACGCTGCAGAACTTGGCCACCGTGCGCATGCGCGGCTCGTTCCCGGCCATCTCGTTGTTCGTGGCCGGCATCATCGGGCTCGGCATCGGCCCGCAAATGGTGGGTATCGCCAGCGATCTGGTGCGGCCCTTCGCCGGCGAGGAATCGTTGCGCTACGCGCTGATGCTAGTGGTGCCCTTCTTCGGCTCGTGGGCCGCGATCCACTTTTACCTGGGCGGCAAGCACATTCCGAAGGATTTCGCGCGGGCGCGGGAGAGCGCTTGATCGGCGGAGACCCGGCACAATTCGGCGCCATCAGCCCCGAACGGTTTGACCGCCCAGCACGGTAAGAGTTAAGATGCGCTCATGCGATACGTGATGGAAAATATCGAGGCGGAAAAGCTGCCGGGCGAAATGAAACGCCGGGGCATTCCGCCGCGTCAGCGTCTGCGCGTCGTTGTGGAAACACTCGACGACGATGTCCCGCTGGCATTGGCCGCCGAGCGCGGTGGCGCCTTCTCGTTCCTGGCGGACGAGCCCGACCTCTATCGCGAGACCGACATCAAGCGGCCGAATACTTGAGTTCGGCAGCATCGTCCTCACGCGGTTCCCTTTCACGGATTTAAGCGCGGATAAGCTACGCCCGGCGCTGGTGATTTCGCGCGACAATGGGCGACGTAGCGATGTGGTATTGGCGTTCATCACATCCAACACGCAAGCGGCCGGAAGTCCCGACACATTGCGGATCGAACCGAGCGCGGCCAACGGCCTAAAGGTGCCCTCTGTCGTGCGTTTCGATAAGATCGTGACGCTGGAAAAGCAAATTATCGCCGGCAAACTTGGCGACGCGGACGTCGAATTTCTCTCTGCCGCCGGTCGGGTGTTCTACGGCGTTTTCGGATTTGATCGGCCCTAACGCGCTTTGACGAAACCACGCCGATCACTCCACACGATTTTACTCCACACT
This sequence comes from Rhodospirillaceae bacterium, assembly GCA_033763995.1. Classification (GTDB taxonomy): domain Bacteria; phylum Pseudomonadota; class Alphaproteobacteria; order Rhodospirillales; family Rhodospirillaceae. Next base: position 3,051 of record JANRJL010000058.1, on the reverse strand, counting down.
CGCCGCCACGCGGAACCCCAGTACCACCAACCGCGTGCCCGGCACCGGGTCGCCGCCGCGCGTGGTGGCGCGCGTGTACCACTCCGCCGACGAATAGCCCGAGCCGCGCAACACGCGTCGCTTGCAGTCGGCGGGTGCGGCTTCCAGCGCGCTGCCGTCACGCGGCGTGGCGGTGAGGTCCTCGGCGCGGCAGTCGCGCGCCCATTCCCACACGTTGCCCAGCATGTCGTGCAGTCCGAAGGCATTGGCTGGAAACTTCGTGGCGGGCGAGGTGAACGCAAAGCCGTCGTCGCAGTTGATGGCGCCGTACTCAGGAATGATGCGCAGGTAATTCTTGTCGCCCACATTGGCGTACTTGCAGCTTTCCTCTGCCGCGCCAGGCCAGGGGCGCTTGCCCGTGGTGCCTGCCCGCGCGCCGTACTCAAACTGCGCTTCGGTGGGCAAGCTATAGATGCGCTTGCCGCCGGATTTTTTCGTGAGCCACGCGGCGTAGGCGCCCGCGTCCTCCCACGACATGCACACCACGGGGTGATCGTCGGCCTGCTTGGAGCCGTCGGGCCAGATCGGGTCTTGCCAGTTGACCTTGCTCGGATCGGTGAGGCGCTTTTCCCAGATGGAGTGGCACTTGCCGTCTTGCACATAACCCGTGTCCGTCACGAAGGCGGCCCACTGCGCGCGGGTGGTCTCGGTTTTGGCGAGCGCGAAGGGCTTGGCGATGGTCACTTTGATCTCGGGCCCGCCCCAGCCGAATTTGCGGTTTTGGCTGTCGCTCTCGGGCTCGCCCATGGTGAAGCTGCCCGCCGGCAGCACCACCATCTCGGGGCACTCGGCGCAATCGGTGAAGGTCTTGGGCCCTTGGCCCTCGGCGTGAGCGAGCAACGGCCACAACACGATTGCCACGATGATTCTCAGCATGACGCCCTCCTGCCCCATGCCATAGCATAGCGTCATGGGGAGCGTTGCCAACCATGAAGCATCGCAGCTATCGCGGCAAAGTCAGCTACATCACCGACGGCGTGGGTGAAATGGGCCGCGAGTGGTTCCACGTCACCATCCAGCCGGATGGGTCGCGCACCATGCGCGCCGTGTGCGAGATGGACGACGACCGGCTGCTGCGCGACGTGGTCATGAGCGTGAATGCGGACTGGCAGCCCACGGATACGTTTGTGCGCCTGACCATCGAGGAGAAATTCTTCGGCAGCTCGTGGTTCCGCTTCACCGACACGCAGGCCGAGTGTCAGGGCTACACCGTGAAGGAAGGCCGCATCGATCAGGTGTTCGACACGCCCGAGCGGACGGCGAGCTTCGGCACGCACCCGGTGCACAGCGATGCCTGGGGCCTGGCCGAGTTCAAAACCCGCACGCCCGGCGAGATCGCGCCGCGGCGGGGGCCGGTGTTCTCGTCGTCGCACCTGCCCAACGGCGGCTCGGGGCCTTACCTGATGCCCTCGCCCGGCGTCATCACGCGCAAGTATATTGGGCTCGAGAACATCGAAGTGAAGGCCGGCACGTTCAAGGGCGCGCACTTTCAGATGCTGTTCGACAAGTATCCGCCCATCGACATCTGGGCCACGCCCGTGGACTGCATCCCCATTCGATTGAGATGGGACTTGTTGAAACAGACCTATGACTTGGTTGAACTGTCAGGAGACGCACGATGAACGTTGATATGACTCGCCGGAGTTTTGGGTTTGCCGCAACGGGCGCCGGCTTGCTGGGCGCAACACCCGCCACCGCCGCCACACCCAAGGAGCTACCGAAGGACCCCAAGGCCATCACCGAGGCGCTGGTGCGACTCTATGGAACTTCAGGCAAAGGCCCCGTGGTGTGGAAAACGCGCGGCGTCGTTTACGGCGTGCAGCCCCATGCCGTCACGCCGCTGGTGGGCTTTCGCGGCTCGGAAAGTGCGTGGTGGACGCGCAAGGATGAAACCACCTGGGTGCGCTATTCCTCCACCATGTCGTTCTTCGAGGACTTGGAGACGGGCAAGTTCATCGACACGTTCACCAACCCGCTCAACGGCAAGACCGTGAAGGTGGGCGTGAGTTTCATCCGCCACAAAGAGGGCGAATACAAAACCCTCAAGGGCGACTACTACGGCAGCATGAAAAAGGCCTTCCCCGACACCTACAAGGACGAGGAACCCAAGCCGTCATGGACCATGGACGGCGATACCATCCGTCTCAAGGGCGCCTCCAACTTCCCGCCGATCCTGCAGCAACCCAGCAAGGAATGCGCCACGCTGGTGGCGCGCGCCTCGGAGGTGTTCGACCCCAAGGTCGAAACGCCCTGGGCGGCAAGCGTGGGCTGGAACATCCGCGTGTGGGAACGCTGGCTGGAGATGGTCGACGACAACGGCGCGCCCCTGCCCGGCCACGACATCTGGCACTTCGACGCGGTGAAGATGACCGGCTTCGAGGGTCTCGATGCCGACTACCTGGCCCGCGCGCGGGCCCACTCGCCGCTGTTCGAGAAGTCGCCCGAGTTCGACGAAGGCCCTAGCTTCTTCGAGCGCATCCTGGAGGCGCGGAAGAAAGCGACTTGAAGCGGAATCAAGAACCCCGCCGGAGGAAGAGGCGGCGGGGTTCTGAAAAGCACACGCTGACGGGAGGGGGAGATCAGGCGTGTGCGGCAATCACCAACGCCACCAAGATCGATGTGGCGGAAATCAGGAAAGCGTTCTTTAAGGTCTCGATCATCGCGGGCTCCGGATTGGGGGATATCCGTCGGCGCGAAAATCATCGGTCCACAATGCTGAATCAGCGATTAATGCCGGAGAGGCAGCAGAATCATAGGCTTACGGCCGCCTTTGGAGCGGCCGTATGCTTCAGCTCATAGCGACTCGGGAGTCCTTCACTCAGGGATTTTCGTCAGATTGATCTCGAACACTTCGACGATGCGGCCGTTGGGGTCGAACATCATCATGTTGCGCGACAGCCGCGTGCCCGAAACCTTGGGGCCGAACAAAATTTCCACGCCCTTGGCTTTGGCGCGTTTGGCGATCTCGTCGATGTCGGACACCCGCAAGGGATGGATGTGGCCGCCGTGGAT
>JANRJL010000039.1:0-13204 GCA_033763995.1 Rhodospirillaceae bacterium | reverse complement strand
ATCGTGACCAAGCGCTAGCCGGCGGGTTTCTTGACTTGGCGGGGGCTTTGGCTCAAGTTCCGCCGCCTTCGCACCGGCCCGGCGTTCGCCCGGCCCACCACGGTGCGACGCACGATGGCACGGGGCTGTAGCTCAGCTGGGAGAGCGCGGCGTTCGCAATGCCGAGGTCAGGGGTTCGATCCCCCTCAGCTCCACCATCGAATCAATGGCTTAGCCGACTTCGGAAAATCCCGAAAACGCTCGCGTAAGCGCCACGTAAGCAGATTTTCGGGACCGCGCGGTCACGTGAATGTGAAAGCATAAACCCCATAGAGCGCCATTTTTTCGGGAGGCGCCTTTGAGAACGCGAACACCACCGAGGGTTCGATAATCTGGTGATAGTTGTAACCAAACGGTACCCCTTTGCCGTACCCCCAACCCACCCAATTCGACCACCCGTTTTGCTGGGGATTAACGAGCCGACGGTATGCCGCAACTTTTGAACGCGGGACTGAAATTAGGTCAAAGCCCTCTTCAAGCCGAATGTTACACCAAACTGTGACCGGTCAGACCTCTGCTGCGACCCGCTGGGAACGTGGATGTTGGCCGCGCCTGGAAATATCCGGGCAGCCGATGTATTTTTCCTGCGCAAATCAATGACCGCAATCTGCGAGCCTGCGACATGCCCCGTTCCGATCAGACTCAACAATTGGACCCCGCGCGCGCGCGTTTGCTTCAACTGGTGGAAGATGGGGGCCATAACCTGACTTCGCTGTCGCGGGCGATTGGACGTAATCCTGGCTACCTCAGGGACTACGTTCGAAAGCAAAGCCCAGCGAAATTGGATGAGGATGAGCGGGCACGACTGGCGGTCCTGTTAGCGTGTGATCCTGCGGAGTTGAGGTTGCAAACCACGGCCCCGACGGCTCGCCCTGTGCAAGCGCCGATCCCCGGTGGGCAGTTGAGAATTCTCGGCCGAATGGATGCTGGCGGGGCGGCGTTGTTGATTGACCCCGAAGGCGTGGTTGGCCAAACGCCGCGCCCGCCATTCTTGCTCGGCGCAAGCGAAGGATATGCCGTTTACGTCTTTGATGACACCATGTCGCCCGCGTTCGAGCCGGGGCACTTGGTCTATGTGGACCCCTCACGTCCCGTTCGAGATGGCGATGACGTTATTGTGCGTCTAAGCGAAAACCGTGCGGTTCTGCGGCGTTTGGTAAGGCGTGGGGGACGGGGCGTTGTGACTCAGCAATGGAACCCCGCGAAACGTGAAGAATTTTCGGCTTCGCAAATCAGTTCCCTTCACTTAATCGTTGGCACTACGCGGGTGCGAGGCTGATCGCAACTTAGAGCGCTGCAATCGCATTCGGTTGGTCTGCGACTGGCGCTTGGGCATGCGACGCTTGCGAGATGTATTCGTCGAGTCGACCGATTGCATGATCCAGTCGCCCTGGCGCTAGATGGGCGTAATGCATCGTGCTGGTAATCGCGCGGTGATTTAGCAAGTGGCTCACCTCAAAGATCGGCACACCAGAGAGAACCAATCGAGTTGCGTATGTATGTCTCAAGGTGTGGAACGTCACGTCATGCAAGCCCGAAGCTTTGCGGGCGCGCATGAAAGACTTGTGAGGATACTCCAATCGCTTTGGCTTCCCCGCGACTGCGGCCACGCGACCGTGAAAGTCCCGCCGGTCTCGCGTTGGCGTTTCAAGGAACACAAATTCGGGCTCTGCGGGGGCGTCGTCTTTCATTTGTCGCAACATCAACGCGAGATGTTTTGGCAGAGGCACAGCGTGCGGGCTGCCATTCTTGGATGTACCGAGACGCGCAACGCCCCGCGAACCATGGTCAAGGTCAATATCCTTCCAGCGCATGTTCAGCGCTTCTGATAGTCTGAATCCGGTACCGAGGATAAACACAGCTAACTTCCGGACGGGGGTCTCGCACTGAGAGATGAGGCGGGCTTCCTCCTCGAAACTGAGGAATCGCAGGCTACGTTGCCGTTCCCGCCAAAGCTTCAGTCGAGGGGCCTTTTTAATGATCCGCCATTCTTCTGCGCAGCACCGCAGGAACGAATGGATAGCGCTGAAGTGATGGTTGATCGTGACAGAGGTGCTTCCTCTTGCCACCAATAAATCACGATACGCTGCTAGGTTCGGTTCGCGAACGTTGGCGATAGGCGTATCCTCCCCGCAGAATTCGGCGAACCGAATTAGCTGGTTTCGTGCCACGCGATACCGAATAGCGGGTGCGCCTGGCTTAAGCACCATTTCCGCGTATCGGGCTAACGCCTCTTGGAGGGTGATCTTCTTGCGCTCGAAAGTCGGCGGGCGCTTGCCTCGCAGCTTCCGACGCCAACGCATCCACAAGCCCGCGACTTTTCCCTGCCGCTTACGGCGTCGGTAGGTGCGCTTCGAGATAGAGTTGTTGAAACACCTCAGCTCGGTGAGTGGATGGTTGCTATGGGTCTTCGTCGCTGCCATCGAAGCCTCCAAATTCAGGTCGGGGAGCGACCGTGAATTCGAGTCATGGGGCTGGGCAACTGACTAGATTGTCAGTTGTGTCCGCAACGAGAGCCGCGGGGCGATTCGGTCATTGATTAGAGTTGTTGGTTAGCCGCAGCTATTTTGGGCAGCCTGAAAGCGGCGTGTTTCACGGGAGCCTCGAGTTTTTGACGCGGTTTGCCGATGGGATAGATGTGGAGCCGGGTGAGTTACTAAGTTTGCCCGCTCGTATTTCGAGACGCAGTGAATTGGTTAAACACTGATAGCACAGACCGTTGAGTTATCCTGCCCTGGCGGCTTCAGCGGCTATGTGCCCTGCAAAGGAAGAGACAAACGTTTTCAAGTTAGTCATCGTCGACATATTGAGATATGCGCCATCATTCACGCTGTTACGTGGTGAGGCAATAATTGATGCAGCAGTGTAAAGCTGTTCTTGAACCAACCGTTGACACAGCACGTCGTACCTTTGCAGATATGACGCGCCTTGGAACTCGGGTAACACTGGAAAATTTGGTGAAGCGTCGCGAACTGGCGATCTAGAACCGAGCGCATCTTCAACCAAGATCATCCAGCCGACGAATGGTCGAGGATGCTTGCCAAAAGCACCCTCACGATATGCCGTCCAAAAGTCGTGAGCCGTTCCAATGGCTTCTTCGGTGCGATTGTTGAAGTTGTTTCCGAACGAAGGCCCAACTTGGCTCTTCAATTCGATTGCTGCGATTAACCTTCCCTCATGGATCACGAGAAGGTCCCAAAGCTTTGTTGGCCGAAAGAAGCCTGGGAGGGTCAGTGCCGCGCGCTGTCGCTGAATGGTCGCGTGCTTCAAGCCGTTGGCATTCACGAGATCAATTACCAGCGCGGTAAATCCATCCATGTTCTTACCGCCCGTTACGCCCGCGCGCTCACCTTGATCGGTGACACCTGCCACTATTTGCTTTTGCCTGGCTTTTTCTCGGTTCCGCCAGAACGCCATGACAGCTTCGCGAGCTTTGCGTTCGTAATCAACGAGATCAATTCCCATGCGCTTCGCCGTCCGCTCCTAATGAAGCCATATCATCATCGGACAATCCATAAAGCCGGTAAGATGCTTGATTACATGCGGCCAAGTCCTTCCGCTCGACTGCCCAGACAAGCTCCCGCTTGAGCTTGGCTGGAACATTTGACCACTTCGGAATTCGAATGCGTCTCAAGTATTGCGCTTGGAACCGCAGATAGCCGCCACGCATTCTGGTCGAGTAAGCAGAGATGAAAAGGCGGGCGATGCCAGAGAGCAAGACTGCCTGGAGTGCCTTCAAGTCCCACTCTCTGGAAGTTACAAAATATAGATTGTGGTGCGGGTAATAGCGGCCCTGTTCAAAAACAATGTGCGCATGTCCTTTGATATCGGGGATTAGCAGTTTCGGTTCTCGCAAAAGCGCGGGGTAAATTCGGTCAATGGTGCGATACCAGTTGGCGGGTACTTTCTGAGCACAATGGCGACTAGCAATTTCTTCTTTCCTGGCATTCAAGTACCGCGCCAAGCGCGGATAACTTTGTAAATTTACAAGCCCACCGTCGTCTTTGAAGGGATTTATTACGCCAAGACCACGCCAATTGACCGTCCCATCGACAATATCGCGCGTCGTCACGAGGGGAAGTTTACGATCAGGCTCAACATCAAGCATATCAAGCGGCGCGATAAACGCTTTGTCATTGCCTGTTGCCACCCCAATTCCTACCTTGCAACCTGCGTCTTCTATCTTTGGGAATGCTGATTCAAGACGGCGTACAAGATCAGATTGTGTGTTAGCCTCCAATATCCAGGGGTCTGCACCTGAGCAAACACCAGCTAACTCGCGCACGCTGCCGCCTGTCTCTGGCTTCGGTGCAGAAAGGGCATTGGCCAATTTCGCTAACGAACCGCCGTCGATATCGGGGCGACGAGCAACGCGGGTTGGTCCCGGCTTCTCGCGACCGATGATCGTGATGGCCGGGTATGCGATGACTTCGGAATGAAAGGCTGATGTGCCGAACATATCGACATATACGCGGAGGCGATAATCCGCCGCCACGAATTGACGCAGTGGCCCGCCGTAGCGGTTTTTCATCCAGCGATCAGCACAGATAAACCCCAAGCGACCGCCATCTTTCAACAAAGACAAGGATCTCTCGATAAACGGGATGTAGAGATCGGCACGGTCATAAATTGTGCGATATCGCGACCGGTACTCAGCGATCAGCGCGTCAGGAATAAGTTCCTGACGAACGTAAGGGGGATTGCCAACCACAACGTCAAATTTGCCGTCAATTGAAGTTAGCAGAAAGTCGCCGTGGGTTAGCCACCGATCAGCAAGCGCGGTTGCTTTCGCTAAGTTCAACCCGTTGTCTGTCAGCAGCGTTATAACTTTGGCTCTGGTTCCTTCGAATGTATGTCGGTGTAATTCTATAGCCCTTATGCTGTCTGATAAATCAAACGCTGCTCTGGCATGACGGTCGTCTGATTTCCAAGCTTCAAGAAGGCGCTCAATTGCGGGCAGTAAGAAATCGCCTCCCCCAAATGAGGGCTCCAGATGGCGAAGGCGATGAAGCGGACGATCCGACGAATAGCCAGATAGATCGAGAATAAAGTCAACAACCTCACGTCGTGTGAAAACCGCCCCACGCACCTCTGCACCGGCACTTGAAAGTCGTTCAACCGCCGATGTGATCGGACAGAGTGAAGGTAGTGATGGCTGTCGAACATCGAGGGCGACTGTCTCTGTCTTCATCTAGAATGATCCCAAATTCAGTTCGCCCCTGTTTCGATCAAGGCAGGTGTTCCGACATTGACACCTTTCAAAATCTTGTTCTACTATTGTTCTAATCGTGGGGAACACGAGGGTCAGCGTCACTTTAGCACAGGAGGTTGATATGGCTAAAGAAACCAAGACTTTCCTGGTTGGCCGTAATTCTATCACTGGAAGACTCACTACCGTTGAGAAGGCCCGCGAATATCCCAAGACCCACCAGGTCGAACGCATGCCCAAAGCCGGGCACGGCGATACAAAGCCCGACAAGAAATAACTGCTCGGCCGGACATTAGGTCTAAGTTTGGCCGCTCCATGATGAAAACGCCAATCACCATCGTCTACACGAGTCCAAAATATCGCCTCTCATCTCGAGTCGGACCCAAGAAGGGCGATGGACCAGGCATTGAGTCGTGCGGTTGCAAGAGATGTTGATACAAGAATAATCACGCGAGAGTTGATTAAGGCATTTGGCCAGAAGTGCAGCACCTGAAATCGTGTCTCAGAAACTGATGTTGCGTTGGATGATTAGTGTCGACTACGGAGAACCGCATGCATCCAAATGCTTTTCTGCGGTCGCTGTGGCGGCCAGAAATTAGAGATATCGTATTTGTAGCGATGGACTTCGAGCCTCGCTTTCAGAAACGGTTTGACGATGTAATCAAGCCCGCCATCGAGGGCGAGCCTATTGCAGGAATAAAACTATCGGCTTATCGGGTCGACAGTTCGAAGACTGGTGATTCCATTCTGACGGATATCGTTGATGGTATTGCTCATGCACGGCTCGTCCTCGCAGACGTATCTGTCACCGAAGAGGGCCGATATACAGAAAAGCCGATCAGAAACGCTAATGTCATGTATGAAGTTGGAATCGCATTGGCGAGCCGGACTGCTGCTGAATGCTTAATAGTCCGAGATGATACGAAGAAGTTCTTATTCGACGTAAGCACAATTCCGCACGCTACAATCGACTTCACAAACCCTGAGATAGCGATACCGGCATTGCGTTCGCTATTGGCAGACAGGTTGCGAGAGACCCACCGGGTGCGGGATGCGCGCGTAATGATGGCGGCAGCGACGTGCTCAGAGAGCCAAATACACTTACTGAAAACATTAGCGACATTGAAACCGGACATTGCGATCTTGCTTGGCCGAGAAATTGAGCTGGGTGATGAACGAAGGCGCACTATCTCCCTTTATGAGCAAGACGCAATTGATCGATTAATGGAAAAGGGATGTTTGAAAGCAGTAGCAGTGGAAAAAGGGACTGGTTCAATCTTTTATAGCCTCACCGGATTTGGCCGCGCGGTAAACGATGTGATTAAGGGACGGCTGAAGGAGGTTGAGGGACAAAAAATTGAACGGAATGATGCATTGGAACCTTCATCTCAAGTGAACAATCCGGGGTCGGCTAATCCTGGAACCGCAAATTCAGTGCTCGACGAACAACTTCCGGCCTCACTCCGTCCCTAACTGGTTTAGTGGAGCGATCCAATAATGACGGCCGCCGGGGCAAGGCAATGGTGATTGCCCTATAGTTCGCATCTTCATCAACCATGAGACCGCATTCGGGATTTAAACTGCCCGCCAGAAGCATTTTGCGTGAATCCCCTAGCTCAGGATTCCGATGTCGACCTGCGGCGGCGTTGTGTCAGCCACGCATCGAGGTCCGCTCGGCAATAGATCACCACGCGCGGCCCGGCCTTGGCGTATGTCGGGCCGTCGCCGCGCATGCGCATTTTCGCCAGCGTGGAAGCGGAAAGGCCGATGTATGCAGCGGCATCCTTGGCGCGGAGGTGGTCCGTTTGAATTCTTGGCATGGCGCTTGTCCTTTGCGTTTCGCGAACCGTTGCGTGGTTCCGGAAACGAGATAAGCGCGGATCGGATTTGATTGGCAGTCGTCCAAGTGCCGCGTGGACGGGGTGGAGTCCAATCAGCGTTTGGACCCCACCTTGGAGGTTATCGCGGCACGCTCGGCATTGGTGAGTCGTTTGAACTTGATTTCGACCTTCGGCAATTCGAATCCGCGCGGAATGCGCCACATGATTTTCGGGTCCAACAGCGGCTTGCCGCGCCGTTTTTGATTCGGCGCGTAATACTTTTCGCCCAATTGCCGCAGCCGTTCGGCGGTGGCGATATAGGGCGGCAGAATGTCGCGGGCGATTTCCTGAATTCCGGCCGCGAACGCCTTGGGGTCGGCGATCATGCCCTGAATTTGCTTCGCGCCGACGGGCAGCCGGTCGGCCGGGCTGCGCGCCATGGCGCGCTTGCTGACCTTAAGGCGAAGCAGCTTGGGAATGCGGCGGAACAGGGCCGGATTCTGAAAGTAGGCCGCGAAAAAATGGCTGAGGCCGCGATAGCGGCTCCACGCCTTCATCATGTGCGCGCGGCTGTGGGGCGCGCCGCCCTTGGCTGCCATTACGGCCGTCAGCCGCATGGCCAGCTCCACGCTGGCCCGGTCGCCCATGTGGTCGGCAATGCGCAGGGCGTTCAACAGGACCGCCCCGGCCAGCAATCCCTGGCCGATGGTGGATTGGTAAGTGGCGGGCAGGCGAATTCCGGAAGAATCGGTTTTATAGAGGGCGGCAATATCCTTGGCCGTCAATTTCACCTTTTCCGGCCCGAATTGGGCAAGCACCGCGAAAACCATGTGCCCGTACATGTCGCGCAAAACGATTTGCGAGGATTTCAGCGAATTAGGGTCGAGCCAAAGGCGAAATAGGGTCGTGAATAGATCGCCCCATTTTCCCGGCTTGGCGCGAATTGTCGGCATGAAATTGAATTTCCGAAATTGGACGGCCGGAATTGGAGTTCGGCGGAATATGCGGTCCGTCGCAATAGTTGACGTTATTCGGCCCGTCAGAATTATCAATGCGCGGTCGGCTTTGCCGGTCGATATATCGTCGACCCGCTCGAAAAGCCGGTCGGTTCAGTCGACCGGGCAGTCGGAGGCCGGGTCGAATTTCGGTCGACTCAGTCGACATGGTCGGTAGATTTCCGGTCGACCGCGTCGGTTCAGTCGACCGAGGGAACCGACCCGGTCGACAGGTTAACACCGGCAAAAACCCGACTTTTGCTGGTGAAAGTCGATTTTCCCGGTCGGGCCGGTCGGCGCGGCCGAATCATCCCCGGCGCGGGGGGTACGTTACGTATACGTAGGCTTTGCACGTGCGCGGCCGCCGGAAGCCGCGCTTACGTTACGTATACGTGGGAGCCTTTTGGGGAGCGCACGTGGAGCGCATTGTTTACTAAGGCGACCGAGTCACGTGTACGTGCGCTCTCAACGGCGGCCGATTCCCTTAGCGAAAAACACCGGCCCGTTTCCTTAGTGCAAAACGCTAAGGGCGGGCCGGTTCCGGGCCAATGCACGTGTATGTGCGCTCAAGCCGCCTTGCGGGTCTTGGCCACGACCTCTTGCACCACCTTCGGCTTGGCGGCGATGACCGACAGCAGCACCTTGGCCGCCTGGTCGGGTTCGCGGCGGCCGATTTCCCATTCCCGCACGGTGCCGAGCGGCAGATTGAACGCCTGGGCGAAATCCCGCTGTGTCATGTCGAGCCGCTTGCGGATGGCCTTCACGTCGTACACGTACACCACGCGCACCCGCGCCCCGCGCGTGTCGCCGTTCACGTAGGCCAGAAGCTCACGCATTCCGGTTAAGAGCTTGCTGGGTTTCGCGGTTTTCCTGGCGTGCTTGCTGGTCATTTCAGTTTTCCTTTGATGTCTTCGGACATGCGCGCATAGAGCTTCCGGTCCGCCTCGCTGATCGTCTCGCGCTCGTTCTTGGCATAGATCGAAACGAGGTAAACCGGATTGTTAGGATTGTAGAAAAAATAGATCACCCGTGCGCCGCCGCGCTTGCCTTTGCCCTTGGCAGCCCACCGAATTTTCCGAACGCCGCCCGTACCCTGGACGATATCCCCGGCCTCGGGATTGCGGGCGATATAGTCGACAAATGCCGCCAACTCCGCTTCCGACCAAACGCTGGCCACGTCGCGCGTAAAGGTCGCCATTTGGACCACGGTGACGGGCTTGCGGTCCCAAACGACAAGATATGTCATTGCCGTACCCTATTCAATGCTCTGCGGCACCCTGCGGACACCACGGCAAGTGTGGCGACACGCGCGGAACGTTGTTCACTCGGCCGCCATGATCTTCGGTCGGTTTTCGTTGCCGGGCTTGAGCGGCGGGGCATTCAGGAACCCGGCCAGCTTGGCCGCCGTTTCATTGGCAACCTCTTTGAGCGGGTCCGCGCCGATGTGGGCGTAGATTTCAGTCGTGCGGCTGTCCTTGTGGCCCAGCACCTTGCCGACCATGTACAGGCTGTAGCCTCCGGCAATGGCCATGGACGCGAAACTGTGCCTCAGGTCGTGCAGGCGCACCCCAGGCAGGTACGCGGCTTCCCTGACCCGTTCCCAGACCTTTTGCAACCCGACCAAGTGCCGTCCCTGCCGTGGCGACGGAAATACGAACGGTTCATTCTCGATTTGGGGCAGGGATCGCAACAGGTCCAACGCGGGCTTGCCGAGTGGAACCACCTTAGCTCCGGTCTTGCTGTCGGGCAGGCGAAGCAAGCTTTGCTCCCAATCCACGAAACGCCATCGCAACGTCAGGATTTCCGACTTGCGGCAGCCGGTGAATACCAACAGCCGTATGGCCGCGACCGATGGCTTTGACTCCGGCTTGGCCTCTTCGGCCGTCAGGACTTGACCAAGGCGGGTCAATTCCTCGGATGACAGGAACCGTTCGCAGCGGCGCGTCTTGTGAAGCTGAATGTTCCGGGCCGGGTTGTCGGGCCGCAGTCCGCGATCAACGGCAAAGTTAATGATCGCTCGCAACAGAGCCGTGGTCCGCGCCGCGATGCCCGGTCCGCCGCGCACGATGGCCTTGCCGCGAAAGCCGGTCCATTCCTTCATTGCCGTCTTGCCGGCGGCAATGTCGGCTTGGAATTGCTGCACGTCGACTTTCGTCAGCGAACTCAGCTTGCGATTGCCCAAGAGCGGGCGGATGTGCCGTTCGATGGCCCGCCGGTCGGTTTTCCACGACGATTCCTTCTTGCGCGGACGCCACATCGGCCCGTCTTTGACGTACGCGTCACAAAGTTCGTGAATGGTCGGGTCGCGCTGGATCATGGCGCGCTCTTCGGCCGGGTCGCCGCCGGTGACGATGTGCCCCATGAGTATCTTGGCTTGCTTACGCGCTTCGTCAGGCGACAAGCGTCCGTGCAGGCCGATGGCATAGCGGCGCGAGCGGCCGTGCTTACGATATTGGACGATGTAACTCTTCCGGCCGCTTACGTAGACACGCAGCCCAAAGCCTTGAATTTCCTCATCCCAAAGCACATAGTCTTTGTCTGCTGCTTTCGCAGCGTCGACGACTCGCTTCGTGATCTTCGGCATTGTTGACCTCTGCATTGCTGCGCCGAAATCAACTGCTGACCTCGGCATTCGGCTTTTCGTAAGCGTGGCGTCAACACGCGGGCGGAAAAGCGAGGTCTTCTACTGAATGCAGCGGTGTCGCCCGGTCAACGCAAATCCTTGCTTACGCAACGAAAAGGAACGCTAAAGAACTTTCTGAAACAATGGCTTAGGCCGGTTCGCAATGCCGAGGTCAGGGGTTCGATCCCCCTCAGCTCCACCATCGCTCCCCCCCCCCCGACGACTGTCCCTTTCATCAGCCGGCGCCCGGTCCGTCGCGGCGGCGTGTGCACCGCAACACGGCAATTCGCCATGCTTTTCAGGATGTTGCGCCGGTTTCCTGCAATTGCAGGAGATAGACAGGGGAAGAAGCGAAAAATGCTGTGAAATGAATGTGTTATGAACACAATTTAAAGTCGCTTTGTGAATATTTTTCTCGCTTTACTTGGTGTGCGCTCACCCCTCCTTGAAAGACCTGGCCACGACCTGTTGCACGACCTTCGGCTTGGCGGCGATCACCGAGAGCAACACCTTGGCCGCCTGGTCGGGCCCGCTGCGGCCGGCTTCCCAGTCCCGCACGGTGTCGAGCGGCAGGGCGAATGCCTGGGCGAACTCCCGCTGCGACATGTCGAGCCGCTTGCGAATGGCCTTCACGTCGTAGACGTAAACTACGCTCACGCGTGCCCCGCGCGTGTCGCCATTGACGTATGCCAGCAACTCGCGCGCCCCTTGCATCAGCTTGCTGGGTTTCTTGGTCTTCTTTGTCGTCATGGCGTGCTCCAACCGCAGCAGTGCGCCTGCTGGTTATTGATCCGGGTCCATTGCCCCCTCACCCCACCACACCCACCGGCGCGTAGGGCAGCCCCGGGAACACCTGCTCGGGCGCGGGTTCGCCGCGGCGCGTGACGAGGATTTCCTGCAGCACGGCGCGGGCGTCGGTAGTCACGCGCAGATCGCCTTCGCGGAGCTGGTCGGGCGCGAGCCCGGGCCAGCGGCCGTGGATGCGCCCGCCGGCCACCGACGCGCCCAGCACCAGCATGACCGAGGCAGAGCCGTGATCGGTGCCGCCGGCGGTGTTCTCGTCCAGCCGGCGGCCGAACTCGGTCATCGCGACGATCGTCACGCGTTCGCGCACGTGGGCGAGATCGGCCCAGAACGCGGCCAGCGTCTCGGCCAGCTGGCGCGCGTGGCCGGGGAAGTACTGGTTCATCTGGTAGTGATGATCCCAGCCGCCGAAATCCACCGCCGCGACCTCGACGCCGACGTTCATCTTCACCAGTTTGGCCAGCGACTGCATGGCGGCGGCGAAATCGCCGGCCGGGTACGGCACCGGCGGCGCGGCCGGCGGCAGCAGGGCGTAGCGGGCGCGCACGCGGCGGATCATGTCGACCGTGTCGCGTGCGGCGGTGGCGTGGACCTCGGCGCCCGCGTTCAGGGCAGCGATGACGCCGAGATTGAGGTCGCCCCCCGGCACGTTGAATTCCGCCACGTCGGGGATCGCGACCGCGCCCGCAAAGCCGGCCAGCGAAGCCTGGATGTCGGCGGCGGCGGCAATCGCGCCCAGCTCGGGCAGCGTCCGGCCCGACGACATGAGATGACGCGCGAGCCAGCCGCCGAGCACGGGATCGTTCCGCTCGACGATGCCGCGCTCCATCATCTCCTGGCTTTCGAAATGGCTGCGGGTGTCGATCGGCAACCCGGCCGCATGCACGAAGGCCAGCTGGCCCGCGTCGTACAGCGGTTTCAATCCGGCGGCGGCGGGATGCAGCACGAATGGCACGCCGTCCAGGGCGCCGATCAAGGGTCCGGCGCGGTCGCCGGCGGTCGTGACGCCGATGCCGGGCCGCGCGGCGCGATAGTGCGGGTCCTCGGCCGGGGCGAGCAGCGTCAGCCCGTCGCAGCCGAAGCGCAGGAACACCGCGACGAGCATGTCGCGCGGGCGTTCGTCGGCGACCCGGCGTGGCGCGAAGCCGACCTTCAATCCCGCCCCCAACGCGATCAGGCCGCCGCCGGCGGCGGTGGCGAGCAGGGCGCGGCGCGGGGTGATGAGGACCATGGCGCGACCTACCGAACCGCGAACTCGGGCGTGGCGGCGATGAAGGTCGCGAGCCTGCGCAGCGAGTTCTCGATGTTGGCGACGCCCGCCGAGCGTTGGGCGGCGATGAAGCCGATGGGGCCGTTGATATCGGCGATCAGCGCGGCCCGAGCGTCGGGCCGCAAGCCATGGCCCAGCATGCGCCCAAGCCAGTAATCGGCGACCGCCTCGGCCGAGGCGCGCGCCGGCTCGGGCGTTTGGTCGGTGAAGGTGGTGTGGAAGGCCGGGTGAACCAAGAGGTCGAACGCCAGCTTCCAGTATTGCAAGTGCGCGGCGCGCGACAGCCACTGTGAATCCGCATCAGGCCGGCCCTCGGGCGTGGGCCAGGCGAAGAGGCCATCGCCCAGTGCCGCCAGCGCCATGGACGCGCCGTCGTAGGCATTGACGATGGTGTGGGTGGTGCGGAACAGGGCGATGAGTTTTTCATAAGGCCGGCGCAGCTTG
>JANRJL010000037.1:0-59271 GCA_033763995.1 Rhodospirillaceae bacterium | reverse complement strand
GCGACTACGCTATTCTCAAGGCCGTGCAGGTTGCTTTGGCCAACATGAATGCGCGGCCTGAGAACACCGTCTTTGTCTCCGGCATCGGCTGCTCGTCGCGCTTTCCCTACTACATGGCCACCTACGGTTTTCACACCATTCACGGCCGCGCGCCCGCCGTGGCCACGGGCCTGAAGATCGCAAGACCTGAATTGGACGTATGGATGGTCACCGGCGACGGCGATGCGCTGTCCATCGGCGGCAATCACATCTTTCACGCCCTGCGCCGCAACGTCGATTTGAACATCCTGCTCTTCAACAACGAGGTCTACGGCCTGACCAAGGGCCAGTACTCGCCGACATCAAGAGTGGGCCAGAAGTCGCCGTCCTCGCCGACGGGTTCGGTCGACAGCCCTGCCAACCCCTGTCAGTTCGCACTCGGCGCCAACGCCCGCTTTGTGGCGCGTGGCATCGACATCCAGGCTAAGGAACTCGGCGAGCTGTTCGTGCGCGCTAAGGATCACAAGGGTGCGTCGTTCATCGAGATCATCCAGAACTGCATCGTCTATAACGACGGCGTCTTCTCCGATTTCGCCGAGAAGGCGGTCGCCGCCGACATGCAGCTCCACGTCAAGCACGGCCAGCCCATGATCTACGGCAAGGCCAAGAACAAGGGCCTTAAGCTCAACGCCAAGACCTTCGCGCTGGAGATCGTGACCTTGGGTGAAAATGGCGTCACCGAGGCCGACCTGCTGGTCCACGACGAGAAGAACAAGGTGCTGGCCTCGCTGCTGGTCTCCCTGCGTCCGCCGGCCTTCCCGGAAATTTTGGGCGTGATTTATTGCGACCCGGCCGCGCCCTACGAGCAGCAGGTCAAGGCCCAGGATGACGCCGCCCGCGCCAAGGGCCCCGGCGACCTGGACAAGCTGCTGCGCGCCGGCAAGACCTGGGCGGTCACGTAGCAAGAAAGTCCGAGATGAAGCGCCGCTCGTTCATCAAGGCCGCAGCCGTCGGCGGAGGCTCGACCCTTGCCGCGCCGGCCATCAGCCAAGGCCTGATGGAATGGCGCATGGTCACGAGCTGGCCCAAGGGCCTGCCGGGCCTGGGCACGGGGGCGGAGCGCCTGGCCGCCAACATCACCGCCATGACCGGCGGCAAGCTCGCCATCAAGGTCTATGCCGCGAACGAGTTGGTGCCGGCGCTGGAATGCTTCGGCGCCGTCTCCAACGGCACCGCGCAGATGAGCCACGACGCCGCCTACTATCACACCGGCAAGTCCGAGGGCTGCGCCTTCTTCACCGCGTTTCCGTTCGGTTTCACGGCGGGCGAGATCGAAGGCTGGGTCAAGTACGGCAACGGCCAGAAATTGTGGGACGAACTTTACGCGCCCTTCGGCCTGCGCGGATTTTTGGCGGGCAACACCGGCACGCAGATGCTGGGCTGGTTCAAGAAGGAAATCCGCACGCTCGACGACTTGAAGGGCCTCAAGTTCCGCGCCCCCGGCAATCAGGGCAAGGTGCTGCAGAAGCTGGGGGTCACGCCCGTGACGCTGCCCGGCGGCGAGATTTTCCCCGCGCTGCAATCGGGCGCCATCGACGCCGCCGAGTGGATCGGGCCCTATAACGATCTCGCGCTCGGCTTCTATCAGGTGTGCAAGTACTACTACTCCCACGGCTACCACGAGCCGGGGGCCGCGCTGCAGCTCATGATCAACGAGCAGGCGTGGCAATCACTCAACCCCGAACTCCAGGCCATCGTGCGCACCGCCGCCGAGGCAGCGAACCGCGACATGTTGGCCGAGTACAACGCCCGCTCGGGCCCGGCGCTGCGCTCGCTGGTGGAAAACCACGGCGTCATCGTGCGCGGCTTGCCCGAGGCGGTGCTCATGGCCTGCGGCGAGAAATCCAACGAAGTGCTCAACGAAATTTATGCGTCGGACACCTCGCCCGACTTCATCGTGCGCCGCATCGTCGAGGACTTCCTCGCCTTCCGCGCCGACGTCATCCCCTGGACGCGCATCGGCGAGCAGGCCTATGTGAACGCGCGCCGCCTGCCGTTTGAGTTCAAGCTGAAGGCGTAGTCAGCGCCCACTCCTCGCTGTCGCCCTGGGCTTTATGCCCAGGGCCCAGGAGTCACAAACGTAAGCCTGAGTTGTTGCCCTGGATCCTGGGGACAAGCCCCAGGATGACATTCTCAGAAATCAAATTTGGCCGAGTTACTTCGGTACTAGGTTCTCGAAGTTATCCAAGTAGGGCGCGTTTTTCTCCGCGCTGGGCGGATCGAGCAAGTCGGAGAAGTCGTCGGCCACGGGCGAGCCCGCCGGGGCCACCGGCCCCGTTGACGGCGCGCCGGTGTCCATGGCCACGGTCTCGGGGGCGAACAGCACGCTCGGGAGGTAGGTCGCGAGTTCGGGCACGATCCACAACAACGCGATGCCGGCGATCTGCAGGCCGACGTAGGGAATGGCCCCCTTGTAAATGTCGATGGTCTTGACCGCGGCACTGGCCACGCCGCGCAAATAGAACAGCGCGAAACCAAAGGGCGGCGTGAGGAAGCTGGTTTGCAAATTCACGCCGATCATCACGCCCAGCCACACCGGATCGACGCCCAGCTTGATCAGCACCGGCGCGGTGATGGGCACGACGATGAAGATGATCTCGAAGGTGTCGAGGAAAAAGCCGAGGATGAAAATCACCACCATCACCGCCAGCACGGCGGCGGCGGCACCCCCGGGCATGGAGGCGAGCGCGTCATACACCAGGTTCTCGCCGCCGAGCCCCCGGAACACGAGGCTGAACACGCTGGCGCCCAATAGAATCACGAACACCATGGAGCTGATGGTCAGCGTGGAGCGCATCACCGCCTGCAAGATCTCCAAATTGAACTGCCGCTTGGCGGCCGCCAGCACCATGGCGCCCACGGCGCCAACCGAGGCCGATTCCGTGGGCGTCGCGATGCCCGTCAGGATCGAGCCCAACACGGCGAGGATCAGGATCATGGGCGGGGCCAGCGCGCCGAGCACGCGCCCCGCCAGGCCCGCGCGCTGCGCGGCCGTCATTTTCAGCGGCGGGCACGACTTGGGATCGGCGATGGACTTGAACAAAATCCACGAGAGGTAGAGCCCCACCAGGACAAGGCCCGGGATCATGGCGCCGGCGAACAACTGGCCCACGGAGATGGGCTCGGGCGCCATGTTGCCCAGCGCCAACTGCGCCTGCTGGTTCGCGCCCTGCAGGATGTCGCCCACGAAAATCAACACGGTGGAGGGCGGAATGATCTGGCCCAGGGTGCCCGCCGCGCAAATGGTGCCGGCGGCGAGCTTGGGGTCGTAGCCCGCGCGCATCATGGCGGGCAGTGAGAGCAGGCCCATGGTCACCACCGTGGCGCCGACAATGCCGGTGGAGGCCGCCAGCAGCGCGCCGACGATGATCACCGAGTAGCCCAGGCCGCCGCGCAAAGCGCCGAACATTTCGCCCATGGTGGTGAGCAGCGCCTCGGCGATTTTGGAGCGCTCCAGCATCACGCCCATGAACACGAACAGCGGCACCGCCACCAAGGTCTCGTTGGTCATGGTGCCGAAGTAACGCCCCGCCAGGGCCGACAGGATCGTGGGGTCGAACACGCCGAGGCCCAAACCCAGCGCGGCGAAAATCAACGCGGTGCCCGCCAGCGTGAAGGCCACCGGATAGCCGGCCATGACGGCAAAGATGGTGCCCAGGAACATGGCCACCGACAGCGCTTCGCCGATGAGAACGCTGCTCATGGCGCGCCCATTCCGGCTAGTCGAGCCGTGAGGCACGCTGGATGACGCATCACCATTGTCGTCCTGGGATTTATTCCCAGGACGACGGATGTGAATTTAAGTGACGACCGTTCACAGCCGCTCATCGGTCACCTTGTCTTCGTCGCGATCGACGATCTCGTGTCCGGCCAGGAACAGTCCGCGGCGCACCATGAGCGCCAGGCCTTGCGCGAACACGAGCGCGCAGAACACCAGCAGCAGCGACTTCAGCAGAAACAATCCCGGCATGCCGTTGGCGGTGTTGGAGGCCTCGCGGATGCTCCACGACGCCGCCACGAAGGGCGCGGAGGTCACGGTCACGATGGCGAGCCACGGAAACAGGAAAATCAAAGTCCCCAAAATATCCAGCCACGCTTTGCGCCGCGGCGACATCTGGCCGTACAGAATGTCGACGTTGACGTGGCCGCGGTGTAAAAACGTGTAACCCGCCCCGGCCATGAACACCGCCGCGTGCTGCCACACGTAAAGTTCCTGCATCCACGGAAAGCCCAGGTTGAGCGCATAGCGCAGCACCACCACGGCAAAGCAGGTCAGCACGCAGCCCAGCGTCAGCCACGCCACGGCCCGGCCGATCCAATCGTTGGCGGCATCGACCGCATGGACAAAACCCTTGAGCGCGTTCACGAAACCCCCGTCAATCCTGGCGCGTTAGAGCGTCGTGCGGAAAAGTGGAGGCCGGTTTTCCGCGGCAACGACGCGACTAACATTAAGGCCGTCAGATTAGCCCGCGCCGGGCGGCCTTCGCAAAGGGGAAACCTTTGACTTTCCTTGGGAATCCAAGGAAAACTAAGGCTATTCTAAGCCCCCATGCTAACCGCGCCCGCGCGTCTCGAGAGTCTCATGACCCTGTCGCCCCTCGACGAAGCCTCCATCGAAGTCGTCACCTACCCCAAGGGCAAGGTGCTGTTCCGCCAGGGCGACAAGGGCGGCGCCGCCTACATCGTCAACTCCGGCGCCGTGGGCATTTTCCGCGAGGCCGGCGACCGCAAGAT
This sequence comes from Rhodospirillaceae bacterium, assembly GCA_033763995.1. Taxonomy (GTDB): domain Bacteria; phylum Pseudomonadota; class Alphaproteobacteria; order Rhodospirillales; family Rhodospirillaceae. Next base: position 54,498 of record JANRJL010000037.1, on the reverse strand, counting down.
CCCGCTGGCCACCGTGCGCAAGGGCGAACTCTTCGGCGAAATGGCGGTGCTCGACGGCAGCGCGCGCATGGCCACGGCCTTCACGCTGGAAGAATCGACCCTGATGATGATCTCGGTCGAGGTCATGATGGACAAGATGCGCAAGTCCGACCCGTTCATCAAGGCGCTGGTGCACATGCTGATGAACAACCTGCGCGGTGTGCACGACAGCTACACGCCCAAGTCGCGCAGCCTGCTCGATTCCGTCAACAGCCTGCAAAAGCAAAGCGAGATGGTGGCGCGCTTCATGCAGGCCAATGTCGCCGCCGACATGAAGGACGATCTCGAGGCCAAGTTGAAAAGCCTCGACGCCATCGTCAAGGAGCTGCGGCGCATCGCCATGACCTACCGCGGCGAAGACCGGCGCGACAACGCCATTCCCAGCGAGGCCGACCTGCCGCCGTAGTTGAGCGCGGGCATATGACTTTCTTGTTGTCATTCCCGCGGTCGCGCCGGAGGCGCGCGACATAAAGGAATCCAGTTTTCTGTTTACGCGAAACGGCAATGGTGGACCCCCGCTGGAGTTTATGCTCGGGCCGCGCTTCGCGCGGACCCGGGCGCGGGGGTGACAAATAGCATCTATCGGTATTGCATTATTCATACCTCGGCGTGTCGTCCCAGCCGTAGCCGATTTCGCGCAACGGCGTGCCGGCGAAATCGCGCACCACTTCGCCCACGGGCCGCCCGCCCAGGGCCTCGTAAAATCCCCGCGCGGTATTATCGGCCAGCACCCACACGAACAGGCCCTTGAGCCCGCGGCTCGCCAAGCGGTTGGACAGCGCCAGGAACAGCCGCCGGCCATGGCCGTGGCGTTGGGCGCGGGGGCTCACGTAGATCGAGGAAATCTCGGCCTGAAAACGCGGCTCGCGGTGGCGGATGGCGCCGCCCGAGGCAAAGCCCACCACGCGCCCGTCGTTGTCCTCGCTCACCAGCGTGATCAGGTCTGTCCCGGCGCGTTCCAACAGCCGCACCCAGCCGATGGTGCGGTTCTGCACGGTCAGCGAGTCCAAATAGATCTGCGGAATGATGCCGCGATAGTTCGCTTGCCAAGTATCCACGTGGACCTTGGCGATGGCGGGAGCGTCTTCGGTCTCGGCGGCGCGGATCGTGAGCATAGTAGCGAATATCGGGTGGGATTGGGGCAGGGGCAAGGCCGCCCGGGCGCCAGACACATTCAAACGCGGGCGCATCTGTGCTATCATTTTATTATGAGCCCGGTGTTGACCATACCCCGCCGGGCGCGAGACGAATTCCGGCGGCGGCAAGGTGTCCTTCGGGCAACACGGCCCCGCCTGTCAAAAAATCGCCGGTTATCCCCACAATCCACGAAAGCAAAAAAATTCCAAGTTCGCGCGCAATCGCAAAACGAGTCCGCCTGTTATTTTAGAATCCTCCCTGAAATAACAGGTGGAACAGGCAACCGTTACGCGCAAATCACTGCCATTTTCCAAGCCTCGCGCAAAATTTTTTCTCTCGAGTATATGGGGCGGAGCCGGTCCCGCCGGCACCAGGGTCGCAGACTGTGGTCCCCCCAGGCCCGCGCGCGGGGGTTAGGCCTTCTCGAGCACCGAGATGAAATAGCCGTTGTGCCAATCGGTGTGCCTGCCGGCGTGCTCGAATTTGTGCGGTTCCGGGAGATCGGTACGGATTTCGGACGCAAAGCGCACCTTCAAGCCGCACTTCTCGATGGCGGCGAATGTTCCGCTGCGCACCTTGTCCCAATTCCAGTCGTCGACGACGAAGACGAACTCCTTGTCGACGGCGGGCAGGGCCATGGCGAGGCCGTCGTATTGGTCTTTTTCCTCGTGCGGCCCGTCGAACAGGTAAACGTTGAACGTGCCGATGTCGCGGTAGTCGACGGCGCGAAAATCTCCCTCGATGACATGCACGCTGTTTTCGGGGGTCATGAAGCGCTTGAGGTTGGCCATGCAGACGTCCTTGGGCCCGCCGAACTCCGACCAGTTGTCGATGGCCACCGCGCGCACCTTGTTGCCGTGCACGGCCGAGCACAGCGTCGAGCCGCGCCAGGTTCCAACCTCCAGATAACGCGCGTCGGCCAGCGAGCGAATCAGCGCGTTGATGAAAAAGCGGTACTTTCTGCCCGACATGCCGTCGATGGAGTAGATGCCGACATTGGGATCGAGATTGGCCTGCAGCACGGCCGCCGTCAGCGCGCGCTCGACTTTCACCACCAAATCGGACGCCTCGCCCAGACGCACGGTGCTCAACGAATTCATGGATCGCCTTTCCGGAGGGCATCCCGCGCCTGCGGGACCATGGACCTAAGTATCTGGAAAAGATTAACAAAAACTCAGCGATTCGGCGTGGCGAAAAGCGCAAGAATCGGGTCGGCAAGCCCCCGCGGCGTCCGTAGTCTTGCGGCAATCTTCAACAAGGTGCAGCAATGACATTCATGCCATCCCCGATCTCACGCGATTCCAGGCCCGATCCCTCCGCCGATCACGGGGCCGCCCCTCTCAACGCCGGCTCGCGCGACTATGTCCGCATCGCCCAGGCGATCGACTTCATCGTCGCGGCGCGGCCGCGCCATCCGACCTTGGAGGACGTCGCGGCCCACGTCGGGCTGAGCCCCTTTCACCTGCAACGCGTCTTCAAGCGCTGGGCGGGCGTCAGCCCCAAGCAGCTCATGGGCTCGCTCACGCTCGACCACGCCAAGCAGGTGATGCGCGCCTCGGCCTCGGTGCTGGACGCCACCTACGAGGTGGGCCTGTCGGGGCCGTCGCGTTTGCATGATTTATTTGTCACCTACGAGGCCATGACGCCGGGCGACTACAAGGCGCAAGGGGCGGGCCTCGAGATTCGTTACGGCTTCCACGACACGCCTTTCGGGCGCACGCTGGTGTTGATGACGACGCGCGGCATCTGCGGTCTCGAGTTCATCGACGGCGACGATGCCGAGGCCCTGCGCAACGCGCACGCCCAATGGCCGCTGAGCGCGTTTGTCGAGGACGCCGCCGCGACGGGCCGGGTTGTCGCGCACATGTTCGCCGGACCCGCGTCAAAGCAGCCGCTCAAGCTGTTGCTGCGCGGCACGAACTTTCAGGTGCAGGTGTGGTCGGCGCTGATGCGGGTGCCGCCGGCCGCCATCGTGTCCTATCACGATGTCGCCCGCGCCATCGGCAATCCCAAGGCGACGCGGGCCGTCGGCACGGCGCTGGCCAGCAATCCGGTGGCCGTCCTCGTGCCCTGCCACCGGGTGCTGCGCGCGACGGGCCTGTTCAAGAATTACAAATGGACGCCGACGCGCCGCCACGCCCTGCTGGCGTGGGAGGCCGCGCGCAACGAACAACTCGCGGCCGGCGCATGACATCCATGGCATTGCACGGTGAAAGGAAAGGCCAAACGCCGCGGCCCGCGTACCGGGAATCCTATTGATATGTAGTGATTTTTCCCCGTAATCTGGGTCTAAAGCCAGGTCGCGCCGTGCCCGTGTGGTCGGAGGCGGCGCGCAATGACGGAGTTGAACAATGAAGCGGCTGTTTGTGGCGAGTCTGCTGGGTTCGGTGATGGCCATTCAGGCGGCCTCCGCCCAACAGTTCACCAACATGATCGTTTACGGCGACTCCTTGTCCGATAGCGGCCGGTTGTTTGCCATCACCGGTGGAACCCAGCCGGCGAGCCCGCCTTACTTCCAGGGGCGCTTCTCCAACGGCCCGGTGTGGGTCGAGCGCCTCGCGCCGACGCTCGGTTTCACCTTCAATCCCGCGACGAATTTTGCCGTCGGCGGCGCCGAGAGCGGCACCGGCGGTCCGGTCGGCGTGGCCACCCAGGTCAACGCCCTGTCGGCGGCCACCCCCGTGAGCGCGACGACCCTGGTGGTCGTGTGGGCCGGCGCCAACGACTTTCTCAATCGCGCCGCCACCACGCCGCCCACGGTGCTCGTCCCGCAGGTAGTGGGCAATGTCGCCACCGCCGTGAGCACGGTCGCCGCGCGCGGCGGCAAGACGTTCCTGGTCGGCAACCTGCCGGACCTCGGCCAAACGCCGGGCGGTCGCGCGGGCGGCGCGGCGCAGTCGGCCTCGCTGGGCGGCCTGACGCAAATCTATAACTCGGCGCTAACGGGTGCGCTGACGGGCCTCGAGAGCGCGCGCAACGTGCGCATCGTGGTGATGAACACCTTCGGGCTGTTCAACGACGTGCTCACCAACCCGTCGCTCTACGGCATCGCCAACACCACCGTGCCCTGCATCACCACGGCGGGCGCCACGGGGGCCTGCGCCACCGCTCAAGCCGCCGCGGCCACTTTGTTCTTCGATCCGATTCATCCCAGCGCCACGGCGCACGCGGTGCTGGCGAATTTCGCGCAGGCCACGCTCAATCAAGACGCCAACGGCGCCCGGATCGCCGCGGTCACGTCGTTCTTCGCCCCGCAAATCCTCGATACCTTGCGCCAGGGCACCAACGACCGCCTCAATGTCTTGCGGCTGACCAACACCAAGGAACGCTCGACCCTGCCCAGCGGCGTCTATGGCGCGGTGAAATACGCCAAGGGCGACCGCGACGATTCCGCCGGTGTCGCGGGCTTCGACTACGACATGCTGGCCTATACGATTGGCTATGACCACGTGCTCTCCAATTCCTTCGTCCTCGGCGCCTCGGCCACGTATCTCAGCGGCGAGGCCGATCTGGACCTGGCGCGCGGCGAGCAGGAATTCGACGCGACCGCCTTTTCCGCCTACATCGGCTATCGCGCCGACACGTTGTGGGTTGACCTGTCGGGCGCCGGCAGCTGGGAAAACTACGACCTCGAACGCGCCACGGGCTTCATTCAACGCCCCACCGCCGTGGGCGACACCAGCGGCAACAGCTTCTATGTCGCGCTCGACACGGGGCTGGACTTGGTCAAGGACAAGTCGCTCATGCTCGGACCCTTCGCGGGCGTGCGCTACCTCAATGCCGACATCGACGCCTATTCGGAAACCGACGCGGCCATGCTCAACACCACGACCGCCGAGCAGTCCAACACCGGCGTGATCGGCTCCATCGGCGTGCAGGCCTCGGGGCTGTTCAGTTCGGGCAACGCCACGATCGTGCCGCATCTTCGCGTCAGCTACGAAAACGAGCTCAACAGCCTCGATCACGCCGTGGCGGTGACCAACGCGGTGGGGCAAATTCGCACGCTGTCGGGCGGCACCGGCAACGACGATTACATCCTGGTGGGCGCCGGCGTGAACGTTCAGGCCGGGCCCAGCTTCGCCTTCTCGTTGGATTACGAAGGCGCGGTCAGCCGCGGCGACGGCAAGGACCACGCCGTCGTCGGCCGCTTGATCTACGCCTTCTGATTTTTCGCGAGCCTGCCGATCCGGCGTCGAAGTTTCGGCGCCTGGAGCCAGCGACATTTGCCGCCCGGCTCTTGTTCTGTTGTCCAATTCGTGCTGCCGTCACCCCGACAAGAGCAGAAGCTCGGGGGCTGACATGGCGACACCGGTGTTCTCGGCGCGCAATCCGCGCACGGGCGTTTACGACTATCAATGCGAACATACCGCCGCGGCCGAACTGGACGTCATGTGCCGGCGCCTGCGCGCGAATCAACCGGCCTGGGCGGCGCTCTCCGTCGACAGGCGTTTGGCGGCGCTCGGCGACTTCATCGCCGCCATCGACCGTCACAAGGATGAGCTGTTTAACGCCCTCAAGATCGATACCGGCCGCGTGCGCATTGCCCGTCTGGAGATCGCGGCCTTGGCCGGACAATTGGCCCGTATCGGCGCCGACGCCAAGGCGATGCTGAACGACATTCCCGGCCGCCCAACCCTGGTGCCCCATATCCACGGCGCGGGCCATTACGTGCCCCACGGCCTCATGGGCAACATCACGCCCTGGAACTTTCCGTTGCTGCTCTCGTTCATCGATACCTTTCCGGCGTTGGCGGCCGGCAACGCCGTCATCATCAAGCCCAGCGAGGTGACGCCGCGCTGGGTCGACGCGGTGCGCAAGGCGATCAAGGACGTGCCCGCCATCGACGACGTGCTGGCCGTCGCGCGCGGTCCCGGCGATACCGGCGCGGCCCTGATCGAGCGGGTCGATCTCGTCAGCTTTACCGGCAGCGTGCGGACCGGACGCAAGGTGGCCGAGGCCGCGGCGCGGCGCTTCATCCCGGCCTTCCTGGAACTCGGCGGCAAGGACCCCGCCGTGGTCTTGGCGTCGGCCAACATCGAGGCCGCCACATCGGGCATCTTGCGGGCCTCGGTGGCGGCCACGGGTCAGGCCTGCCAGTCGCTGGAGCGTGTGTATGTGGCCCGGCCGATTTTTGACTCCTTCGTCGCCAAGATCGTCGCGAAGGCCAAGGCCACCAGCCTCGACATCGACGATCCCGACAACGGATTTGTCGGTCCTTTCATTTTCGAGCGCCAGGCCGACATCGTCATGGACCATTTGAAAGATGCCGTGGCCAAGGGCGCCAAGGTCCTCTGTGGCGGCGAGTTGATCGTGAAGGGCGGCAAATGGCTGGCGCCGACCGTCGTGGTCGACGTGACTCACAAGATGAAACTCATGACCGAGGAAACCTTCGGCCCCGTCATTCCCATCATGGCCTTCGAGACCGTCGACGAAGCCGTCGCCTTGGCCAACGACACCACCTATGGCCTCTCGGCGTCCGTCTATGCGGGCACCGCCGAGGAGGCCATGCCCGTGGCCCGCCGTCTCAACGCCGGCGCGGTCAGCATCAACGATGGCTCGCTCACGGCCATGGTGCAGGATGTGGCCCACGAATCTTTCGGCTTGTCCGGCATGGGGGCCACGCGGTTTGGACCCGAGGGACTCTTGCGCTACGTGCGGCGAAAGGCTTTGTTTACCAATACCTTGGGCCCCATGGACGTGACCGGCCAAATCGTGCCGCTGAGCTAGGATTTCCGCCCCCTTGACGGGTCAAAATCCCCTCCTAAATGAGCTGCGACGGATGCCTGATGAGGGTCCGTCGGGGCGAAACGGCGCGGCCCGTAGGGCGCGTACCTTCCGGCAATGGCCGGGACTCGCGGCCTCATAACTGCGCCGAACGATATTGCTCAATGGAGAATATCAATGCGTACTCTCGACCTGACTCCTCTGTTTCGTGCCACTGTCGGCTTCGACAATCTCGCGCGCGTGTTCGACACCATGACGCGCGTCGATGACGTGCAGGCGGCCTATCCGCCCTATAACATCGTCAAGAACGGTGAGGACGGCTACGAAATCACGTTTGCCGTGGCGGGTTTCGCCGAAGACGACATCGACGTGTCGGTGGAAAACAACACGCTCACCGTGAAGGCCAAGGCCGGCCAAGACCAAGACAACGTTCGGTACCTGCACCGCGGCATCGCGCGGCGCGCCTTCGAGCGGCGTTTCGAGTTGGCCGACCATATCCACGTGACCGGCGCACGCATGGATAACGGCCTGCTGCACATCGAGCTCAAGCGCGAAGTCCCCGAGGCGCTCAAGCCCCGGCGTATCGCGATCGGCAAGACTGAAGCACTCGCTGCCTAAGCGGCAGTCGCGGCAACCTGCGGCCGGCATACACCCCCTCGGATATCCCCAAAGCGGGATCCCCCTCCCCGTCATCCGAGTTGCCGGCCGCAGGGCCAGCTTGTGCTTGCCGACCAGCCACGGGGTTGCGCTACACTTCGGGGCGTGACCGAGAGCCCCATCATTGCTTTCTATCGCGGCATCGGAACCGATCACGCTGGGCGCCGCATCGGCGATATCCTGGCGTGGGATCATCGCCGCCTCGAGATCGTTCACGACTACGTTCAGTGGCTGTTTCCCTTGCCGGAACCCAGCCGGTTTAACCCCGAGGCACCGCTGCTCACGGCCGACGACGTTGCCGCATTTCGCGGCGATCCCGGATTGCAACAGCGCGCCCTTCACGCGCTCGATCTCATGTTGGACTTCTTCGGCTTGCGGCGGACTGACAAGGGCGTCGAGCGCGGTTCGGCCTTTGCCGCGCGTGCCCAGGGGTGGCTTGATCCGGCCAATCACAATCATCTGCGGCTCACACGCATCATGATGTTTCTCCGGCTGATTGGCTTGGACGCGGAGGCCAAGGCTCTTTTGGCGTGTCTCGAAGATATCGCGACTCACGAAGGCCGCGCCGCCATCTCGGCTCGCACGCTCGCATTTTGGCGCGACGCGGCGCGACCCGCACGCTAACATCGCCCTTCAATCTGCGCAGAGAAGGGGAGGGGGCCATGGCGCGACCCGAACAGGTCATCACCGTGAACCCGATGCTCGAGGAGAAATTCGGGCTGAGCTACCTGATCAAGTCCGGCAAGACGCTCTACATGGCGGGCATTCTCTCCGCCGACGAACAGACCTTCAGCCTGGTCGGCGCCGGCGACATGGCCGCGCAAATCCGCCATATCTACGACCGCATGCAACGGACCTTGGCCAAGGCCGGCTGCACGCTGCAGCATGTCGTCAGCGAGATCAGTTTCACCACCGATGTCAAATCCCTGGCCGATGCCGGTTGGGTGCGCCGCGAAATTTATCAAAAGGCCAATGCGGCCCCGCCCGTGGCCACGGCGGTCCAGGTCGCCGGCCTCTATTTGCCCGGCGCGATGCTGGAAATTCATGCCACGGCTGAGTTGCCATAGGAGATTGCGTGATGGCGCGGCATGAGCAAGTGATTTCCGTCTATCCCGAACTGGAGAAGCGTTTTGATCTCAGCTACGCGGTGAAGGCCGGGAACCTTCTGTTTCTCTCGGGCATGGTCTCGGCCGATGAACACTTCAATCTCGTCGGCGCCGATGACATGGAGGCGCAAATCCGCTGCATTTATGGGCGGGTGCAAAAGGTCCTGGCCGCCGCCGGGGCCTCCCTGAAGAACGTGGTGAGCGAAACCAACTACACCACCAACTCGCCCGCGCTGACCAAGGCCTCCTGGGTCCGCGCCGAGATTTATCGCCAGGCCGGCGCGGCGATGCCCGCCGCCACGGGAGTGCATGTGGCCAGCTTGACGCTGCCCGGCGCCATGCTCGAAGTGCACGCCACCGCCGTACTGGATTGATCAACCGACGATGACATCAAAGTATCAAATCGTCACCGACTTCGTCCGGCCCGATCCCGCGCTCGTGGCGCGGGCTCACCACCTCTATTTCTGTTTGGTAGGCTGTCATGTGGGTCCGCGTCAGGTGATGGATGTGGGCATCAAGCCGCTGGAACGAAATTGGCGAGTCTGCGGCCCGGCCTTTACCGTGCGGCCCGAATTCACCGACGACACCCTCATGGGGCAGATCGCCGGGAAATACCTCAAGCCCGGCGACGTGCTGGTTGTCGACGCGCGCGGCGATGCCTCGGCGGCGGCCTTCGGCGCCAGCATGGCCCACGGCATCAAGGAGGCTGGCGGCATCGGCATCGTCATCGACGGTTATGTTCTCACCGCCGAGGTCATTCGCGCCCGTGAAGGCATTCCGGTCTTTTGTCGCGGTACCGTGGCGCGCACCGGAACCGGCGACAAGCCGGGCTGGATCAATGTTCCCGTCGTCTGTGGCGGCGTCATTGTTTCGCCCGGCGACTTGGTGCTGGGCGACGAGGACGGGGTTGTCGTGGTGCCGCGCAGTCAAATCGAAAGCGCCGTCGCCCATGTCGAGGCCAAGAACACGCCGCGTCCCGCCGACGGTGTCATTCCGCCGCGAACGCCCGCCGCCAAGCCCTATTTCCAACGCTCCGGCGCCGAGGACAAGGTCGCGAAACTCGCCAATCTGTCGATATCGCGCGGAAGCTGACGGCGCGTTTGTCCTGATACAAATTCTGACAAGTTGGATACGTCGCTCCGTCTCACGGCGATGTGAGCGACATGAGAGGACGCATACCTTATCTTGTGGCCCAACAACCGTTGACGACCGGCGCATGGGGCATGGGGGCATCTTGTGGCGCCGGACTTGCGCGGCCGTTTCCCTTTGACGCCGGGCGAAGCCCTTGACCGAACCACGGGATGGCGACGGGTGTATCGGCATGAGCAAGGCTAAAATCGTTCCTTACCGTGATCATGTCGAACTCCCGGAAAGCGAGATGCGAGAACGCGCGCAAGCGTTTCGCGCCGTGATGGCGCGCCGGCGTTCGGTGCGTCAGTTCTCCAACCGCAAGGTTGACCGCGCGATCGTCGAAGAGTGCATCCACGCCGCCCACTCGGGGCCCAGCGGCGCCAACATGCAACCGTGGCATTTTGCCCTGGTGTCCGATCCGGCGGTGAAATCGGAAATCCGGCACGGCGCGGAACAAGAGGAGCGCGAGTTCTACGATGGGCGTGCCGGCGAACACTGGCTGGAGGCGCTCGAACCCATCGGCACGACGCCGCTGAAGCCGTTTCTCGAAACCGCGCCCTACCTGATCGTCGTCTTCCAGAAAAACTACGCCATCTCGGCCAACCACCAGCGCCTCAACCACTATTATGTGCCCGAAAGCGTGGGTATCGCCGTCGGCATCCTGATTTCCGGGCTGCAACATGCGGGCCTTTCGACCCTGATTCACACGCCGCGGCCCATGGGCTTTCTTAGGCGCATTCTCAATCGCCCCGCCAACGAACGGGCCAGCATGATCGTGGTCACCGGCTATCCCGCAACCGATGCCGTGGTGCCGGTGCTGAAGAAAAAGCCCTACGACGACGTCGTGACGTTCTTCTAGGCCGCCCTTTCTCGAGCCCCGGTCGCCGCGTCCTGCCTTCAGTCTCGTCGGCGCAAATCGTGGAAAACCCCCAACAAGGCCTTGCCTAAGACGGGGCCTTCTGATTCCTTCGGGGCCACGCCACAGTCGACCGAACATCATCGCCACAGAGACTTCGCCCCCGCATGAACCGCAAGCAACGCCGCGCCAGCGCCACCATCGCGCCCGAAAGCAATCCGGCGTTTCTCGAGCCCTTCAACCTCGGGCTTCAACTGCAGCAGCTCGGCCATCTCGAGCAGTCGGCCGCGGCTTATCGCAAGGCGATGAAGGTCAATCCCAACGTGGCCCTGCTCTATAACAATCTCGGCGTGGTCGTTTACAACCAGGGCAACCTGTCCGAGGCCGTGGCGCTGCAGAAAAAAGCCATCGCGCTCGATCCGACGCTGACGCTGGCCTACAACAATCTCGGCGTGGCGCTCAATGCGATGAACCGCCTGCCCGAGGCGCTGGCGGTGCTGGCGAAGGCGGTCAAGCTTGCACCCAACGATCCGCAACCGATCAACAATTACGGCGACACGCTGGTCAAGCTCAGCCGCTTCGCCGAGGGCGCCGAGGCCCTGCACAAGGCCCTCGCCATGGACCCCAACTATGTCGAGGCGTTCACCAATCTCGGCACCGCGCTGTGGGGGCTGGGGCGCATCGACGAGGCGGTTGAGTGCTTTCACCGGGCGCTTGCGCTCAAGCCCGACACGGCCATGGCGCACAAGAACCTCGGCATCGTGTCGCTGCTGAAGGGCGATTTCGTCACGGGCTGGCGCGAATACAATTGGCGTTGGCTCGCCGACAAGATCGTCATCCGCCAGTATCCGGTTCCGGTCTGGCAGGGCCAGCCCCTGGGCGACGGCGCGCTGCTGGTGTGGGCCGAGCAGGGCGTCGGCGACGAGATTCTGCAGGCCAGCATGATCGGCGATCTCCTCGCGCGCGGCATCAAGGTGGTCTGGGAAGTCGACCCGCGCATGGCGGCCTTGTTTCGGCGCTCCTTTCCCACCGCCACCAAGATCTTCGACCGCGTCTTGCCGCCGATCACCGATCGGGTCGATCCCGGGATTGCCGCGCACATCGCCGCGGGCAGCATGGGCGAATTCATTCGCCGCAGTTACGACGACTTTCCGCGCGAGCGGCGCAGTTACCTTATGCCGGATCGCGCCCGTGCCGAGGCGTTCCGCGCGCGCCTCGGTCTGGCGCCCGGCGAACGGCTGGTCGGAATCTCCTGGCTCAGCAAGAACGTCGCCTTCGGCGAAAGCAAGAGCACGCAGTTGGAGGCCTGGATCGACATCCTCAAGACGCCGGGCCTCAAATTTGTGGATCTGCAATACGGCGATACCCACGCCGAGCGGCGGCAGTTTCAGAAGCGGCACGGCATTACCGTGGCGCACCTCGACGATCTCGATCTGCGCGACGACCTCGACGGGCTGGCGGCGCTGATCTCGGTCTGTGACCTCGTCGTCACCGTCTCCAACAGCACCGCGCACTTTGCCGGGGCCTTAGGCGTGCCGGTCTGGATCATGATCCCCGCGGGCGTCGGGAAGTTCTGGTACTGGGGGCTCAGCGGCGAAACCAACCCCTGGTATCCCAGCGCGACGCTCATCCGCCAAGGCGCCAATCAGGACTGGCGGCCCGTCCTTGCGGAGGTCGCCGCGCGGCTGGCGAACTACGCCGCGCACTCCGCATAACATCTCCCTCCTGGCTCGGACGTGCCGGGCTCGCGCGGCAGCACGTTAATCGCGTTAATGAAGTGTTACCGCGTGGGCGCGGTGGCATGAGTTTCCAGATTGTTAAGTTTTTTCAACCATATCCCACGGGATGAACGTAATCCCTCAAGTTCAAATGACGCCGCACATGACGGCGCTGCGGGCGCTTTTTCTCGTGGCGATGCATCACGGCGTGCAGATCGCGCCGGAGAAATTCAGCGGCGTGAGCGAGGCCGACACGGTCGGATCGCTGCTCCGCCTGATGCGCGAGGTGGGATTGGCCGGGAAACTGCTGCGCAACCGCGTCTGGGAAGACCTGACCGGGCTCGGCAGCGCTTACCCCGTGATGGCCGAGCATGTCGACGGCACTTGGACCATCATCGCCAGCACCATGCCCGGTCCCGACGGCACGGTGGTCGCGGCGGTTCTTGACCCACGCGCCGAGCAAGCGGGCATCAAGCTCATGGCCCGGGAGAAATTCGAGGCGACCTGGACGGGGCGCCTCCTGCTCTGCAAACGCAAGTTCAAGCTCACGGACGAAACCCAACCGTTCGGCTTCGGTTGGTTCATGCCCGAGGTCATTCGCAATCGCCGCTATCTGCGCGATGTCGCCATCGCCGCCATGATGACCAACATCATCGGCATCGCGACGCCGCTGTTCTTTCAAATCATCATCGACAAGGTCATCCCGCACCAAAGCTATCAGACCCTGTTCGCCGTCGTTCTGGCGTTCATCCTGGCCCTCATCTTCGACGGCGTGTTCAGCTACATGCGGCAGTACCTGCTGCTGTTCGCCAGCAACAAGATCGACGCGCGGCTGGCCGCCCGCACGTTCAGTCACGTCATGCGCCTGCCCATGCAGTTCTTCGAAAGCATGCCCACGGGCGTGCTGGTCAAGCACATGCAGCAGACGGAATCGATCCGTGCGTTTCTCACGGGGCGGTTGTTTCAAACGATACTCGACACGCTTGCCTTGCCCATCCTGCTGATTGCCCTCACGCTTTACAGCGGATATCTGACGGCCGTGGTCTTGGGCTTTGCCGCGGCGATCGCGGCGTTCATCGGCATTCTGATCCCGACGTTCCGCCGATACCTCGAGCAGCTCTATATCGCGGAAGGCGCGCGGCAGGCCGACCTGGTCGAGACCATTCACGGCATGCGCGCGGTCAAATCGCTGGCGCTTGAATCACTGCGCATGAAATCGTGGGACGAAAAAGTCGCCACCTCCATTCGCCGCCGCGCCACGGTGGGCTATTTCAGCGCCGCCGCGCTGACCATGGTGCAGCTGCTGCAGAACATGATGCAGATGGCGATTTTGGGCTTGGGCGCGGCCCTGGTGTTCGACGGCACGCTCAGCATGGGCGCGCTGGTGGCCTTCAACATGCTCTCGGGCCGGGTCACGGGGCCCCTGGTGCAGATCGTCGCCCTGATCAACGAATATCAGCAAACCGCGTTGTCGGTGAACATGCTGGGGCAGGTGATGAACCATGCCCCCGAGCGCGATCCGAATCAGCGCGGCACGCGCCCCCTGATCACCGGCGAGCTCGAATTCCAGGGCGTCACTTATCGCTATCCGGGAGCTTCGGTACCCGCGCTCGAAAACGTCTCGTTCAAGGTCGACGAGGGCCAACTGATCGGCGTGGTCGGCCGTTCGGGCTCCGGCAAGACAACGGCCACGCGGCTCATGCAGGGCATCTGCACGGCCCAGGAAGGCATTATCCGCCTCAATGGCGCCGATATCCGCAACATCGACTTGGCGCACCTGCGCCGCAGCATCGGCGTGGTGCTGCAAGACAACATTCTCTTCCGCGGCACCATTCGCGAGAACATCGCGGCCGGCAAACCCGACGCCACCCTTGACGAGGTCATGGAGGCGGCGCGTCTGGCCGGCGCCAGCGAGTTCATCGACCGCTTGCCGATGTCCTACGAGACCTACGTCGAGGAAAGCGCCTCGAACTATTCGGGCGGCCAGAAGCAACGCATCGCCATCGCGAGGGCCTTGCTGTTGCGTCCGCGCCTGATGCTGTTCGACGAAGCCACCAGCGCGCTCGACCCGGAAAGCGAAGCCATCGTACAGCAGAACATCGGCGAGATCGCGCGCGGGCGCACCATGATCGTGGTGTCTCACCGCCTGTCATCGCTCGTCGGCTCCGACGCCATCTTGGTCTTGGACAAGGGATCGGTCGTCGACTTCGCGCCTCATAGCGTCTTGCTCGAACGTTGCGATATCTATCGCCACCTCTGGGATCAACAGACGCGGCATTTGCAGCAATGAGCAAGCTGGCCCCGCCCCTCGCGAAGCTGACGCAAAGCGCCCGGGCCTTGCGCGGGCAAGTCATGAGCGCGCGACAGTGGCTCATGGGCCCGCCGCAGACGTCGGTCCTGGCCGACGCCATCCCGTTTCAGGATCCGATCGACGAGATCTGCGAAGAAGCCGCACCGCCGTTCATGCGTTCGATCTTCTACGTGGTGCTCGGCCTGTTCGTGATCACGATCTTGGTCGCGTCGCTGGTCAAGGTCGAGGTCGTCGTCACCGGCACCGGCCGCCTGGCCACCGAAACGCCGCCCATCATGTTGCAGCCGCTCGACCGGGCCATCGTGCGCGAAATCCTGGTCAAGTCGGGCGATGAGGTCAAGAAAGGCCAGGTGCTGGCGACGCTGGATCCGACCTTCACGCAAGCCGACCTCGAATCGCTTTCGGTCAAGCAGCGCTCGTTGCTGGCCCAGATCCGCAGGCTCGAGGCCGAATTGAACGGCACGGAACCCGACTTCGGCGAAGCGCCCTCGGTCGACGATCAGCTCCAGCAAAGCCTGTTCCGGCAACGGCAATCGCAATACACCGCGCAACTGCGGTTCTACGAGGAGGAGATTCAGCGCCGCCGGGCCAACATTCGCTCGACCGAGGACGATCGCAAGGCGCTCGCGCAACAGCTCGAGATCGCGCGGGAAGTCGAGAAAATGCGCGGCGCGATGCTGGAGAAGCAGTCCGGCTCGCGGCTCAATTATCTCGAGGCCCAGTCGGTGCGCATGCGCGTCGAGCAGGGTTACCAGGACGCGGGCAACACGCTGGTCGAACTCAAGCACGATCTCGAATCAAAGGAAGCCGAGCTGCAATCGTTCATCGATCAGTGGCGGCAGCAGACCCTCGAGGCCTTGGTCGCGGTCCGCACCGAGGCCGCCGTGGTCGGCGAGGGCTTGAGCAAGGCGACGTTGATGAACGATTTGGTGGTGGTCACGGCGCCCGAGGATGGGGTGGTGCTCGATGTGGCCAAGCGCTCCGTCGGTTCGGTGCTCAACCCGGCCGAATCGCTGGTGACCATGATCAAGACCAACGCCAAGATGATCGGCGAGATCACGATCAATTCCAGCGACATCGGTTACGTCAAATCGGGGGCCGACGTTGTCATCAAGGTCGATGCCTTCAACTACCAGCGACACGGCTTCTTGAAGGGCGAACTGATTTCCGTCAGCGAGGAGTCGTTTCCGGCCGGCGGTGGCCCCAATACGGCCAATGCCGTGCTGCCTCAGCCGTCCCGCACGGGAAGCGGCGCGTTCCACCGCGGCCTGGTGCGTTTGACGCACACCGAACTCGAAAATCTGCCGGAGGGGTCGAAATTGATTCCCGGCATGACCATGACCGCGGAAATCAAGGTCGGCTCGCGCAGCATCATGTCGTTCTTCCTGAGCCCCATCACGCGCGGACTCGGCGAAAGCCTGCGGGAGCCTTAGCCGCAGCCATGGCCCGCCCCTTAACACTTCTTTCCGACGCGATTCGCGATCCGGATTCGGCGAAAAATTCAGTTTTTAGCTGCAACTCGGCCTCCGAGTCGGACGTTGACCATCGTTACGCGCTGTCTTCTGGGCAGGGCGGGATATCTAGTCTGATCCAAACAAATCAACCACAACCTGTTGTGTGGTCTTGAGAATCGACAGCTACAGCGTTCGGTGAAACCATTTATTAACTTAATCGCCTAATAGTTTTACTTGTCGACAGGGGCGAGATCGGTTAAAGGGTAAGTAGTGACAATGGTACGAAGTACCTTTTTCGCGTCTGAACTAAACAGAAGCATCTCTAGAATGGAGATCGAGCATGACTAAAGTCACAGTTTCCGCCGTTGGGCGCGATTGCGCGTGTGCGCATCAGATCGCTCAGCTCACCAAAATCGCCATCAATCTCTAACGCCCTTCGGTAGGAGCGCATCGCCATGCCTTTGACGCAAACCCAAGTCCAAGCCCTCACGGTCACGCAAGTCGCGGCCTTCACCACCACGCAATTCGCGTTGTTCGAGTCGAAGGAGCTGGGCTTCTTCACCACCACGCAATTCGCCGCCATCACCACGGGGCAGTTGGGCGTGCTGAGTGTCACGCAGATCGGCGGGTTCACGACGACGCAACTCGCGGTCATGAACACCGTTCAGTTGGGCGGCCTCACCTCGACCGCCATTGGCGGCTTGAAGACGACGCAGCTAAGCGCGCTCAACACCACGACCGTCGGCTCGATCGGCACCGTGCAGCTCAGCGGCATCACTTCCACGCAGATCAAAGGCGTCAGCACAACGTTCTTGAACGCTTTGTCCACCGTCAATTTAACGGGCCTCACATCGACCCAAATCGACGGCCTCACCGCGACGCAACTCGGCGGCCTCACCACCACCTCCTTCGCGTCGTTTGGCACGGCGCAGCTGGGCAGTTTGAACACGACCCAGATCAAGGGCGTCAGCACGACGAACATCGCGGCGATGACGACCGTACAACTGCGCGGCTTGACATCGACGCTGGTCGGCGGCTTGACGACGACGCAGTTGAACTCGCTGACCACGACCAACATCGCGGGCATCGACACCGTTCAGTTCGGCGGCGTCACCAACACGCAACTGGCCGGATTGAATACGACCAATTTCGCGGTTCTCGGCACCGTGCAGATCGGCTCGCTCACCACGACTCAGCTCAAGGCCTTGACGACCACGCAAATCGCGGCGTTGGCGACCTTGCAGATGGGCGCGTTGAGCTCCACGCAGATCGGCGGATTGACCTCGACCCAGGTCAAGAACCTGTCCACCACCAACGTGGCCGGCATCTCGACCGCGCAGTTCTCGGGCCTCACCTCGACCCAGGTCGGCGCCTTCACCACGACGCAATTGGGGTCGCTCGGCACCGTCAACGTCGGCGGCTTGACCACGACGCAGATCGACGGCGTGACCGCGACACAACTGGGCGCGCTGACCTCCACCCAGTTTGCCTCGCTGGGGACCACCCAGTTGGGCAGCCTCACGACCACGCAGATCAAGGGCGTCAACACCACCAACATGGCGGCGCTGTCGACCGTTCAGCTGCGCGGCTTGACCTCCACGCTGGTTGGCGGCCTGTCGACGACGCAATTGAACGCGCTGACCACGACCAACATCGCCGGAGTCGACACCGTTCAGTTCGGCGGCTTGAAGACGACACAGTTGGCCGGCCTCAACACCACCAACTTCGCGGTTCTCGGCACCGTGCAGATTGGCTCGCTCACCACGACCCAGCTCAAGGCCTTGACGACCACGCAAATCGCGGCGTTGGCGACCTTGCAGATGGGCGCGTTGAGCTCCACGCAGATCGGCGGATTGACCTCGACCCAGGTCAAGAACCTGTCCACCACCAACGTGGCCGGCATCTCGACGGCACAGGTGTCGGGCTTGACCTCCACTCAAGTCCGCGCGCTGACGACCACTCAGCTCGTGTCGCTGGGAACGACCAATATCGGCCACCTGACCACGACCCAGGTCACTGGGTTTACGGCGACACAGCTGGCAGGGTTGACCTCGACGCAGTTCACGACGTTCTCAACCACTCAGCTGGCCGGCCTGACGGTCACGCAGATCAAGGGTGTCGAAACCACCGACTTGGCGGCTCTCGGCACGACTCAAATTGGTTCGTTGACCACGACCCAGTTGGGCGCCCTGACCGCGCCGCAGGTCCAAAACCTGACGACAACCCAGCTGATCAACATCAGCACGGTTCAGTTGGGCGGCTTTACGTCGACCCAGATCAAGTCGCTCACGACCACCCAGGTGGCCGCGCTCGACACGATCCAGATCGGCAGCCTCACGACCACCCAGGTCAAGGGCCTCGAGACCACCGACATCGCGGTGATCACGACCCTGCAGATCACGGCCCTGACGACGACGCAGATCGACGCGATGAGCACGGCCCAGACCGGCGCCTTCACGTCGACCCAGATCGCCGCCATGACGACGACGCAGTTCGCGGCCCTCTTGTCATGATGATCGCGGCGTAGTCTAAGCTTCGAGAAAGGGCCAAACCCCGCCCGGGTTTGGCCCTTTTTCTTGTTGGGGATGGGGTCATGAGCGGCGACCTTCTTTCGAGCGCCTTGCAGCGCGCGCAAGATCGGACACTTACAGTCATGAAGTTGCTGTCGGCCGTCGGCCAACTGGCGGCGGACGGGGATCATGCCGGCACGATCGTCCTTTACGAAGCCTGGCTCAAGCACAACGCCGATAACCCGCTGGCCTACGCCATGCACTTCAATTTCGGCGTGGTCCTCAGCAATGCCGGAGAAATGCAACGGGCCCGGCAGGCGCTCACCGAGGCGATCCGCCTCAACCCCAACTTCATGCCGGCCTACATCAATCTCGGCACGCTGCTGGAGAAAATGGGCGCCGCCGGCGAGGGCGTTCAGCAGTGGTACGAAGTCGCCAACAAGCTGCACGCCGTGAACGGCGAGGCGATCGCCCACAAGACCACCGCGCTCAAGCAGATCGGCCGGGTGCTGGAGAAGCATTTCATCGACGAGAACGCCGAGGAGGCGCTCCGGCACGGCCTCGACGTCAACCCCACGCAGACCGACGTCGTTCAGCACTGGGTGAGCTTGCGCACGCGCCAGTGCAAGTGGCCCATCATCGCGCCGTGGGCGCACGTCACCCGCGAGCATTTGCTCAGGGGCATCTCGTCTCTCTCGCTCGCGGCCTACACCGACGACCCCTTGATGCAACTCGGCAACGCCGCCAACTACAACAAGACCACGATCGGCCGTCCCGCCGCGTCCTTCGCGCATACCCATAAGAAACTGCTCGTCAATCCCCACCCGTCGCGCCGCCGCGTCGGATATCTCTCCTCCGACCTGCGCGAGCACGCCGTGGGCTTCCTCACGAGCGAGATTTACGAAGCCCATGACCGCGCCAACGTCGAGTTGTTTGTCTATTATTGCGGCCATCAGGTCAGCGATTCGACGCAAGCTCGAATCAAGGCCGCGTCCGAGCATTGGCTCGACATCACGCCCTTGAGCGACGAGGCCGCCGCCGAGCGCATCGTCGCCGACGGCGTGGAAATTCTCGTCGACCTCAACGGTTACACTCAAGGCGCGCGCACCAAGATGCTGTCCATGCGTCCGGCGCCGATCATCGTCAATTGGCTCGGTTTTCCGGGCACGCTCGCCAGCCCCTATCACCACTACTTGATCGCTGACGACTTCATCATTCCGCCCGAGAGCGAGATTTACTACACGGAAAAAGTCGTCCGCATTCCCTGCTACCAGCCCAACGACCGCAAGCGCGAGGTCGCCCCCACGCGTCCCACGCGCCAGCAGGCGGGCCTGCCCGAGGACGCCGTGGTGTTCTGTTGCTTCAACGGCGTGCACAAGATCACGCCGTTCACGTGGGCGCGCTGGATCAAAATCCTTCAGCAAGTTCCCAACAGCGTGCTGTGGCTCCTGGGCGCCATCGAGTCCACCAATGCCCGACTGAAAGACGCCATGGCCAAACAAGGCCTGGACCCCGGGCGGCTGATCATCGCGCCCAAGGCGCGCAATCCGGACCACCTCGCGCGGTACCCCTTGGCTGATCTATTCTTGGACACGGCGCCCTATGGCGCGCACACCACCTGCTCCGACGCCTTGTGGATGGGCGTGCCGGTGTTGACCATGGTCGGGCGCGGCTTCGCCTCGCGCGTCTGCGGCAGCCTCGTCAAGTCCGCGGGCCTGGACGACCTCGTGGTTGCCACGCCCGAACGCTATGTCGAATTGGCCATCGAGCTCGGAACGAACCGGCCCAAGCTCCAAGCCTATCGCGACAAGCTGCAAAAGGGTCGGGACAGTTGCGTGCTGTTCGACACCGACCTGCTGTGCGCGAGCCTTGAAAAAGCCTACGCGGCGATGTGGGACGACTACCGGGCCGGGCGCCTGCCGCGACCCAACCTGACCAATCTCGATATTTACAACGAAATCGGCATCGAACTTGATCGGGACGCCGTCGAGATGGGCACGGTCGCCAACTATCATGATCTCTATCGCGCCAAACTGGCCGAACGCGACGCCTTCAGCCCCCTGCCCGTCGACGGCAGGCTGTGGACCGCGCCCACTTGAGTGGTGCCCCCGGCCGGACTTGAACCGGCACGTCCGTTACCAGACAACGGATTTTAAGTCCGTTGCGTCTACCATTCCGCCACGGGGGCTAGACTCTTTTGTTGGGCGGATTTTCCACGCCAACCGCCCGGGCGCGAAGCGCCCTAATCCAAGAGTCGGGCGGCTTCGCCGCCGGGCACTTGTCGGGAAAATCCGCCTCGAACCTATCTCACTTCGGCTCTGGCCCCAAGACCGGCTCGCCGCCGAGCGCGCGCATGGCCGCCGCCACTTCGTCGATCACCCGGGCAATCCGCGCTTTGTCCGTCGCCCGCGCGACGATGGAGGTGCCCAGCTTGTCGTGCCGCATGAAGGGATAGCTGCCGATCGCCACGTCGGGATGAGCATCCTGGATCGCCGATAACTGCTGGGCGATGTCGCCTTCGCGCACATGGGCATCCACACTTTGCGAATACACCGGCGCGCCGCCCCGTAGGCCCGACGCCAGGGCGTCGAACATGGCGCGGGCCACGCTGGGCACGCCGGCCAGGACGAACACGTTGCCGATGCGGTAACCCGGCGCCACGCTCATATGGTTTTCGATCAATTCCACGCCCTCGCCGTCGGGGATCTCGGCCATGCGCAACCGCGCCTCGTTGGTGCGATCGCCGTAATAGGCCCGCAATTTCCGCTCGGCCTCGGGATGACGGACGACCTTGCGGCCGAACGCCCTGGCCACGCAGGCCGTGGTGATGTCGTCATGGGTTGGTCCGATGCCGCCGGTGGTGAAGACGTAGGTGTAACGCGCGCGGCAGGCGTTCAAGGCCTCGACAATCATCGCTTCCACGTCCGGCACGACGCGCGCCTCGCGCAGGCGAATGCCCATGGCGGCCAGGCGCTCGCCCAGGAACTTGAGGTTCGCGTCTTGCGTCCGGCCCGAGAGAATCTCGTCGCCGATGATCAAGAGGCACGCGGTCGGGTCGTTGGCGGGCGCGGTCATGGATGTCACGAATTTGCTGATCGCCAGTCTATGCCGGGCGGGGTCCGCGCGGCAAATCCCGTCACGATAGGGCCCGCCGCAGAGGCTCGATCAAGGGCACGTCGGCGGGCGGCATGTTGTAGTGCTCAAGGTCTGCCGCCGCGACCCACGCCAAGGCCTGGTTTTCCTTCGCAACGATCCGGCCCGCCCAGCGCGTGCAGTCGAACAGTGGCATCAGCAGATGAAAGTCGTCGTAAGTGTGCGACGCAAACGCCAAGGGTTCCAGGTCGGCGGCCGCGACATCGATGCCCAGCTCCTCGTGCAACTCGCGCACCAAGGCCTGCTCCGGCGTTTCATGATCCTCAACCTTGCCGCCCGGAAACTCCCAAAGCCCAGCCATGGCCTTGCCGGCGGGGCGCTGCGCCAGCAGCACGCGCCGCCGGTCGTCGATCAAGGCCACGGCGGCCACCAGCACGACGGGTTTCCGGGGCGTCATCGTCACGTCCGGTAGGAGCCGTTGATGTCGATGTAGCCGTGCGTCAGGTCGCAGCTCCACACCGTGGCCTTGCCGTGACCGAGACCGATATCGACCTCGAACACCACCTCCTGGCCCTTCATGTGCGCGACCACGGGGGTTTCGTCGTAATTCGGCACGACTTCGCCGTCCCTGGCCACGTCGACCCCGCCGATGCGGATGATCAGCTTGTCGCGATCCACCTTTTCGCCCGACTTGCCCACGGCCATGACGATGCGGCCCCAGTTGGCGTCCTCGCCCGCCACCGCCGTCTTCACCAAGGGTGAGTTGGCGATGGTCATGGCGATGCGGTGCGCCGCTTTGTCGTGCTCGGCGCCGGTCACTTTCACTTCGATGAACTTCGTCGCACCCTCGCCGTCGCGCGCCACCAGCTTGGCCAACTCGATCATCAAGTCGTAAAGCTGCGTCTTGAAATCCGCCAGACGGGGATCGTGAGGATGCGTGACGGGCGCATGCCCGGCCCGGCCCGTGGCGAACATCAACACGGTATCCGAGGTGGAGGTATCGCTGTCCACGGTCATGCAGTTGAAGCTTTTGTCGGACCCGCTGGCGACGAGATATTGCACCGTGGCGGCATCCAAGGCGGCGTCGGTGAAGATGTAAGCCAACATGGTGGCCATGTCCGGTGCGATCATCCCGGAGCCCTTGCAGAAGCCGGTGATGACGACGCGCTTGCCGTCGACGGCCGTTGTGCGCGCGGCGATCTTGGGGAAGGTATCCGTGGTCATGATTGCCCGGGCCGCGTCCCCGGCGGCGTCCGCCGACAAGCTGTTCTTGAGGGCGGGCAGGGCGCCGACGATTTTTTCGGTGGGCAAGGGCACGCCGATGGTGCCGGTGGACGACACGAACACTTCGTCGGCTTGGCAGCCGAATGTCTTCACGGCCGCCGCGACGGTTTGATTCACGGTCTCCACGCCCTTCTTGCCGGTAAAGGCGTTGGAGTTGCCGGCATTGACGATCAACACTCGCGCCTGGCCGCGCTTGCGGTTCTCCTTGCACATCTCGACGGGCGCCGAGGCCGTGAGCGAGCGCGTGAACACGCCGCCCACGGTGGTTCCCGGGCTCAATTCCGCCACCATCAAATCATTGCGGCCCTGATAGCGAATTCCAGCCGCCGTGGCGGCAAACCGCACCCCCGCGACCGGGGGCGGGTTGGGAACAGTCTTGGGTGCCAAGGGCGATATGGCGTGGCTCATGTCCAGCTTCCTGTCGATCTTTCCGGTCACGTTAGGCTCCGGCGCATGCTTTTGGCCACTTTCCACCGGCCGCCGCGCAGGCGGGCGCTTCAATGGCACAGCAGCGCCACGGCCACAAGTTCGGCGCAGGCGCCGGGCGGCTCCGGGCCGGTTTCCCTAAGTCATTTAAATATCACAACAAAATCACGTCCTGGAGCGGTTGTTTTTCATCCAAATCTGACCCCGGCGCGTTGACTTATGACCATCGCGCTTCTATCTGTCATGCCGCATGCATCGGGGGTCCGGGCTGTTCCCAGCCGGCCGACACGATCCACCGTCATTTTGAGGTCTAAATGTTCGGCGCTCTTAAACGCCTGTTTCCGTCGCGCAATGAGCGCTTGATCAAATCGCTCCGGCCCCTCGTCGCCGCCATCAACGCCAAGGAGGCCGAGATCGCCGCCCTGGACGATGCGGGCGTTCGCGCCCGCACGGATTGGCTGAAAGATCGCCTCGCCAAGGGTGAAACGCTCGACGACGTCTTGGTCGACGCTTTCGCCACCGTGCGCGAAGCCGCCAAACGGACGCTCCGCCAGCGCCATTTCGACGTGCAGCTCATCGGCGGCATGGTGCTCAATCAAGGCAAGATCGCCGAGATGGGCACCGGCGAAGGCAAGACCCTCGTCGCCACGCTGCCGGTTTATTTGAACGCGCTCACGGGCAAGGGCGTGCACGTCGTGACCGTGAACGACTACTTGGCGCACCGCGATTCCGAATGGATGGGCCAGGTCTATCGCTTTCTGGGTCTGACCGTCGGGTGCATCCAGCATGACCTCAGCGATGCCCAGCGCCGCGCGGCCTACGCCTGCGACGTCACCTACGGCACCAACAGCGAACTGGGCTTCGACTATCTGCGCGACAACATGAAGTACGCCATCGAGGACATGAGCCATCGGCCCTTCAACTTCGCCATCGTCGACGAAGTCGACTCGATCCTGGTCGACGAGGCCCGCACGCCGTTGATTATCTCCGGCCCGTCGCAAGACCGCAGCGACCTCTATGAAAAAATCAACACGGTGATCCCGAGTTTTCTGCCCGAACATTACGAAAAAGAAGAAAAGTCCAAGTCCATCGCCTTCACGGACGCGGGAACCGAATTCGCCGAGCAGACCTTGCGCAAGCTCGGCATTCTGGCGGAAGGCGGCCTTTACGACATCCACAACATCGACTTGGTTCATCACCTGAACCAGGCGCTCAAGGCCCATCACATGTTCCGCCGCGATGTCGACTACATCGTGCGCGAGGGCCGCGTTCATCTGATCGACGAATTCACCGGACGAATCATGGAAGGCCGCCGGCTCTCGGAAGGCCTGCACCAGGCGATCGAGGCCAAGGAGGGCGTGTCGGTTCAAAGCGAAAACCAAACCCTGGCCACGATCACCTATCAGAACTATTTCCGCATGTACCCCAAGATCGGCGGCATGACGGGCACCGCCATGACCGAGGAGGAAGAGTTCAGCACGATCTACGGCCTCGACGTGGTCGACGTGCCGCCCAACCTGCCGCGCATCCGCAAGGACGAGCACGACGAGGTTTATCGGACGGCCGAGGAAAAGTACGAGTCCATCGTCAAGCTGATCGAGGAATGCAACGACCGCCAGCAGCCGGTGTTGGTGGGCACGGTTTCCATCGAGAAGTCGGAACTGCTGGCCGAGCGCCTGCGCCAACGCAAGAAAATGCAGATCCAGGTTCTCAACGCCAAGTATCACGAGCAGGAAGCCTTCATCATCGCCCAGGCCGGCGTGCCCGGCGCGGTGACCATCGCCACCAACATGGCCGGCCGCGGCACCGACATTCAGTTGGGCGGCAATCCCGACTACCGCATTCAGGAACAAGAGTTGAAACTCGGCCGTCCCCTCGGCGACGACGAGAAAGACGCCATTCGCCGCGACGTCGCGGAAAAGAAGGAGATCGCGCTCAAGGCCGGCGGTCTTTACGTGATCGGCACCGAACGCCATGAGTCGCGCCGGATCGACAACCAATTGCGCGGTCGCTCGGGCCGCCAGGGCGATCCCGGCGGCTCGAAATTCTTCCTCTCGCTGCAAGACGACCTCATGCGCATCTTCGGCTCGGAGCGCATGGACGGCATGCTGGTGAAGCTGGGCCTCGAGCAGGGCGAAGCGATCATTCACCCCTGGATCAACAAGGCCATCGAAAAGGCCCAGCAAAAGGTCGAGGCGCGCAATTTCGACATGCGCAAGAACTTGCTGCAATTCGACGACGTCATGAATGTGCAGCGCCGCGAGATTTTCGACCAGCGCCGCGACATCATGAGCGCGGACGACCTGTCGCAGATGATCGTCGACATGCGTCACGAGGTCGTCGCAGAGATCGTCGCCAAGTTCATGCCCGAGCGCGCCATGCCCGAGGAATGGGATATCGCCGCCCTCCACGAGGAGACGCTGCGCGTGTTGGGCCTCGATCTGCCCTTCAAGGACTGGGCGGCCGAAGAAGGGATCGCGGACGAGGAAATCCGTGATCGCATGACCGCCGCCATCGACCAGCGCATGACGGATAAACTCGCGAGTTTCGGGCCGGACTTGATGCGCCGGGTCGAAAAGAGCCTTCTGCTGCAAACCATCGACCATGGCTGGCGCGACCACTTGGCCCGACTGGACTACTTGCGCCATGGCGTGAATTTGCGCGCCTATGGTCAGAAGACGCCGCTGCTGGAATACCAGCGCGAAGCCTTCATCATGTTCGAGGAGATGCTGAGTTCCCTGCGCGAGCGCATCACGACGGTTCTGGCCCGCGTCGAGTTGCGCACCGAGCCCGCCCCCGAAGACCTCAAACCCCCGCCGCCCAAGATCGTCCGCGATATTGAGCGTGCTCAAAACCCCAGCGCCGCCACCCGCGAGTTTGTCGCCGCCCGCGCCGTGGGCCGCACGACGCCCGACCGGCGCGACCCCAACGACCCCGCGACCTGGGGCAAGGTGGCGCGCAACGAGGCCTGCCCCTGCGGCTCGGGCAAGAAGTTCAAGCACTGCCACGGCACTCTCACCGCCGAGGCGGCCTCGGCGTGAACCGCGCGCGGGCCGCTCATGGCGCGGCCCCGACGCGGCCCCCGGTTCAATGGGCCGCTACTTCGCGTTCATCCGCGCGCGGACAATCTCGCCGGCCTCGCGGTAATCCGCCGGCAGCTTTTCCAAGAACGTATTGGGCGTGAACTTGGGCTCGTACTGCTGGAACACCGGCAGGAACAGCGCCATGGGGTATTCCGGGAACCGCCGCGTCTTGCGGAAATCGGCGATCGGCACGCGCGCGCTGACGAAATCCTCGTGATGGTTGGCCGAGCGCGCCATCGGCATGCCGCGCGGGTCGGCGATGATGGTGCCCTCGTCCTCCGATCCGGCCGCCTCGGCGAAGCCCGGGTTGTCCGGCGAGACCGAATTGCCCACGCCCACCGTGTACACGCGGCTTGCCCGCGCCGCCGCCATGGCGGAGTCGGGATTGTTGCCGCCGGTGACGGTGAGAATCATGATCTCCGCGCCCTTGAGCGCCAGGCATTGATACAACAACGGCTCGCCGCCGACTGCGGTCATGGCGATGTTGCCGATGTCGGTGCGCGCGACCGGCATGGTGGCATCCCAG
Source organism: Rhodospirillaceae bacterium (assembly GCA_033763995.1). GTDB lineage: Bacteria > Pseudomonadota > Alphaproteobacteria > Rhodospirillales > Rhodospirillaceae. The sequence goes on along the minus strand of JANRJL010000037.1, from coordinate 27,443 downwards.
CCGTACATTTCGACGTAACGGTCGAGCACGTCGTAAATCGTCGTGCCGATCAGCGCGCCCTCGCCGAACAGGCCCAAGATGTTGCGGGCTTTCCATTGCTTGGAGACGATGTCGCCCTTGGGGCCGACGATGACCGACATGTTGATGACATGGTCGGGCCAGTCCTTCTCCTTGGCGTAGCAGCCGAAGGCGATATAGCAATCGTGCTTCTTGGCGCGCTGCGCGATCATGTCGACTTCGGGGCCGGGCAGTTCAAAGGCGATCTTGTTAAGCTCGGCCCGGTTCCAGGGACGGAATCCTTGGATCGGGAACTCGTGCATGCAGATCAAGTCCTGCTTGGCGCCCCAGATGCGCTCGCCGCCCCAGGCCTCGGCGGCACCTTGGCAGTTGTCGATCAGGCTGACGACATGCTTCAGGTTGGCCGACATGGTCTGCTTGAGGTTCTTCACATCGACGCCGCGCACGCGCGATTGAATCGCCGTCACGTTGATGGCGTCCTGGCGCAGGGCCACCGTCTCATAGACGCCGCGCTTGGCGACCTTGATCGGCGTGACCGGCGTCGTCGTCGAGCCTGTCTGCGCGACCTGTTCCGGGGCCGCTTGTGCCGTGCCGATGGCCGCGGCGCCCGCGGCCAGGCCCACGGCGGCCGCGACGGCCTCGCGTCGCGACGCGGTCTTTGACGATGTCGATTGATCCATGTGCGATCCTCCCAGATCCGATGATTGGTCTCAGCGCCCCATGAGGCTGGCATGGTGGTTTTACCGGGTCAATCGCCGCCAGCCCCAGGTTGCTTTGCTGGCCGCGCGCCGACGTTCATGCTTGAATGCCAGGGCAAAATTTCCCGGGGAGGGGCCCATGCGCCGCACGTTGCTGATTGTTCTCACCACTGCGCTGAGCGTCCTCGCCGTATCGGCGTCGGCGCAGACCACGCGCAAGCCGGGCTGGTCGAACGATCAGTCGCCCTTGCAGCGCGATCTCATGGTGATCGACGCGCTGCTCCCGGGGACTTACAACAACTTCGAGCAGACTTATTTCAACAACCGTCTCGGCGTTCCCGAAGGTCAGCGTCATCGTCTCGTCCACACGGAAATCCGCCGGATCCCGGACGCCCGGTTTGGCGAGCATGCATTCTATGTGCAGGACTATTGGGACGACGACCCGACCAAGCAGCAGCCGCGCATCTATAGTTTCTTCGTCGACGAAAACGAGAACGCCTTGCGGATGGAAAGCTATTACTTCGTGGGCCTGGATCGCGCGCCCTATCTCAATGCCCATGACGACCTCAAAAAACTCGACGGTCTGACGAAAGACAAGCTCACTTACGTGGCCGGCTGCGACCTGTACTTCACCCGCATCGTCGCGGGCTTCCACGGCAAGATGAAACCCAAGGCCTGCATCTATGAAGAAAAGGGCGAGAAGGTCTATGCCGACTTCCAAATTCAGATCGGCGAGAAAACTCTCTGGAAGGGCGACGTCATTCGCCGCCTCGGCGACGACAAGCAGGTCAATGCCGAGCCTTTAATGCCCCACAAGCAGAACCGCGCCCGGTGGTTCACCTGCTCATTGACGTTGGGTGAGGGGCCCGAGGCTCAACGCTTCACCAACCTCAGCATCATGGACCAGGGCGGCACGGCGTGGCTGAAGGTTCCGACGAAAGAACATCCCGACCGTGAGGTAGGATTGCACATTCGCAACGTCGATTGGGCCATGAACAACACCAAGGCTGGCTTCACCAACGACGTGTTCTCGTTCTATCTGGATGAACGCTGGAAGGGCCAGGAGCGCCGCCACATCATGTACACCTGGACCAAGGCCGATGCGGAGCGGCTCGGCATCAACCTGCTTTACATGCAGGCCTATTGCGTCATGAAGGAAGCGGCGAGGCCTAATCCGCAGCTTTAAGATCCTTTAGGGCTCAAGCCCCATGAGGCCACGCGCGAAGCTGTGAGAGGTGAAGGGGCGTAGGTCGTCGATGCCTTCGCCCACGCCGATGAAATGAATGGGCAGGCCGAATTTCTCGGCCAAGGCCACCACCACGCCGCCCTTGGCGGTGCCGTCGAGTTTCGTCAGCACTAGGCCCGTCACGCCGGTCATGGATTTGAAAGTCTCCACCTGGGCGTGAGCGTTCTGGCCGATGGTGGCGTCGAGCACCAATAATGTCGCGTGCGGCGCACTGTCGTCGACCTTCTTGATGACGCGCACGATCTTCTGCAGCTCGTTCATCAGGTTTTCTTTGTTGTGCAGGCGCCCGGCCGTGTCGATCAGCAACACATCGTCGCCGCGCTTGCGGCTTTCCACCAAGGCCTCGAAGGCGAGACTCGCGGCATCGGAGCCCGCATCGCGCACGATCACCGGGGCGCCGGCGCGCGCGCCCCACACTTTTAGTTGCTCGACGGCCGCCGCGCGGAAGGTATCGCCTGCGGCCAGGCATACGCTGAGTTTCTGGTCGTGGAATTGTTTGGCCAGCTTGCCGATGGTGGTGGTCTTGCCCGCACCGTTGACGCCGACCATGAGAATGACGAAGGGCTTGCGCGTCGGATCGATCGACAGCAGGCGAGCGACGGGCTCGACCACGCGCGCGATGTCGTCGGCGAAAGCCGCCCGCACCTCATCGCCGGAGATGTCCTTGCCGAAGCGGGCCTTGGCGAGGTTTTGCACCAGCTTCGCCGCCGTGGTCGCGCCGAGGTCGGCGGCCAGCAGCAATTCCTCGAGCCCCGCCAGGGTCTCGTCGTCGAGCTTGCGCTTGGTGAACAGGCCGCCGATGCCCTCGACCAAACGGGCCGAGGACCGGGCAAGGCCGGCCTTCAGGCGGCCGAGCCAGCCTGTCTTCGGGGCGGAATCGGTGTTCATGCGCTGATGCGGTTGCCGATCAGGATGCCATCACTGACGGCGGAAATGCGCGCGGCAACGATCTCGCCCTGCGGAGCCCCGGCAACTCTCACCGGGACGTAGTGTTCCGAATGGCCTTGGCCGTTCTGCTCGATCAGCACCGAGGGTTGAGTGCCCACGCGGCCTTGCAGATACGTTGCCATGGCTTCGCGGCCCTTGGCGCGCAGCCGTGATGCGCGGTCCTTGATCTCGGCGCCGGGCACCTGAGGCATTTTAGCGGCAGGCGTGTCGGGCCGCTGGGAATAGGGAAACACGTGCAAATGCGTCACGGCGCACTCGTCGACCAAGGCCATGGATTGCGCGAACATTTCCTCCGTCTCGGTCGGAAAGCCCGCGATGATGTCGGCGCCGAAGACCACATCGCGCCGCGCCGCGCGGATGCGCGCGCAGAAGGCGATGATATCGGCGCGCAGGTGGCGCCGCTTCATGCGCTTGAGGATCAAATCATCGCCCGCTTGCACCGAAATATGAATGTGCGGCATCACGCGCGGCTCATGGCCAATGACGTGCAACAAGTCGTCATCCAACTCCGCCGGATCCAGCGATGACAGGCGCAGGCGCGGCAATTCCGGCACGGCAACCAGCAGCCGCTTGATCATCTGGCCCAGGGTCGGTGCACCCGGCAGGTCGCCGCCATAGCCGGTGATATCGACACCGGTGATCACGACTTCCTTGTATCCGGCCGCCACCAGGGCGCGGACCTCGTCGACGATGCGGCCCATGGGCACGCTGCGGGTGTTGCCGCGCGCGAAGGGAATGATGCAGAAGGTGCAGCGGTGGTCGCAGCCCTGCTGCACCTGCACGAAGGCGCGGGTGCGGCCCTCGAAGCCCTCGACCAAATGCTCGGCGGTTTCGCGCACCGCCATGATATCGCTGATGAGGACCGGCGCGGTATTCTCCGGCAGGAAGCTTTCGCGCTTCATCTTGTGTTCGTTGCCCATGACGCGCGCGACTTCGGGCATGGCGGCATAGGCATCGGGGCTCAACTGCACGGCGCAGCCGGTGGCGATGATGCGCGCGTCGGGGCGTTCGCGCTTGAGGCGGCGAATGGCTTGGCGCCCTTGGCGCTCGGCCTCTTGGGTCACGGCGCAGGTGTTGACGATGACGGTGTCGGTCAAGCCTGCGGCTTGCGCGTGCCCGCGCATCACCTCGGACTCGTAGGCATTGAGGCGGCAACCGAAGTTGACGACCTCGACACTCGCCGGCTTGGTCACGGCGTTCATGGCGGGTTCGCCTCGGACAGGTGCCACACGCCGTCAAACGAATATGCGACCGGGCCCGTCATGATGACGTGGCCGTCCTCACGCCATTCGATGTCCAAATCGCCGCCGTCGAGCGTCAAGGTCGCCTTGCGCGCGCTCAAGTTGCGCCGCACGGCGGCCACCAGGCTCGCGCAGGCCCCGGTGCCGCAGGCTTGGGTGATGCCCGAGCCGCGCTCCCACACCCGCATGCGCAAGTGGGTGGGCGAAAGCACCTGCACGATCTCGATGTTGGCGCGGTGGGGAAACAATGCATGATGTTCGAGCTTGGGGCCGAGGGTCTTCAGGTCGATGGCCAGCGCATCGGGCACGAAGAACACCGCGTGGGGATTTCCCATGCTCACGCCGACGGGATCCTTGAGCGGTCCTTCGGAGATATTCAGATGCAACGTGTCGCGCGCTTCGGACAGCGGAATGTCGCGCCACTCGGTCTTGGCCAGGCCCATGTCGATGGCGATATGACCGTTGCTTGCCCGCGTGGCCGTGACGGGCCCGCCCAGGGTCTCGATGGTCAGGCGCGACTTACCCATCTCGTTCATCAGCACGTCGGCCACGCAGCGCACGCCATTGCCGCATTGCTCGGCGATGCTGCCGTCGGCATTGCGCACGCCCATGAAGGCGTCGCCGCCGTTCTTCGGTCGCTCGATGATCAGGATTTCATCGCACCCCACGCCCCAGCGCCGGTCGGCGAGCGTGCGCGCGGCGCGCGTGGTCAGGTCCAGCGGCTGGCCCCGCGTATCGAGCACGACAAAGTCGTTGCCGATGCCGTGCATCTTGCGAAACGGCACGTTGAGCGCCTCTGGGGCGCGACTCGGGGGCGGGGCGGGGCTCATGGCGCGGGTTATAGGTGTGGGGTCTAGGCCTGTCTAGCAAGCGGGACCTGAGCCAAAACGGCCTACCCTCGGCCTGCGAGCGGCTCCAAGGCATGAATCTGGAGAAACACTCTAATTCATTGAATTATATTGATTTATCTATTCAAAAACTGACCATACCCAGCTTTTGAGCCAGAATCATCCAGCTTTGGCCCCCGGGTTCCTTGACCTCCCGGCGTCCCAAGCGTAGACACAGCGCGCTTTTGCTGGGCTTTGCGGCCCAGCCAAGGCGTTGAGATCACACATCTTCGGGCTTTATCCGCTCCCGAGGGGGTCCGCCAGTCCGCGAGGCTTCGCGCACTGGCGATGTTGGCGTTTGGGCCAAGGCGATCCGATATCAGCGGGTAGAGGAACGACGATACGGCGATGTTCGATAGTCTTTCAGATCGGCTGGGCTCGGTATTGAACCGCCTCACGCGTCGCGGCGCGCTCGGCGAGTCCGACGTGACGGCGGCGATGCGCGAAGTGCGCGTGGCCCTGCTGGAAGCCGATGTCGCCCTGCCGGTGGTCAAGGATTTCATCGATAAGGTCTCGGCTCAAGCCGTCGGCGAGAAGGTCATCAAGTCCGTCACCCCCGGCCAGATGGTCGTGAAGATCGTTCACGACGCGTTGGTGGAGATGCTGGGCGGCGAGAGCGCCCAAGGCGGGCTCGACCTCAATGCGCCGGCGCCCGTCGCGGTGCTGATGGTCGGTCTGCAAGGCTCGGGCAAAACCACCACGACGGCGAAGATCGCCAATCGTCTGCAGGCGAAAGACCGCAAGCGCGTGTTGATGGTCTCGCTCGATACTTACCGTCCGGCCGCCCAGGAACAGCTCGCCATTCTCGGCCGCCAAGTCAGCGTGATTTCGCTACCGATCGTCGAAGGCCAGAAACCTCTGGAGATCGCCAAGCGCGGCTTGAGCGAGGCCAAGCTGGGCGGTTTCGATATCGTGATGTTCGATACGGCGGGCCGCACCACCATCGACGACGAGATGATGGCCGAGGTGGCCTCGCTACGCGAGATCGTCAATCCGCACGAGACGTTGCTGGTCACCGACGCGATGATCGGCCAGGACTCGGTCGTCACCGCCAAGACCTTCCACGACAAGATCGGCCTGACGGGAATTGTCCTGACCCGCGTCGACTCCGATGCGCGCGGCGGTGCGGCCCTCTCGATGCGAGCGGTCACCGGGCAGCCCATCAAATTCATCGGCGTGGGCGAAAAGGTCGACGCCATCGACGTGTTCCAGCCGGCGCGCATCGCTGGGCGCATTCTCGGCATGGGCGACGTCGTGAGCCTGGTCGAGCGCGCCACCGAGAACATCAATCAAGCCGAGGCCGAGAAAACCGCGGCCCGCATGATGGAAGGCAAGTTCGACCTGGACGATATGCTGTCGCAAATTCGCCAGGTACAGCGCATGGGCGACCTGAAGGGAATCCTGGGCATGATCCCAGGCCTGGGCCAGATGGCCAAGCAAGTCGACCCGTCCAAGCTCGACGGCAAGGTGGTCAAGCGCCAAGAGGCGATCATTTTGTCCATGACGCCGAAAGAGCGCCGTAATCCGGATTTGGTGAAGGCCTCGCGCAAGCAGCGCATCGCCAACGGGTCCGGCACCACGGTCGCCGACGTCAACAAGCTGCTCAAGCAGCATCAAGACATGGCGACCATGATGAAACGCCTGAAAAAAATGGGTGGGCCCGGCGCGCTGGGCGCGCTCATGGGCCGTGGTCTTCCAGGAGCAATGCCGGGATTGATGCCCGGTGGATTCAAACCCGGCGGGGGCCCTCCCATGGGTCGCCGCTAACCCTCAACCTCAATTCACGTTTAACCACAGGAGACGCATCTCACATGGGACTTAAGATCAGAATGTCGCGCGCCGGCGCCAAGAAGCACGCTTACTACCGCATCGTCGTGGCCGACTCGCGCTCGCCGCGCGACGGCCGCTACCTGGAGCGGTTGGGCACCTACAATCCGTTGCTGCCGCACGATCACAAGGACCGCGTGGTCCTGAAGATGGAACGCATCAAGCATTGGATGGGCGTGGGTGCGCTGCCGTCCGAGCGCGTGCAGAAGTTTCTCGCCAAGCTCGGCGTCATGAAGGCCCCGGTGGTGCGTCCGCAGACCAAGCAGGACAAGCCCAAGGCCAAGGCGCAGGAACGTCTGAAGGCGGCAGCGGACGCGGCGGCGAAGGCGGCCGAAGCGCCGGCGGCGTAAAGTCGGCCACGGATCATGGCCGGCGCCCGCCCGTCGTCCCGTATTTGCCTCGGCGTCATCGTCGGGTCGAAGGGACTGAAGGGCGAGGTCCGCATCAAGAGCTTCACCGCCGACCCGGCCGATATCGGGGCCTATGGCGCGGTGAGCGATGAAGGCGGAACGCGGTCATGGACGGTGCGGGTGAAAGGCGAAGCTAAAGGCGCGGTGGTGGCCGCGCTCAAGGGAGTCGGCGACAGAACCGCCGCCGATGCACTGAAGGGCACGCGGTTGTACGTCGATCGCGCCGCCCTGCCGGATCCCGAGGACGGCACCTACTACCAGGCCGATCTGGTGGGGCTCAGGGTGCAGCTGACGACGGGCGAGGAGATCGGCAACGTGACGGCGGTCCATAACTTCGGGGCAGGGGACATCCTCGAGGTGGGCCAGCCGGGACAAGAGTCGGGCCAAGAGACGACGATGGTGCCGTTTTCAAACGACATCGTCGCCGAGATGAACGTGAAGGATGGGTTTGTTCGGATCGTGCCGATCCCAGGATTGTTGCGCGAACCGGGCGATGATGAAGCGAGAGCAAGAGTAAGGAGACGACAACACAAACGATGCCGACACCGATGGAACCCGCCGTGACAGATAAGCCGTTTCGCGCCGTGGTCCTGACCTTGTTCCCGGAGATGTTTCCGGGTCCCCTGGGCGTCTCGCTCGCGGGCAAGGCCTTGACCGAGGGCAAATGGCGGCTCGACGCGGTGGACATCCGGGGGTTCGCGCGCGATAAACACCGCACCGTCGACGATAGTCCCTTTGGGGGCGGCGCCGGCATGGTCATGCGGCCCGATGTCTTGGACGGCGCCATCGCGGCGACGTACACCGGCGAGGGGCCGCTGATTTATCTCACCCCGCGCGGCCGTCTGCTGACCCAGGACCGGGTCAAGGCGCTGGCGCAAGGTCCCGCGGTCACGTTGATCTGCGGACGCTTCGAGGGGGTGGACCAGCGGGTGTTGGATGCGCGCGCCGTCGAGGAGATCAGCCTCGGCGACTTCGTCCTCTCGGGGGGCGAGCCCGCGGCCATCGTGCTGCTTGACGCCGTGGTGCGCTTGCTGCCGGGCGTCATGGGCCGGTCGGAGAGTTTGGAGGAAGAAAGTTTCGAGAACGGCTTGCTGGAGTATCCGCACTACACACGGCCCGATCCATGGCGGGAGCTCGCGGTGCCGGAGGTGTTGAAGTCGGGCCATCATGCCAAGGTCGCGGCATGGCGGCGCGAACAGGCGGAAGAGATCACGCGCAAGCGACGCCCGGATTTGTGGCGGCGCCATGCGGCGGCGAAGAACGAAAGCTGAGATCAGAGATTGAGATTAGAGTTTACAGACGACAACGATCAGTGACGCAAAGGAAACGACCATGAACCTGATGCAACAAATCAACGACGCGAAAGTCGCCGAGCTCAAGGGTGACCGCAAAATGCCGGAATTCTCTCCGGGCGATACGCTCCGCGTCTTCGTGAAGGTCACGGAAGGCGACAAGTCGCGCCTGCAGGCCTACGAGGGCGTGTGCATCGCGCGCAAGAACGCAGGCATCAACTCCTCGTTCACCGTGCGCAAAATTTCCTTCGGCGAAGGCGTGGAGCGCGTGTTCCCGCTGTATGCGCCCGTCGTCGACAAGGTCGAAGTCGTCCGCCACGGCAAGGTGCGCCGCGCCAAGTTGTATTACTTGCGTGATCGTCGCGGCCGTGCGGCGCGCATCGCCGAGGAAATGATGGGCGGCACCGACGCCGCCGCCACGGCGGCCGACGCCGAGAAGGCGAAGGGTTAAACCCGAGGTATTCTGAGATGGCGCCGCGTACGCTTTACGACAAACTCTGGGACAGTCACGTCGTCCACTGCGACGCCGAGGGCAACGCGCTGATCTATATCGACCTGCATCTGACCCACGAAGTCACCACTCCGCAGGCCTTCGAGGGCTTGCGCGCGGCCGGGCGCAGGATGCACCGCACCGACAAGACCATCGCCGTGCCCGATCACAACGTGCCGAGCACGCCCGACCGGTTGCAGAAGATCGAGGATCCCGAAAGCCGCCTGCAGCTCGAAATGCTGGAAACCAACGCCCGCGATTTCGGCGTGCCTTACATTCCGATGTCCGATATCCGCCAGGGCATCGTGCATATCATCGGGCCCGAGCAGGGCCTGACCCAGCCGGGCAAGACCATCGTCTGCGGCGATTCTCATACCGCCACCCACGGCGCCTTCGGTGCGCTGGCCTTCGGCATCGGAACGTCCGAGGTGGAACACACCTTGGCCACGCAAACGTTGCCGATGAAAAAGTCCAAGAACATGCGCGTGGTCGTGGACGGCGCCTTGCCGCCGGGCGTCACGGCCAAGGACCTGGTGCTGGCCATCATCGGCCGCATGGGCACCGCCGGCGGCACCGGGCACGTGGTGGAGTACGTCGGCCAGGCCTTCCGCGATCTGTCGATGGAAGCGCGCATGACCGTGTGCAACATGACCATCGAAGCCGGCGCCCGCGCCGGGCTCATGGCGCCCGACGACAAGACCTTCGCCTACCTGCAAGGCAGGCCCCACGCGCCCAAGGGCGCGCAATGGGAACAGGCTGTCGCTTATTGGAAGACGCTCAAGACCGACGAGGGCGCCAAGTTCGACAAGGAACTGCGCCTCAACGCCGCCGCCATCGTGCCGCACGTCACCTGGGGCACCAGCCCCGAGGACGTGCTGCCCATCACCGCCAAAGTCCCCAACCCTGATGACTTTACCGATGCCAACAAGCGCGCCTCGGCCAAACGGTCATTGGAGTACATGGGCCTTACCCCCGGCACGCCGCTGGAGAAGGTGAAGGTGGATAAAGTTTTCGTCGGCTCGTGCACCAACGGCCGCATCGAGGATTTGCGCGCGGCCGCCGCCGTGCTCAAGGGCAAGAAAGTCGCCGCTCACGTCGGCATGCTGGTGGTGCCGGGCTCCGGTCTGGTGAAGCACCAGGCCGAGGAAGAAGGCTTGGACAAGATTTTCCTCGCCGCCGGTGCGGAGTGGCGCGAGCCCAGCTGTTCCATGTGCCTCGGGATGAACCCCGACATCTTGAAGCCCGGCGAGCGCTGCGCGTCGACCTCCAACCGCAATTTTGAAGGCCGTCAGGGCCGCGGCGGGCGCACGCATCTGCTCAGCCCCGGCATGGCCGCGGCGGCAGCGGTCACGGGCTATCTCACCGACGTGCGCAAGGTGCTGTGATGGCCGAACGCCCGACCCCGGAACCGATCACGGTCGATGTGGAATCACTCCGCCAGGCGCGCACCGAGCGCATCCTGGAGCGCGAGACCACGAAGGTTGCAGACTTCTCCGATAAACTTGGTCGCTTGAAGGAATTCAACGTCTTGTCGATGTTCGCGCGCTCAAAGTCGAAAGATAATTGAGGGGAATCGAGCCGATGGAAAAATTCACGGTCCTCAAGGGCATCGCCGCGCCCATGCCCATGGTCAATGTCGACACCGATATGATCATGCCCAAGCAGTTCTTGAAGACGATCAAGCGCACCGGCTTGGGCAAGGCCGTGATGTTCGACATGCGCTACGACGACAGCGGCGCCGAGCGGCCTGAGTTCGTGCTCAACCAGGAGCCCTATCGCCGCGCCAAGATCCTGATTGCCGGCGCCAACTTCGGATGCGGCTCCAGCCGCGAGCATGCGCCCTGGGGCCTTCTGGATTTCGGCTTCCGCTGCATCATCGCGCCCAGCTTCGCCGATATCTTCTATAACAACTGCTTCAAGAACGGCATTTTGTGCATCACCTTGCCGCAGGCCGACATCGACCGGCTCACGGCCCAGGCCCAGGGCGGCAACACCAAGGGCGGCGAGTTCACCGTCGACCTGACGCAACTGACCATCACCGCGCCCGACGGCAGCGTGACCAAGTTCGATGTCGACGCCACGCGCCGCCACAACCTGATCAACGGGCTCGACGACATCGGGCTGACGCTGCAGCACCTCGACAAGATCAAGGCCTTCGAGGCCAAGCAAAAAGCCGAGCAGCCCTGGCTCTACGCATAAACCCACGAAATACATGAACACGCGCAACATCTTTGCCCTGGCCGGGGACGGCATCGGCCCCGAAGTCATGGCCGCGACCCGCCGCGTCATGGACTGGTTCCAGGCCAAGGGGCGCATCCAGTTCGCCATCACCGAGGGCCTCATCGGCGGGGCGTCCTACGACGTTCATAAGCTGCCGATCACGGATGCCACCATCGCCGGCGCGAAAAAAGCCGACGCGGTGCTGTTCGCCTGCATCGGTGGTCCCAAGTGGGACCAGTTGCCCTATGACGTGCGCCCCGAGAAGGGCCTGCTGCGGTTGCGCAAGGAGATGGGCCTGTTCGCCAATCTGCGCCCGGCCATCGTCATGGATGCGCTTGCCTCGGCGTCGTCGCTCAAGCTCGATCTGGTCAAGGGTCTCGACGTCATGATCGTGCGCGAATTGATCGGCGGCATCTATTTCGGCGAGCCGCGCGGCGTGGAGCAACTGCCCGACGGCACGCGACGGGGCTACAACACGCAGGCCTATTCCACCGTGGAAATTCTGCGCATCGCTCATGTGGCCTTCGATCTCGCCCGCAAGCGCGGTAAGCGCGTGTGCTCGGTCGACAAGGCCAATGTCATGGAAAGCGGCCTGGTGTGGCGCGAGGAAATCACCAAGCTGCGCAACGCCCACTACCCGGATGTGGAGCTGAGCCACATGTACGTGGACAACTGCTCCATGCAGTTGGTGCGCGCCCCCAAGCAGTTCGATGTCATCGTCACGGACAATTTGTTCGGCGACATTCTTTCGGACCTGGCCTCAATGCTGACCGGCTCGCTGGGCATGTTGCCCTCCGCCAGTCTGGGCGCCGCGGATGCGAGCGGCCGTCAGCCGGCGCTCTACGAACCCGTGCACGGTTCGGCGCCTGATATCGCCGGCAAGGGCATCGCCAATCCGTTGGCGATGATTCTCTCCTTCGCCATGATGCTGCGCTACTCGTTCAGCCTCGGCGCCGACGCGGACTTGCTGGAACGCGCGGTGCAGAACGTGCTGTCGGCGGGAATTCGTACGGGTGACATCGCCGAGCCCGGCCAAACGCCCATCGGCACCACGGCCATGGCCGACGCGGTGGTCAAGGAGCTGGATCGTCTCGCGAAATAACTTTAGCGAACGCCGGCTGCTTCAAGGTGCGGCTTCAGTCGCCCGCTCACGAATAGACCGAACATCCTGAAGTCGCTATAGAGCGACCACGCCGGGTAGGTGAACGTGGCGGGGCGATTCTTCTCCACGAAAAAGTGCGCCATCCAGGCAAAGCCGTAACCGGCGAAGGGCACGGCGATCAGATACGAGAGGTCGACCGCCAGCCCCATGACCAAAAAGCCGATCGCCAAAGCCGTGCCGACATAGTGCAAAGCGCGCGTGGCGGGCCTGGCGTGCTCGCGCAGGTAATGGGGCCAAAAAGCGCTGTAATCGGCGATTTTTTCGCTCATGTCCGGGGGTCTCGCTCCGCCTTGCGATTCGGGGGCTGGAAGCGTAGTTTGCCGCACCTTTGGCTAGTGTCGCGATACCGAAGTTCGTTTGTTCCTTCGGCAAGCACTTTAACGAACTTCGGAATCAAAGCGACACTACAACATTATGATTCTAGTGTGGTTTTTGGATTTGAAGTTCCTGAAAGTGTTTGCGGCAAAATATTAGGAACTTCAAATCCACCACACTAGGGCGGAATGCCCTCAAAACCTACCTTTGCCTAGGACTTACGCCATGCCCGATACCGCACGCCCCGCACCTCGTCCGTCGCCCGAAAACGGCTACTGCGTCGCCGTCATCGGAGCCACCGGCAACGTCGGCCGCGAAATGCTGCAGACGCTCGTTGACCGGCAGTTCCCGGTCTCGAAGGTCTATGCGCTGGCGTCCGAGCGTTCGGTGGGCTCGCAAGTGTCCTTTGGCGAGGACGACGTGCTGGACGTGCTCAATCTCGAAACCTTCGACTTCAAGGGCGTCGACATCGCGCTGTCCTCGCCCGGCGCCAAGGTGTCGGCGATTCACAGCCCCCGCGCGGCCAAGGCCGGTTGTGTCGTCATCGACAACACCAGCCAGTTCCGCATGGACCCCGACATTCCGTTGGTGGTGCCCGAAGTGAACCCGCAGGACATCGCGCGCTACAAAAAGAAGGGCATCATCGCCAACCCCAATTGCTCGACGATTCAAATGGTGGTGGCGCTGAAGCCCCTGCACGACGCCTTCAAGATCAAGCGCGTGGTGGTGTCGACCTATCAGTCGACCTCGGGCAAGGGCAAGGCGGCCATGGACGAGCTGTTCAACCAGACCAAGGGCATCTACGCCAATCAGTCGCCGGTGGACACCAAGTCGCTGTTCACCAAGCAGATCGCCTTCAACGTCATTCCGCACATCGACATCTTCATGGACGACGGCGCCACCAAGGAAGAATGGAAGATGGTGGTGGAGACCAAGAAGATTCTCGATCCCAACATCGCCGTGCATGCCAACTGCGCGCGCGTGGGCACTTTCGTCGGCCATGCCGAGTACGTGAATATCGAGACCGAGCGGCCCATCAGCGAGCGCGAGGCCCGTCAGATTCTTTCGCGCGCGCCGGGCGTGTCGGTGGTGGATCACCGCGCCGACGAGGGCTACGTCACGCCGGCGGAAGTCGTGGGCGAGGACGCCGTGTACGTCTCGCGCATCCGCAAGGATCACAGCGTGGCCAACGGCCTGTCGATGTGGATCGTGGCCGACAATCTGCGCAAGGGCGCGGCGCTGAATGCCGTGCAGATCGCCGAGGTGCTGGCGCGCGACTATCTCAGCGTCAACGCCTAAATCCCGTCGATCAAGGCGATGGCGGCTACGGCGATCAGCGCCGCGCCAAAGACGGTCAGCAAGATTCCCTCGAAGCGGTTGAGCCGCGGCAGGGCGACGGTGATGAAGCGCTCGCGCAACATCGAGACCGCCGTGGTCAGCAGCGTCCACCACAGGATCGAGCCCAACACCACGCCCGTGGTGTAAAGGCCGATGGCGAACTTTTCGGCCGACGCCGCGCCGCCCAGCGTCGCGGTCAGGCCCACCGCGCCCAGGAACGTCGCCGGATTGGTGATCGACAGCGCGAAGGCCTTGGCGAAATTGCGCCGCTTGTGGCCGCTGGCGGCCTCGTCGGCTTCGGTCGGCACGGGCGCGCGGTAGGTTACCACGCCCACGCCCAGCACAATGATCCCGCCCACAAGCGCGATGGCGGCTTGGTGGCCGAGGATGAATTCGCCCAGGGCGGTCACGCCGGCGCCCGCCAGGAAGCCGAAAATGCCGTCGCAGGTGGCCGAGCCCAAGCCCACCGCCAGGGCGCGGCCGCGCTGGCGTTCCAGCGCGTGACGGATGCACATGGCGCCCACGGCGCCCACGGGCGCGGCCATCACCACGCCGACGATCATGCCGCGCAACACCGGAAGATCGAGCAAAAATGTGAACATGCGCGCCATGCACCTGGGAAAATGCCGCTTGTTATAGCGAAGCCTTGACCCACGACCAAGCCATCGCTGGACCGCCACCCTGCAACCAAGATATCAAGCTGGTCCCTATCTGATTCGGATACACGCGATGCCGTTCCCCTCTCGTCCCCGCCGCAGCATGCTCTATATGCCCGCTTCCAATGCGCGGGCCTTGGAGAAGGCCAAGACCATCGCCGCCGACGGGTTGATCTTCGACCTCGAGGATGCCGTGGCGCCTGACGCCAAACCGGCCGCGCGCCTGGCCGCCGTCGCGGCGGTGAAGTCCAAGGCTTACGGCCGGCGCGAGGTCATGATCCGCGCCAACGCGCTCGACACGCCCTTCAGCCGCGATGATCTTTCGGCGATTGCAACCTCGGGCGCCGACGGCGTCGTGCTGCCCAAGGTCAACGATGCCGCCGACGTGCGCCTCGCCGCTGACGTGCTCGCGGCCGCCGGCGCGCCGCCGACGCTGGCGATCTGGGCCATGATGGAAACGCCGCGCGGCATCATGAACGCACGCGAGATCGCGCAGTCCTCGCCGCGCCTCGCGGGTCTCTGCGTCGGAACGGCCGATCTCGCCAAGGATTTGCATTGCGCGCATCCGGCTGACCGCGCGCCCATGCTCATGGCGCTGCAGACCTGCGTCATGGCCGCGCGCGCCTATGGCCTTTATGTGCTCGACGGCGTTCATGTGGATCTCGACGACGCCAAGGGCTTCGAGGCCGCGTGCCGCCAGGGCCGCGCGCTGGGCTTCGACGGCAAGACGTTGATTCACCCCAAGCAAGTGGCCGTGGCCAACGCCGTCTTCGCGCCGGGCGAGGACGAGATCACCCACGCCCAGCGCATCGTCGCCGCGCACCATGAGGCCGCCGCCAAGGGGCAGGGCGTCGCGCTATTGGATGGCCGCCTCGTTGAAGTGCTGCACGTGGCCGAAGCCAAGCGCCTGCTGGCCTATGCCGACGAAATCGCCGCCCTCGAGGCGGCCGTACCGCAGTCCTGATCCATGGCGCTCACGCTTTCCGTTCTTGATCAATCGCCGATTCGCTCAGGGGGCACGGCCTTCGACGCCATCGAGGAGACCGTCAAGCTGGCTCAAGCCACCGAGAAGCTGGGCTATCACCGCTATTGGCTGGCCGAGCACCACGGCACCGAAGGCTTGGCGGGTTGCTCGCCGGAAGTGCTGATCGCGCGGGTGGCCGCCGCCACCAAGACCATGCGCGTGGGCTCCGGCGGCGTGATGCTGTCGCATTATAGTCCGCTCAAGGTGGCCGAGAACTTCGCGCTGCTGCAAACCATGTACCCGGGCCGCATCGACCTGGGGCTGGGCCGCGCGCCGGGCGGCGACTACCTGACCTCGGTGGCGATGCAATACGGCTCGGAGATCGGCGTGGAGTATTACCCCACCAAGGTCGTCGACCTGAAGGCCTTCCTCACGGGCTCGGAGCCCGCCAACAAGGCGCTGGCAAAGGTCAAGGTCACGCCCCGCCCCGCCGTGCCGCCGGAAATGTGGCTGCTGGGCTCGTCGGATGAAAGCGCCAAGCTCGCGGCCATGTTCGGCCTGCCGTACTCCTTCGCCCATTTCATCAATCCCATCGGCGCGCAGAATATTCTCGCCAATTACTCCGAGAATTTTCAACCCTCCGATTTGCTGGCCCAACCCAAGGCCAGCATGTGCGTCGGCGTCATTTGCGCGCCCACCGGGGCCGCCGCCGACCGCCTGGCGCTGTCGCGCGGGCTGTGGCGCGTGATGCTCGACAAGGGCGCGCTGGGCCCTTACCCGACGCCCGAAGAAGCCGAAGCCTACCCCTACACCGAGCAGGAACGCCGCACGGCGGAGAAATCCCGGCGCACCGCCATCATCGGCGATCCGCCCACGGTGAAGGCGGGCCTGGAACGCATGGCCGAGGATCACGGCGTCGACGAAATCATGGTGGTGACGATTTGTCATGATTTCACCGCGCGACTGCGTTCCTACGAACTGATTGCGGAGGCGTTCGGCCTGGCGCAGCGTGCAGCGGCATAAAGAAACAGGAGAGTCCCATGCCCGTCAGTCAAATGGTGCGCGCCGCCTTGATGGTCTCGGACCTGGAAAAAAGCCGCGAGTTCTACACCACGGTGCTTGGTCTCACCGAGGTTTACACTGAGGGCGAAGCCAAAGGCGGCAACATGCACGCCCTCATCGGCATGCCCGATAGCATCACCACGCGCGTGTGCATCCTGAAAGTGCCGGGCAAGCCCGCCTACGGCATGGTGGGCCTGTTCGAGGTCAAGAACCCGGCGCCGCCGAAAATTCAGCGCGCCAATACCAGTTCCAACATCGGCGAGTTGTGCATGGTGTTCTATTGCGACAACCTCGACCCGGTGTACGCGCAAGCCCAAAAGCGCGGCCTGACCATCGTCTCGCCGCCGGTTCCGCTGCGCGTGCGCGGCCACGTCAAGCAGCGTGAGATGACCATCCGCGGCCTCGACGGCGAAAAGATCAATCTGATCGAATGGGACATCGCCAAGGCCGACGCCGGCGACCGCCCCGAAAAATGGCCCGGCGTGCCGGAATAATCGCCGATGTGTCGTCCTCGGGCTTGACCCGAGGACCCAGGGCGGGAAGGCTCGATCGAATTTTCAACCCTGGACCCTCGTGTCAAGCACGAGGGTGACAGGTTAGGCGCGCGTCACGGCACCTTCGGCGAGTCCGGCTCATCCTTGGCGTCGATCTCGAGCGCCTCGGACTGTTCGCGCAGCGTGAAGAAAATGCGGTCGATGAACTTGGCCTTTTCGTCCTCCAGCACGGCGCGCTGGTCGGGCGTGAAGGCGTAGCCCTCAACCTCGTCGCCCAGAATCACGCCCTTCTTGGCGGCGGCGGCTTCCACCGTCGCCAGGCGTTCCTTCACCACCCACAATTCTTGGGCCAGCGTCAGGCAAATGGAGACCAACTCATCGACGCCTTGCGCGTCGAAGAACTTGATCTGCTTTCCCTTGACGCCGTAACGAAGCTTCGTCTGCGTCTTCTTGACCTTGGCGGCGAACATTGCGAGCGATGCCTTAAGTTTTCCACGCGCCGAAGGTGTACCAGCGCACGCCGTCGGCGAAGCGGCCCAGGGTGCTGTCGCCCTCGGCCTGGGCCTGGCTCACGGCTTCGGTCACGGCCTTCTCGCCGTAGAAGTTCATGCTCGGGATCGAGTACTGGAAGAACTTCGCCGTCTTGAAGCCGGCTGCGGCGCATTCCTCCTCGGGGTCCATGTCGCGGAAGGGCTTATAGTAGGGCTCCTTGTTGTAGAAGCTGTCCCAATCCAAATAGAAGCCGTCGTAAGCCGAGAGCATCTTGTTGGGCGGCAGTTCGTAGTGGAGCATCACGCCGCCGGGCTTGAGCAGCCGGTGCGCTTCTTTAAAGACATTGCGAATGCCGCGCTTGGGCACCTCGTGCAGGAACATGCACGAATAGACCACGTCGAAGGAGCCGTCCTTGAAGCCGGTGGTTTCGGCGTCTCGTTGCTCGAAGTGCGCGGTGAC
This sequence comes from Rhodospirillaceae bacterium, assembly GCA_033763995.1. GTDB lineage: Bacteria > Pseudomonadota > Alphaproteobacteria > Rhodospirillales > Rhodospirillaceae. Next base: position 9,224 of record JANRJL010000037.1, on the reverse strand, counting down.
GCCGTAGCTTTGGGCGCGGGCATGGGCATAGCGCACCAGCGGCGCGCCGACGTCGATGCCGACCACCTCGGCCTCGGGGTAGCGGTCCTTCCACGGCAGCGAGGAATGGCCCACCGAGCAGCCCATGTCGAGAATGCGCGTGGGCTTGAAGTTCGGGTAACGCTTGGCGAAGAAGGTGGAGACGGACTGCGTGATGTCGTCCATGCGCGGGCCCAGCAGGCCCATGGCGAACACCGACAATCCATTGTCGTAAACCGCGCCCTGGGACACGTCGCCGTCGATGCGTTCCTCGTGGTAGCCGCCGGGCATCAAATGCACGTCCAGCTCCGACACGCTGCGCGGAATCCGCAGCTTGGGGTCGACCCGCACGGTGCCCTTGGCGCGCTGGGAGGATTGGCCCAGCACCTTGGCGCGGGTGGCCAATTCATCCACCTCGCGTTCCACGCCGGGGATGACGCTGCGCCAGACCATCTCCTGGGTGTTGCAGCGCAGCGAGGAGTAAAACTTGAAGACGGTTTCGCCCTTGAGCGCCTTGTGAATCTCCGGCGCGGTCTTGGGCGCGCGCTTGTTCTTGCGCTTGAAGGCGGGCTCGGCCTTCTTGCTGTAAACGGTGCGCAGGTTGCCCGCGAGATGATTGAGCACATAGCCGCGCATGCCCGAGACGAAATGCTGGCGCGCCGTCTCGTCGCGGGTGTAGGTCACCTTCAGGTCGTGATTGACGTTTTCGCTCATGGCCGCCTCCGGAACTCGTTCCGATGTGAGATATGTACGGATTATCCCGCCTTAAGACCCAAAATGTCCATGCTCGCCGTCGACCATGGTCGGTCGGTGACCTGGCGCGCCAGGATTACTGCGGCGTTTGTTCCAGTTTGACCAATTCGTACACCCGGTCAGCGGGGGTCCAGACGAACTTCACCATGATGGCGTCGGGCCCGGTGACATAAATGTCCACGGCATCGTCGATCTTGAAGTGATCGGTGGCGAAGGTCCCGGCCTTGGTGGTGGTCTCGCCGGCGCCGAGAAATTCGAGCTTTTGCCGGTAGAGCCGGCCGAGAAGCGCTTGCGGCCCGGCGGCGCCCCCATCCATGTCATAAACGCTGATGGTCTGCACGCCGCCCTTTTTCTTGTCGTAATAGCCCATGTGCCAGGCATCGGTGCTGAGGGGGTGGGGAATGAACGAGAAATTCTCAGGCACCTTGAGGTTGTGGGTCAGCAGGCCGTTGGGCGTGTTGGCCGTGGCCGTCAACCGGTCGCCCTGCACGACGAAATAGCCCGAGCCGCGCCATTTTCCCCCCACCCAATAGAGCAGGTAAGCCTCCAGCGGGCGGAAGCCCGCATCGACGCGGTAGGTGACATGGCGCTGCACGCCGGGGCTGCCGTAGCGGTTGAGCGCCTGCACGGTGCGCGTGCCGTCGGGGTGCACGGTCAGGTTCCAGTTCTCGCCGCCCAGCATGGCCCCCGTCGAGAGCACGCTGTAAACGATCGTCCCCTTGGCCGCGCGCACGACGTTGGCATTGGCGCCGCCGATGGTCGGATTGGGTTCGGTCTGCGCCATGGCCGTCGCGGGACCCAACGCCAGCATCACGATCACGCCCAACTTCAAAATGCCCATGGTCATGGTCCCTTTTTGTGTTCAATCAACAGATGTTCGCGGTCGATGGAGGGGTAGATAAATTTCACCAGAATTGCATCCTCGCCCGTCACATAAATGTCCACCGCATCCTCGATACGATAGTGATCCGTGGCGTAGGTTCCCGCCGGCACGGTGATCTGTTCCGCGCCGACGTACGTCATGCGGTAATCCATGACCTTGCCGAGCGCGGGCGCTGCGCCTTCGCCGGTGGCGTTGAAATTGTAGGCCGCGACCGGTTGCGGTCCGGACTTGGTCTTGTCCACCAGCATCGCGCGCCACGAGTCCGCCGCCAGCACGTGCGGCACCATGACGATCTGGTCGCTCACCGTTTGATTTTGTGCCGCCGGGCCCGTGGAGCTCTGCCCGGTGATCGTCAATTGGGCGCCTTGGCGCAAGGCCAGCGTGGTGGCGCGCCAGTGGCCGTCGAGCCACAGCAGCGCGTAAGTGTCGAGCGCGCGCCACTCCGCATCAACCCGGTGCACGACATGGCGTTGAATGTCGCGCGGCGCGTACTGCACCGTGGCGGCCATGGTGCGCGAGCCGTCGGGGTGCACCGACAGCCGCCACGTCTCGTAACCATTGATCGCGCCCGTGCTCTTGACCCGGTAGGCAATGGCGCCCGTGGCCCAGCGCACGACATTGGCGTTGGCGGTCGGCGGCGGCTCGGCCCGGGTCGAAACCGCCGCCGAGACCGCCGCCCACACAATGACGGCCGCGAGCGCCCGGCGGGTCATTTCTTGGCGTTGTCGCCCGACTTGAACTCGGTCAACAGGTACTCGAGATTGCGCGGCGCGTTGAGCACGCGGATCATGATTTTATCCTGCTCCAGTACCCAGGCTTCGCTGGCGCCGCCCAGCTTGTACTTGACGGCGTCGAAGGTGCCGGCGGGCACGGTGACTTTCTCCTGGCCGATCCGTTCGAACTCGAAGGGAATCGGCGTGCCCAACGGCGGCTTGGCGTTGTCGGCGGTGGCCTCGACGGAATAAAGCGTTCCTTTCTGTGGGCCCTTGGCCTTGGCGTCTTCGTACCACGTGTGCCAGCCGTCGGCGGCCACCGGGTGCGTGCCGATGGAGACCTTCTCCGGCACGTCGATGGCCTGCGTGATGGTGCCCTGAGGTCCGTTGGTCACGGCCGTGAGCTTGCTGCCCGCCACCGTGATGAAGTTGGAGCCTTTGTAGCCGTTGGGCGTCCAGTAGCTGAGGTAAGACTCCAGGGGGCGGAAGTTGGCCGCCACGCGCAGCACCACGGTGAACTGATTGTTCCGCGCGAACAGGTCGTGCCACATGATCATGGTGCGCGAGCCGTCGGGATGAACGTTCATGTGAAAGCGCTCCCAGGCCCGCTCGCGTTTGGTGTCGGCGGCGACGTACGTATATGTGCCCGAAGCCCAGCGCACGATGTTGGCATTGGGCCCGGTGTTCTCGGGCGGCGGCGCCGGTTGCTGGGCCAGCGCGGCTGTGCCGAATACTGTCGCGGCGATCATCGCCAGGGTTTTGATCATGGTCATGAGCGTCTCTCCGAGGTTGATTTGATTTCTTATCATGGGCCCGTTTCGAAGCGCGTCAGCAGGTATTCGCGGTCGACGGCGCTCCAGACGTATTTCACGAGAATCCGATCGGGCCCCGTCACCCACACGTCGAAGTCGTTGGCGCGGTAGTGCTCGGCGGCGAAGGTTCCGGCGGGCACGGTGACTTGCTCGGTGCCCTTCAACTCCCAGGTTTGATCGAGCCGCGAACCCAAGACCGGGCGGTCCCAGGTGGAGATCGCGTCGATGTTGATCATGGGGATGGTCTGGGCGCCGCCCTTGGCTTTGTCGTAACTGCCGCCGTGCCAGCCGTCGGGCGCCAGGGGATGTACCAACAGCGACAGCCGCGCCTTGTCGACCGCGATGGTCTGCTGAAACTGTCCCGTGGGCCCCGTGATGTCGGCCGTGAGGATGCCGTCGTGAACGCGAAACACGCCGCCGCCCTTGAAGCGGCCGTCGTTCCAGTACGAGGCATAAGACTCGATCGGGTAGAAGTCGGCCTGCACCCGAATGACGGCGGTCATCACGGCGTTACGCGCATAGATGTCGTTGTGGGTGATCAGTGTGCGGGTTTGATCCGGGTGGACGAACAGTTGCCACTGCTCCTGGCCGCGGTGGCGTTTGTCGGCAAGGGTTTGATAGAGAATTTCGCCCCGCGCCCACCGCACGATATTGGCGTTGGCGCCCGTGTTCTCGGGCGCGCCTTGACCCGACGTGGTTTGGGCGCTCGCTTGGCCCAGCATCCCCGCCAGCGCGAAGATCGATAAAAGTCGCCTCATGCGTTCCCCGCACCCTTCGCCGGGAGGCGGATGGTCGCGCGATTCCCCATGCTCATGCAATGGACACCTCGCCCCGCCGTTGGCCCGGGTTTCCGCCGGTGCGTTTGACTTCAAATCAGGGGGCGCTTACACCTATGCCACGTTCGCCGTTGGGGCCGAACGCCTTGGAATTTCAGGCAAACCTTGGGGTGAGCCCGCATGTCCACCGCCGCTAAACCCACCACCACCCGGGCGATCGGGGCCCACGGCGCGAACCGTCCGCTGTCGCCGCATTTGCAGGTTTACCGCATGCCCTTGGCGGCCTTGCTCTCGATCGCGGGGCACCGTGTGACGGGTTGCGGCCTGGTCTTCGGCCTTTTGCTCTTGACCTGGTGGCTCACCGCCGCGGCCTACGGCGAGGATGCCTACGGCGTGGTCATGAGCTTCATCGGATCATGGTTCGGGCAACTCATTCTGTTCGGCTTCTCGGTCGCTCTTTATTTTCACCTCTGCACCGGCGTACGCCATTTGTTTTGGGACGCCGGCAAGGGCTTCGAGATCGCCGATACCCAACGCTCCAACCAAATCGTTCTCGCCAGCGCGGTGATCCTGACCGTGATCACCTGGGTCGCGGCGTTGTAAGGGTGCAGCCATGATGATCAAACCCAGTTCCCTGCGCTCTCCGCTCGGTCACGCCCGCGGTTTGGGCTCGGCCAAGAACGGCACGCATCACTGGTGGGCCCAGCGGCTGACCGCGTTGGCGCTGATCCCGCTCACGGCCTGGATCATCTATTCGATCCTCGGCTTGGCCGATTCCAGTTACGTCGAGTTCGTCACCTGGCTGCGCAACCCGCTCAACGTCACGCTGCTGGTGCTCATGGTCGCGGCCACCTTCCATCATGCGCAGTTGGGCGCGCAGGTGGTGCTGGAAGACTATGTCTCCAACCACGCCTGGCGCGTGGGCAGCGTCATCGCCGTCAAGTTTGTCTGCGCCGCGCTCGCGGTGCTGTGCATCGTTTCCATCATCATCGTCGCGTTCGGACGCTAACCCGCATGGCCTCAGTCAATTCCGCCTACACCATTGTCGACCACGACTACGACGTCGTGGTGGTCGGCGCCGGCGGCGCGGGCCTGCGCGCCACCTTCGGCATGGTCCAGCACGGCCTCAAGACGGCCTGCGTCACCAAGGTGTTTCCCACCCGCAGCCACACGGTCGCCGCCCAAGGCGGCGTCGGGGCCGCGCTCGGCAACATGGCCGAGGACAACTGGGTGTGGCACATGTACGACACCGTCAAGGGCTCCGACTGGCTCGGCGACCAAGACGCCATCGAATACATGTGCCGCGAGGCCATTCCGGCGGTCTATGAGCTGGAACATTACGGCGTGCCGTTCTCGCGCACGCCCGACGGCAAGATTTATCAGCGCCCCTTCGGCGGCCACATGCGCAATTTCGGCGAGGCGCCGGTGCAGCGCGCCTGCGCGGCGGCCGACCGCACCGGCCACGCCATCCTGCACACGCTTTATCAGCAAAGCCTGAAGCACAAAGCCGAGTTCTTCGTCGAATACTTCGCGATTGACTTGATGATGGACTCCGAAGGCTGCCGCGGCGTCGTCGCCATCGACATGGCCACGGGCATCATCCACCGCTTCCGCGCCCACATGACGGTGCTGGCGACCGGCGGCTACGGCCGCGCCTACTTCTCGTGCACCTCGGCGCACACCTGTACCGGCGACGGCAACGGCATGGTGGCGCGGGCGGGCTTGCCGCTGCAGGACATGGAGTTCGTGCAGTTCCACCCCACCGGCGTTTACGGCGCCGGCGTGCTGATTACCGAAGGGGCGCGCGGCGAGGGCGGCTATCTCACCAATTCCGAGGGCGACCGTTTCATGGAACGCTACGCGCCGACCGCCAAGGACTTGGCCTCGCGCGACGTCGTCTCGCGCTCCATGACCATGGAAATCTGCGAAGGGCGCGGCGTCGGCCCCGAGAAGGATCACATTCTGCTGCACCTGGAACATCTGGGCGCCGACGTGCTGTGGCAGCGCCTGCCGGGCATCACCGAAACCGCGAAAATTTTCGCGGGCGTCGATGCCACCAAGGCCGCCATCCCCGTGCTGCCCACGGTGCACTACAACATGGGCGGCATCCCGACCAATTACATGGCCGAGGTCATCAAGCCCATGCCCGGCAAGCCCGACAACGTGCTTCCGGGCCTCATGGCCGTGGGCGAGGCGGCCTGCGTGTCGGTGCACGGCGCCAATCGCTTGGGCACCAACTCGCTGCTCGACTTGGTCGTCTTCGGCCGCGCGGCGAGCTTGCGTGCGAAGGACATCGTCAAGGCGGGCGCCACTCACAGGCCGCTCGCGAAAGATGCCTCGGACCTGGCGCTGACCCGCCTCGACCGCATCCGCAACGCCAAGGGCTCGCTCACCACCGCAGCGATCCGCAAATCCATGCAGCGCACCATGCAGAACGACGCCGCCGTGTTCCGCACCGCCAAGACGCTCAAGGAAGGCCTCGACAAGATGGGCCAGATCGCCGGGACCATGAAGGATCTCAAGGTCTCGGATCGCAGCCTGATCTTCAACACCGATCTCATCGAGGCGCTGGAGTTGGACAACCTCATTCCCTGCGCGCTCGCGACCATCGCCGGGGCCGAGGCGCGCCATGAAAGCCGAGGCGCCCATGCGCACGAGGATTATCCCAATCGCGACGACGCCAACTGGATGAAACACACGCTGGCCACGGTGGACGAGAAGTACAGCGTCAAGCTCGACTACCGCCCGGTGCACACCTACACGCTCACCAACGAAGTGCAGTACATCCCGCCCAAAGCTCGAGTCTATTAAGAGGTCCCCATGGCTGAGTTCACGCTTCCGAAGAATTCGCAGGTTCAGCCCGGCAAGCATCACCCCGCCCCGGCGGGCGCCAAGAACACGCGCACGTTCAAGGTGTATCGCTACGATCCCGACACGGGCGAGAACCCGCGCCTCGACACCTACGACGTCGACATGGACACCTGCGGGCCCATGGTCCTGGACGGCCTGCTCAAGATCAAGGACGAGACCGACCAGTCGCTCACCTTGCGCCGCTCCTGCCGCGAGGGCATCTGCGGCTCCTGCGCCATGAACATCGACGGCCGCAACACGCTCGCGTGCCTCAAGCCCATCGAGGAATGCAAGGGCGACGTGAAGGTCTATCCGCTGCCGCACATGCCGGTCATCAAGGACCTGGTGCCCGACCTGACGCACGTTTACGCCCAGTACGCTTCCATCGAGCCGTGGCTGAAAACCGATACGCCGGCACCGCCCAATGCCGAGCGCAAGCAGAGCCCCGAGGAGCGCGCCAAACTCGACGGCCTGTGGGAGTGCATCTTGTGCTTCTGCTGCTCGACGTCGTGCCCCAGCTATTGGTGGAACGGCGACCGCTACCTCGGCCCGGCGATCTTGTTGCAGGCCTCGCGCTGGATCAACGACAGCCGCGACGAAGCCACCGGCGAACGGCTCGACAACCTGGAAGATCCCTTCCGGCTCTACCGCTGCCACACCATCATGAACTGCACCCAGACCTGCCCCAAGGGCCTCAATCCCGCCAAGGCCATCGCCGACATCAAGATGAAAATGGTCGAGCGGCAGGGGTAGGCGCTGTTTAGTCTGTCATTCCCCGCGAAGGCGGGGAATCCAGAGTTTTCTGTTATAATGAATGCGATAAACCCCTGGATCGCGCGGCTGAACCGCGCGATGACGGTTTATGAATAAAGCAATCAAGCGAGATCGACCTCGCAATAGCCGCTCGCTCCGGGCGACGGAAAATGTTCTGCGCGACATTGGACTCCCAGATGCGGAGGTCGTCGCGGCCAAACTTTGACTCGCAGTTCATATCAACACGACTCTCGCCAGGCGACGTGCCAAGCGCGGGGCAGCAAGCAAATATTTGGGCATAACAACGTCCGAATTGTCGCTGATTCGAACTTATAAAGCCGATCAACTTCTGTTGGATAAGCTATTGACCGTATTGAACGCTCTCAACCGCGACATTGAGATTATCGTGCGAAAGCCCACCAACGCGCGCCGCAAGGGCCGGATCACATTGCTGGCGGCGTAGCGTGTTACCGCGGTTTCTCTTCCGCCACCAGCACCGCCGTGAAGTCGGCGGCGTTCGCGCGCAGCGGCTTGTGCTTGGTGTTGTAGTCGGCCGAGGCATAGAACGCATCGAACGCCGCGCGGCAGGGCCAGCGCGTCACCTTGGCCGAGAAGGTCGCGGGCCAGTCGCCTTCCAGCACTTCCGCCGGCGGGCCTTGCAGTACATCCACGGCGCCGTAGCCGTACATGATGCCTGAGTCCGCCAGCGCCTTGCGATAGGCGCCGAGCTTCGCCGCGTCCTTCGCCTCGGCGGTCACCAGCAGATACACCGGCACTTTGCATGTCACATTCTTCGCCGCCGCGCCGCCCTCGGCCGTCCATTGCCCGGTTTCTTCCGGATGCTTCGGCGGCGCGCCGAACATGCCCACGCGATACGTCGCCGCACCGCGCCGCAATGGTATCACCTCGTTCTGGTACTTCTCCGAATGCCAGAAGGCTTGCCCGGCCTCGCGGCAGGGCCACTGTGAAATCACCACGCCCTTCCAGGCGGGCCATGTGCCCTCGACGGTGGATTGCGGACGGCTGCGCACGACGTAGCGCGCGCCGTAAGTGGCGATCAGCGCGCCCACCTCGACGCCATATTTTTGCAAATTCTGTTTCTGTGGTTCGCTCAAGGCGTCGCGGTTCTCGCTGCCGCCCATCACCAGCATGTGGCCGGGTTTGTCGGTCGATGCGGCGCACACATCAGGCGGCGTTTGAGCGAGGGCGGGGACCGCGCCCAAAGTTGCCAGCAGCACCGTGATTCGAAACATCGGCGGTCTCCTCCGAGAGCATTTTCCCGACAAGTGGGAACCGGTTGGCGTGGAAAATGCGACCAAAAAAGAACGAGTTACCAAGGCTAGGTGATTCGGTTCGATCGAATTTGACGCTATCATGCCACGCACTTGAAGAAGGCGCGGGTGGGCGTCAGCAGGGCGCAGCGGAAAACGTCCTGGCCGTCGAACACCGCCGTGCGGTTGGTCTTGGCGCATTCGGCTTGGGCCAGGGCCAAAACCTCGCGCGGCGTGGCGCTTCTGCTGGAATAGCAAACGGCGACGCGGTCGGGGGTGGAGGCCCCCACGGGCTCCTTTTGGCCGGCTTCGCGGCGGCCGTCGACGAAGGGCGTTCCGGCGCAGGCCCCCAGCAGGAGTGCGAGGCCCGCGAGACAACCAAGGGCTGCGATTCT
>JANRJL010000036.1:0-4826 GCA_033763995.1 Rhodospirillaceae bacterium | reverse complement strand
CCATGGGAATCTTCTTCTCGGCGGCAAGCTTGATGAACGCATCGTTGGCGATGCTGCGCCACACCGGGTGCGCCAGCGCGGTGATGCCGGCGTTGATGGTGGCCTCGGCGTCCAATTCGGCGGCGATGTGCACGGTGGTGCGCACGCCGTTGTCTGTGATGTACTTGATGACCCGATTCATCATCTCCTGCGACATGGTGGGCAGGGTGGGCTGGAACATCACGCCCTGGCGATCGATCGCGAGTTTGATCATGTCGGGCTTGTAGGTGAAGCGGTGGTCCAGCTCGCGCTTGGCCTGCTCCCAGGTTTCCACCTTGAGCGCGGCGGGGCCCGCGGCATAGCCGTTGGGCACGGTCACCACGCCGCCGCCCGCGAAAATGCGCGGGCTCACGATCTTGCCGGCTTGCTCGTCGGCGCGCATGGCGAAGATGTAGTCGTTGCTGTTGCCGGAGTCGTAAATCGCCGTGACGCCCACATAGAGATAGCCGTGCAGCGATTTCAGGCCCAACGGCTTGTCGATGATCAGCTTGCGTTCCGAGGGGTTGTTGACGTTGCCGGTTTGGCCGCCGGGCAAGTGCATATGCGCTTCGACCAGGCCCGGCATGAGGAACTTGCCGGTGCCGTCGATGACCTTGGCACCGCCGGCCTTGATCGCCTCCGCCGAGATTTGCGCGATCCTGTCGCCCTTCACCAGCACCGACACGCCGGCGCGCGCCGGCGCCCCGGTGCCGTCGTACAGCGTGACGTTCTTGATCACGAGGTCGGCGGTCGCGCCCGTAGCCCACAGGCCCGCGCACAGTGACGCCATGGTCAAAACAATAAATCGCATCGATTCCCCCTCGTGTGACGTCAGTCCGTGGCGACGGCCGCCGGCGGATCGGCCGGGCAGCTTAGTATTGCACGCTCGGTGGGGCGTTGGCCAAGCTCCAAGCGGCGTAGGGCACGAGGCGCGAGGAGAAGGGATCGGCGAACAGTTGATCCTCCAGCCAGTTGCGGCGCATGGCGGCTTGGGCCGCCAGTTCCGGCGCGCCATGGGGTTGGTTCATGCGCTTTTCGATCATGTCGAAATAGGCGCGGTAAACCGTCTCGAAAGCGCCCGCGACGAATTGGGTGTTTTCCACCGTCACCTCGCGCGGCGGCGGCGGGTAGAGGCTCACGCCCGCGCAACTGGGCTTGCGCCGGTAGGTGCGGTCGGCGGTTTCCTCGCCGGTGCACACCACCTGGCGATGGGGCGCGGGATCGCGGCCAACCTTGGCGAAGTAGGCGTCCACCTTGGCGCGCAAATAGTCCACGTCCTCCGGCACCGGGGCGGCGGGCATCATGTCCATCCAGCCGTAAACGTTATTGCGGCCCTGCTTGTCCACGCCCAGCGTGAACGCCAGGTGCACCATGCCCACCCATGGCGTCTTGGGGTGGATGTCGATGGAGAAAAAGCGGTTGAAGATCGGGCTCGCGATGCGCGGCGGCATGTCGCCGGTGACGTTGACCATCAGTATGCCGGCCTTCTCGATCACCGGCCCCCGCGCCACGATGATGTCGTAGCTGGCGTTGTCCATCGTGATCGTCTTGGTCTCGACCGCGTCGGAGCCGTTGAGCTTGGCCACGCGCGATTTCACGTCCGCCGTCATGGTCTCGGCGAAGGACATGAAAATCTTCGCGGACTCGGCGTGGACCGGCGAGAGGCCGGGGGGAATGGCGTCCTGGGCGCGTGTCGATCCGAAGACGAGCACGAGAACTAAATAAGAAACGAGAATCTTTAAACCGTTACTCATGACACCTCCGGCTTACCGAATCTGCTCCGACTGTCATCACCCGCGGAGGCGGGTGATCCAGAGTTTTTTGTTCGCAAAACCACAAACCAGACACCTGGATACCCCGCATTCGCGGGGTATGACATTTGAAGTTGTTTGGTAGTTTCGCCCTACTCCCCCTCCGCCTTGCCGCCCGTGATCAGCGCGGCGATGGCGCCGTCGTCGTAGCCTAGTTCCTTGAGCACCGCTTTGGTGTGCTGGCCTTGGCGCGGTACGTCGTGGCGCACACCGGGGCGGCCGCCGCCGACTTCCACCGGAATGGCGGGTAGTTTCATCTTGGTGCCTTTTTTCTCGCCGTCGACGACCGTCAGCGGCACCAGCCCGCCGGCGGCGTTGAGGTGCGGGTCGTCGAACATCTCATGGGGCTTGCTGATGGGCGCGAAGGGCATGCCGGTTTGTTCCAGCTTGGCCATCAGCTCGGTCTTGGTGAAGGTCTTGAACAGCGCCTCGATGCGCGGCTTGATCTTGTCGCGCTGCGCGACGCGGCCGTTGTTGGCGGCGAGGCTTTCGTCCACCGCCAGGTCCTTGAGGCCGAAGGCGTCGCAGAACACTTTCCATTGCGTGTCGGAGACGACGCCCACGAACACTTTGTCGTCGTCCTTGGTGTCGAAGACGTCGTAGATCGCCCAGGCCGAGATGCGCGCGGGCATGGGCGCGGCGGGGGCGCCGGTCACGGCGAACTGCGCCATGTGTTGGCCGACGAGGAAGATGGTGGTCTCGAACAGCGAAGCCTGCACCAACTGGCCCATGCCGGTGGCGTGGCGCTGCTGCAGCGCGGCCAAGATGCCGATCACGCCGAACATGCCGCCGGTCACGTCGATCACGCTGGCGCCGGCGCGCAGTGGTTTTCCTGGAGGCCCGGTCATGTAGGCGAGCCCGCCCATCATCTGCGCCACTTCGTCCAGCGCCGTGCGGTGTTCGTAGGGGCCTTTCAGAAATCCTTTCTCCGAGCAGTAGATGGCGCGCGGGTTCAGCTTGCTCACGTCCTTGTAGCCGAAGCCCAGCTTGTCCATGGCACCGGGGCGGAAGTTCTCGATCACCACGTCGGCGCGTTCGATTAGCTGCAGCGCGATTTTTTTGCCTTCGGGCGACTTCAAATCCAGGCAGATGGAGCGCTTGTTGCGGTTGTACATGGGGAAGTAGCCCGCACCCGAGCCCTTGAGCCGGCGCGTGTTGTCGCCCCCCAGCGGCTCGATCTTGATCACTTCGGCGCCCAGGTCGCCCAAGATCACGCCCACGGCGGGGCCCATGACCATGTGGGTGAATTCCACCACCTTGAGCCCCGCCAACGGCAACGCTGCGCTCCCCGACATGAAAATCCTCTTTGTTATGAAGTGGTTACGGCCAGGGATCGCGCGGTCTTGAAGTCACGGGTCCTGGCCGCCCGTCACCCCGGATCATATATATTCGGGGCGCGGCGACAACCCGGAAGCTGGCTCTTGGCGCCGGGCGCACTTTCTCTTACAGCATCGCGTTGAGCTCTCCTTGACCCCTCACCCCAACCCTCTTCCCTGCAGGAGAGAGGGTGCTGAGCGGAGCGAAGCGGTGAGGGGTAGCAATCGAGGAGTTAGCTATGAACGACATCATGCAGGGCATCGACGTACTGGTGAGCGAGGTGGGCCCGCGCGACGGCCTGCAGAGCATCAATTCGATCATGCCCACGGCGGCCAAGAAGGCCTGGATCACGGCGCTGGCGGGGGCGGGCGTGCGCGAGATCGAGGTGGGCTCCTTCGTGCCGCCGAAGCTGCTGCCGCAACTGGCCGATACGGCCGAGATCGTCAAGTTCGCGCGCGGCATTCCCGGCTTGCAGGTGGCCGCACTTGTTCCGAACGCCAAGGGTGCGGAGAACGCCATCGCGGCGGGCGCCCACAAGATCACGCTGCCGCTCTCGGCCAGCGAAACCCATAGCCTGAAAAATCTACGCAAGACCCACGAGCAGGTGTTCGAGGAAGTCGCCGCCATCGCGGCACTCATCAAGTCATTGCCGGTGGAAAACCGTCCGCACTTCGAAGGCTCATTGTCCACTGCTTTTGGGTGCACGCTGGAAGGCATGGTGCCCGAGGCGGCCGTGGTGAAGCTGGGCGAACGGCTGATGAAACTCGGCTGCGACGAAGTGGGCCTGGCCGATACCACCGGCTACGCCAACCCCGCGCAGGTGCGCAGCATGATCAAGGCCATCTGGGCGGCGCTGGGCAGGAACGCGCTCACCGGCATTCACATTCACAACACGCGGGGGCTGGGCCTCGCCAACGCACTGGCCGCCCTCGACGTGGGCCTGACGACGCTCGACAGCTCGCTCGGCGGTTTGGGCGGCTGCCCCTTCGCGCCCGGCGCCTCGGGCAACATCGTCACCGAGGATTTGGTGTTCATGCTCGACAGCATGGGCCTGAAAACCGGCATCGATCTCGCCAAGCTGCTCAAGGTGCGCGACATCGTCACCGCCGCCGTGCCCGACCCCATGTACGGCTTCACGCCCGATGCGGGCGTGCCCAAGGGCTACATCCAGGGCGGCCACGGCTGGGGTCTGCCGGAACGCAAACTGGCGGCGGAATAGGACACGGTCTCGCCATGCGGCGCGTGTTCGCGGCTTTGTTGATCTGCTCGCTGGCGTTCGGCGTCGCTCACGCTGTGCTCGACCAGACGTTGGCCGCGTGGCGCGCCGTCGATCATCCGCTCGATGCCTTAAGCTGGCGCGCGCTCGCGTCGCAGACGTTTCTGGCGACGCTGTTCGCCGTCACGGTGCTGATCATCATCGGCCGGCCGGTTTTTCTGGTGCTGAAGACGCGGCATCGCTGGCATCACGCCGTCATCGGCGGCTTCGCCATCGCCCTGGTGGTCGACGTGGGTTTGTCGGCGTGGCTGGTGGCGGCGCAATCGCCCGAGGCGAGCCTCGCCGCGGCGGTCCCCGGCCTGCTCATGAACGGGCTGCGCTCGTCGCTGGTGGGCGCGCTGGCGGCGTACGTTTATTGGCGCATCGCCCGGCCCGACCGGATGGCGGCGCTCACACCGCCCTGA
>JANRJL010000018.1:0-4903 GCA_033763995.1 Rhodospirillaceae bacterium | reverse complement strand
CGGCTCTCCGGCGAAACATATGAAAACAACCCACCTTGATCTTGAAACGACCCGCGCATCCCACACCCCATGGACTCAACGCGTGAATCGAATCATCTTATCGACAACAACGCCAGTGGGTTTTTCAGCAAAGTGCTAGAGTCAAATTCGAGCGAATCACGTAGTCTCAGCAACACGTTCTTTTTGGTCGCATTTCCCACGCCAACCGGTTCCCACTTGTCGGGGAAATGCTCTACGCCGTCGCGGCCTGGCGGGCGTTGTCGAGATTGGCGTTGGCCGCGCCGTCGCCGGGCGGCACGTAGACGCCGTCCTTGTTGTAGGCGCCGATCACCGCCTTGAGCTGCACCATCTTCTCGTAGGGGTTCACGGCCGGGTCGCCGGCCCACAGGTTGTTGGGCAGGCCCCGCCCGGAATTGTAGAGCGCCTCGTAAACCACCGTATCGTCCCACATCGCCAGGTTGGCCTTGGGATTGGCGCGGGCATGGCGCAGCGCCTTCAAGTCGATGGAGCCCTGCAGCGGCACCGCGCCGGGGCCGTCGGCCACGGTCTGCAGGGTGCCGTCGAAATTCACCACCTTGCTGAAGCCGCGGTTCATGAAGGTGAGCTGGCCGCCCGACCGCGCGCCGTATTCGCCGCCGTGACCGGCGGTGACGACGTAAGCCGTGTTCTCGAAGGCGCGGGTGTGCCGGCCCATGTCCCAGGCGCGGCGGCGGATGTTGTGGGGCTCGGACGTCGGGTGAATGATCACCTCGGCGCCACGCGCCACGAAGGCGCGCGAGGTCTCGGGGAAATTCATGTCGAAACAAATTTTGGTCGCGAGCTTGCCGATGGGCGTGTCGGCCACCGGGAACAAATACTCATAGCCGTACTTCTGGACATATTGATCGTAAACGCTGCCGGGCGTGGCGTCGGGCAGCATGCCGAACACATCGGCGCAATGAATCTTGCGGTAGCGATGAATCAGGTTGCCGCTGTCGTCAAAAATGAACGCGGTGTTGAAAAAGCGCCCCGGCCAGTCGGGATCGAATTCGAACACGCCGCCGGCGACGTAGCTTTTGGTATCCTGGGCGAACTTGGCCAGTTTGTCGGCCTCGGGCCCCGGGAACGTGATGCCGATGAGATGCGCGATGTGGGCCGAGCGGCTGCCGAGCGGGCTTGCCCCGCCGGTCAGGAAAAACTCGGGGAACACCACCAAGCGCACGGCGGGCGAGCGGGCCACCCAGCCGATGACGCCGAGCGCCGCGTCCAGATTGCGCATGCGGTTGGGCACCAGGTCGTCGGGCGTGGCCGAACCGACCGAGACGCATTGGCACAGGCCCACTTCGTAGCGGTCCTCGCGCTTCACACCTTGCGCGGGCTTTGGCTGCGCGGCCAGCAGCTTGGCCGCTTCGGCGCGCCAGCCCTCGCGGGTGGCGGGCGAGGCCCGCGACGGGCCCGCCTTGGCCTTGTAGCCGGGGCCGTAGAGCGGCATGCGCACCGTGGCGGGATAGTTGCCCATGGGCTCCTGGCGGCGGCGGCGCAGGTTTTCGAGGTCAATGTCGGCGGTGAAGAACGATTCATCGCCGCCGGACGCGACTTTGGTGCCCCACCATTCCGCCACCATGGACGCCGGCGAGAGTTTCACCGACACATTGCCGCGCGTGATGGACGTGGCCGAGGCGGTGACGACGTAGCAGATGTTTTCATAGGCGCGGGCCTGGCGCGCGGTCATGCGCGCCTCGAAGTTCTGGTCGCGCCGCTCGCGCGCGGGGTTGAGGATGATCTCGGCGCCCGACGTGATCAGGCCGCGCACTACTTGCGGATAAAGAATGTCCTCGCCGCACAGCACGCCGATCTGGCCCAGGGGCGTGGCCGCGACCGTCGGGCGATAGGGCTTGAAGGTGTCGGCCAGCGTGTCGGTGAAACCCTCCACCAGGTCGGGCAGCACCTTGGGCGCCCGCACGAGACTGCGGCCGTCGGGCGCGGCGAGAAAGCCAACCGTGCGCGGCGCGGGATCGCCATCAACCCGAACAAAAGCCGAGGCGCAAAGGTACAGAGCATGCTCCTTCGCCAAGCGCCCGAGAAATGCGGTGACTTCGGCTTCCTTGGGCGCGTCCTGTTCGCGGCCGTCAGCGTGCGGCAGCAGCGCCAGCGCGGGGCCCGGATCCAAGAGCGTGTGCCGCGCCTCCTCCAGCACGGCCGAGAGCGTGCCCTCGTCCTTCACCGTCCACGGCGTTTGCACGACAATCATGAGGCCTCCAAAATCCCAGCTCGGGTCAGCATGACGGTGCGTTTTGGCGGCCACAAGGCGCGATACGCGCATGATCACAGAACGGCCTGGGCGGACGGGCCCTGGCCATGGACCCAGAACTTCCGGTCGAAGGCGGGGAGACACCTATATATATGGCTTGATATATATGGGTTTGGTTCGCGGCCTACCCGGCCTCGTCCATGCTGAGTGAAATCTTCGCGGGGTGATCGCCGTGAGCCGACACCACCAGCCAGGGATGCGCGCCATGATGATAGACCCGCGTGGGCGCCAACTTGCCGTAGGAGCCCTTCTTGATATCGAGCACATCGGCATGATCGCAGCCGATCACCGAGATGATCGAGTAGCCGCCCTTGCGCCGCGACACCCTTACGCGCTCCGCCTCGGCGGAGTCCTCGCAGACATCCACGACCAGGCCGCTGTTGCAGGTGATGAGATCATAGGTCGACATGCCGCCCCCCTTATTTCCGCTACAGTGGCGCGGGCAGTGGGCCCGGCTCATTGATGGGGATCAAACCCCGCCTTGACCGTTGCGACGGGCCGCGGTTTGGCGCAGAAGAACCGACGAATTCCGAGATCGCCAGAGTTAACTAAGATGAACGCTTCTGCACACGCCACCCTGAGGACACCGGCCCAATTGGCTGCCGCCGACTTGATCGCGGAGCGCGACAGATCGCCGCTTGAAGCGGTCGCGGCCCGCTATGCCGTGGCCGTCACACCCGCCGTCGCCGCGCTGATTCGCGAGACGGGGCTCGACGGGCCGGTGGCCCGCCAATATCTGCCCTCGCGCGATGAACTGACGATCCGGCCCGACGAGCTTGCCGACCCCATTGGCGACGAGGCCCACAGCCCGGTGCCCGGCGTCGTGCATCGTTACCCCGACCGCGTGTTGCTGATGCCCACGCGCGTGTGCGCGGTCTATTGCCGCTTTTGTTTCCGCCGCGAGGCCGTGGGCCCCGACAGCGGCGGCCTGAGCGAGACGGAACTTCACGCCGCCCTCGATTACATTCGCGCCACGCCGTCGATCTGGGAGGTCATTCTCACCGGCGGCGATCCGCTGGTGCTGTCGGCGCGGCGCCTGGGCGCGATTTTGTCGGCGCTGGACGAGATTCCTCACGTCGCGACGATCCGTATTCATTCGCGCGTGCCGGTGGCCGCCCCCGAACGCATCGACGATGTCCTGCTGAGTGTATTGGCGGCCGTGCATAAACCCGTCAACTTGGCGGTCCATTGCAATCATGCGGCCGAATTGACGGGGCAAGCGGTGGCGGCCGTCCGCAAACTGCGGCGCAGCGGCGTCATGTTGTTCGGGCAATCGGTGCTGCTGAAAGGCGTCAACGACGATGCCCACGTTTTGGAATCGCTGTTCCGCGCCATGCTCGCGGCGGGCATCAAGCCCTATTACCTGCACCAACTGGACCGCGCGCCGGGAACCTCGCATTTCGCCGTGCCGCTGGACCGTGGCCGCGAGATCGTGAAGCGTTTGCGCGGCAAGCTCTCGGGCCTCGCCCAGCCGATCTATGTGCTCGATATTCCCGGCGGCGCGGGCAAGGTGCCCATCGGCCCCGCATACCTCACGGCCACGGACACCGGCTACATCGTCGAAGACCCGGCGGGGTCCGCGCACGCCTACGAATCGTCGGGCTCCTAATTCCTGCGCTCGAAGACGAACCACTCCTTGGTGAACTGCATGAAGGGCGTGTGGTCGAGCCTGAACCAGCCGTCGAGATAGGAAAACGCCTGCTCGTCGATCTTCATCTGCGACCAGGAATAGATCGGCGTGCCGTCGGGCGCGGGAAATGCGCAAGCGCCTTTTTTCATGGCGCCCAAAAATTCCGTCGCACCAACGTCGAAAAACACATCGCACCCTTTCAGGCCCGCCATGTCGGCGGGCATGACCCCGGCGAGCTTCGCGGGGTCCAAATGCGCGCCCACGGTGCGCGCGACAAAGTCCGGCTTGTCGGCGGGCCAGATGTGCAGATTGAGCCGCAGCTTTTTCTCCGCCCCGTCGATCTCCAAAGCGTAAATGCGTTGCCGCGTCACCTTGCCGGGATTCTTGCCGTCGCGCCATTCGGCGTAAAAGACTTCGGTGCCGAAGGCGGGCAAATCGACCTTGCGGATGAACAAGAGTGTCGGCTGATTGCGTTCCTTGGCGGGCACGCCGGCGGCGTCCTGCGCATTGGCTTGCTTGAGATTGTCGTAATCCCCGGCCCACAGCCCGACGAAGCGCTGAAAATCTGCCGCCGAATCGGCTCGGGCCGGCGCGGCGGCCACCACCGTTGCGAGCAGGAAAAAAAGCATCCGCAAAATCGACGGCATGGTGTGTTTTCTTCCGCGCCAAGCCTGGCGAAAATTGATCGTCCGGGCCGGTGGCCGGTGGCCCGAATCGGGGTTAGTGTCGCGATTCCGAAGTTCGTTCGATCTCGCGGCAAGAACTTTAACGAACTTCGGAATCAAAGCGACACTAGAACATTATGAATCTAGTGTGGTTTTTGGATTTGAAGTTCCTCAAAGTGCGCGCGGCAAAATCCTAGGAACTTCAAATCCACCACACTAGAGTAACATCCGATCAAGCGTGCTCAACAGGAGACCGGGGTCATGGCGGGAACACAACATCATCAAATTCTGATTGTCGGCGGCGGGGCGGCGGGCATC
>JANRJL010000016.1:0-6775 GCA_033763995.1 Rhodospirillaceae bacterium | reverse complement strand
ATCGCAGGGCGCAGTTGGGAGGCCGCCGCGCGTGGCGCCCGGAAGCCCTGGCTATGGCTGGCACTGGGCGGAGTCGCGGTCGGCGCCGCGGCCGGTTTGAAACTGCCCACGGTGATTTTCTGCGTCGGGCTGTGCGGCGCGTTCTTGTTCGTGGGCCCCGGTGGCTGGGTGCGGGTAGCGCGCAGTTTCGTCTTCGGCCTTGGCGTGCTGGTGGGCATCGGTCTGTTCGCTGGGCACTGGATGGTCTTCCTCTGGGACAGCTTCGGCAATCCGATCTTCCCCTATTTCAACGAACTGTTCGGCTCGTCCATGGGCCTCGCCCAGGACTACCGCGACACGCGCTTCGTGCCAGACAATTGGCTCGCGGCCATCTTCTATCCGGTGTTCTTCGCCTTCGACGCCGAGAAGGTGGGCGAGGTGGCTTTCCGCGATTTTCGCATCCTGCTCGCTTACACGACGCTGGCCCTGCTGCCCATGCTGTGGGTGGCGGCGCGCGGGCGCATCGCCGACCGCGTCGAACTGCTGCGCGACGGCGCCGCCTATGTGCTGATCGCCGTGTGGCTGTCGTATGCCGTGTGGCTCGCGCTGTTCGGCATCTATCGTTACCTGATTCCGGCCGAATTCATCGCGCCGTTGCTGATCGTGCTCACGCTGGCGCTATGGCCGATCCCGGCCCGCGTGTGGCGCATCGCGTCGGCGGGCGTGCTTGCCTTCGTTACTGTCAGCGCCTGGCCCGCAACCTGGGGCCGCGTGCCCTGGGGCGACAAATTCGTCGAGGTCACGGCCCCCGTGATCGAGCGGCCCGAGCGCGCCATGGTGTTGCTGGCGGGTTTCTCGCCGACGGCCTGGGTGATCCCGGCTTTCCCGCGCGAAGCCTCGTTCCTGCGCATCGTCGGCTTCGGTATCGAGCCCGCGCATGGTGACACTGGTATCAACCGTCAAATCCGCGAGCGCATCGTCAGCCACGACGGCGACTTTTACGTGCTCGCCCTCGAACCCGAACGGGCCTATGCGGCCGAAGTGCTCAGCACCTTCGGCCTGACACTCGATGCCGATAACTGCCGCCCGACGCCGACCAACTTCGGCCCCGGCCCCGAACTTTGCGCCGTCTCGCGTTTGCCCGATCAGGCCTCCCAGGAATCCGACAATGTCTAACGAACCCGTCGTGGCCGTGCTGGTGCCCTGCTACAACGAAGAGGCCGCCGTAGGCGCCGTGGTGCGTGATTTCAAAGCTGCGCTGCCTGGTGCCGCCGTTTATGTTTACGACAACAACTCCAAGGACCGCACCGCCGCCGTGGCCGCGGCCGCCGGCGCCGTGGTGCGCCGTGAGACCTTGCAAGGCAAGGGCAACGTCGTCAGGCGCATGTTCGCCGACGTGGAAGCCGATATCTATGTCATGGTCGACGGCGATGACACCTACGATGCCGCCAGCGCGCCGCGCCTGATCCGCGAACTGGTCGACAACCAGCTCGATATGGTCAACGGCTCGCGCGTGCCGGTGGAACAAGAGGCCTACCGGCCCGGCCACCGCTTCGGCAATCTGTTGCTGACAGGTCTGGTTACGCAGGTCTTCGGCAAGCGCACCAATGACATGCTCTCGGGCTATCGCGTCTTCTCGCGCCGCTTCGTGAAAACCTTCCCGGCCTTGGCGCGCGGCTTCGAGATCGAAACGGAACTCACCGTCCACGCCCTCGAGCTGCGCATGCCCATCGCCGACGTGGCTACGTCGTATCGCTCGCGCCCGCCGGGCTCGGCCTCGAAGCTCTCGACCATCAAGGACGGCCTGCGCATTCTGTGGATGATCGGCAAGTTGGTGAAGGAAGAGCGCCCGATGCCGTTTTTTGGCCTCGTCGCTGCCGCTCTGGCGGGCCTGGCCGTCGCGCTGGCCTGGCCGCTGTTCATGACCTACGTCGACACCGGCCTAGTACCGCGCTTGCCCACGGCAATACTGTCCACCGGGCTCATGATCCTCGCGTTTCTCAGCTTTGCCTCGGGCCTGGTGCTGGACACCGTCACCCAGGGCCGGCGCGAGATGAAGCGCATGCGCTATCTCGAATTGCCTGCACCCGCCGCCGTGCAGCCCGCGCATCGCCGTCCGCCCCAGGACGAATCCAAGCCGGATCTCGCGCTCGCCGCTTAGGCCGAGAGGATTTTCATCCCCCGCAGGCGGCCGAAGGCCAAAGCTGGCGTCACCGACATCCTGCCGCACACCGATTTGCCCACCAACTGGCCATGCCCAGCTGTTCGCCCGCCGCGTAGAGGCCCTTGATGGGCGTGCCGTCCTGTTTGATCGCGCGCAATTCGCCGTCCACCGCCACACCGGCATAGCTGGTGAAGCCCTAGCTGTGGATCGTCCCGCCAGGAACGGCGCCTCGGCGATGGGCAGGGCCATGATCGAAGGGAGCGACGACACGAGGCCAACTCGTCGTCAACTTGCCGCGGTCCGCGCAGCGAGCGCTGCATTTCTTGTCACCATTGAGTCACCTTGCCGTTCACGAAGAGTCATCTTCCTCCCCTAGTTGATGACTTCTGCTAAACCTCAGGGGAAAACCAGCCGTGAAGAATGTGTTTGTGCTCGCGGCCTCGCGAAGCTCGCAATTGCCGTGCCTGTCGTCGTGGAGCCGCGCCCGTCATTTAACTCGTCAGATCCTGCTCGCGACTTTGTGTTTGCCGCCGGCCGTGAGCGCCAGTGCGCAACAGGAGCAACCCAACGCGGCCGAACAAACCGCCCAAGTTGACGAGCGCCGCAGCGCGCGCGACGACGACAACGGTATCGAAGAGCTCGTGGTGACCGGTCGGCCCCTGCGTGACAGTTTGGAAGCCTCCTTGGCCGCGCAACAAAAAGCCGATAACGTCGTCAACGTCATCGCGTCCGACACCATCGGCCGGTTTCCCGACCTCACCGCCGCCGCCGCCTTGGCCCGCTTGCCTGCCGTCGCCGTGCAGCGCGACCAGGGCCAGGAACGCTTTATTCAGGTGCGCGGCGCGCCCGCGAAATGGACCAGCGTGTCGTTTGACGGCATCAACGTGCTGGGCGCGCAAGACCGCGTGTTCCGGTTCGACTCGGTGCCCGCGGCGCTGATCGACCGCGTCATCGTCAACAAGACGCTGCTACCCGACATGCCCGCCGAGGCCTTGGCGGGCCGCGTCAGCATCGAGACGTTCTCGCCGCTGCGCAATCCCGACTGGCAATTCCTGGGCCAGGGCGGCTACGGCAAGGTCGATTTAGGTGACGGGCCCCAGAAGCAACTCGCCGGACGTGCATCGTGGGCCAACGAAACCTTCGGCGCCATGATCGCCGGCTCGTTCTTCGAATTCGAACAACAGACCGACAACACCGAGCCGCGCTACAACGCCGGCGGCTTGGCGAGCCTCAGGACGGCCAAATACATCATCGTGCGCCAGACCAACTCGTTGACGGGCAAGATTGAATTCCGCCCCAGCGACGGCCACACCATCACGTTCAACAGTCTCTACACCGAGTTCAAGGACGACGAGGAACGCAACCAGTACACGTATACCTTCACCGGCGCACGGTCGGGCACGCGCGGCTTCGCCTCGGGCGATTTGGTGGCGGTACCGGTGCAAGGCGCCTTCGAGAAGGGCGACTACCTCACGTCCACATTCTACAACGTTCTGCGCGGCCAGCATGAGTGGTCGTCGTGGTCAGGCACCTGGGACGTCGCCTACACCGAAACTGAGGATGACACGGATTTGCCGTTGATCTTCCAAAGCGCGGCCAACGCCGCACTGCGCCCGTCCATCGTCTATGACAACTCTGACCGGCGCTATCCGCTACTGACCATCCACGACACGGTGTCCACCGGCGGCGTGTTGTCGCGCGGTGCACGACGCGATAGCTTAAATCAAGCGGCCTTC
Organism: Rhodospirillaceae bacterium; assembly: GCA_033763995.1. GTDB lineage: Bacteria > Pseudomonadota > Alphaproteobacteria > Rhodospirillales > Rhodospirillaceae. The sequence goes on along the minus strand of JANRJL010000016.1, from coordinate 2,896 downwards.
GACACCGAGACGCTATTCTATTTCGGGCTCGGCACCAAGACCAAGTCCTACACCTTCAAGGGCGATCTCGACCGCGAATGGGAGTCCTTCGGCACAGATGCCACCTTGGCCTTCGGCGGCCAGGTGGACCGGCGCAAGTCGGAGGACCCGGGCAACGTCTCGGTGCTGCGACCCAACGGCACGGCGGGCACGTTCGTGTTCCGCACCGCGGCGACGGAACTCGGCCAACCCTGGACTCCCTTCAGCTTCATCACCAGCGAGCCGGTCGACGAAGATTTCCCGCGCGGCTACACGTGGAGCTACATCGACAACGTCGGCATGCGCCGCCAAGTTGATGCGCTCCTGACAGCCGCCGGGGCGGCCAACGCGGCGGGCCGGGGCACCTACCCCTTGCCGATTCGCGATGCGTCCCTCGCCAACACCGTCGACGAGGACATCTACGCCGGTTACGCGATGAACACTTGGCGCTGGGATCGCCAAACCCTGGTGGCCGGCGCTCGCGTTGAGCACGTCAAGATCACCTCCAGCGGCGTTGCCGTGGCCACGGGCGCCGGCGGCGTGCCGGTGCGCTCTCCGGTCTCGTTCGAGTCCTCGCGCACGGACGTGTTCCCCAGCATTCATTGGAGCCTGGACCTCTCGGACCAACTGAAATACCGCCTGTCGGGCATCAGCGGTGCGGCGCGGCCGAGTTTCGGCGAACTCCGGGCGACACAAACCATCAACGATATCGCGGGCCTTGAGACCGTCACCGGCGGCAATCCGCAATTGAAACCGGAGCGGGCGCTGGGCTTCGATACCTCGCTCGAATGGTACTTCGACGACGCGGCGTTGTTGTCTGCCAACGGCTTTTACCGCGACGTCAAGGACGTGCTGTTCGACTCGACTACGGTCGTGGGCGACACGCGCTTCAACTTCGGCGGCGTCGACCGCTCGCGCTACCGCTTCACCACCACGGTCAACGGCAACAACGGCAAGCTGTATGGTTTGGAGATGACATATAATCATCCGTGGACATTCCTGCCAGAACCGTTCGACGGCTTCGGCGTCCAGGCCAGTGTCGCGTTCCTCAAGGGCAACTTCCGCACCGCGACGGGCCGCAAGGTCGACTTCCCCGGCACCTCGAAGCGCGTCACCAACATCGCCGTGTTTTACGAAAACTTCGGCTTGTCGACGCGCCTCAGCTACCAGCACCGCACCGACTGGGTCGATGACTTCGCCGTCATCGCCGAGGGTGATTTGTACTGGAACGCGAGCGAACGCCTTGATTTCTCGGCGCGCTACCAGATCAACGACTACGTCGGCGTTTACTTCGATGCCAACAACCTGACCGACGCCGTGGGGCTTCGCTACGAGGGCACCGAGGATCGGCCCTTCGAAGTCGAAGGTTTCGGCCGGCGCTACTTGGCCGGTGTGCGCTTCAATTACTAGTCATCCCCTTCCCCTTGGACCGAGGAGATCCGATATGACCGTTTCCGTCCGCTCCCTGCTGATGTTCGGTACCGCTATCGTGACCGCGGCGCTGCTGTGGCAACCCGCTTTTGCCGCCGTGAAAGACGCCCAAGCCACGCGCATGGGTAACGAGATCGAAATTCGCTGGAGCGCACAAGGCCCGCTCAACGTGACTGTGGCCGATCGCGCTAACGCAGCAGCGGACGCCCGTAAGGTCGTATCGAAGGCCGATGCCGACGGTGTGCATCGGATGGCTGTGGCCACCGGACAACGGCAGTACTACTTCCTGGAAACAGCGTCGGGCGACGGCGTGTGGACCGCCGAACGAGTGCTGCCGCTGGAAGGCGGATCGAACTTCCGCGACTTGGGCGGCTACGAAACCGCTGACGGCAAGCGCGTGAAGTGGGGCATGCTCTACCGTTCAGGCGCCATGGGAAAGTTGACCCCTGCCGACTACGAGTATTTGTCTCATCTCGGGATCAAAGTGCTGTGCGATCTGCGCTCGGTCGAGGAACGCGAGCTGACGCCGACGAATTGGAAAGCCGGCGACCTTACGCGCAAGATCACCATCGACTATCCGGCAGCCCCGCTGTTCGGCCCGCTCATGGAAGACCCGAAAGGCGTTGATGCCGCTGTCGCGCGCCAAGCCGGCAGTTCCTATGGCCAGATGCCGGTTTTTCTGCGCGATCATTTCCGCGTCATGTTTGACAGCCTCGTGGCGGGCGAAGCGCCCTTGTCGGTAAACTGCTCGGCGGGCCAAGACCGCACGGGTGTGGCCTATGCCTTGATCTTGAGCGCGCTGAACGTGCCGCGTGAGACGATCCTGGCCGACTATCACCTCTCGACGAAGTATCGCAAGCCGCTGAACGAATGGGCCGCGCCTTCCACCGCCGAGATGGCCGAGCGCAACGTCGTCGCGCGCTTCCAGCAGAAAATGATGGCCGACGCCAGCGGCGGTAAGGCGCTGTTCGAACCCCGCCCGCTCTACAATGCCGAAGGCCGCGCCTTGCTCGAGGAGATTTTCACAACCCTTGAGCGCGATTACGGATCGGTGCTCGGTTACCTCGACAAGGAACTCGGCATCGACACGGCGGACGTGGCCAGGCTGCGTGCGTTGTATCTCGAGTAGCGCGTTGTATTCGCAAACAAGTAGCCTCCGCCTAAACTCGGTTGTTGCTGTTTTCCTTCGCTCTCGCATTCCATCGACAGTATCCAGCGCGGCGACAAAGCTCAGAGATCGAGTATTCGCCGCAAAGCCCGATCGGCAGAGACGGTTGAAGCTTTTTTTGGCAAAGCAAGGAACAGCTAGCAGGCTGTTGAAAAAGTCTATGGCGGTGCCGGGTTGATCGTGATTCACTTTCCGCATTGTTTTGCGGGAGGTTGTTCGGATGCGGGGATCGGACGAACGGTCTGGATCGCTTTTTTCCTACGTCGATCTTGAGGCGCG
>JANRJL010000015.1:0-15812 GCA_033763995.1 Rhodospirillaceae bacterium | reverse complement strand
GGCTTAGCAGGCTGTTGAAGAAGTCGTTGAACGGCGAGCGATGAACGGGATTTCGTCGCCGGTTTGCATGCATATCTCGCCTTCGAGTGAGCCATCATCTTGCATTTCGGCCCATCCGTGGCCTGCGGCGGGCTCTATTTCGTCACTGCCCGTCCAGTTGAACTCCACGGCGCGTCCGTCGCAGGCTCCGTGGATAGCGCCGGTGAGGCAATCCAGGGCGAACTCGCCGTCGGTCTTGCCGAAGACGAAGTAGGACCGCGGCCCGGCCATATCGTACCCCGGGGTCTCGATCACGCGCCACTTGCCCCGGACGCTCATGTCACGGCCAGGAGCTTGGGCAAGCGGATGAGATTGTAGGCGGTCAGAGCGAGAGTGAAGGCCGCATCGACGCGGGCGCGCCCACGCACCTTAACCTTGGCGAGCCCGGCGGAACTCTTGATCCAACCGAACACTTCCTCGATGCGCTTGCGGTAGCGCTGGCTTGAGGCATAGCCGTCGTGACGGGTGGTGCGGCGGTCGATGGCCGTGCTGCGGGGCCGGCCGAATGTGGCCGTTGAGCGGATATGCCCGTCTATGGCGATGTGGGGTGTGACAACGCGGTCGCGCAGATCGGCGATAAAGGCGCGGACATCGTAGGCTTTGTCGGCGCCAAGCGTGATCCGACCCCTTCGGGATCGGCGGTCCAGCAACTCAAGCGCTGCATCGCGCTCCGCCGTGCCGCAGGCGGCGGTCACCGTGCCCCCGATGGCCAGGCCGTGGCGGTTCTCCATCAGGACATGGCCCATGTAGCAGAGTTTGGCCGCCTGATTGTGGGCCTTGCGGTACAGTCGCGCCTCGGGATCGGTGGTGCTCTCATGGGTCTCGTTAGAGCGTGCCTCACCGTGGAAGTTGCGTTCCGCGTTGCGCCCCGGGCCATCCGGGTCATGGTCGCCGCCGTCCTTGCGCCGGAAGCTCTTGATGGAAGCCCAGGCATCCAGAAGCGTTCCGTCGACCGAGAAGTGATCGCTGGACAGCAAGCGTTTCACGCGCGGCTGCGCCATCACCGCTTGAAGGAACTTCGCCGCGATCTCACCTTCCAGAAGCCGTTCCCGGTTCTTGGTGAAGCTGGAATGGTCCCACGCCGGATCGTCCACCCCGAGACCCACGAACCAGCGGAACAGGAGGTCGAACTCCATCCGTTCCATGAGTTGGCGCTCCGACCGGAGGCCATAGAAGGCCTGAAGCAGCATCGCCCGCAACAGCCGCTCCGGCGGGATCGACGGCCGCCCCAGGCGCGGCGGGTAGAGGGCTTCAAAGTCTCCACTGAGGTCGCTCAGCGCTGAATTGGCGATCTCACGGATCGCACGCAGCGGGTGCTCGGCCCGCACCCGCGCCTCAAGATCGACGTAGGAAAAAAGCGATCCAGACCGTTCGTCCGATCCCCGCATCCGAACAACCTCCCGCAAAACAATGCGGAAAGTGAATCACGATCAACCCGGCACCGCCATAGACTTTTTCAACAGCCTGTTAAGACTCCCTCATGATCAATATAACAAAGCTGATTATCAATGAAGATTGCTTCCGGATAACATTTTCTATTCAGGGTAAACTCGGGAAGTCATTTGGCGACGAACTCGAAAGGATTAGCAAGGATGCCACACAGCGCCGCCAATATTTGCTGAAGCAGGCCATGTTCAAAAGCCTCGAAGGGGAGCGAGCGATTCAATAGCTGAACTTTTCAGAGCCCTAGAGCGGCGTGCGGACAAGTGGATACCGGTTTTCCGCAAAACGCCGCGACAAAACCATAACCTAGAGCAAGCGACCTGATTCCATTTGAACGTCGCTTGCTCTAGAAGAATCGATCCTTATTCTTCTCCAAAAGATTCTTTCTGATCAGGTCAGGGAGGCGCTTGGGGTCTTGGGTTTTCATGCCCGTCAGATGTACGAGAATTTGTGCGGGATCGCCCTTTTCCACCCCGTACCATGCGTATTCCGACATCTTTTGGATAACAGAGTAATCCCGATGCGTGTCGATGGACCTTAGCGCCGGGTCCATCAACTCCTGCGCTTTCACGGTCCAGAAGCCGACATCGCATCGCGGCTGATGAGGGCCATCAAACTGTGACGATCCAAGAACCGTGTAAGTGATGTTCTGGCCGGCGTTTATAAAGTGCGGCGAATAACCGCCATCGCGATCCCATGGCTGATCGTAAAACTTGGGGTCAACGTCGGGCACAACGATGGATTGACCTAGCCGATAACTGAGGCGGTCGGCGAAGTGAAACGTGGGGACATCAATCATTTTACCAATATATGGATTCAAAATCCGCGAAACGGGCGAGAAATCTCTCGGATCAAAATGACTCGTGGTGAAGGTGCCCCACATCGTATAATCGTGCTCACCGATATTCGGCGCCCAAGACGAATTCGCGGGCGTGACGAATACTCTTGCCGCCGTCATTCGGCCGAGAAATGGATAGGCCGGTTTGCCCGGAGGCGCGATCAAGATCCATCCATATTCCGCGAGCCAAGTGTACTCACCGGCAAGATTTGCCTGCACCTTGGCGAAGGCATAGTGATTGTCGATTGGCTTGGTTAAGTCGAAGTTGCCGGTCTTGGCGGGAATCCATCGGGGTAAAATGAAGGCCTCGGCGGGATGGGATTGCGCTCTTGGGTGTTCACTCGCTGTTTGCGAAATCTTTTTCTCGTTGGCATCGGACATTGCGAAAACATCGCCCGACTGAACAAGCCCTGCTGTTAACGCCAAGCCGCCTAGGCGCGTCATAGTCGCGCGGCGGTCGACGTCAATCGCGGGCGTTGCCTCGGGCTTGTTGATGTCTTGGGATTTCATTTTGCGCGTCCTTGGTTAAGGCTGCTGGCAAACTTTGCGATATCGCCGTTAAATCGGTCTGGCGCATACCAAAAAGTCATGGTGCCTATACCCTCGTATTCCTTGACCTGCGATCCCTTGACCGCCGCCGCCGCTGCCCGGACATCGTCGATCTTTGCGGACCCGTCCTTCGTGCCCGAGATAAACATCACTGGAACATTTACTTTCGCGGCCAGGTCACTGTTGTTGGTGGGGTGCTCGCGCAAGAACGGACGCACGTAATGCGGAACCAGTAAGGCAGAGATCTTGACGATCTCAGCCTCGTTCGCCGGCAACGCACCGTCGGACATGAGAAAGCCCATGTAGCCGTTTGTCCAATTGATGATGGTTTCGAGGTTGGGCGAAGTATTTCGATTGATTTGCTCTTGGCGCGCGGGGGTCATTTCCGGAGGAGGCGGAGGAGGAATCAGGCCCGCCGTCGTTCCGGCCAGGACAATTCCGCCAACGTTCGCGGTGCCGTAGTGGCGGACATAGTCCATGATGAAAAAACCGCCGTATGACCAGGCAACCAACAGGGGTTTGGACATGCCCGCCGCCTTGATCGCGGCGGCAATGTCGTCGGCCCAGACCTTCGTGCCGGTATAGTTCGCGGCACCAATAGGTTTCGCCGACGCGCCGTGGCCTCGCATATCAACCGACGCCATGTTGTAGGTCTCGCCGAGATTTGCGTGGATTTGCTTTTGCCAGTTCAGGGTGCTCGCGAGAAACCCATGCACGAACAGCACGCCCGGCCCTTTGCTGTTGCCCCATGTGGTCACGGCAACCGGAACATCATTGGCGCTGGGGACCATATCCGTCTTCGGTTGCTGGCTTTCACCTGCTGTGGCCGACCAAGCTGAGGCAAGGATCATGATGACGAACGCGGCGCGGACGAGCATGTTCGATCTCCCTGGTTTTTCGCGACGATGGCTAATGCCTGTCGATGGCTATCACAGCAAATTGTTGCACATCATCGCCAAAGTGCAGCCGACAATGTGCCACCGCGTTTCTTCAATAACGGCAAACAAGTTCATCAAACCCCGGCCGCGCTAACAAATAGACAGTGTTATTCAATGCATAAGCGACACTTATGCGTAACCGGACGTCTGTCGCCACCAAGGCCTTGCCCTCGTGACCTCTGGTCGGGCTGCGATTCAGATGCCCATTCGTCGCGGACATAGCCTCATGTTATGTGAAGATCAGTCGAATGAATTGGTCTGGCAAAACAATCTCCCTCACGATTGCCTCTGTTGACGTTTGACCGACGAAGCCGAACCGGGGGGAAGGCGGATGTCTGAGGGGGGAATGGGGCGGCGGAGCGCTTTATTGACGTTGGGCGGCCTCGGTTTTGGTTCTCTCTTGTTCGACGGCGGCATCCAGCGCGCGGAAGCCAAGACCCAGGCCCGAGCCGCCTACACGCCACCCGGAATGCAAGCCAATCTTCCTGAAGAGGCCGGGCGCCTCGAACGCGCGAGCTTCACTCAGCGCGGAAAGTTCGATCTGGCGTCGCCAAGCGGCCGGCGTCTCGCGCGGTTGAAGACAATCGGCAGCTTGGACGGCCAGCCGTCCTACATGGCCTATGTCACACGCCACATCTGGTGCGCGCCCAACCGGCCTGCGGTCCCGCTTATGAACGAATTGGAACTCCTCACGACCTTTCTGGAGAGGCCGCCGGCTGATGAGAACAAAAACGGCAACACATTTCTTCACCGTCTCATCGTGACGCGCGTGCCGGTCGACCCGGAGACTTTGGCGCCCATCACCAGCGTCAAGATTCCGGGCGGACCGCCGATTCAGTTGGTTGATACGGTGTTCGCCATGACGCTGAAGTTGGATATGTCGCCTGATGCCGCGCCTGAGCCGCTGCTTCAGCATGATCGTGCGCATTACGAACTGGGCGAAGACACGGCTTTCACGATGTTTGATGCCCGGTCCGGAGAGGGGCCACATCAACCGCGCGTGGACATGTCGATTTGGACCGTCAAGACGGCGGATTTGATGAGTCCCGCCGTCGGGGCGCTGCGATCCAGCTACTCATTCACCGCGATCATGCGCGCGAATGTCTTCGGGTGGACAGAATTGCCGAGCGACGACCAGACTCAGGTCTTGCGTCAAAAAATCGGCGTCAAGACACCCGAATTCGACTCGCTGCCCCAATCGGTTAAGATGCATATCGTCGAGGCCTATCCGGCGCGTCATCAACTAACGCTCCATTGACCATTCAGAACCGAAGGATGCCAAAATGAGTTCCGACAAGCGCTTCGCACAACGCAGAGGTCTCGTGACTGCCGGCTTGGGGGCTGGGTTGCTGGCCGGGACTATTCAGGCGTCAGGCGCGGCCGCCGCAGGTCGCGAGCGTGAAGCGGGGCGCGGCCCGGGCCCTGACGGTATGTATGCCGTGAATGTCAATGGCGCCATGTGGGCCTACAAGGACAAGGGCAAGGGCCCGCCAGCCTTGTTTCTGCACAGCTTTCTCCTCAATTCCAATCTTTGGACCGATCAACTCAACGGCCTATCGGACATTCGTCGATGCATCGCACCCGACATGCGCGGATGGGGGCGGTCCGAGCCCGTGACCGACGAATACCTCGATCCGTTGAAGTACACCGACGACGTGATCGAGTTTCTCGACAAGATCGGCGTGGATGAACCGGTCGACTTGGTCGGCATGAGCGTCGGCGGTTTTATTTGCGCATTGCTATGCGAACGGATTCCGAAGCGCGTCGCCAGTATCACCTTGATCAGCGCCGCGCTCGATTGGAAAAGAGATCTAATATACGAACGATATCAAGCTGAAATGGCGCGGATTGCGGTTGTCGAAGGCAAGGACGCGCTATTCCGACGGTTCGACGAATATATCGATGGTGTTGCGCCCACGCTTTCCAACCGGGCCCGCTACAAGCAGATGCTTCTGGAGACGCGCACCGAGATGATCGTCAAGTTTTTGACGATTCAAGGACGAACCCAACCGCGGCCTGACTTGGCCGCCAAGATCAAGGTGCCGGTGCTTTTGCCGATCGGGAGCGCGGATGTCGTCATCACTCCCGAACGCGCCGATGCCATGGCAAAGCAGTTTTCCAACGCCGAGGTCGCGCGGATCGAAGGCGCTGGACGGCTGCTCTCGCTTGAGAGCCCCGAGGAGTTCAACAAGGCGCTGCGCACCTTATGGACGGGCCGGGCTAAGCGTTAGCTGACGCACCCCGCCTGGCGGGAGATCGCGCTGACGCAACACTTAACTTAGTGACCTAACACTTAACCTAGACATATTTTCATTTCAGGGCAGGAGACACAAATGAACACATTCGGTCAAATCCAACGCCGGTCGATGGTAAGAGGAATCGGCGCTGCTATCGGCTCTGCATTGTTCGCCAAGGAGGCATATGCCCAACAAGCGGCATCTGGACTATCTAAGCGAGATCTCGATGCAACGGAGATGAAGGGTGAGCCCGCCGTATTCGAGGACCCATTGCGCGGCAACTTCAATCTTGATGATCCTTACGGCAACCGCATGGCTTCGCTCAAGATGACCAATAATTTGTCCGGGAAGCGAACCTATATCCCGATGTTCGGTCGTGTTTACCTCGGCCCCCAGGGCAAGCCCGGTTCCGCGATCTACGGATTCTTGGGGCTGTGGACGTGGCAACTTCAGTGGCCCGATCCAAAAAAATTCCCCAATGTTCCCAAAGGAACGGTCGTTCAGCGCGCCGCTTATACCGCCGTCATGACCGATCCCGTTACCTTTAAACCGGCCAAAACCGTCTTCAATCATGTCCTTAAAAAGGAAGTCGAGACCAAGAACTCCTTGTTTGCCGAAAGCTATCTCTTCTTTCCCGACGGGACCGGTTCGAGCCTTGATCGGCCCGAATTCATGGACAGCCCCGAGCAACGCGAGGCGGCCAAGAATCCGCATGTCAAATGGGGCAAGGATTTGTCGATCTTTCTGGCCGGGCTATTCCAGAACGAAGGGCCAAACCAGCCGCGCATGGATGGTTCCATTTGGTCCGGCGACTACAACCGCATCATGGACCCCAAGGATGACCTGGTCCCGGTCGATTACAATTTTGCCGGCTTGATGCGAGCATGGGAACGCCCGTGGATGGGGCACGCCAAGGGCGACGATACGCAGATTCTATTCAATGTGAAGGGAACCAAGCTTCACTCTGTCGATGATTTCCCTGAAATCATGAAAGAGCATGTCCTGAAGGTTTACCCGGAACGAGTGTAAGGAGGCCACGATGATGCCGTCACGAAGAAGTGTGATCGCTGGACTAGGATCGATCGCGGCTGCTCCGTGGGTGGTGACGCCGGCGATGGCCGCCACTCACAACGGGCTCATCTTTCAGGCAGGCCCGCTCGGGCGCTGTGACGAAGACAAAATCGGCGGGCCGATTGTCAAGTGGCATCCGACGGAAAAGACGTGGTGGATGTGGTATTACTGCCGCGACAAATCGTGGCCCAAGGACGTCGCGCCGGCATTCGGATCCGGACGGGTCGCGCTCGCCAAATCTGACGACGGCATCAAGTGGACCCGAGTCGATGGGCCGTTGAGCATGGGCTCGGTTTTCGAGCCGAGCCGCGACCCAAACACGTTTGACAGCGATCACCTGGCGTCCGGCGACGTCCTGTTTCACGACGGCGAGTGGATCATGTCCTATTTCGGGGGCGATGCGACCCTGCCCAAGGAAATTGGCGGCGTTCCGGTCCCGGAAGGCTACCAATTCAAGGGATATCGTGGACGTCCAGGAATCGCGCGCAGCAAGGACGGAATCAATTGGACCCGCGTCAAAGGCAAGGGCACGGGTGGCGCCTCGGTTGATATCGGCAATTATATCTATGGCGGATTTCCGAACATCTTTCACGACGGCAAGCGATTCCTCATGGCCTATGCCATGCTGCATCCGCGGGTGTTCTATTGGGAAACTCACGTCGCAGAGTCCACCAATCTGGAGGATTGGACCGTCATCGGAGAACTCAAGTGGGAGACCGAACCGGCGATTTGGGAATTGGGCGGCAGCGTGACGCGCCATGTCCTGCGCAATCCCAAACGGTCGGGACCTAAATGGCTCATGACGTATTCGGCGCTCGACTCAAGGTTTCAATTCTACCCGCGTAGCATCGCGGCCGCCGGTTCAGACGACGGTTTGACTTGGCGCAGACTGTTCGATCAACCGGTGCTCACCAAAGGGCCCGTCAATGCGTGGGATAGCGCCGGCGCTTCTTATTCCTATCTCGTGCCCGTAGCCGGCAAATTGCACCTTTATTATTACGGCTGGAAAGAAGAGGCGACCCCGGTCGAGCCAAGCCGCGCTATCGGTTTGGCGATTAGCGACGACGGCGACTTGACCAAGTTCCTCAAGGTCCCCACGGGAACGTAAACGCATGCTCGCCCGTGCGCTCCTCCGGCTGCTCGCGCTAGCAGTCGCAAGTCACACCGCTTGGGCGCAGCCTTACACTGCCAGCCGAATCGACCGGCCAGACGCCCAGGGAATAATTTGGTCCAAGGCCCCGAGCGAGGTCCCAAGCGGCGTCATCGTGGTCGTCCCCGGCGCGCAAATGACCGCCGACCGCTATACATGGCTGTCGGAAGCCGCCGTCGCGCGCGGGTACGCTGCTGTGATTGTCGAGCCCGCGCTAGAGTGGCTGACTTTTCCAGCGGGGTCAAGCAACCTGGTACCGGCCAGGTATGTGACTCTGCCGCACGCCTTGGCGGCCCTGGACTATGCCCGGGCGAAATGGCCGGGCGCCAGGAAAAACATTGTCGCGGTGGGTCACTCATTGGGCGCCGCGATCGTCCTCGAGTTGCTCGATCCTCAAGAAGCGAAGAGAAACCCCAACAACCGATCGCCGTCAGATTTTGCCGGCGTGGATGATTTGGCCGCGGCAATCATTATTGGCACGTCGTTGCAAGCCAAGGGAGGTTCGTTTGAACTGCCTTACCGATCCGAGGACCGTAGCTTGCACAGTCCAGCATCAACGCGCCTGCTGTTCATCGCCGGCGAGAATGATGGCATGGCCACGCCGCAACTGATGGGCAAAACAGCCGCGCGCTATGCCCGGCCGCCTCGTTTGGAAGTCGTCCCCGGTGCCAATCATTTGAACTGGTCTTACGGCCGAGGCCCCATGGACCGGCCGGATCTCGACCGGCCGGCGACGATTTCCGCCGATCAGCAAATCGCCCGGACTCTCGACATTATGTGGGAGTTCTTATCGCACTAGGCGGTTCGATCTCGATCTTGTCAGTCGTCCCAATGCAGGCGTTCGAAATAGATACCCTCGAACGCCAAATCGAGGCCTGAAAGCTTTCGGGCGGTGCCAATAATGCTTGCGTACTCAAGAATCCATATCGCGGGCGCCAGTCGCTGGTAATCGGCGACTAGTGCTTGCAACGCCTGCTCGCGTTCCAGCGGATCGGCGATCAATCGCGCGCGCTCCAGCTTTGGCGTGATCTGAGGTTCGCAGAAGTAGCGCACCGCATTAAGGCATGAATGACGCTCAAGGTAGCGATAGGCGTCTGCGTAAGTCGCCGCGCCCCAAAGCATCGAGAAAACGCTGATATCGTTCCACCGCCCGCTGGTCAATCGCTCGAGAAAATCGGGAAAGGTCAAGGTACGCAATTCAGCGACCACGCCAATGCGCTTCAAGTCCTGCGCGACCGACTGAAACACCGCCGTGTCGTTGGGCACCTGCCCCAGCGTGACCCCGGCGACGAACTTAAAACCATCGGGATAACCGGCTTCGGCGAGAAGCTTCTTTGCGCGGTCCGGATCATAGGTGAAAGGCTCGATTGACGGATTGTATCCCGTCACGCCCGCGGTGAATCCCATGCCAGCAGGTTTCATCGCTCCCGACATGATCTGATTCGAGATCGAGGCCCGGTCAATGGCGTAATTGAGGGCCCTTCGGACGCGCTCGTCATGGAATGCAGGATGAGTACCCTCGACATTGCGCATGGTCAGCGACATCACCATGGGCCCGGGAAAAACGTGCGCCCGGGCGCCAGCGGACTCGAGCACGCTGATATCGTCCGGACTCAAGGCAAAGGCGACATCGACGCGGCCGGACAGCAGCGCCTGCACGCGGGCCGTCGCGTCCGCAACGTCGCGAATCTCGATACGCTGAATTGCGTTTGCGGCGCGCCACGACTCAGGGACCGACTCGAGAATGGTCGAGGCGGCGCTATCGTCCCACGCGGCGACGCGATAGGGTCCGGTGCCGATCGGATTTCGCGCGTATGCGTCCGGACCCATGGTCGCCCAGGCCCCGGCCTCGATGATCCGGATCAGTCCGAGGCGGCGCGGCAATATCGCGTCCGGCGCCGTGAGGATAAAGCGCACGGTGAGGGGGTCGATTTGATCGACCCTTGCAATTCCTGCGACTTCGCTGGCGAGATCGAAACCGATGCCCGTGGACTTTTGCAAAATCTCGATTGTCGTGGCCACCGCAGCCGATGAAAACGCCACGCCGTTATGAAATCGAACGCCTGGCCGAAGCGTGAAAGTCCAGGATGTTGGCGTGTCCATGCGCCAGCTTGTTGCCAGTTGAGGACCAAGCTTGCCCGCCGAATCCTCCCTCGTCAGCGTGTCGAACACGGCAAAGCGCACCGCAGCGTTGCCCGGCCGCGTGAACGGTTGGGCAAAATTGGACCCGCCGACCGGAGTCGCAACGCGCAAACTCTCGTCCCGTTCCCCCCGTTCGACCGCGCAGACCGGTGAGTGTTCGGCGAAGATCGCCAAGCCGAGAAACAGAAAGAAAATGAACGAAAGCCGCGCTCGCCCATCCAGCCAGTTCGCAGAAAACCGTGTCATGTGGTGTCCAGCTGCCACTTTGTCGGCCTTCGGCTTATCATGACAATGTGCGGCGGCTCAAATGCGCTCATGTACCACGGCAATAATTACGGCTTATCGCTAAGACCGATAACGAACGAGCATGAGTTCCAACTCGGAACTGATTGGTTGACCCGGGGGGAGGAGCGTCAGGATCAAATCGCCAAAGGCGATGGTCCGGCATCCGGAACACAATATCCGCGACACAAAGGGAGGTCATATGACGCAGCACAACTGGGATGAAGATCTGTCGCGCAGATCGGCGCTCCAGGTTTCGGGAGGCCTCACGGCTCTATTCAGTTCCGCGCTGATCTTGCCTTGGTCCAAAGCGCACGCCGAGTCCGGAGAGATATTTACTCCGCCGGGATTGCAGCGTGATCTTGCACCCGACGCCGGCAAGCATCCGCGCGCCCGAATCGATGCGCGGTATCCCTTCGATCTCGACGATCCGATCAGCTTTCTCCATGCCAAATTCAAGGCGCAATACAATCTGGTCGGCGCAACGTCATACGTCTCGATCCGGACCCGCCATCACCTGTGCCGTGATGGAATTCCATCTGAGCCATTTGTCGACGAACTGGAACTCTGGACGATCTATATCGAGCAGCCGGCGGACGCAAAAGACCCGGTCATGAGGGCAATGTTCACGCGCTGTTTTCTTGATCCCGAGTCAGATCGCCGCATGGAGTCGTTTCTGAATGGAAAAAGTTCCGAGCGAATCCCGCTTCCATACCAGTTGTTCAGCATTTCATCGCCCGTCAAATTCCAGCCGACCGGTCAGGTCGGCGCTCAGACAACCGCCACCGTCAGGGAGTTTGACCGCAGGCCGAACCGGTTCGGTCATTACATCGATTTCGTTAATCTCGCCGTTCGCCAGAAAGATGGTCCCCATCAGCCCTCGCTTGATACGTCGACCTGGCGCGTCAGCTATGAACGGCTCATGGACCCTCAGTCGCCGACCATTACGGCGCATTATTCATTCAGCGCGCTCGCTCGCGCATCGCTGTATGGCTGGAGCGGCTATGCGGCGAACGACGCTCCGCAGATCTTTTCGACCAAGGCCGGACTGAAGGTTCACGACACGAAGGACTTGCCTGATCTCGTGAAAGATCTGCTGATCAGCAAATTCCCCAACCGCGTTTAAGTGCCGCCCGTCGGCCACAACAACGGTCTCGATAAATGCCTTTTATGGGTATATGAGATATCACAATTGGAGTTTATGTCACCTTGCTCGTCATAATCTCGTAATCCAGGCTTCTGGATGAGCGCCGGCCCTCATGGGTGCGGCGCCGGGGAGTTGCCGTTGCATTGCTCCGACGGAGCGATGCTGAACAAGTAGGGGGACAGCGATGCACTATCTAGGGACTCTGCCTTCAAACTCGCTCAAGGCGTTTGCCGTCGCGCTCATGGCAACGGCGTTGGCCAGCCCGACCGCCTACGCCCAAACGGCGATCGAGGAGGTGGTGGTCACGGCTCGTAAGCGGGAGGAGAACCTGCAGTCGGTGCCGCTCTCGATCAGTGTGATTACGGAATCCGAACTACTGCGAGCCAATGCCGTGTCGCTTGACGACATCGCCGAGATGACGCCGGGATTCTCGTTCAACGACGTGAACGGCGCCTATCAGAACCCCGCGATCCGCGGACTTGCGCAGACCGACCAGCTGAGTCTCGAAGGCAACGTCGGCATTTTTATTGACGGCGTTTATCTCGATAATCGGTCCGGCCTCGAATTCGGCATGATCGAACTGGAGCGCGTGGAGGTCGTGAAGGGCCCGCAAAGCGCGCTCTATGGCCGCAACACCTTCGCCGGCGCCATCAACTACGTCACCAAAGCCCCCAGTCTAGAGAAGTTCGAGGGCGTGGTCGAGGCGACGGGCGGAAACTACAAGCGTTGGAGCGCGCGCGCGTCGGTCAACGTGCCCATCGCCGACACGCTGGCCGTCCGCGCCTTCGCCGGCGCGAGCGAGTTCGGCGGCACGATCACGAACATCCGCAATGGCGAGAAACTCGGCGGCTATCGCGATCGCGACAGCTTCGGCGGTCAAGTCCTGTTCCAACCGAGCGACGAGTTCTCGCTCAAGGTATTCGCCGCGCGCAACAAGCGCGACGACGAGCAGCCCGCGTTTCGCGTCATTCCGACGGCAGCCAACAATTGCGGCCCGGTTTTCAACGTGGCTCCTCTCGGCCAACCCGTCATTCCCGTCAATGCGTTGTTTTGCGGCAACGCCCCGATCACGCGTGACGTGACGCTGGATCCGCGCGGCGAGGGAACGACGGGCCGGGTTGACCTGATCTATGGAACCCTCGCCTACGATTTCGGCGCGGTGAAGGTCACCGGGCAGGTCAGTCATACGCTGTCGAAGTTCAGCACATTCATCGACCAAGCGGGCGACCCCACGGCATTCCAGCGCCGGCTGACCGGGAACTTCTCGCTGCAATTCTTCACCAATGCGGCAAGCGACACGGGTAACGGCAAGTCCTACGAATTGCGTCTCGAGTCCAGCGCCGATCAACGGGTGCGCTGGCTGATCGGCGGCTCCGCGTTCAACACGAAGGGCGGCACGATTCTTGCCTCGACGGCGACACCCGTGGGTGGAACGAGTCCCCTATCGCCGATCTCTCGCGTCGTGCGCACGCTGAGGAGCGTCGAAAAAGCGGCGTTTGCTTCTGCGGAAGCGGATGTCACCGATGACTTCAAAATCAGCGCCGAAATGCGCTACACCGACGTTCACCAAGACTTTTCGGGCTTTACCGCGCTGCTTTTCCTGCCAATTCCACCAATTTCCGTTCCGGCCAATAGCCAGGAATTGAACACCTGGACCCCGCGCTTCACGGCTGACTATCAGGTGACTCCGGAAGTCATGCTTTACGCCTCCGCCGCCCGTGGCTGGAAAGCGGGCGGCTTCAATACGGCGAATGCCCCGTTCCGGACATATCAGCCGGAAACAAATTGGAGCTACGAAGCGGGTTTCAAATCGACCTTGTTTGACGGTCGCGCGTTGTTCAACGCCGCCGTTTACTACATCGATTGGAAGTCGCTTCAAATTCCGGCGCCGATCGACGTCATTGGATCAACCGCGATCGTCAATCTCGGCGGCGCCACATCGACGGGCATTGAAATCGATACAAGCGTTGCCGTGACCGACGAATTCCTGATACGGGCCGGCATCGCGGTCCTTGACCCGAAGTTCAAGCGCGGAGTGACGGACGGGTCCTTGTTCACGATCTGCGGGCGCCGGCCGGACTCGGGCATTATTTCGCCCCCGTGCAGCATCGACGTCGGCGGCAACAGGATTCCAAAGGTGTCGAGCGTCCAAGGCTCCTTCAGCGGCACCTACACCGTGGCCGACGCCTTCGGGGATTTCGACGCTTATCTCCGGGCGGATTTCAGTCACCAAGGCGCCAAATACGTCAACAGCCTGAACTTCTCGAACGCGCGGGACATCAATCTGGTCAATCTGCGGCTCGGCATCACCGACGACAATCTTGAGGTTGCCGTGTGGATGGACAATGCGCTCAATGCGAACTGGATCCGCAGTTTGCAATCCGTGCTCGATCCCGGCATCAACACGCCGTGCCTCACGCGCGGCCAGAACTGCTCGACGCAACTCCTGCGGGTCTATGCCGGCGACAGACGCACCATCGGCGTCACGGCGACGCGACGGTTCTGAGGACCATATCTGATACGACAACGCACCCACGCAGGCCACAGCCGCTTGCGTGGGTGTGGCTTATCCACCACGCGTCTTCAGTCTGAGGCCCATGCGGATCGTATTGCGTTGCTTGATCGTCGCGCTCGCTCTGCCGTCGCTGGCGCACGCCCAGCCCGTCGCCTACGACGCGGCGCCCATCGACCGGCCTGACGCTCAGGGCGTGCTGTGGATCAAGGCGCCGCCGGCCGAGCCGCGAGGCGTCGTGGTTGTCCTGCCCGGTGCGCAGATGACGGCTGACCGCTACACGTGGTTGTCGGAGGGCCTGGCCGCCGACGGTTTTGCGGTTGTGATCGCCGAGGCCGCGCTGGAGTGGCGCACGGCATCGTCGGCCCAGGATAAGAAACTTCCGGCCCGATACGCGATGATTCCCCACGCCCTGGCGGCGCTGGATCAGGCGCGTTCGCGCTGGCCGGCCGCGGCCAGGGCCAACTTGATCGCCATTGGCCACTCGCTCGGCGGCGGCGTCATTCTCGACATGCTCGATTCGGCCGAGGCGGCGCGCAACCCGAACACCAAGGCGCCGAAGGATTTCACCGGCGTCACCGACCTCGATAAGGCAGTCATCCTCGGGGCGTCGCTGCAAGCCTCGGGTGGAGCGGTCGTGCTGCCGAATCGTTCCGACACACGTGTGCTGCGCCGACCGGAAGGAACGCAGATCTTGATGATCGCAGGCGAGAATGACGGCATGGCGACGCCGGCGCAAATGCAGAAGACCGCCGCCCGCTACACGCCGCCCTTGGACGTGCGCGTCGTCGCCGGGGCCAACCACCTCGGTTGGTCGGCTGGCCGCGGACCCATGGACCGGCCCGATCTCGACAAGCCCGCCACCATCACCGACGATGAGCAGAACCGCCGCACTCTTGAGATCATCCGCGCGTTCCTGGCGTCGTAGCATTGGAGCGCCGTGCCTCACGCGCGGCCAGAACTGCTCGACACAACTCCTGCGGGTCTATGCCGGCGACAGACGCACGATCGGTGTCACGGCGACGCGACGATTCTGAGGTTGATCGGCGCTTAGACAATACCCACGCAAGCCAGCGTCTTTGTCGCGGGGCTGCCCACCACTGCCAGACAAACCTACGAGAAGCCTGACAGAAAAACCATCTAACACCCGCTCAAAGAAAACGGCGCTGTCACGTGATTGCTATGTTTGTCCAATGAACGCTGACAGCGGAAAAGATGCATCAGAGCCGACGGCGGTGGTGGCTTGGCACCGGACTGTCTCTGAAACGCATAACCTGGTTTCATCGCTCGATGCCGCATCGGTATTTTTAC
This sequence comes from Rhodospirillaceae bacterium, assembly GCA_033763995.1. GTDB lineage: Bacteria > Pseudomonadota > Alphaproteobacteria > Rhodospirillales > Rhodospirillaceae. The sequence goes on along the minus strand of JANRJL010000015.1, from coordinate 153 downwards.
GACCCACAAACCGAACTAGGCTGCGGACTCATAAAATCTGAGCCACAATCGCACGGCGGCGATTTTTGCGAAAGCCAAGTATGCTGAGGCCATCCTGTCGTACCGCGTCGCAATGTGGCGGAATTGCTTGAGCTTGTTGATGCATCGCTCGAC
>JANRJL010000014.1:0-16039 GCA_033763995.1 Rhodospirillaceae bacterium | reverse complement strand
TAGGCCGTGAACGTCGCTCCGCCCGTCTCGGCCAACACCTTCGTGATCGCCGCCGTCAGCGACGTCTTGCCGTGGTCAACGTGACCGATCGTCCCCACGTTGCAGTGCGGCTTGTTCCGTTCAAACTTTTCCTTACCCATGGTCGTGGTCCCTGCCCCGATTGACTGTACGTTCTGCCGCGCCCCAGGCGCGCCGCAGGCGTGTACCCTCAATCAAAAAGCACATCAAGACCGAGCTGGGCGAAGGGCGGATAAGGGGGCCCGCAAGGGAGGGAATCGAGGGGGAATAGCTGCACCACCCGCCTCCGCTTCGCTCCGGCAGGGCGCTAGCTTCTGTAAGCTCGCAAGCGGGCTCGCTAACAGAAGCTAAGCGTGGAGCGGGTGAAGGGAATCGAACCCTCGTCGTAAGCTTGGAAGGCTTCTGCTCTACCATTGAGCTACACCCGCATCTTGCGATGCAATGTATCACATGACCGACCCGCCTCCCTACGCTTCTGGCGAAGCTTCGGGGAGGCCCTCCTCCGCCGAAGGTCGGCTCCATGTGGCAGTCCACTTCAACGTGGCCTGCCACCCGCAGCCGAAGGCGGTGGGTGGTGGAGGGGGAAGGATTTGAACCTTCGTAGGGCGAACCCGCCAGATTTACAGTCTGGTGCCATTGACCGCTCGGCCACCCCTCCGTCACGCGCGCCCCGGCCTTCAAAAGCGAGGAAAACCAAGGGCGTGGCGGCTTTCTCAAGTCGGCAGGGAGGTAGGGGGTTTGGCCCTGCTTGTCAACGTTAAAGCGGCGGGCTACGCCCTGCTCCCCAACAGGAGAGAGCGAATGAAACCCCGCGCGCGGCATGGCCAAGATCGTTCCCCGGCGCGGCATCGTCGCGAGCGGCCGCGTGACCTGCGCCCGCCCAAGCCGGACGGCGACGCGCCGGAAAAGCGTCCGCACCGCTCGGGCGGATCGTCGGCGGAGATCTGGCTCTATGGTCACCACGCCGTCGCCGCGGCGCTGGCCAATCAGGAACGCCGCGTGCTGCGTCTGCTGGCCACCGCCGAGGCGCTGGAGCGGCTGCGCGCGGAGCCCAGCGTTCCGCCCGGCGTGCTGACGCGCGCCAACGTCGTCACGCGCAAGGAGATCGACAATCAGGTGGGCGAGCATGCGGTCCATCAGGGCGTCGCCATGTTCACGCGCGCCATCGACCACCCGCTGGAGGACGCGCTCGATATCACCGCCGGCCGTGACAGTTGTTGCGTGGTGCTGCTCGACCAGGTCAACGACCCCCACAACGTCGGCGCGATTTTGCGTTCGGCCGCCGCCTTCGATGCCTCGGCCGTCATCACGCTCGACCGCCGCTCCGCCGCCGAGACGGGCGCCATGGCCAAGTCCGCCTCGGGCGCGCTGGACCGCATCCCCTTCGTGCAGACCACCAACCTCGCCCGCGCCATCGAGGTTCTGAAAAAAAACGAGTTCTGGGTGATCGGCCTGGAAGCGAGCGGCACCAAGCCCTTGTCGGCCATCGACCTCAAGGGCCGCATCGCCTTCGTGCTGGGCGCCGAGGGCGAAGGCCTGCGCCGCCTGGTGCGCGAAAGCTGCGACGAAGTCGCGCGGCTGCCCATCAGCAAGGAGTCGGAAAGCCTCAACGTCTCCAACGCAGCGGCGATTGCCCTGTACGAGCGCAACAGCCAGCTCCAGTCAAAATAAGCGGTGGCGTGAAGTTCTAAAACTCCGCTCGCGCCGACGCGGGATGCCCTCTGACCGCGCGATTTTCTCGGACTGTCACCCTGGGATTTATTCCCGAAGCATGCCATCGGGCCGCGCGGCACTCTCTGACTGTCACCCTGGGATTTATTCCCAGGGTCCAGGGGGTTCTGTTTGAGATGTAACCAAAAAGCCCTGGATCCTGGGCATGAAGCCCAGGATGACACCTGAGTTGTTTTTCGGGCCCTGCCTATGGACGATAGGTCGGAGTTCTCCCCATTCGGCGCACTCGACAAGCCACAAATCCCACGCGCAAAATTTTTGCGTTGGCGCCGGAAAATAGCACTGATTTGCGCGTAACGGTTGCCTGTTCCGCCTGTTCTTTCAGGGAGGATTCCAAAATAACAGGCGGACTCGTATCGCGAATAGCTGAGAATTTGGAAAATTTTTCCCGAGCATTTCCCCGATCCTCCTTCGTTGCTGCGCAACTTTGGAGGACAAGCACCTGGACCCGCCGAAGCCTTAGCGGAGGCGGGGAAGTGGGAACCACTTGGCCCCAGGAAACAAGTCGGTGGAAATGCGACCAAAGAGAATGTGGATTGCGGGGGTTGTTGGGATTGTGGGGAAAACCCACCACGAGCGCGCGCATCGCCGGGCGCCGCAAGGCCACCGTCACGCCAGTTTTTCTTAGCGCGCAGAGCAAGCTTAGAAAAACTGAGCGCCACGGAAGGCCGCGCTTGCGGCCTGAGTGGGCGCCGCGCTGGCATATCGCCCGCCGCGCGACGCATGTGCGCCGCGATGGTCATGCGCAGATGATAGCACAATCGGCGCGCGGATTGAATGCGGCGGGAGCGTTATCCTCACGACTCACGTCGAGGGCAATTTTCCCCCGGACCCGGATCATCTATTGGTGCTGTATACGCATGAGCCGGCCTTTTCTTTTAACAATGTTTTTGTAGTCCCATTGAATGTCTTTTGATTTTTTGAGCCACCGCTTCAGATCCTTGATCTTTATTTCCGAAATCTCATTGTAAAAAATGGACGCGTCTTTGAACTTTCTCCCCCTGACATTTAAGGCGTCCTCGTCAAAATCCTTGCCGCTCCAGAACATCAGCCGAATGCCCGCTTTTTGCTTGCTGTAGCCCACGATGGGATTGCCATCCAGAAACCAAACGGGATGTCCGTGCCAGACCTTGCTTTCCGCTTCAGGTAGGCCACGCTGTATCTCTGTAGCGAGAAGGCCACATATCTCGCTCTCCGGGCCTGTCAGTTTGCTGTGATAAAACGCGATGTCTTTGTGAAATTTCGGCATGGTGACTTCCTTGCGCAAGAAATTTCTGGTCAGATTAAAAAACTCGATTGCGCGATCTCCCGGCCGTGTCGACGCGCGCCATTCTTCTGGCCTTTGCGACAAGCCGAGAACGGAGCCGATGGTCTGCAAAATTAGATCGGCAATCAACAGGCCTGACGGCACCCCCGCTTGCCCTTGGGGGCCCGCTTAGAGCCACATTCGACCAGATCGAATCGGAATTGCTCGATAACCTCTTTTGGTTGGTCGCATTTCCCACGCCAACCGGTGCCCACTTGTCGGGGAAATGCTCTAGTCTTATGGTCCGGCCCGCTTGGCCAAGGCCGAGCAGCCCTTTGTGCCGCAATGCCGGATTAGCTCAGCGGTAGAGCAACCGCCTTGTAAGCGGTAGGTCGAGTGTTCGATTCACTCATCCGGCACCACCCCTCGGCGCCTCCCCCGCACCCACCATATTTTAACAATACTCGTTCATTCTTCGAGCGGGAGTGCGTCATATTCAGCCATGAGTTGTGCCATTTCATTCGATAACATATGATCCCTGGTTGAATGGTTCTCGTATCGTAAAATCTGAGATGCAGTATCCTAGCGTCATGACTGGCAGGGAAACTCCGGGAATGTCGGCCGCGCCGCATATTTTGGTCGTCGAGGACGACCGCTACATGCGCGAATTGGTCGAGATTTACCTCACGGGCGAGGGCTACCGGGTCTCGACAAGCGTCGATGGCGCCGGCATGCGCGCGGTCATGGCCAAGGACCCCGCACAACTGGTGATTATGGACCTGAAATTGCCGGGCGAGGACGGCCTGACGCTGACGCGCTATCTGCGCGCGCATTACCATGTCGGCATCGTGATCCTGACCACGCGCAACGAGGCGGTGGCGCGCGTCGTGGGGTTGGATTGCGGCGCGGACGACTACGTCACCAAGCCCTTCAACGACCGCGAGTTGCTGGCGCGCATCCGCAGCGTGTTGCGGCGCGCGCCGGGCGTCGCGAGCGGCCCGTCGGCCAGCCCGGCGCCGGGCGAGACGAACATCGCGCCCCGTGAAACCCTGATCGCGTTTCACGGCTACCGCTTCGATGCCGGCGCGGGGCTGGTGATCACGCCGGGCGGCCAGGAAATCGAACTCACCGACAGCGAATCCCGCCTGCTGGCGCAGCTCGCGCGCAATCCGGGCCGGGTGATGTCGCGCGATTTGTTGATGGATTTGGTGTTGCAGCGCTCGCGCGATCCGCTGGACCGCAGTATCGACGTGCTGGTGACGCGCGTGCGGCGCAAGCTTGACCTCGATCCCGACCAGCCCTCGCTGATCCGCACGGTGCGCGGCGCGGGTTACGTGATCCCGACGGCCTCTCAGCTCGGCGAGACGTCGACGTCGGCGGCTTAACGCCGCATAACGACCGTCTTACATCCGCATCAGCGGTTGCAGAGCCTTGGCGAACAGGCCGGTCGGGCGCAACGCGCCGCGCGTGACGACCAGGCAGATGCAATCGCCGTCGTTGTCGGCCACGGGCTGGTGCACGACGTCGCTGTCGGCCACCTCCACGTCGCCGCGGCGATAGCTGCCCATGGCGTCGCGGTAGCCGCCCGCCAGCACCATGGTGAACTCCTCGCCGGCGTGGCCGTGGTTGGGCATGCGCGTGCCCGAGGCGATTTTCATCAGGCCGACCTTGGCGCCGTCCTCGTCGCCGAAAATCCGCACGTAGCGCACGCCGGGGCCCATCCATTGCCACTTGAGCGAATCAAGATCGCCCTCGACGTAGGAGCGCAGCGGCTCGGGCAGCAGCGTGTCGGCGCGGTTCGCGGGTCTGCCGTTCCGGGCCGGGCCGTGGCGAACGTCACGGTGCAGCGTCACGGGGTCATGCTCGACCCACTTCAAGATGTCGTCGACCGACGTCGCCACCGACACGGCGGGGCGAATGGTTTCCATCAACTCGCCGCCGATTTCCTCGGCCGCGCGCATGGTGGCGCGGCACGCGGGGCACAGCGACAGGTGCGTCGCGATCAGCACCGAGGTGGCTTCGTCGAGCGTGCCGGCGGCGTAGGCCAGCAGCGCGTCCTCGCTGGGATGATGATGTGAGAGGCTCATTCGTCTTGTTCTCCTAACGCGCCGCGGATGCGGCGCATGGCGAGCCGCAAACGCGATTTCACGGTTCCCAAGGGCAGCGACAGTTGCTTGGCGATCTCGCCGTGCGGCTTGTCCTCGAAGAAGGACAGCCGCACCACGGTGGCCTGATCTTCCGGCAGGTCGCTCAAGGCATTGCGAACTTTCGACCGCATTTCGTCGGCGTCCAGATTGGCGTCGGGCGCCTGCTCGGGATCGGGCACGAAGGCCGGATCGGACGGATCGAACTCGGGGCGGCGGCTCTTGCGGATGGCGTCGATGCGCAAATTGCGCGCGATGGTGAAGATCCAGGTGCCGGCCGAGGCCTTGGCGGGGTCGAACATCGCGGCCTTGCGCCACACCGACAGCATCGTCTCCTGCACGACTTCCTCGGCCTGGCCGTCGTCGGCGCCTTGGCGCATGAGGTAGCTTTTCACGCGCGGCGCGTAATGCTGAAAAATCTGCCCGAAGGCGGTTTTGTCGCGGGTCCGGGCGACCGCCAGAAGTTGGGGCGAGAAATCCACGGCGGGGGCCGCCTTGCGTTCGATGGCTCCGGACGTCGTCATGGGCGCGCCGCGGCGTTGGCGCAGGGCCGGGCTTGGGGCCCGAAACCCGAAAAGCGAGCCATCGTCGATGGCAGGCATGTGCAGCACGGCAATTCTCCCCAGACTCGCCTTCTTGTGAGGTTGATACGCATGTGCGCCGGGGTTGGATCAGGCCAGGGGTGAAATTACCGAAACGGGTCTAGTCTATTGGAAAGATGAGAGATTGGACAGCGCGTCAAATGGCGGTAATCAGCAGCAGCAGCCCGGATCGCATGCGGTGAACCGGAAGCCTCCCCGACACGTATAGGGTCTTGATCGCGTCATCTCAATCCGCATCCATCGGGGCCGAGAATGGGGGCCCGAGAAAGCGTTTCCCATCGGAGTTGCTCTTATTGTAACCCAGCTTTTGGGGGCCCAGCGCCATTGGTTTTCGCTGCAAACGAAAAGGTTCGTGTTTCAATGTCAGAGTCCAAGCGTTTGAACGTCGCCGTCATCGGCACGGGGGTGTCGGGTCTGTCGGCGGCGTGGTTGATCGGCCAGCGGCACGACGTCACGGTTTACGAGAAAGATTCATGGGTCGGCGGGCACTGCAACACCGTCGACGTGACCTTCACCGATCACGGCAAGCCGCGCGTCATTCCCGTCGACACCGGCTTCATCGTCTATAATCAGAACACCTACCCCAATTTGACCGCGCTGTTCGACACCTTGGGCGTGGCGACCGAGTACAGCGACATGTCCTTCGCCGCCTCGCTCAACGGCGGCGGCTTCGAGTACTCCGGCAACACGCTGTGGACCATGCTGGCGCAAAAACGCAATCTGGTGCGTCCGCGCTTCTGGAACATGGTGTGGGACATCATGCGGTTTTACCGCAAGTGCGTGCCCGACGCCGCGCTGCCCGCCAATGCCGAACTCTCGCTCGGCGAGTACCTGTTCCGCGAGGGCTACAGCGAAGCCTTCCTGCGCGACCATCTGCTGCCCATGGGCAGCGCCATCTGGTCGGCGTCGCTCAAGGACATGCGCGCCTATCCGCTGGCCTCCTTCGTGCGCTTTTTCAAGAATCACGGCCTGCTGGAACTGCAGGACAGCCGGCGGCCCAAGTGGCGCACCGTCACCGGCGGCAGCCGCGAGTACGTCAAGAAAATCGCGGCTAGCTATTCTGACCGCATCCGGCTCAACTGCCCCGTCCGCGCCGTGACGCGAACAGCCAACGGTGTGATCGTCACGACCGCCGACGGAACGCAGGCCAGTTACGACCACGTGGTGCTGGCGTCGCACTCGGACCAAGGCCTCGCGCTGCTCGCCGATGCAAGCCCCGACGAACGCGCGCTGCTGGGCGCGATCCGCTACGAGCGCAATCACGCCATCCTGCACACCGACGCGAGCCTGATGCCCAAGCGCCGGCGCGCGTGGTCGAGCTGGAATTATTTGTCGGAATCGGGCGACTGCGACACGCGGCTGGTGTGCCTGACCTACTGGATGAACATGCTGCAGAACATCGACCGGCGCTTTCCGGTGTTCGTCACGCTCAATCCGCACCGCGAACCCAAACCCGAAACCGTCGTCGCGCGCTTCGATTACGAGCATCCGATCTTCGATCAGGCGGCGCTGGATGCGCAGAAAAAGATCTGGAGCATCCAGGGCGTCAACCGCACGTGGTTCTGCGGCGCCTACTTCGGCCACGGCTTCCATGAGGACGGCCTGCAGGCCGGCCTGGCGGTGGGCGAACAGTTGTCGGGCGCGCGGCGGCCGTGGACGGTTGCGGAACAATCCGGCCGCATCCATGTCCACGCAACGGCACAGGCGGCGGCGTGAGCGATCTCGCCTCCTGCTTTTACACCGGCACGGTGATGCACCGGCGCGTGCGGCCGCGAAAGCATAAATTGTCTTACCGCGTGTTCTCGATGCTCATCGATCTCGACGAGTTGCCCCAGCTCGAAGCGCTGGGTTCGGCCTTTCGCCACAACCGCTTCGGCGCGTTCTCGTTTTATGACCGCGACCACGGGCCCGGCCGCGACGCGCCGCTCAAGCCCTGGGTCGAGGCGGAACTGGCCAAGGCCGGCATCGACACCCAGGGCGGGCCGATCCGCCTGCTGTGCTATCCGCGCATGCTGGGCTACGGCTTCAATCCGCTCAGTGTTTATTTTTGCCATCACCGCGACGGACGCCTGATGGCGATCCTGCATCAGGTCACCAACACCTTCCATCAGCGCCACTCCTATCTGTTTCCGGTCGACGCCGACGCGGGCGAACTGGAACGGCAGGTCTGCGCGAAGGAGCTTTACGTCTCGCCCTTCATCGAGATGGGCATGACCTACAACTTCCGCATCAAACCGCCGGGCGACGACGTGGCGGTGGCGATTCACGAGACCGACAAGGACGGCACGTTGCTGTTCGCCTCCTTCGCGGGCACGCGACAACCCTTCACGGCCGCGGGTCTTTGGCGACTGTTTTTCTCGTATCCGCTGATGACGCTGAAGGTCATTGGCGGAATCCACTGGGAAGCATTAAAGTTGTGGATCAAAGGGGTGCCGCTGGTCCGCCGCCCGGCGCCGCCGCCGGAGCCGGTCACCGTGATCCGCGCGTGAACCGCCACACTTGGGAGGACAAGGATGAGCGACGCGACAGCGCAAAGCACTGCCGCCACGGCCGGGACGTCCGCCACGATGAAAGCATCGCGGCCGGGCAACGCCCTGATTCAAAAAGCCATCAGCGTCGTGAGCCGCCTCGACACGGGCCGCCTGACGCTGATCCTGCCCGACGGCCACGCTTATGAACTCTCGAGCAACACCACCCACGGACCGCACGCGGTGGTGAAGGTGGTGCGCTGGCGCGCCTTGCGCCGCTTCGTCACCGAGGGCGACTTCGGTTTCGTCGCCTCCTACATGGACGGCGATTGGGAAAGCCCGGAGCTGTCCAACATCATCGAGCTGGCCACCCTCAACGCCAAGTCGTGGGACGCGGGCGCCATGCAGAGCTTCTTCAGCAGGCTGTGGACGCGCGTGGCCCACGTGCTGCGCGCCAACACCAAGTCCGGCGCCAAGCGCAACATCGCCGCGCACTACGACCTGGGCAACGACTTCTATTCGCAGTGGCTCGACCCGACGATGACCTACTCCTCGGCCTACTTCGAGAACGAAAATCAGCCGTTGTCGGACGCGCAACTGCTCAAGTACCGGCGCATCGCCGACATGCTGCAACTCAAGCCCGGCCAGCGCGTGCTGGAAGTGGGCTTCGGCTGGGGCGGTTTCGCGGAAGTGGCCGTGAAGGAATACGGCTGTCACCTCACGGGGCTGACGCTGTCGAAGGAGCAACTCAAATTCGCCGCCGAGCGCATGCAGCGCCTGGGCCTGTCCGACAAGGTCGATTTCCGCCTGGAAGACTACCGCGACACCGCCGGCACCTTCGACCGCATTGCTTCCATCGAAATGTTCGAGGCCGTGGGCGAGGCCAATTGGCCACGCTACTTCCAGATGATCCGCGACCGGCTGGTCGGCGGCGGCTCGGCCGCGCTGCAGATCATCACCATCGCCGAGGACCGCTTCGAGCAGTACCGGCGCAGCGCCGACTTCATTCAAAGCTACATCTTCCCCGGCGGCATGCTGCCCTCGGTGACGATCCTGAAGGACCAAATCGCGCAGGCGAAACTGCAATTCGCCGGGGCGGACATGTTCGGCCTCAGCTACGCCAAGACCCTGCGCACCTGGCGCGACCGCTTCCTGGGGGCGTGGTCCTCGATCGAGCCCCTGGGCTTCGACGACCGCTTCCGGCGCATGTGGGAGATGTATCTGGCCTACTGCGAGGGCGGCTTCCGCGCCAAAAGCATCGACGTGGGCCAATTCAAATTAGTCAGACCCTAATCCGCCACAGAGCGTGGTCCGTAAAGACACCATGACCGCGCCTTCACGTCTGCCGCTCTCGCGCATCGGATTTTACGCCCTGCCCGGCTTCGCGCTGGCCATGCCGACGATTCCGGCCGCGGTGTTTCTGCCCTCGGTTTACGCCACCGAGCTGGGCCTCGCCGCGGCGGGCGCTGCCCTGCTGCTGGCGCGCGCCAGCGACGTCATCACCGATCCCCTGGTGGGCGCGCTGAGCGACCGCTGGCGCACGCGGTTCGGGCGACGCAAGCCGTGGATCTTTTTCGGCGCGCTGCTGGCCGGTTATGCGCTGCTCAAGTTGTTTCAGCCGCCGGTCGGCGTGACCGCCGGTTACGTCACGCTGTGGGCGGTGGTGCTCTATCTCGGCTGGACCATGATCAACGTGCCCTACACCGCCTGGGGCGCGGAGCTGACGGGCGATTACAACGAGCGCGTCAAGGTGACCTCGGGCCGCGAAGGCATGATGCTGCTGGGCATCTTCGCCGCCGGCACCGTGCCGGTGTTTGCCGCCAACGCGGGGCTGTCGGAACGCGAGGCCTTGGGCATCATCAGTTGGCTGGCCGTGATCGCGGGCGGGCCGTTCATTTTGCTCATGCTGTGGCGCGTGCCCGACCCCTTGCCCACCCGCGCCCCGACGCGCAGCGCGCTGTCGATCACAGAGGGCTGGCGCGCCATGAAGGCCATGAGCGGCAACAAGCCTTTCATGCGCCTGCTGGCGGCGTGGTTCATCAACGGGCTCGCCAACGGCATTCCGTCGAGCCTGTTCCTGCTGTTCCTGCAGCACCGCCTGGAGGCCGATCAGGCCGAGCGCGGAGTCCTCATTCTGGTCTATTTCCTGGCCGCCGTGCTGTCGATCCCGGCCTGGAGCGGGCTCAGTGCGCGCATCGGCAAGCACCGCGCCTGGTGCTGGGCGATGATCGTCACCTGCTTGGCGTTCATCTGGGTTCCCCTGCTGCCGCCGGGCGCCATTTGGGCCTTTGGCGCGGTGTGCGTGGTCACGGGCGTGGGCCTGGGGGCCGATCTCGCCCTGCCCCCGGCGCTGCAGGCCGACGTGGTCGATTTCGACACCCTGCGGCATAAACAAGAACGCGCCGGGCTGTTTTTCGCGCTGTGGAGCATGAGCACCAAACTCGCCCTGGCCGTGGCCGTGGGCCTGGCTTTTCCGGTGCTGGACGCCTTCGGGTTCAACCCCAAGGCCGAGCACAACAGCCTGTCCGCCTTGTGGGCATTGGCGGTGATCTATGCCTTGGTGCCCGTCGTATTGAAGCTGGTAGCGATTGCGCTGGTGTGGGCCTTCCCCATCACGGCGTCGCGCCAGCGTATTATCCGGAAACGACTGGACGCGCTGGCCGCGCGCGGTGCTTGAGGGAGACCCGACATGTTTCAAAATGCAATCGAAGGTTTGCAGCGTTGCGTTCTCGTCGTCGCCGTATGGTCGGCGGCGATTCTCGTCGCAGGTTGTGGCAGCTCGATGAAACCGGAAGATTTCGCCAACAAGCAGCCTCGTTTCATCATCGAGGACTATTTCGCCGGCAAGACCAAGGCCTGGGGCATCTTCGAAGACCGCTTCGGCAACCTGCGCCGCGAGTTCGTCGTCGACATCACCGGCACGTGGGACGGCAGGCAACTCGTGCTCGATGAACGCTTCCTCTACTCCGACGGCGAGAGAGAGACGCGCCTGTGGACCATCAACAAACAGGACGACAACACCTACACCGGCACGGCCGGTGGGGTGGTGGGCGTGGCGAAAGGCAAAAGCTACGGTAACGCTCTGCAGTGGTCCTACGACTTCGACCTCAAGGTCGGCGACGGCACCTGGCGCGTGCACTTCAACGATTGGATGTTCCTGCAGCCCGACGGCGTGATGCTGAATCGGGCCGTGGTGTCGAAGTTCGGCGTCGACATCGGCACGGTCACGCTGGCGTTCTCCAAGCCGGCCCTGACCCAGGCTGAACAGCGCGCCGCGTCGGTCGCTAATGGGCTGAGAGTCGCCGCCGAATAAATCGCAGCAGCCCGCCGATGACGGGCAGGTGTTCGTAAAACTGCTGGGCCGCGTCCCAATGGTCGATGTGCTCGCGCACCCGGCCGTCCGGCCCGAACCGCAACTCGCTCATGCCTTCCACCAGCCAGGGCTTGCCGCCCAGGGCCTTGAGCGTGCCCGCGCAGCGCCAACGCAGGAAACATGTGTCGCCGTCCACGGCCTGATGGCTCACGCTGAAGCGGACATCGGGCACGGCCTCGAACATCTTGGCCAGCAGCCGCCGATAAGCCTCGACGCCCCGCACCTCGTTGAAGGGATCGCGGAAGCGCACATCGGGCGTCACGACGTTTTCAAGATCCGCTAGCGTCGCCGGCGAGAGCGCCTCGTAATAGCGGATGTAAGCATCCGCCGGACCGGCGCCGCGCGGGCTCATAACCCCGTGGCCTTTCGCACCAGCGGAAAGTAAAGCGCATACGGCAGCAGGCGCAGGAATTTCAGGATCATCACGAAGGGTGTCGGAAACGCGATCTCGAACTTGCCCTTGGCCATGCCCTCGAAAATGGCCGTGGCCGCGTCCTCGGGCTCCATCAGGAACGGCATGGGGAACTTGTTCTGGTCCGTCAGCGGCGTGCGCACGAAGCCGGGATTGATCACCGAGATCGTCACGCCTTTTTCCTTGAGTTGGCCGTGCAGGGACTCGCACATATTGATCAGCGCCGCCTTGGTGGCGCCATAGGCCGAGGCATTGGGCAGGCCCCGATAGCCCGCCACCGACGACACCACGGCGACGTGGCCCGCGCGGCGGTCGAGGAACGTGGGCAGCACCGCCGACAGGCCGTTGACGGCGCCCATGTAGTTGATTTCCATCAGCGTGCGGAAGGGCGCCACCGAAAAATTCCGCGGCGGATTTTCCATGTGCGTGCCCGCGTTGAAAATCACCTGATCGAGCGGGCCGACGGACTGCTCGATGGCCTTGAAGGTTTGCTTCACGGCGTCCTGGTCGGTGACGTCGTTGACGAAAGGCGTGATCTTGCCCGGCAGCCTGGCGGCGGCGGCCTCCTCGGCCAGCGCCGTCAGATCGGCCTCGGTGCGGGCACTGGCCGCGACACTCCAGCCGCGCTTGGCGTATTCCCACGCCACCGACCGGCCGATGCCCTTGCCAGCACCCGTGATCCAGACCCGCCCCGGGATGTGCGATGCGGCCATCAGTTGGGCTCGCTCACGTTGGGCTCGCGAGCCGATTGGGTTTGCGGCTCGCCCTCGGCCATGGCGGGCGCGGGCGCCAGGCCGCAGCGCAGGCAGCGGTACTCGATGGTCGAGCCGTCCTTGGCCTTGAACTGCATCTTCACCCAGCGATGGTCGGCGTCGTACCACACCTCGGTGTCGCGCAGGTCGCCGGTGTATTCGAAGTGCTCGGCGTCCACGGGTCCTTGCGCGGTTTCGACGCGGTCGATGCCGCGGCGGATGATCTCGACCTTCGACAAGCGCCCGGTGATGGTGTTGAGAATGGTGGTGGAATTCACCTGGCCGCGATTCCAGTGGTTGGTGGGGAACACCCACGACGACGCGATGGAGGGGCCGCGCGGGCCCTCGATCTTGAACAGGCCGTCCTCGACCTTGGCCGTCACCGCCGATTTCTTGCCGCCGTCCACGACGCCCACCGCCAGGCCCACCAGCGCGCCGTCGCGCCAGACCTCGGTGGACTGATAGTCGAAGCTGTAGGCGGTGAAGAACAGCACGTCGATGGCGAGGTTGAAGCGGCTGATGACCGTCAGGTCGGCGCCGTTGCGCTCGAAGGACGTGACGTGCGAGCCCACCTTGCTGCCCTTGCGGAAGACGTCAAAGACGATCTCATTGCCGTACAGCGTGGTGGGGTCGATCTTGGGAATCTGGTCCGGCGGCGGCGGGCTGACGTTTTCCACCTTCAGGATCATCTCGGCCGTCTTGAGATCGGCCTTGGTGGCGGGCTCGTCGGCGAGCGCGTCATGCGCGAAAATGGAGCAGAGGCAGGCAGCGGCGATCTGGAGTTTCATAGGACCACGGTTGAGTTGGTGAGAACGCTGACCCCATGCTTACGCTTCGGGGCGGGAATCGGATGCCGTAAACTGCTCACCTTTCCGTGATATCGAGTTTTTCATAGACCGGCACGCGCAATTTCATCTCGAAATCCTTGATATGGGGGGCGATGACCGAAATATCCGTGACCTCGAACAGGTAAATGGTCGGCGGATCGTCGCGCATCCTGGCCGCCAGGTCGAACAGCATGGCGCGGCGCTTCTCCACGTCGAACTCCACGTCGGAGGCGTCGAACAGCGGCGTCAGCGCCGCGTTGCAGAAGAACGCATTGGGCTTGGCGCAGGAGTGATAGGCCATGGCGCGGATGGCATCGTAAAACGGCGCGCCGTTCCACGACAGCCCGAACAGATCGGTGTCGAAGGTGCCGCCGTTGTACTTGCGCAGCCAGTCGGGGAACACGGTCGCGCGGATTTCCAACTCGACGCCGACCTCGCGCAGGTCCTGCTGGATGAGCTGCAGGAACGCGGGGTCCCCTGGCAGGCCGTTGAGCACGACCTCGGCGGTGAGGTTCAGGCCCTTCGCATGGCCCGCCTCGGCCAGCAACTGCTTGGCCTTGGCCGGATCGTGCGGATAGGGCACCAGCGCCGGGTTGTAGCCGAAGGTCACCGGCGTGGAGCCTTGGCTCGCGGGCCGCATGGTGCCGCGCATCATCTCTTGGGTCATCGACACCTTGTCGACGGCATAGTTGAGCGCCCGGCGCACGCGCGTGTCGCTGACGGGCGTGCCGCCGGCGCGATTCGCGTTGAAGGCGATGCCGTACATTTGCGGTGTCGGCGAAATCACGGTCTTGAAATCGGTGCCCTCGAACTGCGCGGCCAGCTCGGGCGAGAGGAAATTCACCACGTCAAGGCGGCCCGACAGCAGCGACTGCACGCGGGCGACGGAATCGGGGGTGAGCAGAAACCGGATGCGGTCGATCTTCGGCGCGCGCCACGACGTGCGGTTGGCCTCCACCACGATCTGATTGCCGGTTTCTTTCCACGTTTTCAGCACGAAGGGTCCGGTGCCGGCGGGCGTTTGCGCGAAGCCCTCGGACCCCAACGCCGTCCAGGCCTTGGGCGCAACCATGGCCGCCGCCGTGAGGCGCTTGGGCAGAATGGCATCGGGGCGGCTGGTGACGATGTCGACCGTCATGGCATCGATGGCCACGACGTCGGCGATGGTGAACACTTCCGCGCCGCCGTTGGTGCGCCGGCCCTCGTCGGAGCGCAGCCACTTCAACGTCGTGACCACGGCATTGGCATCGAAGGGCTCGCCGTTGGAGAAAGTGACGTTGGGCCTGAGCGTCAGGCGCCAGCGCGTGGGCTCCACGGGTGTCCAGGTCAGCGCCAGGGCCGGCTCCAGGTCGCCGTTGTCGCCGGGCGTGGTGAGGGTGTCGAACAGCGCGTTCCAGACGTAGCTGGAGGGCGGGCCCACGCCGCCGAAGGGGTTGCCCAGCGTGGGCGGTGCGGAAATGAGCGCCATGCGCAGCGTCTTGTCGGTGCCCTGCGCGGCGCCCGCCGCGGCGGCCGCGACCAGCAGGGCGAGCGCGATTTCGCGTAACAGACGCTTGACCATGATCCCCGCAAGCCTAATTTCGTGACGACAGAGGTCCAGACTATACAGGCCCGGCCCGGCGAACAACCGCGCCAGGGACCGGGCTGCCGATCCAAGGAAAAGTGCGACATGCGCGACATGAGCGAGGAAGAAGGCCGCCGCTTCAATAAGCGCCCGTCACGCAACGTGCTGGGCGGCACGCTGAAGGAGTGTTCGGCCAAGCCGTTGACGGGGTTCTTCCGCGACGGCTGCTGCAACACCGGCCCGCAAGATCGCGGATCCCATACGGTTTGTATCGTCGCGACGGCGGAGTTTTTGGCCTTCTCGAAATCGCGCGGCAACGACCTGAGCACGCCGATGCCCGAGTACGGCTTTGCCGGCCTCAAGCCCGGCGATCGCTGGTGCCTGTGCGCCCCGCGCTGGCAGGAAGCGCTCGCCGCAGGTCAAGCGCCCAAGGTCGTGCTGGGCGCCACCCACGAAGGCGCGCTGGAACATTGCGAACTGGCGGACTTGAAGAAGTACGCGGTGGATTTGAACTAGCGGCAACAGCTGAAGGCAAAAATATCAACCTGACTTTATTTTCGTCTTCGGCGGCCGACAGGCTGACGAAACGAAAATGCAGTCGGGTTGATTTTTTGCCGGACGAACAGCGCGAGAATTGCGATTGAAGATATCCCGCTTGCGCGGGATCGAAAAATGAACCCGACTAGATTTTCCTTTCGCTCGGCCCGGGCCTCGCGCAGAGGAAAATAAAGTCAGGTTCATGTTTTCGGGTCACTGACTAGGGCTTAGCAGGCTGTTGAAGAAGTCGTTGAACGGCGAGCGATGAACGGGATTTCGTCGCCGGTTTGCATGCATATCTCGCCTTCGAGTGAGCCATCATCTTGCATTTCGGCCCATCCGTGGCCTGCGGCGGGCTCTATTTC
>JANRJL010000011.1:0-65749 GCA_033763995.1 Rhodospirillaceae bacterium | reverse complement strand
TACGTCTTCTTCGAGGGCGTGCTGATCCCCATGTTCCTGATCATCGGCATCTGGGGCGGGGGCAGGCGCGTCTATTCGGCGTTCAAGTTCTTCCTCTACACGCTCACTGGCTCGGTGCTGCTGCTGGTGGCCATGCTGGCGATGTACATGCAGGTTGGCACGACAGATATTCCCTCGTTGATGAACGCCGAGTTCGCGACCCAAATGCAGTTCTGGCTGTGGCTGGGTTTGTTCGCGTCCTTCGCGGTCAAGGTGCCGATGTGGCCGGTGCACACCTGGCTGCCCGATGCCCACGTCGACGCGCCCACGGCGGGCTCCGTCATCCTGGCCGGCGTTCTGTTGAAACTCGGCGGCTACGGATTCCTGCGTTTCTCGTTGCCGATGTTGCCGGACGCCAGCGTGTTCTTCACGCCGATGGTTTATGGGCTTTCGATCGTCGCGGTCATCTACACCTCGCTGGTGGCCCTGGTGCAAGACGACATGAAGAAGCTGATCGCTTATTCGTCGGTCGCGCACATGGGCTTCGTGACCATCGGCATTTTCACCGGCACCAAGCAAGGCATCGAAGGCGCCATGGTGCAGATGCTCTCGCACGGCATCGTGTCGGGCGCGCTGTTCCTGTGCGTCGGCGTGGTCTACGACCGTCTGCATACCCGCGAGATCTCGCGTTACGGCGGGTTGGTGAACAACATGCCCAAGTATGCCTTCGCCTTCATGATTTTCATGCTGGCCTCGGTGGGCTTGCCCGGCACGTCCGGTTTCGTCGGTGAATTCCTCGTGCTGGTGGGCGCGTTCCAGGTGAACACCTGGGTGTCGCTGCTCACGGCCACGGGCGTGATCCTGGGTGCCACCTACATGCTCTATCTCTACCGCCGCGTGGTGTATGGCGAACTGACCAAGGACGACGTGCGTGCCATGGTTGATCTCGACCGCCGCGAAATCGCGATTTTCGCGCCGCTGATTCTGATCGTCATGTGGATGGGCGTGTACCCCATGCCCGTCTTGGATGTCATGAGCGCCTCGGTCGACAATTTGCTCGCCGATTACGCCGGCGCCCAAAAGGCCGCATCGCTGCCGGCCTTGGCCGAAAAACTCGCGGCCTTGGTGCGCTAGGGAAGGATGCAGGCGATGAACATTCTTCCTGACATCATGCTGGTCCGCCCCGAGCTGTTCTTGGTTTGCGCGGGCATGGCGCTGTTGATGATCGGCGTTTTCCGCAAGACCGATGCCACCGGCTTGCTCACGTGGCTGGCAGCCCTGGCCATGGCGGCGACCGCGGGCCTGGTATGGATCGGGGGCCGCGAACCCGGCAGCGCCTTTGGCGGCTCGTTTATCGTCAATGACTTCACGTCTTTCGCGAAAATCTTGACCCTGATCGCCGCGGCTTTGTCGCTGTTTCTCATCAACGCCTGGGTGCGCAAGGAGCAGATCGCGCGCTTCGAATTGCCGATCATCGTGCTGTTCGCCACCTTGGGCATGCTGATGATGATCTCGGCCAACGATTTCATCGCGCTGTACGTCGGCCTTGAGCTGCAAAGCTTGGCGCTCTATGTGCTCGCGGCTTATCACCGCAATAATCTCCGCTCCACGGAAGCCGGCGTGAAGTATTTCGTGCTGGGCGCCTTGGCCTCGGGCTTGCTGCTCTATGGCGCGTCGTTGATCTACGGCTTTGGCGGAACTACGTCGTTCGAAGGCTTGGCCGCGGCCATGACCTCACGGCCCGAGGGGTCCATCGGCGTGCTGATCGGCATCGTTTTCGTGATCTCGGGCATGGCGTTCAAGGTGTCGGCGGTGCCGTTCCACATGTGGACGCCCGATGTCTATGAAGGCGCGCCCACGCCCATCACGGCCTTCTTCTCGGTGGCGCCGAAGTTGGCCGCACTTTGCCTTTTCCTTCGTATTCTCGACGGCCCCTTCGCTCCGCTGATCGATCAGTGGCGCCAAGTGCTGATTTTCATCTCTGTCCTGTCCATGGGTTGGGGTGCGGTGGCGGCCGTGGCGCAAACCAACATCAAGCGTCTGATGGCCTACAGTTCCATCGGCCATGTCGGTTACGCGCTGATCGGCTTGATCGTCGGCACGCCGGAAGGTGCCCGCGGCATGTTGTTCTACATGCTGATTTACGTGTTCATGAACCTGGGCACCTTCGCGGTGATCTTGGCCATGCGCGTGAAGGGCCGCGCGGTGGAGGACATCAAGGATTTGTCCGGCATCTCCAAGTCCAATCCCGCGATCGCCTTGTGCTTGGCGGTACTGATGTTCTCCATGGCCGGTATTCCGCCGCTGGCGGGGTTCCTGGCCAAGTTTTATATCTTCCTCGCGGCGGTGAATGGTGGGCTGGTGCCGCTCGCGGTGTTCGGCCTACTCGCCAGCGTCATCGCGGCGTACTATTATCTGCGCCTCATCAAGATCATGTATTTCGACGCGCCGGCGGACGCCTTCGATCGGCCCGATACCGCGACGGGCGCCATCATGGCGGTCTGCAGCGCCTTGATGATCGTGCTGTTCATCGCCTCGGCGCCGCTGGTGGGCGGCGCGGACAACGCCGCCAAGGCGCTGTTCCTCGGATGAGGGCCGGGGCGTGAGCCACGCCCGCTATACAATCTCCCATGCGCTGGAGAAGGTCCGCCCGCCGCCGGGCTGGCGCCTAACGGCTTACGAGTCCCTCGACAGCACCAATTTGGCCCTGCGCCGCATGGTTGAAACCGGCGCCGCCACGGACGAAGGACTGGTGGTGACGGCCAAGAGCCAAACCGCGGGGCGCGGGCGCGCCGGGCGGCAATGGCAAAGCCCGCCCGGCAACCTCTATGCCTCGATTCTGCTGGGTGCGCCGGACGTTCCGGCGACGGCGCCGCAACTAAGCTTTGTCGTGGCCCTGGCGGTGATCGACGCGATCCAAGCTTGTGCCCCGGACATCGCTTCCGATGACTCGCTCAAATGCAAATGGCCCAACGATGTGGTGTTTCGCGGGGCAAAAGTCGCCGGAATCCTGTTGGAGACCGTCAGTGGGGCGGATGCCGAGCAACGCTTCGTCGTGGTCGGCGTCGGCGTGAACGTCGTGCCCACGCCGGTGCCCGAGGCCCTGTACCCGGTCACATCCCTGTCCGAGCAGGGCATTCGCGTCACCGCTCCCAAGCTGCTCGAAGCGTTGCTGGCACACTTGGCGGCGCGCGTGGCGCGGTGGCGCCGTGACGGCTTCACGACCATCCGCGAGGCATGGCTGACCCACGCCGCCGGGTTGGGGGAAGAGATCACCGTCGTCCTGCCGTCGGAAACCGTCCAGGGTCGCTTGCTCGACCTTGACGTCGACGGCGCCCTCGTGGTGGAGGTGGCCGGGCAGCGCCGCCGGATTCTGGCCGGTGACGTGTCGTTCACGGGCGTGACGGAAGGTTAGATCGCGATGTTGCTGGCCATCGACTGTGGAAACACCAACGTCGTGTTCGCCGTGTTCGACGGCGAGCGGCTCGCCGGGCAATGGCGCGCGGCCACCAAGAACGACAAGACCGCCGATGAACTGGGCATCTGGCTGGCCCAAGTGATGCAGCATGACGGCCTCGACGCGGCCAAGATCGACGCGGCGATCATTGGTTCCGTCGTGCCGGCCCGCAATTTCGATCTTGCCCGGTTGTGCGAGAAGTACTTCAAGTGCAAGCCGCGCTATATTGGCGACCCGGGGCTGAAACTGGGGGCCGAGGTCAAGATCGACAATCCGCGCGAAGTGGGCGCCGACCGCGTGGTCAATGTCATCGCGGCGCACGAGATTTGCCAGGGTCCGCTGATCGTAGTGGATTTCGGCACGGCCACGACCTTCGACGTGGTCGATGCGGAAGGCGCGTACTGCGGTGGCGTGATCGCGCCGGGCATCAACCTCAGCATGGAAGCGCTGCACATGGCGACGGCCCTGCTGCCGCGTATTCCTGTTCGTAACCCGGGGCCCGCGCCGGTGGTGGGCACCTCCACCGTCGCGGCCATGACCTCCGGCGTATTTTGGGGTTATGTGGGCTTGATCGAGGGCCTCGTGGCGCGCATCAAGGCCGAACGCAAGGAAGCCATGACCGTCGTGGCCACGGGCGGGCTGGCGCCGCTGTTCGCCGAGGCCACCAAAGTGATCGACCGGATCGAGGGCGATCTCACGCTGCGCGGGTTGCTGGCCGTCCATCGGCGCAATCCCCTATGAACCGCATGGCCCCGCAAGACGCCGGTTGGACGGAACCCGAAGGCCTGGACCAAGGCCTGTGGTTCATTCCGCTGGGCGGTGCGGGCGAAATCGGCATGAACATGAACCTGTTTGCCTGCGACGGGCGCTGGCTCATGGTCGACTGCGGTGTGACTTTCGGCGACGACAGCATTCCGGGCATCGACGTGGTCATGCCCGATCCCAGCTTCATCGCCGACCGGCGCGACAAGCTGGACGGGCTGGTCATCACCCACGCCCATGAGGATCATTTGGGCGCGGTGGCCTACCTGTGGCGCGAATTGCGCTGTCCGGTCTATGCCACGCCCTTCGCGGCGGAGTTTCTTGAGGCAAAACTGGCCGAGACCGGCCTCACGGGCCAAGTCCCGATCAAGGTATTGCCCTTGGGCGGAAAAGCCACCATCGGTCCTTTCAATATTGAATTCATTGCGCTCACGCACTCCATCCCCGAGCCCAACGCGCTCGCCATCCGCACCAGGCACGGCACGCTATTTCACACCGGCGATTGGAAGTTCGACCCGGAACCCTTGGTGGGCGACGTCACGGACTACGCCAAGCTTCAGGCCCTGGGCGATGAAGATGTCCTGGCGCTGATCGGCGATTCGACCAACGTTTTCACCGAGGGCGAGGCCGGCTCCGAGCGTGAGGTGCGCGACACGCTGGTCAAGCTGTTCGCGCGCCAAACGGGACGCATCGTTGTGGGGTGCTTCGCCTCCAACGTTGCCCGGCTTGAGAGCATTGCTCATGCCGCCGCCACCAGCGGCCGCCATGTGGCCCTGGTGGGGGCATCGTTGTGGCGCATCGTCAATACCGCGCGCAAAACCGGCTACCTTTCGCCCGACCTCAAGTTTTACGAGGCCGAGGAAGCGGCCCACCTGCCGCGCCACGAGGTCGCCTACATTTGCACCGGCAGCCAGGGCGAGGGCCGGGCGGCGCTGATGCGCATCGCGTTCGGCCAGCATCCCGACGTGGCGCTGGAGCCCGGCGATGTGGCGATCTTTTCGTCGCGCGTCATTCCGGGCAACGAGCAGGCCGTTCACAAAGTTCAGAACCAACTTATTCGCCTAGGCGTCGAGTTGGTGACGTGGCGCGACGAGCACATCCACGTCTCCGGCCATCCGGCACGCGAGGAACTGCGCCGCATGTACGGTCTCATCCGCCCGCGCATCGCCGTGCCCGTGCACGGCGAACTCATGCACATGAATGCCCACGCGAAACTTGCCCTTGAGTGCCAGGTGCCGCAGGCGGTGCGTCTGGAGAACGGACAGGCCTTGAAATTCGCCGACGGCCGCGCCCAAGTCATGGGCTCGGTGTGGGCCGGGCGCTGGGCCTGGTTCGACGGCGAGGCCGTACCGCTCAACGACCCGGCCATGAAGGAGCGCAAGCGGTTGCTCTATGACGGCGCGGCGGTGGTCTCGCTGGCCTTGGACGAAGACGGCCAGCTCACCGACGAGCCGCAGATTTCGTTGCTCGGCATCGGCGATCCCTTGGCCGAGGAACGCGACCGGGGCTGGGAGTGGGTGCTGTCCAATGCCGTGGAACGCCTGCCCAAAAAGGCGCGCCGCGATGACGCGGCCGTGGAGGAGGCCGTTCGGTCGGCCGTGCGCAAGGTATTCGTGCCCATGGGCCGCAAGCCGTTGATCAAGGTCCACATCGCGGCGGCCTGATCCACTTGATCCTTTCGAATCGACCGGCGATGACCTAAATCTGATGACTTGAAGCCCCGTTGAGGACCCCATGATCGGTCGTTTGAACCACGTTGCCATTGCCGTGCCTGACTTGGCCGCCGCCGCGGCCAATTACCGCGACGCCCTGGGGGCTAAGGTCTCGGCGCCGCAAGCCTTGCCCGAACACGGCGTGACGGTGGTGTTTGTCGAACTGCCCAACACCAAGATCGAGTTGTTGCATCCGTTGGGCGCGAATTCGCCGATTGCGGCCTTCCTGGAAAAAACGCCGTCGGGGGGCATGCATCATGTTTGCTTCGAGGTCGATGATATCATCGCGGCCCGCGACAAATTGAAAGCCGAAGGCAAGCGAGTCATCGGCGACGGCCAACCCAAGATCGGCGCCCATGGCAAGCCCGTGTTGTTCCTGCATCCCAAGGACTTCACCGGCACCTTGATCGAGATCGAGCAAGTGTGATCATGAAGTATGTCTGGGTAGTAGTTTTCACGTTGGTGGCTTGGTCGCCATCCGCCAACGCTCAAGAGGCGGCGAAAGCCGCCGACGCGATTCCCGCCGATGATCGCCTCAACGCGATTCTGTGGACCATGACCAGCGCCGAGTTCGAGGCGGCCTGCTACATGGCCTTTGCCACGGCCAAGGCTCAACTCGATGCCGCGCTGGCCGACAAAACGCGGAGCGCGGCGCTGGAGCAAAAGGGTGACTTCGCCGCGCTGCCGCCGGCCATCATCATGGATATCGACGAGACCGTGCTCGACAACGGGCCTTATCAGGTCGAGTTGATGCGCGAAACCAAGATCCGCCCGGCTGACTTGATGGCGCAATGGGTCGAGCGGGCGGAAGCCGTTGCCTTGCCGGGTGCGAAGGACTTCATCGCCTATGCCCAGTCCAAGGGCGTGACGATTTTTTACATCACTAATCGCAACGCCGAGAAGGAAGAGGCCACCCGCAAGAACCTCGCGGCGGTCGGCGCCACATTTCCGAAGGATATCGATACGGTCTTTCTGGAGCGCGAGCGCCCGGAGTGGCGTAATGACAAAGACACCCGCCGGGCCGCGGCCGCGGCCACACACCGGATTCTGTTGATGCTGGGTGATGACTTCAACGATTTCGTGTCCGTCCAGCGCATGACACCGGTCGAACGCCGCGCCGCGGCCGAACGCGAGGCCGCGCGTTGGGGGCGCGATTGGATCATCATTCCGAACCCCATGTATGGGTCATGGGAAAACTCGGCGGTAAATTTTCAATTCCGCGCCACGCCCGAGGAGCGCCGCCGCATTAAGCACGACCAGATCAAGGGCTTCCAATAAGCCGATTTAGCGACCGCGTGGGCGGTCGCTGCCAAAGGCGGGGTAGGAAAATCCCTCCAGCATCCGGCCGTCCCGCTTGGCTACGGTTCCCGATTTCATCACAAAGTCCACGGCTTGCAGGGCCGTGATGTCGGCCAGCGGATCGCCCGTCACCGCGATCAGGTCGGCGAGTTTTCCGGGCTCCAAGGTGCCTGCGTCTTTGACGCCGAACAACTCCGCCGTCATGACGGTGGCCGCCTTGATGGCGTCCATGGGGGTCATGCCGAACTCGACCATGTAGCCGAACTCCTTGGCGTTTTCGGCGTGATTGAAGGTGCCGGCATCGGTGCCGAAGGCGATCTTGACGCCGCGCGCGTAGGCGCGCTCGAACGCCTTGGCTTCGTTGCGCATGCGCACACTGGGCGGGTCCTTGATGCCAAGAAAAGGCGGCGGGTAGGCGGCCGAGAGCGTGGGGACCAGGAAGGTACCTTTCTCTTTCATCAGTTTCAGCGTCGCGTCGTCCACGAAGAATCCGTGCTCGATGGAATCCGCGCCGGCTTTCACCGCATCGGCGATGGCGTTGGAGGTGTAAGCGTGGACCGCCACCTTCATGTCGAGTTGATGGGCGGCGTCGACGATGGCTTTCATCTCGGGAAAGAAGAGCTGCTGTTCGAAGGTTTGCGTCGAGGCGAAGCCGCCGGTGGCCGTGAATTTGATCAGGTCGGCACCGAGTTTGTGCTGGAAGCGCACCGCCCGCATGCACTCGTCGGGGCCGTCGCACACGCCGTCCATCAGTCGCGCGGACAACTGATCGCCGTCGACGGTCGCGCCGTCGGCATGGCCGCCCGTGGCCGACAAGGCCGCGCCGGAACTCAAGATTCGCGGGCCGACCATCCGCCCCGCGTTGATGGCGTCGCGCGCCGCGAAGACGCTTTGGTCGTCGGCGCCGACATCGCGCACGGTCGTGAAGCCGGCGTTGAGCGTGCGTCGCGCGTAAATGATCGCGTTGACCGCCAGGTCGGCTGGAAGCGGGGCGGTGCGGCCGCGACGAATGCCTTGGCCGCGCGAAAAGTCGCTGGGCTGGCTGCGCAAATGCACATGGGCATCCATGAGGCCGGGCAACACGAAGCGGTCCTTGAGATCGATGATGGTGGTGTCCGGAGGCAGGCCCAAGGCCGAAGTTTCCGCAATGCCCTGTGCGATCCGGTCGATCCGGTCGTTCTTGATGACGATGCTCATTTGCTTCTGCGCCGGCTGGCCGGGAACGGCCAAGAGCGTGCCCGCGTAAATCATCGTGTATCGATCCGGCGGCGCGCTGCTCCCGCCCGGGCGTCCCTGCGCCAGGGCAGTCGAAAACGTCAGCGCTGAAATGACAACTGCCAGCATGAATCTTCGGCACAGGATCTGCGGGCTAACACCAGAACCGTTTTTCATGGAAAGTTCCTCCCATTGTCGGGACAAGATACTCCCTCGACGCGGAAAATGCAGCATTCCTGCCATCTTGCCGCCATTCCGCCCCAGTTGGATTCTAGGTTAATCTTCCAAAGAGGAAGCAACTTGGCTGTGAACGCAAATGGCGCGAATTGTTCTCAATTTGCTGGCGATGATCATCAGTACGGTTAGCGCGGCCCAGGCCAGCACGCTCACCGTTCGGGCCTCCGAATGCCAGCGTTTGGTCCAGCACGCCTCCACCAACGATGCCACCTACACGCCGGGCGTCGACGTGCGCGGCAACGCGGTTGCGCCGGCCGATCTGGATGGCGGCTCGATCATTGCATTGCCCGAGTCCATCGACATCCAGGTCGGCGTGGATCTGGCCGACCGGCTGGGCATCGTCGACCGCACCAAGGGAACGCCGCGCGATCAAGCGACGCGCAAAGTCATGCCGTTCGAAGGCAAGGTGCCGCTGGGCACGCTCACGATCAAAGGCCAGGATGCCTTCTGGAACGGCGAACGCATGTTGCCGCAAGACCAGGTGTTGTTGACCGAGGCCTGCCGTCTATCGCTGACCTCCGGGCAGGCCGGATTGCCGACCCGTAAGCCGCAGTAATCGGCCCTTGGGCCTCGTTGCACGCCGGGCGGCCTTCGCCTAATGTCCGACTGAAATCGCTTGTTTTTCCATGCGTTAAGGATCGTTTCTCATGCGCTTGTCGCGCTTTTTTCTGCCCACGCTGAAAGAGACCCCCACGGAAGCCGTCATCGTTTCGCATCGCTTGATGCTGCGCGCCGGCATGATCCGGCAACACGCGGCGGGCATTTATAACTGGCTGCCGTTGGGCACGCGGGTGCTGCAGAACATCGCCCAGATCGTGCGCGAGGAGCAGAACGCGGCGGGCGCGCAAGAGATTATCATGCCCACAATTCAATCGGGCGAGTTGTGGAAAGAAAGCGGCCGCTACGACGACTACGGCCCCGAAATGTTGCGCATCAAGGACCGGCACGAGCGCGACATGCTCTATGGCCCGACCCACGAAGAGGTCGTGACCGATATCTTCCGCAATAACGTGAAAAGCTACCGCGACCTGCCCAAGAATCTTTATCAAATTCACTGGAAATTTCGTGATGAAGTGCGCCCGCGCTTCGGCGTCATGCGCGGCCGCGAATTTTTGATGAAGGACGCCTATTCCTTCGACGTGGACTTCGCGCGCGCCAAGCACGCCTATAATCAGATGTTCGTCGCCTACCTGCGCACCTTCGTCCGCATGGGCCTCAAGGCCATTCCCATGCGCGCCGACAGCGGACCCATCGGCGGCGACATGAGCCACGAGTTCATCGTGTTGGCCGAGACCGGCGAGAGTGCGGTGTTCTGCCACAAGGGCCTGCTGGAAAAGCCGGTGCCGCAAAACGTGAATTACGAGGGCGATCTTCAGCCCATTGTCGACGATTGGACCAGCCTCTATGCCGCCACGGAGGAAAAGCATGACGCCGCCATGGCGGCGAAGCTGGGCGCCGATCTGGTGTCGGCGCGCGGCATCGAAGTGGGCCACATCTTTCATTTTGGAACGAAATACTCAGCGGCCATGAAGGCGACTGTGGCGGGGCCCGACGGCACCAACATCACGCCGATGATGGGCTCCTACGGCATCGGCGTGTCGCGGCTGGTGGGCGCCATCATCGAGGCCAGCCACGATGCCGCCGGCATCATTTGGCCCGAAAGCGTGGCGCCATTTCATGTGGGATTGATCAATCTGAAGACTGGCGACGCGTCCTGTGATGCGGCCTGCCAGGACCTCTATGACAAATTACACAAGGCGGGTTGCACCGTGCTGTATGACGACCGCGACGACCGCGCCGGCGTGAAGTTCGCCGACATGGACCTGATCGGCTTGCCCTGGCAAATGGTGGTGGGCCCCAAGGGTGTGGCCAAGGGCGTGGTGGAACTCAAGCGCCGCGCCGGCGGCGCACGCGAGGAGCTTTCGGCCGACGCCGCGCTCAACAAAATTATCGGCGCTTAGGCTGGGCCATCACGCCATGATCTTTTCCGCCTTCGAACGCATGATCGCCGCGCGCTACCTGAGATCGCGCCGGCGCGAGGGCTTTGTATCGGTGATTGCGGGTTTTTCCTTCGTCGGCATCGCGCTCGGCGTGGCCACGCTGATCATCGTCATGGCCGTCATGAACGGCTTCCGCCAGGACATGATGAGCCGCATCCTGGGCGTCAACGGCCATATCGATGTGGCGGGGCGCACCTATGCCATCACGGGCTACGACGGATTGGTCGCGCGCCTCAAAGCGCTCGACGGCGTCGTCTCGGTTGTGCCGATCATCGAAGGCCAGGTCATGGCGAGCGGGCAGGGGCGTTCATCGGGCGTGCTAGTGCGCGGCGTGCGCGGCGAAGACTTGGCCCAGCGCAAGTGGATCGCCGAGAACATTCTCGACGGCACGCTCGATGGTTTCACCGAGGGCGGCGGCGTGGCCATCGGTTCTCGTTTCGCCGAGCGGTTCGACATCGGCGTGGGTTCCGATCTCACGCTGTTGGCCCCCAGAGGCAACGTCACGGCCTTCGGTGCGGTGCCGCGCGTGCAGACCTTCAAGGTGGCGGCCGTGTTCAATGTCGGCATGAGCGATATCGACGCCAACGTGCTGTTCATGCCGCTGCCCCAAGCCCAGCGCTACTTCAAGTATCCGGACTCCGTCACGAACCTCGAGATTCATGTCTCCAATCCGGACCTTGCCCGCACCATCGCGCGTGACGTGCAGACCATCAGCGGGCCGGACACGCGGGTGTTGAGTTGGGAGCAAACCAACGGACCGTTCTTCAATGCGCTGCAGGTTGAGCGCAACGTGATGTTCCTGATTCTCACGCTGATCATCATCGTCGCGGCCTTCAACATCATCTCCGGGCTGATCATGCTGGTGAAGGACAAAGGCCGCGACATCGCCATTCTGCGCACCATGGGTGCGACGCGCGGCATGATTATGCGGATTTTCTTCATGGCCGGGGCCAGCATCGGCCTCGTCGGCACGCTGCTGGGCTTCGGCTTGGGGTTGGTTGTTTGCGACAATATCGAGGCCATCCGGCTGTTTCTCAGCCGCCTTGCCGGCACGGACTTGTTCTCGCCTGAAATTTACTACCTCACTCAAATGCCCGCGAAGATGGATTGGAACGAGACGCTCTCGGTTCTGGCCATGTCGGTGGCGCTGTCTTTCGGCGCGACGTGGTACCCGTCCTGGCGGGCCGCGCGCACGGACCCCGTGGAAGCGTTGCGCTATGAGTAGTCCCGCGTCGCCGCCGCCGGGGCTCGCGCTGATCGGCGTGCACCGGAGCTTTCAACAGGGCGAAAATACGCTCCATGTGCTGCGCGGCGCCGATCTGAACGTCGCCAAGGGCGAGGTCGTGGCCCTGGTCGGCCCGTCGGGCGCGGGCAAGTCCACGTTGCTGCATATCGCAGGGTTGCTCGAAAAGCCCGATCAAGGCGAGGTGAAGATCGACGGTGAAAGCTGCGGCGCGCTGTCCGACGAGCGTCGCACGGCCCTGCGGCGCGGCTACCTCGGCTTTGTTTATCAGTTTCATCACCTGCTGCCGGAATTCTCGGCGCTGGAAAACATCTCCATGCCGCAGATGATCGCGGGCAAGGCCAAGGCGGCGGCCCACGCGCGGTCGCTTGAGTTGCTCGGCCAGCTCGGCCTTGAGGCCAGAGCCGATCATCGCCCGGGGCAGCTCTCGGGCGGCGAGCAGCAGCGCGTGGCCATCGCCAGGGCGTTGGCCAACAAACCCAGCGTGCTGTTGGCCGACGAACCGACGGGCAATCTCGACCCCGATACCGCCGAGGGCGTGTTCAACGAACTGGTGGCCTTGGCGCGCGGGCAGGGGTTGGCGGCGTTGATCGCCACGCATAATCCGGCGCTGGCGGCGCGCATGGACCGCACCGTGCGGCTCGACCACGGCATTCTGGTTCAAGTCTAGCCATGACCGACACGTCGCGAGGCATTCGGCGCGTTCTGGTTGTGGGTAGCCCGGCCGCGGGCAAGTCCGAGGTTGCTCAACGCTTGGGGGCGATGATGCGCTTGCCGATTCATCATCTCGACGCGCTTTATTACCGCCCTGGCTGGGTGCTGCAAAACGAGCAGACGTGGGAACGCAAGGTGGCCGAGTTGATCGCCGACGACCAATGGGTGATCGACGGAAATTTCCTCGACTCGCTTTCGCTGCGCGCGGCGCGGGCTGACGCCGTGATCTGGCTCGACTACGACCGCGCCGAGACCATGAGCCGGGTGCTGCGGCGCATGATTTTCCCGCAGCCCATGCCGCGCCTCGATCTGCCCGATGGCTGCGTGGAGTCCTGGAGTATCGATTACCTCATCTTCGCCTGGAACTTCTGGGAGAAGGAACGCAAGGAATTCGACCAACTGTCTGCGGACAATGCTCAACGCCAACCCTGGGTGCGGGTGTCGCGGCCCAAGGATCTCAACTTCTTCCTCAAACGGTTCGCCGAGCGCGTCAAAAAGCGGTAGGGTTTGGGCCGACCTGACCGGGAGGCCGCCATGACGCACGAGACATCGACGAGACGCCGCGAAATCCTGACCCTAGCTGCAACTGCAGCCGCGCTCATGACCGTGCCGCAACGCGGCTTCGCCCAAACACCCACCACGCCCAACGCCAAATTCAAGCGCGGCTATGTCGATGGACCTTTTGGGCAAATTCATTATCGCTACGTTCGCCCGGGCGCTTCGACGCTGACGCCCCTGGTGTGCCTGCACGCGAGCCCCTTGTCGGGCATCGTTTATGAAACCTGGATCGAGGAAATGGGCCGCGACCGCCCTGCCTTCGCGCCCGACACGCCGGGCTATGGCTCGTCCGACACGCCGCCGTCGCCGCCGCAAATTCCCGACTTTGCCCGTGCCATCGCGCGCTTTCTCGATGAGATGAAGATCGCGCGCGCCGACGTGATGGGGTACCACACCGGCTCGTTCACGGCGGTCGACTTGGCCAAGACTTATCCCGAGCGCGTGCGCAAGGTGGTGCTGATCTCCGCGCCGATCTTCAGCGAGACGGAGCTCGCCAGCCGCCGCCCGACTATGTTGCGCCCGGCGCCGAGCTTCGAGCAAATGTTGGAATCGACCCTGAATAACGTCCGCAAGAACGGCAAGGGCATGTTCACCGACGTGCCGACCGATGACCGCTATTGGGACATCAGCCTGGAACGCATGCGCCATTACCGCACCAGCACGTGGGGCTTCGCGGCGGCCTTCAACTACAACCTCGCGGAGGCCATCGCGCAGGTGAAGCAGCCGATTTTGGTGCTCAATCCGCAGGACGACTTGTGGGAGCAAACCCCGCGCGCCAAGCCCTACCTCAACGCCCGAAGCCGCATTCACGATTTGCCGGGCCGCACGCACGGCATGATGGATTCCCACGCGCCGGAAATCGCCAAGGTGGTGCGCGGGTTTTTGGACGTCGCCTGAACCGCTTTATCTGTGGATAAGTTTCCACTGCCGCTGACTCGGGCGGCGCGGTGTGGAATTATCCGTCCATGAGCCACGCCCCCTTCGTTCATTTGCGCGTTCACTCGGCCTATTCCATGGCCGAGGGCGCCATCAAGCTCGACCAGCTCGCCAAGCTCTGCGTGAAGCAGGACATGCCGGCGGTGGCGCTCACGGATACGCGCAATCTCTTCGGCGCCATGGAATTCACCAAGGAGTGCGCCAAGGTCGGCGTGCAGCCGATCATCGGCTGCCAGATCGCACTGCGCCGCGAGGACGGCGGCACCGGGCACGGCCAAGCCGGGCGTCAGCCTGAACCAGACGCTCTGGTGCTGATCGCGCAAAATGCCGAGGGCTACCAGAACTTGATTCACCTGGTCAGCAAGGCGTTTCTGGAAACCGACTCCGGCGAGACGCCGCAAATTGCCTGGCGCGACTTAGAAGCTTCCAGCGCGGGGCTGATCGCCTTGACGGCGGGCCCCGCGGGCACCGTGGGCCGCCAGCTGCTCGACGGCCAGCGCGTCAAGGCCGAAGAAACGCTGGAATACCTCATGCGCCTCTTTCCGGGGCGGCTGTATGTGGAGCTCATGCGCCACGGCTTGGCGGCGGAAGATCGCATCGAGGCGGGGCTCTTGGCGCTGGCCGATAAGTTCAAGCTGCCGCTGGTCGCCACCAACGAGGCGTTCTTCGCCGACGAGGGCATGTACCTGGCGCATGATGCGCTGATCTGCATCGCCGATAAGTCCTTCGTCTCGGTCCACGACCGCCGCCGCCTGACGCCCCATCATCGATTCAAATCTGCGGCCGAGATGGTGGAACTGTTCGCCGACATCCCCGAGGCCGTCACCAATACCCTCGTCATCGCGCGCCGGTGCGCCTTCATGGTGGAGGAGCGCAAGCCCATCCTGCCGCGTTCGCCCAAGACCGGCGAGCGCACCGAGGAGCAAGCCTTGCGCGAGTGGGCGCGCCAGGGCTTGGAAAAACGCCTGACCGGCTTGGTGTTCACTCCGGCCATGACTGAAGCCGAGCGCGCCCACGCCGCCAAGCCTTACCGCGAACGGCTCGACTACGAGTTGGGCGTGATCGAGAAGATGGGCTTTGCCGGCTACTTCATGATCGTCGCCGATTTTATCCAATGGGCGAAGGAGCAAGGCATTCCCGTGGGTCCCGGGCGCGGATCGGGTGCCGGCTCGGTGGTGGCGTGGTCGCTGCTCATCACCGATCTCGATCCGTTGCGCTTTAACCTGCTGTTCGAGCGCTTCTTGAACCCCGAGCGCGTGTCGATGCCCGATTTCGACATCGACTTCTGCCAGGACCGCCGCGACGAGGTGATTCGCTATGTGCAGCAGGAATACGGCCGCGACCGGGTGGCGCAGATCATCACCTTCGGCAAGCTGCAAGCCCGCGCGGTGTTGCGCAATGCCGGACGCGTGCTGGAAATGCCGCTGGGTTACGTCGACAAGATTTGCAAGCTCGTGCCCAACAATCCCGCCGCGCCCGTGACGTTGCAGCAGGCCATCGACGCCGATCCGGAACTGCAGCGCCTGCGCGACACCGACGAGAACGTGGCCCGCCTGTTCGACATTTCGCTCAAGCTCGAGGGTCTTTACGCCCATGCCTCCACGCACGCCGCCGGCGTGGTGATCGGCGACCGGCCGCTCGAACAACTGGTGCAGCTCTACCGCGATCCGCATTCCGACATGCCGGTGACGCAATTCAACATGAAGTACGTCGAGGCGGCGGGCCTGGTGAAATTCGACTTCCTGGGCCTGAAAACGCTCACCGTGCTCGACGTGGCCGTGAAGCTGCTGGCCAAGCGCGGCATCACGCTCGATCTCATCAATTTGCCGCTGGACAACAAGCCCACCTTCGACATGCTGATCCGCGCCGAGGCCAGCGGCGTGTTCCAGTTGGAAAGCTCGGGCATGCGCGACGTGTTGCGCAAGCTTAAGCCCGACGTCTTCGAGGACATCATCGCCGTGGTGGCGCTCTATCGCCCCGGCCCCATGGACAACATCCCCAGCTTCATCAACCGCAAGCACGGCGTGGAGCCCATCGACTACCTGCATCCGGTCCTGGAGCCGATCCTGAAGGAAACCTACGGGATCATGGTCTACCAGGAGCAGGTGATGCAGGCCGCGCAGGTGCTGTCGGGCTTCACGCTCGGCAGCGCCGACTTGCTGCGCCGAGCCATGGGCAAGAAGATCAAGTCGGAGATGGACGCCCAGCGCAATGCCTTCGTCGCCGGAGCCGGCGCTCGCGGGATTCCCGCCGAGAAGGCCGACGAGATCTTCGACACGATCGACAAATTCGCGGGCTACGGCTTCAATAAATCCCACGCTGCGGCCTATGCCTTGGTGGCCTATCAAACCGCTTATCTGAAGGCTAATTACCCGGTGGAGTTCATGGCGGCCTCCATGGCGTTGGAACTCAGCAACACCGACAAGCTCGCGGGCTTCAAGGGCGAGTGCGGGCGTTTGGGCATTCCCATATTGCCGCCCGACATCAATTTCTCCGAAGTCAACTTCTCGGTTGAAAAAGGCGCCATTCGCTATGCGCTGGCGGCCGTGCGCAACGTCGGCGCTGGTGCCATGAAGGCGCTCGTCGAGGAACGCAACCGCAAGGGGCCCTTCAAGTCGTTGTCCGATCTTGCCGGCCGGCTCGACGGCAACGCCGTCAACAAACGGCTGCTCGAAAATCTCGTCAAGGCCGGCGCGCTCGATAGCCTGGAGCCCAACCGCGCCAAGGCTTTCGCTGGCGCCGAGGCCATCGTGCGCTTCGCGCAAGCCAAGTCGAGCGAGCGCGCTTCAAAGCAAGTCAGCCTCTTCGGCGGCGATGACGGCGGCGCCAAACTGACGTTGGCCAACGTGCCCGATTGGCGGCCCATGGAAAAACTCTCCAACGAGTTCGAGGCCATCGGCTTTTATCTCTCGGCCCATCCGCTCGATGCCTATTCCGGCACCCTGGAAGCGCTCCAGACCCGGAAGGCCAAGGACCTGCCGATGCTGACGGCCAACGATTGCTCGCACCCCATCCGCATGGCCGGCACGGTGGTGGCGAAGAGAGAAAGAGTCGGCAAACGCGGCAACAAGTATGCCTTCGTCATGCTGTCGGACGACACCGGCACCTTCGAGGTAACCATGTTCTCCGAAGTGTTGTCGTCGGCGCGTGAACTGTTGGACTCCGGCGCCCCGGTGCTGCTGACGCTCGATGCGCAGTTGGAGGAGGAGCGGGTGCGCCTGCTGTGCAGCCGCGCCGATCCGCTGGAAAAAGCCCTGGCCGCACGGCTGAAGAACCTCAAGCTATCCGTGAACACACTGTTGCCGGTGCCGGAACTCCAAGAGCTGCTGGCCAAGGACGGCCGTGGCAACGGGCGCATCACATTGGCCGCGCGGTCCAACGGCCATTGGATAGAAATTCCATTGCCGGGCCGCTATGCCATCCAACCCAAGACCCTGGCGGGCCTCAAGAATATTCCCGGCGTGACGGAAATTCGCGAGATCTAGCATGTAAAGGGAGCTTGACAGGTGACTTGCGCGCTTCGTAGTGTCAAGGAAGCTTGACACGGAGAGTGGCCATGACAGGTGAATTGAAACTCAAACCAATTGTCGCATTTATCGGCTTGGCGTGTTTGATCGGTTGGGTACTTTTCGGCTGGGCTTACAGCGCGTCGGGCAAAATAGACCAGTGGGCGTTACTGGGCCTCCAAGTCGGCCCACTGCTGGCTGCGCTCATCACCGCGAAATGGATCGATCAGGGTCCCGTCTGGGCACGACTTGGCTGCACAAGGCGCATCAACAAATGGTTTCTAGTCGCGTGGCTGTTGCCGATTCTCGTGATCGCTCTCGCGACTTTTTCAAGCGTTGGCATGCCTGGCGTCGATTTTATTCCTTGGACTCAAGGCTATCTCGCCATTGCGGGCGAAAATCTGCCCCCGAACGCCGTCGAGGCGATTTCAAAGTCACAAACGCCCTATTGGCAGGTTCTGCTACGCGCCGCCACGATCGGCGCGGTGATGTTCAGTATCGGCGGTCTACTGGAGGAGGTGGGTTGGCGGGGTTATCTCTGGCAGTTGATGCGTCCGCGCGGCTTCTTGTTTGCCAGTTTCTCAATCGGCCTCATTTGGGGGTTGTGGCATGCGCCGCTGATCGTGGCCGGTTGGGTCTACCCAGGGTATCCCATTCTAGGGGTCGTTTTGTTCACCCTGGCCTGCGTGCTGTTGGGTCCGTTATTCGGCCTGATCCGCGAAAAAAGCGGCTCGGTCTTCGCGGCGGCTTTGACTCACGGCACCCTCAATAGCTTTGCCGGAGTCAGCTTGTATGTGCTGAGCGGGAATTCACCCTTCACGAAGGGCCTGTTTGGGTTGATGGGCTTTGTTGTTATGTCGATGTGCGCGGCTTACGTCGCAGCATTCTATCTACCAAAAGACGCGGGGTCCGAGACCACACAACTCGATCAAGCTAACTTTAAGCGTTATAACTTGGAGATCGTTTGGGCGAGTATTGTTTACGGGGTGTCGCTGTTCGCCTGGATCGCGGGTTACCGTTTCATCGAACCTGGCTTTTTCCGCGCACTATCTGCTGCCATCCCCACGGCAGGGGCGAGCTTGTTTCTTCTGGCGATGTATCGGCATTACCGACGTGTCGATGAGCGAAGGCAACGCCTCATGCTTGAGATCATCGCTTGGGCAGCGGGTGCGACAGTGATATCGGCCATGGGCTACACCTTTCTCGAGATCGGTTCTAAATTGCCAAAACTCTCTATGACTGTTGTGGTTGTTGCCATGGGCACTTATTCGTGGGTCGTGTCCATGATTTATGGCTTGCGCGGACACGGCAATCCGTTCTGGCGCTAGCGACCGTGAAGAACTTCGTGCGCAAACTTCGCGAGGACAAAGGCTGGACGCAAGGCGAGTTGGCCGACCGGTTGGAGGTCTCGCGCCAGACCGTGAATGCCATCGAGACCGAGAAATACGACCCCAGCTTGCCTTTGGCGTTCAAGATCGCCGCACTGTTCAAGGCAAAGATAGAAGAGGTGTTCGTGCCCTAACGCTATTTGCATAGTATATCACTTAGTGATACACTAAGCTGATATGCGCGTCTTGATGACCAAGGTTTTTGCACGATGAGACCGAGCATCAAAGAGGCTATTACCGAGACCGTCGTCGACCTTTACGAAGGCGGGTTCCTCACGAAAGCGCAATTGGCCAAATACAAAGGGCTTGGCCTGACCAAGCCCCAACCTTTGTCGCCCGCCCGCGTAAAGCGCATCCGTGCCAAGCAAGGCATCAGTCAGGCTGTCATGGCGCACTACCTGGGCGTCACGAAATCGACGGTGGCACAGTGGGAACAGGGAGCTAAGAAGCCGAGCGGCCCCTCTCTTAAGCTACTGGCAATATTGGATAAAAACGGTCTTTCAGGACTTCTCTGAACGCGAAATGCGGCCTTGCTCTTTCCGCTTTAGCCCCCTATAACCCGCGCCATTCCACAGGCGGATTTACGGCGTCGGGGTGTTCCCGAGGTCGATCCGGTGCTGGTTCGGGGTTATGCCCCGGCTGGTTCCCCATCCGCCGAGGCAGAACCGGAAAAGGAACGACCCATGACGTTGCCCACGGCATCGCTGCGTCAGCTCATCGAAGCTGGCGCGCACTTCGGCCACAATACCCGTCGCTGGAACCCCAAGATGAAGCCGTACCTGTACGGCGTTCGCGACGGCGTTCACATCATCGACCTGCAGCAGACCGTGCCCATGCTCGACCGGGCGCTGAAGGCCATTCACGATATCGTCGCCGAGGGCGGCCGCGTGCTGTTCGTCGGCACCAAGCGCCAGGCGCAGGAAATCGTGAAGGAATACGCCGAGCGCTGCGGCCAGTACTTCGTCAATCACCGTTGGCTGGGCGGTACGCTCACCAACTGGAAGACCGTTTCGCACTCCATCAAGCGCCTGAAGGACCTGGAAGAGCAGTTGGGCAACGAGCAAAAGCTCGCCGGTTTGACCAAGAAGGAACAGCTCAATCGTCAGCGCGAGCGCGACAAGCTCAACCGCGCGCTCGGCGGCATCAAGGACATGGGCGGTTTGCCCGACATCCTGTTCGTGATCGACACGAACAAGGAAGCCATTGCGGTGGCCGAAGCGCGCAAGCTGAACATTCCCGTGGTGGGCGTGCTCGACAGCAACTCCGACCCGACCGGCATCACCTATCCGGTGCCCGGCAACGACGACGCCATCCGCTCCATCAAGCTCTATTGCGAGATGGCGGCCAACACCGTGCTCGGCGGGATTTCAGACGAAATGAAGTCGGCGGGCGTGGATATCGGCGAAGCCGAAGCGAGCCCGGTTGAGGCGGTCCCGGCCGAAGCCGTCGCGGCGCCCGCCGCCGGCGACAAGGACGACGACAAGCCCAAGACCGTCGTCGTGAAAAAGCCGCGCAGCCGCGCCAAGGCCGGCAAGAAAGACGGCGCGGAGAGCAAAGACTAGCTTCCGCCGAGATCATCGTCGACCCGGGCCGCTCGTGCGGTGGCCCGGGTGGCGAATCCATATACTCTCGAACTCACGCGAAGGACCACGACCATGGCCGAAATCACCGCCGCATTGGTGAAAGATCTGCGCGAAAAAACCGGCGCAGGCATGATGGACTGCAAGCAAGCCCTGGCGGCGACCAGCGGCGACCTCGAAGGCGCCATCGATTGGTTGCGCAAGAAAGGCTTGTCGGCGGCCGCCAAGAAGTCCGCTCGTGTTGCTTCGGAAGGCTTGGTGGGCGTTGCCACGTCCGGCACCGCAGGCGCCGTGGTGGAGGTCAACTCCGAGACCGATTTCGTCGCGCGCAACGAGACGTTCCAGAAATTCGTCGAGGATGCCGCCAAACTGGCCATCGCCGCCAAGGGCGACATCGAGAAGTTGAAGGCCGAGAAGGTTCCGGACGGGCGCACGGTGGCCGATCAGGTCACGCATTTGATCGCTACCATCGGCGAGAACATGCAACTGCGCCGCTGCGGTTACGTCTCCGTCAACCAGGGCGTCATCGCCTCGTACATTCACACCGCGACAAAGCCCGGCATGGGCCGCATCGGCGTGCTGGTGGCGCTCGAGTCCGCCGGCAATGCCGACAAGCTGATGGCGCTGGGCAAGCAAATCGCCATGCACGTGGCGGCCGCCCATCCGCAGTTCCTGAACATCGCCGGCGTCGATGCCACAGCGCTTGAGCGCGAAAAGGCGATCTACAAGGAGCAAGCGGCCGCGTCGGGCAAGCCCGCCGAGATCATCGAAAAGATGGTCCAGGGCCGCGTGCGCAAGTACTACGAGGAAGTGGTGCTGCTGGAGCAGAACTACATCATGGACGACAAGTCCAAGGTCGCGCAGGCCGTCGAGAAGGTCGCCAAGGAGATCGGCGCCCCCGTCGCGCTGACGGGTTATTTGCGCTTTGGCTTGGGCGAAGGCATCCAAAAAGAGGAAAAGGATTTTGCCGCTGAAGTGGCCGCTGCGGCCAAGCGGTAACTCCTTGATATATATGTTGCTTTCGCGGCGTCAGATTCGCTAAGACCTTGTGTTGCCCCTCTGGTATAAATCCGGCACGAGGCCTCCGATGGGGCACGAACAGCGGTGAGGCAGGGACGGACTTTCCGTCCCTTTTTCATAAATCCGCGGGGGTAGGGCGCTCTCCGAGCCAGACTGGCGGGCGCATGGACAAGGGCACGGTCGAGACCGTGTGAGGCGCAAACGACGATGCCGCAGCCGCTGCCATACAAACGGATCATGCTGAAGGTCTCGGGCGAAGGCCTCATGGGCAGCCAGGACTATGGCCTACACAGCGAGACCGTGGCCAAGCTGGCGCGTGACATCAAGGCCGTGGTCGCGGCGGGCCGCCAAGTTTGTTTGGTGATCGGCGGCGGCAACATCTTTCGTGGCGTGTCGGGCGCGGCCGTGGGCATGGATCGCACCAGCGCCGATTACATGGGCATGCTGGCCACCATCATCAACGCGCTTGCGGTTCAATCGGCCCTGGAAGCCATGGGCGTGCCGACACGGGTTCAATCCGCCATCGCCATGGCGCAGGTGTGCGAGTCCTACATTCGCCGCCGGGCCGTGCGTCACATGGAAAAGGGCCGCGTGGTGATTTTCGCCGCCGGCACGGGCAATCCGTTCTTCACCACCGATACGGCGGCCGCGCTGCGAGCGGTGGAAATGAATTGCGACGCCTTGCTGAAGGCCACCCAGGTCGACGGCGTCTATGACGCCGACCCCAAAAAGAACAAGAATGCCAAGCGTTACGACCGCCTGACTTTTGACAAGGTCATCGCCGACAATTTGAAGGTCATGGACACGGCGGCCATAGCCTTGGCGCGCGAGAATAATCTGCCGATCGTGGTTTTCGATATGCACAAAGACAATGCCGTGGCGGACGTTTTGCAGGGCAGCGGGGCATTTACGGTCATCACGGCCTAGAGTTTGCGATAGCGAGTGGAGGAGGACGTCATGGCGCAAGATTTTCCATCCCTAAAGAAAGACCTTCAGCACAAGATGGATAGTTCGCTGGAGGTGGTGAAAAAGGAATTCGCGGGCCTGCGCACGGGGCGCGCGTCGGCGGCACTGCTCGATCCCGTTCAGGTCGATGCCTACGGCAGCCACATGCCGCTCAATCAAGTCGCCAGCGTTTCGGTGCCCGAGCCGCGCATGATCTCCGTCTCGGTGTGGGACAAGGGGCTGCTGAAGTCGGTCGAGAAGGCCATTCGCGAAGCGAACTTGGGCCTCAACCCCATGACCGACGGCACCTTGATCCGCGTGCCGATCCCGCCCTTGACCACCGAGCGCCGGGCGGAACTGACCAAAGTCGCGCACAAGTACGCCGAACAAGCCCGCGTCGCGGTGCGCAACGTGCGCCGCGACGGCAACGACGCGCTGAAGAAGCTCGAGAAAGATCACAAGATTTCCCAAGACGAGCACAAACGCTATCACGATGAGGTCCAGAAGATGACCGACGGCGTGATCGCCAAGATCGATGACGCGTTGAAGCACAAAGAGCAAGAAATCACGCAGGTCTAACCGACATCGGCCCGTCCATTCCCATGCAACCGCAACGCGCCCCGCTGACGTCCGTCGACCCGGCCCCACCGCC
Organism: Rhodospirillaceae bacterium; assembly: GCA_033763995.1. Taxonomy (GTDB): domain Bacteria; phylum Pseudomonadota; class Alphaproteobacteria; order Rhodospirillales; family Rhodospirillaceae. Next base: position 42,546 of record JANRJL010000011.1, on the reverse strand, counting down.
AGGCACGCCGACGCACGTGGCGATCATCATGGACGGCAATGGGCGTTGGGCGAAGGCGCGCGGCCTGCCGCGCACGGCCGGCCATGCGCGCGGCGCCGAGGCGGTTCGCCGCGCCATCGAGGGCGCCGTGCGCCTGGGGATTCGGTATCTCACACTGTTCGGATTTTCTTCCGAGAATTGGCAGCGTCCCGAAAGCGAAGTGCGCGATTTGATGGGGCTTCTGCAGCGCTATTTGCGCAGCGAGATCGACGAACTCCATGCCGAGGGCGTGCGCGTGAGCGTCATTGGCGAGCGCACTAAATTCAGCGCCGATACCATTGCCCTGATCGAAAGCGCCGAACGGCGCACTGCCGCCAACACGCGGTTGGTTCTCACGTTGGCCCTGAGTTACGGCAGCCGGCAGGAAATTCTCGCCGCCGCCCAAGCCTTGGCGGCCGATTGCGCGTCGGGAAAATTGAAGCCTCACGAGATCGACGAAGTCGCCCTGTCGCGGCGGTTATTCACCAAGGACTTGCCCGACCCCGATTTGCTGATCCGAACCTCGGGCGAACTGCGCATCAGCAACTTCCTGCTGTGGCAGTCGGCCTATACCGAGCTGTTTTTCACCGAGACGCTGTGGCCGGATTTCAGCCAAGCCGACCTTGAGGCCGCCATTGCCTCTTTCCGTAGCCGCGAGCGCCGTTTCGGCGCCGTGACCGGTTAGTCGGAGGGGACTCGGCCGTGTTCTGGACCCGCTTCATGACCGGTATTGTCCTCGCGCCGATGTTCTTGCTGCTGGTCTATTGGGGTTTTCCCGGCTTCCATGTGCTGGTGGCGGCGATCGCCGGGGTCATGGCGTGGGAATTCACGCGCATGGACGGCGAGGAGGGGGCCAAGCGCCGCACCTTGATCGCGGCGGCGTCCGTGGCCGCCGTGGGCGCGATCTCGTTCGATGCGGCGCTTATCGCCTGGCTGATCATACTCGTGGCGTCCATCGCCGTCGTTGTTGCTGATCAGGTCGCAGGCCGCACAGGATTGAACCTGGTCCAAGGCGCGGTCCCTTATGTCGCCGTGCCGGCGGTCTCGTTGATTTTTGTTTCTGCGGCTGGTGGATTCCAAACCGTATTCTGGCTCCTGGCGGTGGTCTGGCTGACCGATATCGGGGCTTACGCTTGTGGGCGCCTGATCGGCGGCCCCAAGTTGTGGCCGGCCATCAGCCCCAACAAGACCTGGGCCGGCGTCATCGGCGGGGTGATCATCGGCACCTTCGCCGGTCTCGTCATGCTCGCATTTTTCAATATCGGCGCGACAGCCATGTTCGCTGGTCTATCGATCATGCTGGCGGCGCTCACTGTCGTGGGCGATTTGTTCGAGTCGGGATTGAAACGCAAGTTCCAAGTGAAGGACTCCGGTGGAATGTTGCCGGGCCATGGCGGCGTGATGGACCGCTTCGACGGCCTTTGGGCGGCGGCCCCCGCGGCGGCCCTGCTGTGCTGGATTTTCGGCGGCGGAGTGGCGACATGGTGACGTCCATGGAGCATCCGCGCACGATATCGATCTTGGGTTCCACCGGTTCGGTGGGCGAGAACACCATCGACCTGGTTCGCCGCACGCCCGGGAAATACCGCGTCGTCGCGCTCACCGCCCACAAGAACGCGCACAAGTTGGCGCAACAGGCGTTGCTTTTGAAACCCGAGTTTGTCGCCATCGGCGACGAGGCCGGGTACGCGGTGCTGAAGGACCTGCTGCAGGGGACCGGCATCCGCATGGGGGCCGGGCTTGATGCGGTTTGCGAGGCCGGGGCCATGGACGCCGAATGGGTCATGGCCTCCATCGTCGGCGCGGCGGGTCTGAAGCCAACGCTCGCTGCCGTGCGGCGTGGGGCCGTGGTTGCGCTGGCGAACAAGGAATGCCTGGTGAGCGCCGGTGAGTTGTTCATGCGCGAAGTCGCCGCCCACAAGGCGACGCTGCTGCCGGTCGATTCCGAACATAACGCCATCTTCCAGGTGTTCGACTTTGATCAGCCGGACCAGGTCCGGCGAATCATTCTCACCGCCTCGGGCGGGCCTTTCCGCACCTGGACCCGCGCGCAAATGGCCCACGCGGTACCCGCGCAAGCCTTGGCCCATCCCAATTGGTCCATGGGCGCCAAGATTTCAATCGATTCCGCCACCATGATGAACAAGGGCCTCGAACTGATCGAGGCGCATCACCTGTTCGGCTTGGGCGAGCAGCGCATCGATATCGTCGTTCACCCGCAGTCGGTCGTGCACAGCATGGTCGAGTACACCGACGGTTCGGTGCTGGCGCAAATGGCCTCACCCGACATGCGCACGCCGATCGCGTTTGCCTTGGGCTGGCCGGCGCGCATCGCGGCACCGGCGGAGCGTCTTGATTTGGCGCGCGTCGGAACTCTGACGTTCGAGGCCCCCGATACGACCAAGTTTCCGGCCTTGCGTTTGGCGCGCGGCGCCCTCACATCGGGGGGTGCGGCTCCGACGATTTTGAACGCCGCCAACGAAACGGCCGTGACCCGCTATTTGGCCGGCGAAATCGGCTTTCTCGATATCGCCGCCACGGTCGAACACACGCTGGAACGGATGCCGCGCGCGTCCATGGCCACGTTGGACGAGATTTTAGCGATCGACGCCGAGGCCCGGCGCATCGCCGCGGACGTCAAGCGCATGGGCCGCGCGGCGGAATAATAGAGCAGGACGAGGACGACAAACCAATATGGACACGCTGTTCGACATTCCCGTTACCTTGGTCAGTTTTCTGATCACGTTGTCCATCGTCGTGTTCGTGCACGAGTTCGGCCACTTCGTCATTGCGCGGCGCAATGGCGTGCGATGCGAAAGTTTCTCCATCGGTTTCGGCCCGGAGCTCTTCGGCTACACGGATCGCAAGGGCACCCGCTGGAAATTCAGCGCCATTCCGCTCGGCGGTTACGTGAAGATGTTCGGCGAGGCGGAGGTCATGCACGCGGTGGAAGGCGGGCACGACGAGCCCCAACAGCCGCGCCCCCTGACGGCCGAGGAAAAGGCCGTGTCGTTCAAGTACAAGACCATCGGCCAACGCGCTGCCGTCGTGTTCGCCGGTCCCGCCGCCAACTTCCTGTTCGCCATTGTCGTCTTTTGGGCGATTTTCGTGATCGCCGGGCGTCCCATCACCGAGCCGGTCATCGGTCAGGTGGTGAAAGACAGCGTCGCTGAAGCCGCCGGGTTCTTGCCCGGAGACCGCATCCTGAAGATCGACGACACAGTCATTGACCGCTTCGAGGACGTGCAGCGCTTGATTCCCATGGCGCACGGTGCGCCCATGACGTTCGTGATCGAGCGCGACGGATCCGAACTGACAATCGAGGCACAGCCCCGAATCATCGAGGACAAGGACCCCTTCGGGAACCTGACCAAGCGCGCGGTGCTGGGCATCGCGGCGTCAGGCGAAACCCGGCGGATCGAGCGCCCGGGTGCGTTGGAAGCCCTCGGCCTGTCCATCGGCCAAACCTATACGGTGGTGGACAGTACCTTCGTCGCCGTGGGGCAAATGCTCAGTGGCCTGCGCGGCACGGAGGATTTGGGCGGGCCGATCCGCATCGCCAAGTACTCCGGCCAGGCCGCGCGCTCCGGTTGGATCAATTTCGTCATTTTCATGGCGATTCTCTCGGTAAATCTAGGACTTATCAACCTTTTCCCGGTCCCGCTGCTTGACGGCGGACACCTGTTGTTTTACGCCATCGAGGCCGTTCGCGGGCGCCCCTTGTCCGAGCGAACCCAGGAATGGGGTCTTCGCATCGGGTTAGCACTGGTTTTGATGCTGATGGTGTTCGTGACCTGGAACGATATTGTGCAGCTCTAGGCCGGGTTTCTCGTAAGCAATCGTGTCATCGTGAACGTCCGCAAGCCCCTCATAAATCAGGGATCTTGGCCGATCCGTGCGGCCTGGTGGCGTCGCCACAATTGCTCCCGGCTGGGCGTGGTGGCGATGCTGGCGGCGAGCCTTCTCGGGGCTGTTCCGGTGGCCGCACAGGCACCCACGCCGGCCGCCCAAGAGGTCATCGGCGGCATCGGGATTCAGGGCAATCAGCGCATCGAGGGCACGACGATCCGCAGCTACCTGAGCGTGACGGAGGGCGATCCTTTCGATCCGGCCCGCATCGACCGGTCCATCAAGAACCTGTTCGCCACCGGCCTGTTCGCCGACGTCAGCATCGGCAAGCAGGGCGAACTGCTGGTCGTGCGCGTGGTGGAAAACCCCATCATCAACCGCATCTCCATCGAGGGCAACAAGCGCATCGAGGACGACAAGATCACGCCGGAGATTCAACTGCGCCCGCGCGTGGTCTACACGCGCACCAAGGTGCAGCAAGACGTCGAGAAAATCCTCGAACTTTACCGCCGCAAGGGCCGCTTCGGCGTGCGCGTGGAGCCCAAGGTCATCGAATTGCCGCAAAACCGCGTCGATTTGGTCTACGAAGTCACCGAGGGCAAGCCGACCTATGTGCGCAAGATCGATTTCATCGGCAACAAGGTCTTCGACGACGACGATCTGCGCGATGTCATCCTGACCGTCGAGGAGCGCTGGTGGAAATTTCTCACCTCCAACGACACCTACGACCCCGAGCGCATGAATTTCGACCGCGAACTCCTGCGCCGCCATTACCTGCAGAACGGCTTCGCGGATTTCGAGGTGCTGTCGGCGGTGGCCGAACTGGCGCCGAACCGCGAAAGCTTCTTCATGACCTTCACGGTCAAGGAAGGCGAGCGCTACAAGCTCAATTCGGTCGATATCGAGGTTCAGCTCAAGGGCTATGACAAGAGCCGCCTGGAGCCGGAAATCCTCACCCAGCCGGGCGACTGGTACAACGCCAAGGAAATCGACGACACCATCAACAACATCACCGACGCGGTCGGCAACGCCGGCTATGCCTTCATCGACGTCAACCCGCAAATCCGGCGCGATGGCGTCAACAAGACCATCGACATCGTCTATGTCGTCGAGGAAGGCCCGCGCGTGTTCGTCGAGCGCGTCGACGTCAAGGGCAACGTGCGGACCCTGGACAAGGTGATCCGCCGCGAGATCTTGTTGGCCGAGGGCGACGCCTTCAACACCGCCAAGATCCGCCGGTCGAAGGAACGCTTGGAGAACCTGGGTTACTTCAAGGAAGACAAGGTCAAGGTCGAGAACACGCCGTCCGAGGTGTCGCCCGACCGCACCATCATCACGGCGGAGGTCGAGGAGCAATCGACCGGTGAACTCCAGTTCGGCATCGGTTTCTCAAGCGCCAGTGGCGCCTTGTTCGATGTCGGCATCAGCGAGCGCAACTTGCTCGGCACGGGCCGCGATCTGCGAGCAAATTTCAGTTTGGCCGAACAGCAGTCTCAAATCGACTTGAGTTTCACCGAACCTTATTTCCTCGACCGCCGCATTGTCGCGGGCGGCGATCTGTTCGCCACGCGCCAGGACTACCAGGACGAAGCGGGCTTTACCTCCAAATCCATCGGCGGCGCGGCGCGGTTCGGCTTCAACTACAACGAATATCTCACCCAACGCTTCAGCTATAACTTGTCGTGGACAAAGCTGACGGGCATCAGCGCCTTTGCCTCGCAGTACGTGCGCGAGCAGGAGGGCACGGCCGTGACCTCGCAGGTCGGCCAGGTGATTTCGCTCAATCGGCTCAACAACGTCATTAACCCCAGCCGCGGGTTCTACATCAGCCTGTCGACGGACCTGGCCGGTTTGGGCGGTTCGGAGAAGTACGTTCGCGCCGGGTTGAGCGGCGGCTGGTACGCCGAACCCTTCGAGGGGTGGGTGCTGGGGCTCCTGGGCAATTCGGGCTATATCGTTGGAATCGGTGAAAGTATTAAGGTCTACCAACGCTATCAGCTTGGTGGTACTAACCTGCGCGGTTTCGATGACTTTGGCGTCAGCCCGCGCGATGCGGCCACCGGCGACGCGCTCGGCGGCGACTGGATCGCCACCGCCACGGCGGAGCTGAAGGTGCCGCTGGGGCTGCCCAAGGAAATCGGAATCACGCCAAAGCTGTTCATGGACTGGGGTATCATTGGATCGCCGAAAGACCTGCTGAGTCGCCTGACCCCGGCCGAACGGAACAACGTCGTTCTCGCCAAGAAATTCCGCGGCGCCACCGGTATCGGCGTCGAGTGGGAGTCGCCGGTGGGCCTGATCAACATCGACTGGTCGCCGGTGGTGTTCAACCAGCAGCCCTTCGACGATCGTCAAAAGTTCCGCGTCAACTTCGGAAATAGGTTTTAACGTTCACACTCATGTCGAGATCGAGGAAAGCAAGATGAAAAAGAATATCGTGACTTTGGGGATGCTGGCTGTCGGCGTGATCGCCGCGGTCGGCGCCGTGTCGACCGCCGGCGCGCAGGAAAAGCTTCCGGCGCCGGTGATCGGCGTGGTCGACACCGATTTGATTCTGCGGGATTCGCTGGCGTCGAAGGGCGTGCGCCTGGAGCGCGACCGCTTCGCGACCCAGTATCAAACCGAAGTCGCCGAAGAGGAAAAGAAGCTGCGCCAGGAAGACCAGGATCTGTCCGGTCAACGCGGCGTGATGGCCCAGGACGTGTTCCAACAACGCGCCCAGCAGTTCCAGCAAAAGCTCGCGGATTTCCAAACCCGGGTGCGCGACAAGCAAGAACGCCTCGACTACTCGTTCCAGCAGTCGATGTCCGAAATCGGCCAGAACCTGATGGTGGTGGCCGGTGAAGTGGCCAAGGAACGCGGCATCAACACCGTGCTGGCCCGCAGCCAGATCCTGATCATCGTCGATCCCGGCATGGACATCACTCAGCCGGTGTTGGCGAAGCTCAACCAGCGCCTCGCCAGCGTGAAGTTCCAAGATCCGGCGACGCTGCAACGCTTGGACGAGCAGGGCAATCCCATCGGCGGCGCGCCCGCGGCCGCTGGTGGCGCCGCCAAGGGCGCGGCACCCAAGCCGGCCGCGCCGGCTGCCGCGCCGAAGAAGCAGTAAGCCCGCGCTTCGCCGATGCCCGATCCGCGGTTCTACCACCGCACCGGGCCTATCGCGCTCGCGCGTCTCGCCGCGATGACGGGCGCCGAGCTTGCGCCCGAGATCGACGGCACGCGAACCATCGCCGATGTCGCGACCCTCGAGGACGCGACATCGGCGGATGTGTCTTTTGTCTCCGACCGCGCCTATCTCACTGCGCTTGCCGCGAGTCAGTGCGGCGCGTGTTTCATTTCCGCCGATCTCGCGTCCCAGGCCCCCAAGAGCCGCGCGACGTTGCTCGTGAAGGACCCTCGCGCGGCGTTTGCCAAGGCGGCAACCGCGCTTTATCCAGACACGGCGCCGCGCTGGAGCACGACCACGGCCATCGCTGCCGACGCCGAGATTGCGCCCGACGCCAGCATCGCTGTGGGAGCCGTGGTTGGAGCGAAAGCCAAAATCGGCGCGCGTACGAAGATCGGTCCCAATGTCGTCATCGGCCCAGGGGTGATTGTCGGCGAGGATTGCATCATTTCGGCCAATGTCACTCTGGTGTGCTGCCTGATTGGCTCGCGCGTGATTGTGCATCCCGGCGTGCGCATCGGCCAGGACGGCTTCGGCTACTACGCCGCCCCATCGGGCCCGCAAAAGATTCCACAGTTGGGCCGCGTGCTCGTGCATGACGATGTCGAAATCGGCGCCAATTGCACCGTCGATCGCGGCGCCTTGGGCGACACGGTGATCGGGCAAGGATGCAAGTTCGATAATCTCGTGCAGATCGGTCATAACGTCGTGCTGGGTCGCGGGTGCATTCTCGTGGCCCAATCGGGCATTTCGGGCAGTTGCACCGTCGGCGACGGCGTGATGGTGGGCGGGCAGGTGGGCATCGCCGGCCACGTCACCATCGGGGCGGGCGCTCAAATCGCCGCCAAGTCCGGCGTCATGCGCGACGTGGCGGCCAAAGAAACGGTGATGGGCTACCCGGCCAAGTCGATCCGCGACTTTTGGCGCGAAATCGCGGCCTTGGGGCGGCTCATCAAGCGCGGTTGACCGCGCCCGGAAAGTGACCGTAAATAGCGGCCAAGACTAAAGAAAACCGACTTATACACAGGGGCCACGGCCATGGACGGGCAACCCGCCGCCACCGCCGGCACGACCATCGATATCCAGCGCATTCTGTCGCTGATTCCGCATCGCTATCCGTTCCTGCTGGTGGATCGGGTGGTCGACATGGTGCCGGGCGAAAGCGCGGTGGGCATCAAGAACGTCACCATCAACGAGCCGTTCTTTCAGGGGCATTTTCCCGGCCGCCCGGTCATGCCGGGCGTGTTGATCGTCGAGGCCATGGCCCAGACCGCCGCCGTGGTGGTGATGGAACAGTTGGGCGCCTCGGCCGTGGGCAAGCTGGTGTACTTCATGTCCATCGAGAACGCGCGTTTTCGCAAGCCGGTGGTGCCCGGCGATCAGTTGCGCATCGCCGTGCGGAAGGAGCGCGCGCGCATGAGTGTATGGAAATTCACCGCCGAGGCCAGCGTCGACGGCGCCATCGTCGCGGAAGCGACCTACACGGCCATGATCGCGGACTCCTGACGCGCATGTCCAACATTCATCCGACCGCCATCGTCGACCGAGGCGCCGAGATCGCCGCCGACGTCGAGATTGGGCCTTATTGTGTCGTGGGCGCCGAAGCGGCCTTGGGCGCCGGCGTCAAGCTCCTGGCCCATGTCGTGGTGGAACCGCGCGTCAGCATCGGCGCGGGCACCGTGGTGCACGCGTTCTCGGCGCTCGGGCTGCCGCCGCAGCATCTGCGCTACAAGGGCGAGCCTTCGCGCGTGGAGATCGGCAAGAACAACGTCATTCGCGAACACGTCACCATCCATCGCGGCACCGAGTTGGGCGGCATGGTCACGCGCGTGGGCGACAATTGCTTCATCATGGTGGGGGCCCACGTCGCGCATGACTGCGACATCGGCAACAACGTGATCCTCACCAACGGCGTGGCCCTGGGCGGCCACGTGCAAATCGGCGATTTCGCCATCGTCGGCGGCCAGTGCGGCGTGCAGCAGTTCGTGCGCATCGGCAAGCACGCCATGATCGGCGGCAAGACCGGCGTGGACAAGGACATCATTCCCTATGGCTCGGCGCAGGGCAATCGCGCCAAGCTGTCGGGGTTGAACCTGATCGGCCTCAAGCGGCGCGGATTTTCGCGCGACGACATTCAAAAGCTACGCGCGGCCTACGGCCTGTTGTTCTCGCAGGAAGGCACCTTTGCCGATCGTGTCGCCGAAGTCGCCGACCTTTACGCCACCCATGCCGGCGTCATGGACATCATCGCGTTCATCCGCGCCGATTCCTCGCGGCCCTTGTGCACGCCGGGCGTCGCGGTCAATGGGAACGGCAACGGGGCGTAAGGCCCTTTCGTCAAGGACCCATGACTCCGCACACCGCCCCGTCCTCGCCGCTCGGCATCGTCGCAGGCGCGGGCGCGTTGCCCCGGATTCTGGCGAAGGCGTGCCGCGACCAGGGTCGCGGTTACTTCATCCTGGGTCTCGCGGGATTTGTCGACCGGGCGGCATTGGGCGAAGACCCAGCCGCCGTGATCCGGATCGGCCAGGCGGGACGCGGCTTTGCCTTGATGCTCGCCGCCGGCGTGCGCGAGATCGTCATGGCGGGCCACATCCGCCGCCCCACCTGGCGCACGCTCTGGCCCGATTGGCGCACGGCGAAATTCTACGCGCGTCTGGGCTGGCGGGCCTTGGGCGACAACGCCCTGCTGGAAGCCGTGATCGGCGAGATCGAGCGCGAGGGCTTTAGGGTGATCGGCGCCCATGAGGTTTGCCCGGACCTGCTGGCGCCTGAAGGCCACATCGGCGGCCCATCGCCCGACGCTGTGATGGTGCGTCAGATCGCCGTTGGAATCCGCTCGGCTCTGGACCTGGGCCAACGCGACATCGGCCAGGCGGTCATCGTGGCGGGCGATGCGGTGATCGACCGCGAAGACGCGCGAGGGACCGATGCGCTGTTGGCCCGCGCGTCGGCCTCGGGCCGTGCCAAGGGCGGCGTGCTGGTGAAGATGAAAAAACCGCAACAGGATCGCCGTGTCGACTTGCCGACCATCGGCGCAAGAACCGTCCGCAACACCGCTGCGGCGGGCCTCGGCGGCATCGCCATAGAGGCGGGACACTGCCTGGTGATCGACCGCGCCGAAGTGGCCGCGGCCGCCGCGGCGGCCGGGATTCTCGTGACCGGCGTCACCGCCGCCCGGGCCGAGGGGGGCAGGGCCACGACCGCGATCAAGCCCCGTGTCTATCTCATTGCCTGCGAGCCTTCGGGCGACCAGTTGGGGGCCATGCTCATCAAGGCAATGCATGCCGAAACCGGGGGCAACATCGAGATCATCGGCATCGGCGGCGAAGCCATGACGGCCGTGGGCTTCAAGACTCTGTTCGATCCGTCGGAACTGGCGCTGCTGGGGATCTTCGAGGTGTTGCCCAAGGCGGCTTTGGTGTTGCGCCGCGTGCGCGAAACCATGGCGGACATCGACGCCCAGCATCCCGACATTCTTATCACCATCGACTCATGGGGTTTCACGGGGCGGATTCATGAGCGGCTGTCCAAGGCCGGCTCGCCCATCAAGCGCCTGCGCTATGTGGCGCCGCAAGTCTGGGCCTGGCGTCCGGGGCGCGCCAAGCAACTGGCGCGCTGGATCGAACACCTGCTGGCGCTGTTTCCCTTCGAGCCGCCGTTCTTCGAGAAATACGGACTGGCGACGTCCTGGGTCGGCCATCCCGTGCTGGAAAGCGGCGCAGGCAAAGGCGATGGCGCGGGGTTTCGCCGGCGCCACGGCATCGGCGCGGACGAAAAAGTGCTGATCGTGTTGCCCGGCAGCCGCATGTCGGAAGTTACGCATCTAGACCCGGTCTTCGGCGAGACGGTGCAAGTGCTTGCTTCTCGCATTCCGAATCTGCGCGTCGTCGTGCCGACCGTGCCGGGGGTCGCCGCGTGGGTCAACGCGCGCGCCGAGAATTGGCCCGGCCGACCCGTCATCGTGACCGCGCCCGGCGAGCGCTTCGATGCCTTTGCCGCAGGCGATGCCGCGCTGGCGGCTTCGGGCACGGTCACGCTGGAACTGGCGATGGCCGGCGTGCCCCACGTCATCGCCTACCGAGTCAATGCGCTGTCGGCGATGGCGTTCCGGCTGCTGCGCCGCACGCGCTTCGTGAACCTCATCAATATCCTGCTGGATCGCGCATGTGTTCACGAGCGGCTGCAAGGCGAGTGCCGTGCTGACATTTTGGCCAAGGATGTAGAGAGATTGCTCACGGACGAAACGGTGCGCGCGACGATGCGCGCGGATTTCGCCGAGGCACTGGATAAACTACGCCCGCCCGGCGGTTTGCCCAGCACGGCCGCGGCTCGGGCCATTTTGTCGGTGATGAAGTCCTAGGCCACGCTGTCGAGCAGGGCCTTGTTCATGTCGCTGCCGGCGTCGACCAAGGTGGCGGCGGCCTTGTACTGTTGCAGCGCGGACCTCAAGCCGATGATGTCGAGCACCAAATTGGCGGGTTGGTTGATCTCCTGCGCCGATACCGCCACGCCGCCGTTGGGAATGCTGTTGTAAACTGGCGCCGAAGCCTTGAACTCGGGTGTCGCGACATTGACGATGTTGTTGGCGCGGATTGCCGTGGCCGACGCGGCGGCGGTCAGCGACGAGGCGGCAATGGACAAAACTTGCATGGGCGTATTCTAACTTGCCCGTACATAACGTCCAAACCGCGGCCGTGGTTGCGTTTGAAATCAACGCCTTAAGCCCGGCCACTCGCGGCGGTACCCGTTTGGCCCGAATCGGCGTATGATGCGCCATTCCGATAGGGAGGCGTCCATGACCCTTTCATCGACCCGGGCCACGGTTTACGCGGTGGTCTTCGGCTTGGCCGTCGCGGCCAACGTTTACCTCTGGCTCGAAAATGCCTCGGACCAGTGGCGTATGCTGTGGGCCTTCCTCGCCTTCGCCGGTTGCACCGGGCTCCTGCGCGCCTCGTTTCACGTGGCCGCCGGTGACGCCATGTCCGAGCACAAGATCAAGACGCTGGGCGCCGAGGATTGAAAGCAAAACGCCGGACCTTTCGGCCCGGCGTTTGTGTGACCTCGTTTACTTCCGCTTCTTCAGCGGCACGAACTTGCGCTCGACTTGGCCGGTGTAGAGCTGGCGCGGGCGGCCGATCTTGTTCTGCGGGTCCTCGATCATCTCGTTCCACTGCGCGATCCAGCCGGTGGTGCGCGCCAGCGCGAACAGCGGCGTGAACATGGTCACCGGGATGCCCATGGCCTGGAAGATGATGCCCGAATAGAAGTCGACGTTGGGATAGAGCTTCTTCTGGATGAAGTACTCGTCCTCCAGCGCGATGCGCTCCAGCTCCATGGCGATGTCGAGCAGCGGGTTGTCCTTGATGCCCAGTTCGCCCAGCACTTCGTGGCAGGTGCGGCTCATGATGCGCGCGCGCGGATCGTAGTTCTTGTAAACGCGGTGGCCGAAGCCCATGAGGCGGAAGGTGTCGTTCTTGTCCTTGGCGCGCTTGACGCAAGCGTTGACGTTGGCCTTGGTGCCGATTTCCTTCAGCATGTTGAGCACGGCCTCGTTGGCGCCGCCGTGAGCGGGGCCCCACAGCGAAGCCACGCCCGCCGCGATGCAGGCGAAGGGATTGGCGCCCGAGGAGCCGGCCAAGCGCACGGTCGAGGTCGAGGCGTTCTGCTCGTGATCGGCGTGCAGGATCAGGATGCGGTCCATCGCCTTGGCCAGCGTCGGGTTGACCTGGTAGTCCTCGCACGGCGTCGCGTACATCATGTGCAGGAAGTTTTCGGCGTAGCCCAAATCGTTGCGCGGATACATGAAGGGCTGGCCCATGGAATACTTGTAGGCCCACGCCGCGATGGTGGGGATCTTGGCGATCAGGCGGTAAGACGCGATTCTGCGATGATCGGAGTTCGCGATGTCGAGGCTGTCGTGATAGAACGCCGACAACGCGGCCACCACGCCGCACATCACCGCCATGGGATGCGCGTCGCGCCGGAAGCCCGAATAGAAGCTGTGCACCTGCTCGTGCAGCATGGTGTGGTAGGTGATGTCGTGCTGGAATTTGTCCTTCTGGGGTTCGTTCGGCAGTTCGCCGTTCAGCAGCAGATAGGCCACTTCCTCGAAGCTGCAGTTCTCGGCCAACTCCTCGATGGGGTAGCCGCGGTGCAACAGCACGCCCTTGTCGCCGTCGATGTAGGTGATCTTGGATTCGCAGCTTCCCGTGGACGTGAAGCCCGGGTCGTAAGTGAACATGCCGGTGTCGGCATAGAATTTGCGAATGTCGACGACGTCCGGGCCGGTCGACCCGCTCAGCTTCGGATACGTCCAGCTCTTGCCGTTTTCGTTGTCGGTGACGGTCACTGTTTTATTGGCCACGGGTTTGTCGCCTTTCGTGCTGAATGATGCGCCGCGCTTATTCCGTGCGCCCCGACCGGCTGAATTCCGCGCGGACGGTGCGTTCCCCTACGCCGCGATGAGTGGCCTGCTTATAGCCCGAAAAATGCAGGCGAATCAACGTCGTGGACCCCAGGAATCGCGTGGAAAACCAGCCCAATCGGCGGTTTCGCCGCGGCCGATCACGCCCCGACCGCGTCACGGATGCGCGCCAGGGTCTCGGCGCGGCCCAGCACGTCCATGACGTCGAAGATCGGCGGGGACACGGTGGAGCCCGACAGGGCCACGCGGATCGGCTGGGCCACCTGGCCGAGTTTCAATCCCTTGGCTTCACCGAAGGCTTTGGCCCAGGCTTCGAGGTCGGCCGCGGTCCAGGACGATTGCGCGTCCAGCGCCGTGGCGATCTGGGCCAGCACGGCCTTGCCGCCCTCGGCCAGGATCGCCTTGGCTTTGTCGTCGAGGGCGAGCGGCCGGCCGCGGGCATAGAAGGCGGCGCTGTCGGCCAGCTCGATCAGGGTCTTGGCGCGTTGCTTGAGGCCCGCCATGCCGCGCGTCAAGCGCGCGTGCGCTGCGTCATCGACCGGCAGGTTGGCGCGCTTTTCGATCAAGGGCTTGATGAGGCCCACCAGGCGCGCGTCGTCGGCTTCGCGGATGTAGTGGCCATTGAGGTTGGTGAGCTTGACCATGTCGAAGCGCGCCGCACCCCGGCCCACGTCCTTGACGTCGAACCATTCAATGGCCTGGGCGTCGGAAATGATCTCGTCGTCGCCATGGCCCCAACCGAGACGCAGCAGGTAGTTGCGCATGGCCTCCGGCAGCAGCCCCAAGTCGCGATAGGCCTCCACGCCCAGTGCGCCGTGACGCTTGGAGAGCTTCGCGCCGTCGGGGCCGTGGATCAGCGGGATGTGTCCATAGACCGGCGGCGTGTAACCCAGCGCACGAAACAGTTGGTGCTGGCGGAAGGCGTTGGTGAGGTGATCGTCGCCGCGAATCACGTGCGTGATCTTCATGTCGTGATCGTCCACCACCACCGAGAGCATGTAGGTGGGCGTGCCGTCGGAGCGCAGCAGCACCATGTCGTCGAGCTGGCTGTTGGCGACGGTGACTTGGCCCTGCACCAGATCGTCCAGCACGGTTTCGCCGGCGATCGGTGCCTTCAGGCGCACGACGAAGGGCAGCTTCGCCTCGCTCTCGCTCGGCTTGCGTTCGCGCCAGCGCCCGTCGTAGCGCATCGGCCACCCGTTTTTCTTCTGCTCCTCGCGCATGGCGGTGAGTTCCTCGGGCGTGCAGTAGCAGCGATAGGCCTTGCCTTCCGCCAACAACTGCTCGGCCGCCTCCCGATGGCGCGGGGCGCGGGCGAATTGGAACACGATGTCGCCGTCCCAGTTCAGGCCCAGCCACTTGAGGCCGTCGATGATGGCGTCGATGGCGGGCTGGGTGGAGCGCGCGCGGTCGGTGTCCTCGATGCGCAGCAGGAACGTGCCGCCGGTGTGCTTGGAATAGAGGTAGTTGAACAACGCCGTGCGCGCCCCGCCGATATGCAGGTAGCCGGTGGGCGAGGGGGCAAAGCGGGTGACGACGGTCATGACAATCTCAAATTAATGGGGCTCAAATTAATGGGGGTCGGGATCACTTCGGGAGTCCCGGCGAGGGCGCGTTGATTTATCATATCCGCCACCCGGGTCCAGGGCCCGGGTTCAAGTCTGGATCCCCCATGGCTGAGGCTGTGCCGTCCCCGCCGTTGTTCGCTGCGCCGCGTCTCAGCATGTGGCTGAGAGGAAGGCGCGAGTCCTTGCGCGAGGAAGCCCTGCGCCAACTCGATGCCGGATTGCTGTGGCTGGTGACGGCCTTCGGCGCGGGCATCGCGGCCTTCTTCACCTGGCCGGTGGACCCCTGGCCGTGGGTCGGGCCGGCGCTGGGCAGCCTTGCCGTGGCGATCGTCATCTGGCGGCGGCGGCTCGACGGCGTGGTGTTCGCCGCCGCCATGGTGCTGGCCGTGGGCGCGGGGCTGACCGCCGCGCAGGTGCGCGTGAGCAGCGTCGATGCGCCGGTCATCACGCAGGAGATCGGACCCCTGGAGGTTCGCGGCCGCGTGATCGAGGTCGAGCGCGAACCCGGGCGCACGCGCGTGATCCTGGATCGTGTGCGCTTCGAAAGCTCCGTTGTCTCGCGCAAGCCCGTGCGCATTCGCTTGTCGTTGCCTAGTCGTCATGGCGCGCCGCGCGTGGGCGATGTGATCGCGGTCGATGCCGTGCTGCGCCCGCCCGAGCGCCCCGTCGTTCCCGGCGGCTTCGAGTATCAGCGCTATCTGTTTTTCGAACGCATCGGCGCCCTGGGCTACACGTTGCAACCGTGGGAACTGAAACGCGCCCAAGCGGAAGAGGGCATGTCCGCGCAGGCCCGCCAAACCATCGAGAATCTGCGGCGCGACATTTCCGACCGTATCTTGGCGGTGATCCCGGGCGATGCCGGCGCCGTGGCGGTGGCGCTTGTGACCGGCGAGCAATCGCTGATCTCCGAGCCGCTGCAAGAGGCCTACCGCGTTTCCGGCCTCGCGCACCTGCTGTCGATTTCCGGCGTGCATATGTCGCTGCTGGCCGCGGCCGTGTTCGTGCTGGTGCGCCGCACGCTGGCCCTGTGGCCCGCCGTGGCGCTGCGCCTCGACATCAAGAAGATCGCGGCGTGGGCGGCCCTGGCGGCGACGTCGTTCTATGTGTTGATCTCGGGCATGAGCGTGCCCGCCGTGCGCGCCTTCATCATGGTGGCCGTGGTGATGATCGCGGTGCTGGTGGACCGGCGCGCCATTTCGCTGCGCAGCGTCGCCATGGCGGCGGTCGTGCTGCTGGCGCTCTATCCCGAGGCCGTGGTGGGCCCCAGCTTCCAGATGTCGTTCATGGCGGTGATCGCCCTGGTGGCGCTGTACGAGCGCGTGAGCCTGCGCCCCCATTGGCGCGGACCCGACGGCGAGGTGCGCGTGATGCGCGCGGTGTTGATTTACGTCGCGGCCTTGGTGGTGACCGATCTGGTGGCCGGCTCGGTGACGTCGTTGTTCGCGGCCTATCATTTCAACCGCCTCCCGGCGTATTCGCTCATCGCCAACCTCGTCGCGGCACCGCTGACGGGCCTGTGGATCATGCCGACGGGGCTGCTGGCCTTGGCGCTGATGCCGCTGGGCTGGGACGCGCCGGTGCTGGCGCTCATGGGCGCGGGGGTGGACGCGGTCAACGGCACGGCAATCGCCGTCGCGGGCTGGCCCGGTGCCGAGGTCCACGTGCCGCCCATGGCGCCCTGGGCCATGGCCGGGGCGGCGGCGGGGTTGATCGTCGTGTGCCTGTGGCGCGGCACTCTGCGCTGGATCGGAGTGATCCCGTTGGTCGTTGCCATGATGCAACCTTGGTTGGCCTCCAAGCCGGATGTGGTGATGGATGAGTCGGGCCGGGTGGTCGCGGTGAGCGACTCCGGCGGGCGACTGGCGCTGCTCCCCGACCGGCGCGACCGTTTCGTGCGCTCGGTGTTCAAGGAGCGTTACGGCGCCTCGCGCGAGGCCTGGCCCAAGCCCGGGGAAACCAACCCCGATTTGGGCCTCGCCTGTGACGCGGCGGGCTGCGTGCTGCAGCGCAACGACATTCGGTTGACACTTGCTTGGTCCCAGGCCGCCGTGGCCGAGGACTGCGGCGTCGCCGACGTCATTGTCGCGCCCGCGCTGTTCGACGTGAGCTGCCGCAGCAGCCGCGTCATCGACCGCGGCGATCTGTGGCGCGAGGGCGCTCACGCGCTTTATCTGGGCAGCGGACGCCTCCGTGTCCAGACCGTCGAGGACGAAACCGGCGACCGCTTGTGGTCGCGTCAACCTCGACCGCGCCGCCGTGCCGAGACCGCCCGCACGGAAGACTTGGATAACGCCGACTAAACCTGGGTCAATTCTGACCTAACGGTTCGTCGCGACTCTTTGTTGGTCGCATTTTCACCGGCTTGTTTCTTGGGCCAAGTGGTTCCCACTTCTCGGGAAAATGCGACGCGACCTTAATACCTCCGATACAAGCCCACGAGCTTGCCCTGCACCTTGACGCGGTCGGGGCCGAAGATGCGGGTTTCGTAGGCCTTGTTGGCGGGCTCGAGCGCGATGGACTCGCCCTTGCGGCGCAGGCGCTTCAAGGTGGCTTCCTCGTTGTCCACGAGCGCCACGACGATCGAGCCGTTCTCGGCCGTGTCGCAGCGCTTGATGATGACGGTGTCGCCGTCGTTGATGCCCGCCTCGATCATGGAATCGCCGTCGATGGCGAGCGCATAGTGCTCGCCGCCGCCGATGAGCCCGGCGGGAACGCCGATGTGCTCGGTGGGGTTGCGCAGGGCCTCGATGGGCGTGCCGGCGGCGATCTTGCCGTAGAGCGGCAGTTCCACCGTCTCGGCGGGCGAGGAGGTCTTGGCCGCCGCACCGCTGAGGCCGAAGTTGCCGGAGATGACGTTGGGCGCGAAGCCCGCCGCCGGGCGGTCCGTGGCGGTTTCGGGCAATTTCAACACCTCAAGCGCCCGGGCCTTGTGGGCCAGGCGGCGCAGGAAGCCGCGTTCCTCCAGCGACGTGATGAGGCGGTGGATGCCCGACTTGGACTTGAGCGCCAGCGCGTCCTTCATTTCGTCGAAGGAGGGCGCGACACCGTCCCGCGTCATGCGGTCGCGGATGAGAAGCAAAAGCTGGTACTGTTTCTTGGTGAGCATGGGGTTTGCTTGCACCTTTCGTTTGGCGCCGCTCTCGGCGCATCGTTTGGCGCCGATCTCGGCGCACCTATAACGCCCAACCGAGCCGGCTGGGCTGTGGCGGCCATTCGGTCACACTCTGCAACCCTTTGGCCGCATATGTGAACATTCCGAAAACCTGAGATGTTCTACTTTAGTTCCTCCATTCCGTCAAGGGTTTCTGCGGTTCCCGAGTCGCTCCCCCATCAGAACGACTTGTTGATGCCCATCCAGGCGGCGATCAGCAGCATCAGCCACGTGGCATGTATGGCCGGACGCACGCGGCCCAAGGCGGCCGTGACGGCCAGCGCCGTGGGCTCGTCGAACTTGCCCGCAATCGCCGACATGGGGTTGAGCGCCTTGAGCGCCGTGCGCACCGGGCGCAGCTTGGCCCGCGCCCAGGCGCTCGCCAGCAAGATCAAGCCCAGCAGCAGCACCTTGGTGGCGAGCCAGTGGGTCTGGATCATGCCCGTGCCCATGAAGCCCACAACGGCATCGTAAATGTTGCCGAGCCCGATGAGCGCACGCACCCAGATTTCGATGGTGTAAAGCCGCTCGCCCAAGCCGCCGCCCGAGGCCTCGGCGACGATTATCAGCGCGAACCAGCCGAGCCCGATGATCCACGTCGCCGTGAGGTAGGCGGGGTCGGTGAGGGTATAGACGCCGATCTCGATGGCGATGGCCACACCCAGCGGCAGCAGCAAGGCCACCGCCGCGCTCGACAGCGCGTTGGCCCAACGCGCGATGCGCGCGGCCATGAGTTTCATGTCGGCATTGGCGCCGGTGGCCGTGGCCAGGCGCACGGCATAGAAGGCCGGCAGGTCCACCGCCATGACCACCGCGAAAGCCAGCACGTGAGAGAAGTGGAAAAACTCGTTCGCCGTCATGTTCGCCTCGTTGTTGCCAATCTCGTTGTTGCTCGACTCGGGTCTCGTGGTTGCTCTCGTCTCCGCGCGCCGCCGTTGCGCGCAAAGGTTGTTCATTACACCTGTTCCGCCTGTTATTTCAGGAAGCATTCAAAAATAACAGGCGAAGCACGCTTAAGCCCTTGATGGGGCTTGATTCCCAAAAGACCCTACTTTGTTATCAGGCAATTGCCACAATTTGGAAGTCCTTGAGATCGTTCGCTTTCTATTTTTCCGCCGCGCGCCTGTTTCGGCCGCGATCCGTTCATCACCTCCTTCTTCTCATGCGCGCGGGAGCAGGGCCCTCATGCGCGATACTCGTCGGTAAGGTTAGGAGCGATGTGTGATTGCCGCAAGTGTGAGCGGCGTGGATTGTGGGGATGGCGCAAAAATGAACCTGACTTGCTTTTTCTCTTCGACCGAGGTGCCTCACCGCGGGCGAAAGAAAAACCTAGTCGGGTTCATTTTTCGCGGTTGTGGTCAGGTTGATTTTTCATAAGGCGCAGGAGTATGATTAATTCATACTCTTCATCGCGCGAAGATTTGGGACCCAGTGCCATGGCCAACGCCGTCAGGAAAACGATCTCGCTGCCCGCGCAATTGGCGCGCGAAGCCGAGAAGCAAGCTCGCGCCGAGGGCAAGACCTTGAGCGCCGTCGTGCAGGACGCCTTGCGGGCCGCCCGCGCGGCGCGACTCAGAGCGGAATTGAAGAGTATCCAAGATATTTTCGCGCCCAAGGCCAGGGCCAAGGGCATTTTCACCGAGCGCGACCTCGAGCGGTACTTGCGCCGTTGAAGGTCGTCTTCGACACCAATATCTACGTTTCGGTTTTCGCCTTTCCCGGCGGCCGGGCCGAGTTGGCCCTCGACCGCGCGATGGAAAAGGCTGACCAAGTCTACATTTCGCTGCCGTTGTTGGCCGAGTTGAACCGGGTCTTGTCGAGAAAATTCGAAGCAGATCAAGAACAGGTCCTTCGGGCGTTGCAGGTGGTCGACAAAATCGCCGTGCGCGTCGAGCCGAAATTCAAAGTGGCGATCCTGCAAGACGAGCCCGACAACCGCGTGCTGGAATGCGCCGTGGCCGCCAAGGCCGATGCCATCGTCACCGGCGACAAGGCCATGCTGAAGCTCAAGTCCACCATGGGCGTGCGCATCATGACGTTGCGGGCGTATGTGGAAACGGCGTGACGCGCGCCCGCCGTGGTGCGGCAAATTAGCCAATCTCTAAAACTGCCACACCGCGCCGAGGCCGAAGTCGACTTTGCTCTGGGGGTCGATGTTGGTGCGACGGTCGCCGAAGCCCGCGCGCGAGGAGCCCACCATGGCCCGCACCGAGATGGGGCCGGCGAGGCGCTGCTCGACGCCCAGGCCATAGCGCAACAGGCCCTGTTTGTCGTTTTGGCTGCCCACGCCCAAGGGCCCGCGGATGGTCACGTCGAAGCTGCGCTTGGTCTCGGACAGGTAGGCGAACACCAGCGTGGCGTTGTCGGCGCCGAAGGCATAACCCGCCTGCGCGCCGTAGCTGAACTGCGTGCTGTTCTTATAATCGATGGTGAGCCGGTTGACGGCGTCGTTGAGCGTCAAGTCGCCGTCGGTGACGCCGTAGCCCAGTTCCACGCCCGCGACGAAGCCGCCGGGCAGCTCCATGCGGTAGCCGGCATTGAGCGAGGCCACGTTGCGCGTGCTTTGCTTGAGCGTGTCGATGCCCGCCACCAGCGCCCCGGCGATGGTGCTTTGGCGGGCGGCGTCGATGCCGACATAGAACCCGTCGAAGGATTGTGCGGCGGCGGCGAGGGGAGTGAGGAGGGTGAGGATGAAGGCGAGGCGGCCAGAGACACTGGCGTTGAACCGAGTGAATGTTTGAAACATGACGGGTGCTAAGTGCTTTCAAGTGTGGTGACGGCCCTGATCCCGTGCGGGAACCCAAGGCGGGGGACCTCAAATGCACAGGCCAACCGCGACCTGTCACGGCCAAATTGACCAGCGGCGGCGGGCGGTGACCAGCGGCGGCCCCTGGATGGACTGCCAGCCTCGGCCTAGACTGCGCCCATGACCGATCAAGTCGCCCTCTTGCCCTCCACAGCCGCATTGCCCGTGAATCTGCAGGGTGAGGCCGACCGCCGCGCCGATACGCGCACGCTGTGGCTGGCGGCGGTCCTGATCGGCGTCTCGTTGATGACCCAGGGTTTCACGGAAGTCACCGAGGCGGCCCGCGCGGGTCTGAGCCTGAGCGCGCGCCATGTCTGGACGCTGGAGGCCACTTCGCACGGTGTTATCCTGGCCCTGGTGCCGCTGCTGATTCCGGTGCTGAACCGCGCGCCGCTGGCTGCCGCCACCTGGCGCTGGTCGGTGCCGGTCCATGGGCTGGCGTGCGTCGCCTTTTCGCTGCTGCACGTGGCGTTGATGTGGGCCGCGCGCCTGACGCTGTTTCCGCCCGTGGTCGGCTATGCCTATGACTTCGACCTGCTGGCACCCGAGAACTTGGCCTACGAGTTCACCAAGGACGTTTTCACTTACGCGCTGCTGGTCTGCGGCTTTCTCGCCAACCGCGTCATCGAGCGGCGCGGGGCCGAGGCGCGCGCGGCCCGGGCGGCCGACACGGCGGCGGGGCGGCTGACGCTGTTCTCGGGCGGCACCACCATCGTGCTCGCGGCGCGCGACGTGAGCCATGCCAAGGCGGCGGAGAATTACGTCGAGATCCACGCCGGCGGGAAACCGCACCTGGTGCGCATGACCTTGGTCAAGCTTGAGGCCTTGTTGCGGGCGCACGGCAACGCCCATGCGCGCGTGCATCGCTCGTACCTCGTCAACTTGGGGTGCGTGCGCGCCATCACGCCGACAGGCGAGGGCGACGTGAGCATCGAACTGATCGACGGCAGCGTGGTCCCCGGCAGCCGCAGATACCGTGAGAACTTGAAGGCGATCACAACATGACTCCAGGGACTGAACGCAGGAGGCGCGCGAAAATATCCGTCGTTACGCGTCGTTACGTACCAGGTACGTAAGGCACGTACCAGGTACGTATGATACGTTATTCTAAGCTCCGCGCCGCGCAAAAAATCAACCCGACTGTACTTTTCGTTTCGCCCATTTCATGGTCGAAGACGAAAATAAAGTCAGGTTGATATTTTTGCTTGCTTAATGGCGCATCGGCGTGGGGCCGGTGCTGAGCCCGCCCGGCGGCACGATCCGCACGTTCTGCATCATGCCTTTGTCCTCGTGGTCGAGCACGTGGCAGTGCAGCACGAAGTCGCCGATGTAGCGCTCGTAGCGGCTGCGCACGGTGACGACGTAGCCTTCCTCGATGAACAGCGTGTCTTTCCACTCGCCCCTCAATCCCGTGAACTGGCCCGTGAATTGGCCGGTGGCATCCGGTCCACTTACGTCACGGCCCTCGGGGTCGACGATGGAGACGATCTGGAACGGATTGATGTGGATGTGGAAGGGATGCCCGCCCCAGAACGATGACAATGTCCATTCATCGGCGCCGCCCAGCGTGAGCGTGCGGTCGATGCGCTTGGGGTCGTAGGGCGCGGGGTTCTTGAGCACCAGTTTGCCGTCGATGCTGCGGCCCAGCTCGCCGATCTCGTGCTGAAAGTCGGCCTGGTTCTCGCCGATCTTGGTGTTGAAGTACCACAGGCCCACGGTCTGCGTGCCGGTGAGTTCCTTGTCCAAGATATCGGCGTGATCGGTGAAGGCCGTGAGTTTCATGCCGTCGCCGAGATCGCGCACGACGGTCTCGCGCACCTCGGCGGGCATGTGAGCCCCAGCGGCGGCGATGAGCGATTGCTTGACGAAGTCCGGTACTGAGACTGAATCGCCAATTCCTGTTCCGGTATCGACTGCGATAGTGCCCAACAACTCGCGGTCGTTGATCTTGGCGCCGGCTTTTTCCACGGCGGCGGTTTCGTCGTCGATGATGCAGTAGATGCCGGGCTCGGGGAACGCCAGCAGCAAGTCCTGCCGATAGCCCGGCTGCAGCGAGCTGTGTTCCTGCGGCGTCGCTTGCTTTCGTGTAAGTCCATCAAGGGCAATACTCACTGCTGGAATTTTCGGCCCCGTGCAATCTTTGTCGACAAAGGCGCTGCGCTCGGCCGCGCTCGCCGCGCGGTAACGCTCGATGTTCACGCCCGCGGCGAGCTTGCGGAACTCCAGCGTCACGGAATCGCGCACGCCGGCGTGGATCACGCGCCAGCGCTCGATGGCGCCGGCTTTCGCGCCGGTGAACTTCGGCACGATCCGGCCGTTGATGCCCGTGAAGCGGCCCGAGCGATCCCAGGTGGACTGGCCGAAGAGATCGTAGCCTTCCACGGCGCCGACGTCGCCCTTATCGCAGAACCAGCGCTCATCCTTGGCGGCTTTGATTTTTCCTTTGGCGTCGCGGCAGGCATAGGGAATTTGCTGCAGCAGCATGACGCGCTCGGGGAAAGGTGTGCCGTCGGGTGACTTGAGCAGCGTGTCGATGTCGCCGTGCTTGAGCGTGCCGTCGGCGCGCCGCGCAGGCAGCCGGTCGCCGCGAATGATGGCCGCGCCCGCCATGCCGCTGCTCACCTGCAGCGCGGTCGAGCCGTGATGATGCGTGTGATAAAAGTATGTGCCCGAGGGATGATCGGCGGGGATGGCGTATTCGTACTCGAAGGACGCGCCCGGCGGGATCGACAGCAGCACGTTGTCGCTGTTGCCCGTGGGGCTGACCCAGAAGCCGTGCATGTGCAAGTTGGTGACGTTGTAGCAGTGGGGCTCGTTGATGTTCGCGCGCGTGGCGGCCGTGCACGAGGGATCGTCGGCGGGGAGATTGTTCGTGAGCTTGAGCCGCAGCGTTTCGCCGGGCTTGGCCTCGATCAGCGGCGCGACGAAGGGCACATCGGCGCCTTTGCCGATGTAGCTGCGCAGCCGCACCTTGTCCTCGCGGCCCGTCATGGGGTCGTAGATGGTGCCCTCGCGGTAGGCGAGGCCCAGCTCGTAGATCGGGTGGCCATCGGCATCGAGCGTGGGTTGCAACGCACCGGGCAAGGGTGCTCCGAGGGCGGGGAGGGAGATGAAAACTAAGGTGATGCAAAAGAAGTGTCGGCAAAGTTGCATCGTGTTCTCCCTGGTCGCCCAACCCCTGCTGTCATCCTCGGGCAAGCGAAGCGCGACCCGAGGATCCAGGGTTTGTGGCACGCCACGAGTTTACTACCCTGGACCCTCGTGCCAAGCTTGTCCTCGGGCGCGCGCTGTGCGCGACCCGGGGGCACGAGGGTGACAAGAAGTGAGGGGCCTTCACGGAATCGGCTTGAACCCGCGCGCCTGGGCGACCAGCTCGTACAAGTCGCGCATGTACAGGATCGGCGCCAGCGGCGCCTCGATGTAGGCCTTGAGTTTCGCATCGCCCATTTCCTCGTCCACCAGCGCCACACCGCGCACGGACCCGCCGATGGGCTTGGCATCGGTGACCAGTTGCATGGTCCATTCCAGCGTGAAGGCGACCATCTGCAGACCCTGGCTCATGGGCATGGCGATGAGCGGCTGGTAGGTCACGAGCCCGCCCTTGCTGGCTTTGGCGGTGCCGGCGAAGTAGGCGTCAAAGTCCGCCCAGGTGGTGATGAAGTCCTTGCGCTCCTCGGGCAGATAGAGCGGCGCCTCCAGGCGCTTGGCCCAGAAGCCGCGCATCTTGGAAAAGTCGTGGGATTTCCACACGGCTTCGAGGTCGGTGAACAACTTGCGGATCGAGATGGGAACAGTCATGGCGGGCTCCTGTGCGAAAACTGGAAGTGCGGCTGCGCTAGCGGCGGCGGCGATCGCGGTGCGGCGGGCGATTGTCGGTTCGGTCATATCGTGCTCATGGTTTGACCGGCGGGCCGATGGGCGGCAGCGCGGCGCCATCGAGCATGGCGACGGAGGCCAGCGCCGTGGCGGTATGCTTTTCCGCGCCGTTCGCGCGGCAATAGACATCGGCGGCCACCACCGTGGTCGAGCGACCGGGTTTGATCACGCGGGCGCGGCACATCAATTCGTCGCCCAGGGCGGGCGAGAGGAAATTGAGCTTGAACTCGGCCGTGAGCGCCAATTGATCGGCCGCCATCACCGTCGCGGCGGCGATGGTCGTCGCGTTGTCCACCAGGAACGCCGTCACGCCGCCGTGAAACATGCCGAACTGCTGCAGCACCTCGGGCCGTTTGGCGACGGTGATGACGCAGGCACCCGGCGTGATCTCGCCGAGTTTCGCGCCCACCAGCGCCATGAACCCCTGCGCGGCGACGTGGCGCTGAATGAGTTTCACGCGGGCCTCGAAGTTCGCGTCGGTCACGGAACGCTCCTGCACGTTTTTTGGGCCTTCGTTCAATCGAGCACAATCACATCCACCTCGTCGCCGGCCTTGGCCTCGGGCGCATGGGGCGGGCGGATGACCAGGCCGTCGGCGCGGGCCAGCGTGGAGATCATGGCGCTGTCTTGTTTCGGATAGGGCGTGGCGATGAGGCGGCCGGCGTCGTCGCGTTCCAGCGTGGCGCGCAAGTAATCCTCGCGTTTGTCGTTGGCCTTGAGGCCCACGGCGAGCCGCGCGCGCGTGACGGCAGGGGCGTCACCCGCGAGGCCCGTCATTTTATCGAGCGCCGGGCCCAAAAACAAAATCGCGCCGACCATGGCCGAGACGGGGTTGCCCGGCAGGCCCAGAAACGGCGTGCCCTTGAGCGCGCCGAACAGCAGCGGCTTGCCGGGGCGCATGGCGATCTTGTGGAAATTCACCACCAGGCCGTTGTCGCCCAGCACCTTGGCGATGAGGTCGTGATCGCCCACCGAGACGCCGCCGGTGGTGACGAGCATGTCCAAATCCCGCGCGGCCTCGGCCATGGTCTTGAGCGAGGTCGCATCGTCGCGCGCGATGCCGAGGTGCACGGGTGCGGCGCCCTTGGAGGCGATGAAGGCACACAGGCCGGGCCCGTTGGCCGAGGCCAGTTGGCCCGGCTTGATCTCATCGCCGGGCATGACCACCTCGTCGCCGGTGGAGAGCACGCCGATTTTGGGCCGCGTGAACACGCTCACGCGCGGCAGATTCATGGCCGCGAGGAGCCCTACGTCGCGGAAGCTCAAGCGGCGCGGGCCCCGCTGCACGGTTTCGCCGCTGCGAAAATCTTGTCCCTTGGGGCGGATGTGACGGCCCTTTGTGGCGGCTTCGTTGATGGTCACCGCGTCGCCCTTGGCCGCGGTGTCCTCTTGAATGACGATGGCATCGGCACCCGCCGGCACATGGGCGCCGGTGAAAATGCGCACGGCCTGGCCTGCGCCGAGAGTGCCGCTCCACGGATGACCGGCAGCCGAGGTGGCGATGACTTTGAGAGTCGCGCCCCGCACGGCATCGGCCGCGCAAACGGCGTAGCCGTCCATGGCGGTGACGTCGGCGGCGGGATGATCGATGCGCGCTTTCGCCTCGCCCGCCAGCACGCGCCCCAGCGCGTCCATGACGGCGATGTCTTCCGTGCCGCCGGCCTTGAGCGCGGTGACGATGGCCGCGCGCGCTTCGGCGACGGAGATCATGCGGCTTCGTAGGTGCCCGACTTGCCGCCGGACTTCTGGACCAGGCGGATATCGGTGAGCGTCATGGCGCGGTCGACCGACTTGCACATGTCGTAGACGGTCAGTGCGGCGGCACTCACGGCGGTGAGCGCTTCCATCTCCACGCCGGTCGCGCCGGTCACTTTGCAGGTGGCGACGATGTCCACGGCCGTGCGCTTGGCATCGCACGTGAGATTCACCGTCACCGACGACAGGCTCAGGGGATGGCACAGCGGAATGAGATCGGACGTGCGCTTAGCCGCCATGATGCCGGCCAGTTGGGCGACGGCCAGCACGTCGCCTTTTTTCACGCGGCGGTTTTGGATGAGTTTCAGCGTCGCGGCCTGCATCCGCACGCTGCCCTTGGCGACGGCGACGCGCGCGGTGGCAGCCTTGACCGAGACGTCCACCATCACCGCGTTACCGCGCTTGTCAAAGTGAGTAAGGGTTTTTTTCGGCCGCGCTTTAGGCATGCGCCGGTTCCATCGACAGGATCGCCCGTGTTGCCAGTTCGACGTTGGCCTGGCGCATCAGCGCCTCGCCGATGAGAAAGCGCATGGCGCCGCAGCGCTGCATGCGCGCGAGGTCGGCGGGGGACTTGAGCCCGCTTTCGGCGATCAGCACGCGGTCTTTCGGCAGGCGCTTGGCCAGGCGTTCGGTGGTGGCCAAATCCGTTTGCAAGGTCTTGAGGTCGCGGTTGTTGACGCCGATCAGCGGCGATTTCAGCTTCATGGCGCGGTCGAATTCGGCCTCGTCATGCACTTCGATGATGACGTCCATGCCGTAGTGAAATGCCGCGGCTTCCAATTCGGCGGCCAGCGCATCGTCGACGGCGGCCAGAATGATGAGAATGCAATCGGCGTTGATGGCACGGGATTCGGCCACCTGATAGGTGTCGAGCATGAAATCCTTGCGCAGGGCGGGCAGGGATGTCGCCGAGCGCGCGTTGGTCAAGTCTTGGTCGGCCCCTTGGAAGTAATCTTCCTCCGTCAGCACCGACAGGCACGCGGCCCCGCCGCGCTCGTAGGCCTGCGCGAGGGCGCGGGGCTCGAAGTCGGCGCGGATCAACCCGGCCGAGGGCGAGGCCTTCTTGACCTCGGCGATCAGCGCGTAGTGCCCGGCGTTGGCCTTGGCGGCGAGCGCCTTGGCGAAGCCGCGCACCGGCGAGGCCTTGCGCGCGAAGGCTTCCACGTCGCTGAGGGTCATCTCATGCTTGCGCTGGGCGACGCGCAACATTTTGCGGGCACAAATGACGGCCAAGGTGTCGCTCATGGTGTGTCGCTCATGTTTGACCGATCAGGGTGAATGCCCGTTGGTGATGGCGACCAGGCTCTCGAGCGCCTTGGCCGCGTGGCCCGAGGCGATGGCCTGCGCCGCCAAGGATGCGCCCGCTTTCAAGTCCGCCGCCTTGCCCGCGACGATGAGCGCGGCGGCGGCGTTCAGCAAGACGATATCACGATAGGCGCTTTTCTCGCCCGCGAGAACCCTCAGCAACGCCTGGGCGTTGTGCTGGGCATCGCCGCCCTTGAGGGCCGCGGGCTCGGCGCGCGGCAGGCCGGCGTCTTCCGGGGTCACCTCGAAGGCGCGCACCTGGCCGTCTTTCAGTTCCGCGACGAAACTCGCGCCCGTGGTGGTGATCTCGTCGAGCCCGTCGGAGCCGTGCACCACCCAGGCCCGCTCGGAGCCCAGGCGGCCCAGGGTTTCGGCCATCGGGACAATCCATTTGTGGGCGAAGACGCCGAGCAACTGGCGCTTGGCGCCCGCCGGGTTCGACAGCGGTCCCACCAGATTGAAAATGGTGCGCAGGCCCAACTCCGCCCGTACCGGGGCCACGTGCTTCATGGCGCTGTGGTGCTTTTGCGCGAAGAGAAATCCTATTTTGGCGCGCTGGATGGCGAGTTCGATCAGCTCCGGCGCCGCATCGAGGTTCACACCCAAAGCCGCCAGGACATCGGCCGCGCCGGTTTTCGATGAAACAGCGCGATTGCCGTGCTTGGCCACGTTCACGCCGCACCCGGCCAGGACGAACGCAGTGGCGGTGGAGATGTTATAGCTGCCCGAGGCCTCGCCGCCCGTGCCGACGGTGTCGATGGCATCGGCGGGGGCCTTCACGCGCAGGGCCTTGGCCCGCATGATGCGCGCGGCACCCGTGAGTTCGGCGACCGTCTCGCCGCGCACGCGCAACGCCATGAGAAATGCTGCGATTTGCGCGGGCGTGGTTTGGCCCGACATGATCGCCTCGAAGGCGGACTCCGCGTCCGCTTCGCTCAAGCTGGCGCCGTCGGCGAGCTTGGCCAGCGTCGGCTTCAGATCGATCATGCGGCGGCTGCGGTATTCGCGGTCTTCGGAATATCGCGCGCCTTGAGGCCGGTGGAGACCAGGAAATTGCGCAAGATGTGGTGGCCGTACTGCGAGGCGATGCTCTCGGGGTGGAACTGCACGCCGTAAATCGGCTCGCTCTTGTGCGCCACCGCCATGATGAGACCATCGTCGGTTGTCGCCGTGATCTCCAATTGAGCGGGGCAGGTGGCGCGCTCGACGATCAGCGAGTGATAGCGCGTGGCCTTGAAGCGGCGCGGCACGTCCTTGAACATCGCATGGCCGGTGTGGGCGATTTCGCTGATCTTGCCGTGCATGGGCACTGGGGCGCGGACGACACGGCACTGATATGCCTGTCCGATGGCCTGATGGCCCAGGCACACGCCGAAGATCGGAATTTTGCCGGCGGCCTTGGTGATGAGATCGAGGCAAATGCCGGCCTCATTCGGTGTGCAGGGTCCCGGCGACAGGATGATGCCCTGGGGCTTCAGCGCCACGGCGTCGGCCACGCTGATCTTATCGTTGCGATGCACCACCACCTCGGCCCCCAGTTCGCCCAGGAAGTGCCACAGGTTGTAGGTAAAGCTGTCGTAGTTATCGATCAGCAAGTACATGAGACTCTCTATATGGTCGCATTTTCCACGCCAACCGGTCCCCACTTGTCGGGAAAATGCTCCGGTTTGCCAGGATGCGCAAAATGCCGTCCGGGGTGCCTCGCGTCAAGGAACGCGGGTGAGATATGTTTAGGGCTCGTTAAGGCCTGTCCTCCATGATCTAAAGCTTTGATTCAACTGCGCAAGTCCACGATAACACAATCCCAAGTCATGGCGACCCCTTCGACCAAACCGCGCAAACGCAAGACCGGCATCCTCGGCGTGCATCCGCTGCTGGCGGCCGCGGCCGCCATGGTGTTGGTGCTGTTCGGCGTGATCTCGGGCGCTTGGCTGAACGTCAAGCTGTGCGACCCGGACGTTCAGGTTGCCGCCGCGACTAAGCCCGCAGCCGCACCGCGCCCGGCGCTGCGGCCACGCAACTTCCCGCCGCCAGTCATGCCTGAGCTGCCGTCCGAGGACATGGAGGCCCCGCCGCAATTCGGGCCCCCGTTGCGGCAAGCAAACGTCGCCGCCGTCCCGGCTGATGTGCCGCAAGTGATGCGCTCCGTGACCGCCAAATTACAGGCCGATCCGCTGGCCGAGAACCGCGTGGCCTACACCGGCAAGCCCACCACACCCGCCATCGCCATCGTCATCGACGACATGGGGCTCAACCGCGTGGGCTCGCAGCGCATGATCGAGTTGCCCGGGCCGCTGACATTGTCGTTTATCACCTACGCCGAAAATTTGGCCTCGTGGGTCGCGCGCGCGCGCGCCTCCGGCCACGAAATTCTTGCGCACGTGCCCATGGAGCCCTTGGACGCGCGCGAGTTTCCCGGCCCCGGGGCCTTGACCACGGCCATGACCGAGGCGGAAATCGCGCCCCGGCTTGAAGCCTTGCTTGACCCATGGAACGGCTATGTGGGTGTCAACAACCACATGGGCAGCCGCTTCACCGCCGACCAGGCGCGCATGGGCGCCGTGATCGACGTGCTGAAACGGCGCAACCTGCTGTGGTTCGATTCCAAGACCGGCTTCGACAGCGTCGGCACCAGCCTGGCCAAGGCGGCGGGCGTGCCGGCGTTGGACCGTGACTTTTTCCTCGACAACGTGCAGACCGCCGAGGAGGTGCAGGCCCAGCTCGCGCGTGTCGAGCAACTGGCGCGCACGCGGGGCACGGCGGTGGCCATCGGCCATCCCCACGACGTCACCATCGCCGCGCTGCAGGCGTGGCTACCGACGCTGAACGACCATGGCGTCGTGCTGGCGCCCTTGACCGAAATCGCCCGCCGCCAGGGCCAACTGGATGTGGCGCAGGCGAGGGGCGCGGAGATACACTGAGGCGAACTCCTGGTGGGGGCGCCCGTGATGCGTGTCGTATCATTCTTGAGTTTGTTTCTCTGTTGCTGCCTGACCGCCATGGCCCACGCGCAAACCGCCGCATCACCAAAACTCGAGCGCATCCGCATCGCCACCATCGGCGCGCGGGACGTGGCCGAGACGGAACAACTCTACACCGCGTGGCTCGCCCAAACCGTGCGCGAGCACGGCACGGTTGGCGCCGATCTGGCGGCCAGTTGGGGCGCGCCCGCCAGCGCGGGCAAGCCTTACGTGCTGCTCAGTTCGGATGCTTCGCCCGACGTGTTCATCCGCGCCGTGCAGGTTGACGCCCCGCCGGGCGGTTACAAGGCGCTCACCACCTGGGGCTGGAACGCCATCGAGATCATCATCGACGACATCGACGCGCTGCACGCCAAGCTGAAGGCCTCGCCGTTCCAATTCATCGGCGGCCCGGCGTCGCTGGGGGTGCGCTACCCCACCATCCACGCCATGCAGGTGGTGGGGCCCTCGCAAGAGGTGCTGTACCTCACGACGGAAACCGGCGATCGATCGAAGTCATCGTTGCCCTTGCCCGGCGCCGGCGTGGGCCGGACGTTCATCATGGTGGTGGCCGGGCCCGACATCGAAATAAGTCGCGCGTGGTGGGCCGATACGTTTGGAATGCAACGCGAGCCCGTCAATCCGTCGCTGGCGAACCTGGCCCGGCGGGCGCAGGGCCTGGGCGACGACGTGCCGTTCACCATCTCGCTGCTGCGCATGAAACAGCACGGCAACATGCTGCAACTCGACGGCTATCCGCCCGGCAGCGCCGCGCGGCCCAGCGCGCCGGGTCAACTGCCGCCGGGTGTGGCCATGACCAGCTTCGAGGTGAGGGACCTGGACGCGCTGAAGCTGCAATTCATCGCCCCGCCGCGCGCTCTGGGCGGCGCCGCCTACGGTAACTCGCGGGCGGCCACCGCCATCGGCCCCTCGGGCGAACTCATCGAGTTGATCGAGAAGAAGTAGCGCGCCATCGATTCCCGCATGACTGAAACCGCACGGCGGATTCGGCGGCGCGAACGTTATGCAATCAGCAGCCGCAAGGCGTGGCGTGTCAGTGCGTTGTCGGCCACTTTGTCGGGCCATTTCTGCAAGCTGATGGATGAAAAGGCGTTGACGTATTTTGGGAAGGGCACGTTGCCATAAACCGCTTCCATCACAAGGCGGTTATTCTGCGTGGGCATTTTGCCGCGATGATAACCGAAGGTGCATGCCAAGAATGCCGTGCCGGCTTTGCCGTAAACCTCAGTCACCAGCGGCCCGAAGATTCGTGGAATCACATCGTTATGTTGACGGCCGTCGCCCTGAAATAATGGTTTGACCAGGTCGGGGGTCATGCCGTTGGTGGTCAAGTAGTCTTTGACCAGGGCAGGATCGTGACTGCGTTTTACAAACACATGTGGCCCGTTCTCAGGACCTACATCGGCCAAGTATAGGAATAATTTGCACGCCCGGAAATCATCTTTGTCGCGGTGAAAGATATGTGGCGGAAAATTTTGCGGAGGCGTGGGAATGCTGCGCCATGCTCCCAGCTGCAATAGGGTCGGCGCGGCGCCTAGAAATTCCGCGACAATGGAAAGTAGTTTGGGACGCATGGCAAGCCCTAGGGCGTGCGGAGCGGCCACCACATCCTCCACTAAGTTTAGATATGTGGGGCCGTCCATGACCAAGGTTTCTCGTGATATTAAGTACCGGCGAAGCTCGTCGACTTGATCACTGCGAATCAACCCAGGGATCTTAACAATTCCATTGGTTTCGAGTTCGGTGGCCAGCGCCTTGGCATCATCCGAGCACTCAGGTTTCGCGGGGCTCTTTTCCGCTACAATCTTTGCGACGTTCCGCCGTGCGACAGGATCAAACAGCGCCTTGTTGATCCACCACAACAGTTCGCCGGGCGCGGAGTCCAGCGCGAATTTCAGCGACTCATCGAATGTCGTGATCTGTGACAGGGCAGAATTGCCGGCGCGCATGCTGCGCTGCGCCAACTCTTTAACGGCCGTCTTGATCACGTCCGGGCCGACGGCAGCCTCGATGTCGAAGAAAAGCGACCTGCAAACGGCGTTCTGAGCATTCAGGCGCTGGCTGGGCCCGGTTACCGCTTGCCCTTCTACATTCATTTCTGAGCCCCGTTTAGTAACGTCGTAGTCTATCTGGTTTCAGCATTTTTAGATTTGCGCAAATGATATTCTGTGGCGTTGAGTGTTGCAATGCTCACTTCCATGTCGCGAAGCGTCGGTTTAAACGTGTAATGTTGTCTGCTCCGCAGCGCAGTAAATTCTATGGAGATTTGTAGTGACTGAACAACAAACGGTCTTCGTGATAGATGGACCTCAGTTTCAGAAGATGGTTTCCCTCCTGGCCCAAAATCCGACTGAACTCTTCCTCTCAGAAGTGTGCCGGCAATCTCTTGCGCGCGACCGTTGGCAAGCGGCGGGCCGGCCGCTGAAATTTCACGATCAGCTGGCCGAAGGCACGATGCCGGGAACCATCGCGCACAATCGCAAGGAATTGGAGACGGAAGCCTTTGGTTCGGCGAGGCGAACGGGTCGGCTCCTCAATCCGCTCAGCGCTCTTGAGCCCGTTTACAGCCGCGCGCCCGAGCTGACTGTGCTCTCGATCGGGCCGCGCACCGAAATGGAACTCCTGCATCTCATCGGCCTCAAGTTCCAACCTAAGAATATCCGCGCCGTCGATCTGATATCTTCGTCTCCGCTCATCGACGTGGGAGATATGCATTCGCTTCCTTATCCCGACAAATCATTCGATGTCGTGATTTCGGGGTGGGCGATTGCCTATAGCAACCGGCCGCAACGCTGCGTCGATGAGATGATCAGGGTCTGCGTCAACGGGGGCCTGATCGCGATCGGAATTACGTTTGACGCGGCCAATGACGAAGGCGTCCGCGCGGCGCCGCGAAACGAGAAGGACATTGAGGGAAACAATTTCCGAACCGTCCGTGATTTTGAGGTGCTGTTCGGCAAGCACCTCCACCGCGTGCTCTTCCAGCAGGATCCGGAGGGCCAACAAAAGGGCCCAGTCATGATGATCGCCCAGATCAAGCATAGCGCCTGAGCCGACGTGGTTTGGAAAAGGCACTAAATCGCTGGGATATCCGCCCGCACAGCCACCATCAACTCATCGAGTTGATCGAGACGAAATAGCCGAAGACATCAGAATCTTTTCCGCGCGGCGGCAAAGGCCGTGCTGAGATCTTTCCACGCCTGATCCGCGCCGACCTTGATGTCGCTCCACGCCGCGTCGCTGGCCTTGCGCAGCGCGGCGAACCGGGCCTTGGCCACTTGCTGTTGGGCCTTCAAGACGGCGAGTTCGAGATCGAGCTTGACCTTGGCGTCGGCCTTGGCCTTGGCGGCCTTGGCGGCGAACAGTTTGACT
This sequence comes from Rhodospirillaceae bacterium, assembly GCA_033763995.1. GTDB lineage: Bacteria > Pseudomonadota > Alphaproteobacteria > Rhodospirillales > Rhodospirillaceae. The sequence goes on along the minus strand of JANRJL010000011.1, from coordinate 8,269 downwards.
TCGGCCTCGAGGGCGTCGAGGTTGGCCTTGAGCTTGGCTTGATATTTCTCGCGAACCGACATGGGGATCTCCTGAGTGGCGGCGGGATGAGGTAAGTGCCAGAAGCGATGTGGGGGCCGCCTTGATGCCCGTCAAGGGGCGGGGTCGCTGTCGGCCACCACGCCGCCGCGGCCGTCGAAGCTTTCGGGTCAGGGCAATCAATCAAATCTGGGCCATCAATCAAAACTGAATGCTTCACGCCCGCTTGACGCCGACGATCGTTCCGAAGGTGCCGGCACCGGCGCCGGCTTTGTCGGCGACATCGAACCCGGCCTTGGCCATCTCGGCGGCGAAGTCGAGCGAGGCGTACTCCAGCCGCCATACCTCGTTGTTCCAGCGGTGGTCCATCCACACGGAATAAGACGCCTCCGGCGAGGGCGGGGCCTTGGTATTGAAATCGAGCGGAAAGAACACGCCGCCCGGTCGCAGGATGCGCCGCGCCTCGGCGATGATCGCCTTGGTCGCCTCGGCTGTGACCTCGTGGAATAAAATGTAAGACACGACAATGTCGAAATGGCCGTCGGGGTAGCCGGTGTCCTCGGCCAGCTTTTGAGCAAAAGTGACGTCGGCCCCGAGATCGACCGCGCGCATGTGGGCGTAGCGCAGCATGGGGGCCGCGACGTCGATGCCATGCACCTCGGCGCCGAGGTGTTTCTCCTTCATCGCCACCGCCAATTGGCCGATGCCGGTGCCGATGTCGAGCACCCGGGCGACCTTGCCGTCGGCGGGCGTCGGGCAGGCGGCGGCATAGCCCTTGTGGCGCTCATCCTGATCGTTGGCGCCACGATAGAACACGTTGGTGGCGTAATGATAGATGTGCCCCGCGAACGGATTGCCGACGTAGCCGCCCGGCTGCTGATGAATCTTGTGCCGGGTGTAGCCGGGGATGGTCATTTTCGGATCAAGGATCAGCTTGCCGGGCCCGCGTTTGTCGTAAGCCTCCATTTCCGCCAGGTATGCGTCGCCGTCGGAGTGGAAGGCCAGGTCGAGGATGTCGTGCTCGTAGTTATGAGCGCTGTGCCACACCCGGTCACGAATACGCACGGCGGGATCCGCGCCGAACAGCTTCAGCGCGTCGGCGGGCGCAACCGCGGCCTTGGGGTCGAGACCGGCGCGTTTGGCCAGCACGCCGATGCGCGCGCGCGAGGCGGCGCGAAGCTCGGTATTGGCGAACTTGTTGACGCCGCAGATGAAGTCGTGGCGGCTTTCCAGATCAAGGGTCGGCAGGCGTTCGAGGCGGCCGTCGCTGCCGCGCGGCTCGATGTCGGGCGCGGCGCCTTTCGGCGCGGCTGCTCTCGATGCGGCAAGTGTGGGCGAGGCGAGGGCGACCAGCGCGGACGAGGCCAATGCGGTGCGGCGGTTGATCATGAACGTCACTCCTTGATCTTGGGAGTAGCGGGGGCCTTAGCAGCGGTGGGGGCGGCCACGAAATCGGCGGGCGGATCGCCCTTGATGACCAACGATCCGAACGTGAGTTTGACCAACTGGTCCCGCTCGGCTTCCCAGGCGCGCTCCTCCTCGGGCGTGGGCACATAAGCTTCGATCGCGGCCGGCGTCACGTCCCGCTTGGCGGCCATCAGACTCTCGATCACCTTCAGGCGGCGCTTGCCCGCCCACACCTCGGCGCCCAGCGCCATGATCGACGTGACCATTCCGTCGAGCAGAGGGTTGCCGAGAAAGACGGAGTTTCGCGTATCGCCCGGAATGAAATCGACCGTGTGAGTCGGACGCTTGCTGTTGAGCCCGGGCATGATACCTCCACCACTCAAGGATTTCGCATCCATGTTACGGCTCCCGGGCTGTTGCCGCAACTCACACGCGCGGGTCAAGGGCTGAGGCCGGGCGTGTGCAAGCGCGCGCGGCGCATGAAATATGCCGCTCAGCGGTTCCCGCCCGAGTGAAACCGCACGGCGGCCTCGGCGGCCCGCACGATGGCCTGGGCCTTGTTGTTGCTTTCCTGGAATTCCGCCTCGGGGTCGCTGTCGGCCACCACGCCGCCGCCAGCCTGGATGATGACCTCGCCGTCCTTCACGCAGGCCGTGCGCAGGGCGATGCAAGTGTCCATCTCGCCGTTGGCCGACAAGTAACCGATGGCGCCGCCGTAAAAGCTGCGCCGCTCGGTTTCCAACTCGTCGATGATTTCCATGGCGCGGACCTTGGGCGCGCCCGAGACGGTGCCCGCCGGGAAACCCGCCATGAGCGCGTCCATGGCGTCGTATCTGGGGTCGATGTCGCCCTCGACGTTGGACACGATATGCATGACGTGGCTGTAGTACTCGATGATGTTCTGCTCGGTGACCGTGACCGAGCCCACCCGGCACACCCGGCCCACGTCGTTGCGGCCCAGGTCCAGCAGCATCAAATGTTCGGCCAGTTCTTTCGGGTCGCTGAGCAAGTCTTTGGCGAGGGCGTCGTCTTGATCCTTGGTCTTGCCGCGCGGACGAGTTCCGGCGATGGGGCGGATGGTCACCTTGCCGTCGCGCAGGCGCACCAGAATTTCGGGGCTCGAGCCCACCAGGGCGAAGCCGTCCATGTTCAAGTGGAACAGAAACGGCGAGGGGTTGAGCCGACGCAACGAGCGGTACAGCGCGAAAGACGGCAGCGCGAAGGGCAGGCGAAAACGCTGGCTCGGCACCACCTGGAAAATGTCGCCGGCGAGGATGTACTCCTTCGCCTTCTTGACCATGGCGTGATAGCCCGCGCGGCCGATGTTCGATCTGGCGTCCGTGAAGCGCAACGTCGGCGACGTCGCCTCATGGGGCACGGCGCGGTCCAGCACCTTCACCGTGTCGAGGATGCGCTTGCGCGCGTCGCCGTAGGCCGCGCCAGCCGCCACGCCGGGCGTGGGATAGACCGGGGTCACCACCGTCATGATGTCGTCGACGTTGTCGAAGATGACGGTGATGGTCGGGCGCATGAACATGCCGTCCGGAATCCCGATGGTGTCGGGATTCTTGTCGGGGATGTTCTCGACCAATCGGATGGTGTCGTAGCCCATGTAGCCCACCAGCCCGGCGGCCATGGGCGGCAGGTTGTCGGGCAGGTCGATGCGCGTCTCGGCCACGAGTGCCCGCAGCGACGCAAGCGTGGGCTGGGCTTCGGGCGCGAACTTCAATGGTCGTGCATGAGGCGCGCGGCAAATCTCGGCCTTTTGGCCCTGGCAGCGCCAGACCAGATCGGGCGCGTGGGCAATGATCGAGTAGCGGCCGCGAATGGCGCCGCCCTGCACGGATTCAAGAATCGACGTGAAGGGCGCGTCCTGGCCCAGCTTGAGCATCACGGATACAGGGGTATCCAAGTCGGCGGGCAGCTCCGTCCACACCACTTGGGCGTGACCGGCTCCATAGCGCGCGGCAAAATCGGGTTCGGCCGGGTACAAATCCATCGTCAACCGATCCCGACCGCGCGTCTTTATTCCGGCGTCGCCAAGCCGGCGATGTCGTTGATGGCCTTGGTGTTGAGCGTGACCGGGAAGCGCGCGTTGAGCGCGCGCGAGAATTGCTCGAGCAGGTCTTGGCTCATGGCCTGGCGGGTCGATTGGCTCACGTCGTCGGCGACCTTGGCCATCTCGCCCTCGGGCTTGGCGGGAACGGCCTCGATCAAGCGGGCCACGACATAACCGCCCAAGACGGGCGCGGTGAACACCTCGCCGGGCTTGGCCTGAAACAATTTCTCCAGCATCTCGGGTCCGACGCGCTTGGAATCCACGACGTAATCGCGCGTCAGGCTTTCGCCGAAGCGCGTGATCGGGCCGAGCTTGGCGTAGGACAAGCGGCTGTCTTTATCCATCTCCGCCGACATCACCGAACTCGGTCCGATGCTGGTCACAAGCTTTTCCGCCAAGGCCTTGGCGGCGGCCGCGCGTTCCTGCTGTTCCCACAGCCGGACGATCTCGGGCCGCACGGAGTCCATGGGCTTGGGCGCGGGCGGCGCGGATGAGTTGACCTTCACGATGTAGTAGCCGCCGTCGATCTCGTTCAACGGACTTTCCGTGCCGACCGGCGTGAGGAAGGCCGTGGCCAGCAACTTGTCCTTCGGCACCCGCGCCGTGATGTCGTCGCTCATCAGGGTCATGTTGCCGGGCACTTTGCCGTCGCGGCTGATGGAGTCGTAACCCCAATGAATCGCGCCGACGGCTTTGGCGGCTTCGTCCATGGGCGTGCCGGCGGCGATCTCGTCCTCGAGCCTCACGGACACCTCGGCGATGGCGTCGGCGGCCTTTTCCTCGGCGAGCAGCTTGCGCACCTCGGCGCTGACTTGCTCGTAGGGCGTCACTTGCTCGGGGATCAGGGACTGGACCTCCAGCAAGTGCCAGCCCAGGTCGGTCTGCACCGGCTGACTGATCTCGTTGACGCCGATTTTCGCCGCCGCGCCGAAGGCCGCGAGCACCGCGTCATCGCTGGTGCGTTCGCCCAGGTCCATGGGCGGGCCAATCTTGGCCTTTTCGGCGATCTTGGCCAGCGTGTCGCCCGGCGCCGCCAGCGCGCGCGCGGCCTCGGCTTGCGCCTGGGTGTCGAACAACAACTGGGCGACGCGGCGCTTCTCCGGCGTGTGGTAGCGCGCGGCGTTTTCGTCGTAATAGGCCCTCACGGCGGCTTCATCGAGACTGTCGGGTGGCACCAAGTCGGCTCGGGTCAGCACCACGACCTCAAAGCTGCGGTATTCCGGCGCGGTGAACGCCGAGATGTTCTCGTCGTAGGTCTTTTTGACCTGCTCGTCGGTCGGCGCCGCCGGAACGGTCATTTTGTCGACCGGGATCAGCAGCGTATCGGCGATGCGCGTCTCGCCGCGGTAGGCGAACAGGGGGTCGACCAACGCCTTGGGCGCGGCGGCGTTCACGCTCACGGGCTGCAGGAAGGTCTGTTGGCGCAAGTCGTTTTTCACCAGGGTCGCGAAGGCTCCTTCGGTCAGGCCGTTTTGGCCCAGCACCTGCATGAAACGGAGTTGGTTGAAGGCGCCGCTTTCGTCCTTGAAGGCCTCTTGCGAATGGACGTTGTCGCGCACGCGCTCGTCGGACACGTCGATGCCCAATTCCATCGCGGCCATGTTGGTCACGGCCAGTTGGCGCAACTCGTTGACGGTGTTGTCCAACACCACGCGCTTGAGCGATGGGTCGCTCGCGGCTTCGTTGCCGAGGTTTTCGCGCAAGCCCTCGATTTGGACGTCGTAGCGCCGCTGCACTTCGCTCGCGCGGACCTCAAAGCGTCCGCCTTGGATCGCGACATTGGGGTCGATGGGCGGCGCGATGACGTCGCCGATGCCCCAAATGCCGAAACTCAGGATCATGACGCCCATGAAGACCTTGAACACGATGCTGTCGGCGGTGACGTCTTTAAACCATTGAATCATGGCGGTTCGCTTGTCCGGAAAATGGTGTCGGGCCCGTGTCTTAATCGGCGCGAAAGCTCCGGGCCGGGCCAAAAAGCGCGGCATCATAGGTGCCAAGGCTGCCAGCGGCAAGCGCCGTAAGGGCTTGAATTTCAAGCGCTTGAGGCTTGGAGCGGTTGAATCGCTATGATAGGGCGAACGTCGAAACTAAACTCACGAGCATTCATGGTGGAGTTGGCGCGATGGCCCCACAGCCGCTGATCGCAGGTAATTGGAAAATGAACGGCACGCGGGCCCAGGCCCAAGCGCTGGCGGGTGATCTCGCCGCCCGCGCGCGTGGCGCGACGGCGGGTCTGCCGCGTATCGCGCTGTGCCCGCCGGCGCCCTTGCTGGCCCAAGTCGCCGGCGCCATTGCCGGCTCGCCCATCCTCTTGGGCGCGCAGGATTGCCACGCCAAGGACAAGGGGGCCCATACGGGCGATGTCAGCGCGGTGATGCTGGCCGACATGGGCTGCCGGTTCGTCATCGTCGGGCATTCCGAACGCCGCGCCGATCACGGCGAAACCGACGCCCAGGTGTGCGCCAAAGCTGAGGCCGTTCTGGCCGCCAAGCTGACGCCGATTATTTGCGTCGGCGAAACGGAGGCTCAGCGGGATTTGGGCGAGACCAACAGCGTCGTCGAACGCCAAGTGCGCGGTTCGGTGCCCAAGGGCGTCAGTGCCGCCGATGTGGTGGTCGCCTACGAGCCGGTCTGGGCCATCGGCACCGGGCGCACGCCGACGCCGGCCGATGTGGAGGCCGTGCACAAGGTCGTGCGGGCCGCCTTCGCCGACATGGCGGGACGGGCCGACGACCTGGCCATTCTGTATGGCGGTTCGGTCAAGGGCTCCAATGCGGCGACCTTGCTCAAGGTTCCCGGCGTCGACGGGGCCCTGGTGGGCGGGGCCAGCCTGGACGCGGCGGATTTCTGGGCTATTGTCGTGGCGGGGCGGCGTTAACCGCGCTCTCTGCAGGCTTCATTTCCCTGGCATTTGCCCTATATAGCGGTTAAAACCCCGCCGCCTTTGGCCGCTGCCCAGGATCAATTGCGGGCGGCCGGGACCACACCAATGAAAGCCGCGACATGATCAACGTGCTTCTAGTCATTCATTTGCTCATCGCCATTGCCCTGATCATCCTGATCCTGGTGCAAAAGAGCGAGGGCGCCGCTGCCGGCGGCGGCTTTTCAGCCACGGCCGCCGTCAACGCCATGATGCAGCCGCGCGCCCGGCCCAACCCGATCACGCGCACGACCACAGTTTTGGGCATTTGCTTTTTCGCCAGTTCGATAGGCTTGGCCCTGTTGGCCAAGCCGGAAGTTGCGCCGACCTCGATTTTCGCCACGCCCACCGACGGCCCCGCTGTGCCGAAAGTGAACGAGCTTCCGATTCCTGCAATCGATCCGGCTGCCGTGCCGTCTGCACCCCCAGCCGCCGCCATGGGCGAATCGTCCGCGCCGGCGGTGCCGAGCGTTCCGCAAAACCCGTAATCGGGCGCGTTTTCGAATTCTTGAATCGTTGTTTTCCGCGCCCTTGCGCGCCGATCTGCGCGAGGCTTGCCGCGCGCGTGTGTTGAGGTATGTTGGCGGCCCATGACGCGGTTTATTTTTATCACCGGCGGCGTGGTCTCCTCACTCGGAAAAGGTCTCACGTCAGCGGCACTCGGCGCGCTGCTGCAAGCGCGCGGCTACAAGGTGCGGCTGCGCAAGCTCGACCCCTATCTGAACGTCGACCCCGGCACCATGAGCCCGACCCAGCACGGCGAGGTCTATGTCACCGACGACGGGGCCGAGACCGACCTGGATTTGGGCCACTACGAGCGCTTCACGGGCGTGTCCTCGCGCCAGAGCGACAACGTCACGACGGGGCGGATTTACTCCACCGTCATCGCCAAGGAACGGCGCGGGGATTACCTCGGAGGGACGGTTCAAGTCATCCCGCATGTCACTGATGCGATTAAAGAATTTGTCCAGTCTGATCTAACGGACGAGGACTTCGCGCTGGTGGAAATCGGCGGCACCGTGGGCGACATCGAAAGCCTGCCGTTCCTCGAGGCCATCCGCCAACTGGCCAACGAGCTGGGCCCCGAGCGCAGCATGTTCATCCATCTCACCCTGGTGCCGTTCATCGCCGCCGCGGGCGAGTTGAAAACCAAGCCGACGCAGCACTCGGTGAAGGAACTGCTGGGGTTGGGCATCCAGCCCGACGTGCTGATGTGTCGCATGGAGCGGCCCTTGCCGCCGGGCGAGCGCAAGAAGATCGCGTTGTTCTGCAACGTGCGCCCCGAGGCCGTGATTCCCGCCGTGGACGTCGGCACCATCTACGAGGTGCCCATCGGCTATCACGCCGAGGGCCTGGACGTGCAGGTGTGCAAGCACTTCGATCTACCCACGGACAAAGAACCCGACATCAGCCGCTGGCACAACATCGTCAAGCGCGTGAAAGAGCCCGAGGGCGACGTGACCATCGCCGTGGTGGGCAAATACGTGCAGCTCAAGGACGCCTATAAATCGTTGTCCGAGGCGCTCACCCACGGCGGCATCGCCAACAACGTGAGGGTGAACCTCGACTGGATCGATTCCGAGATCTTCGAGCGCGAGGACGCGGTCAAGCACCTGGAGCACGTTCACGGCATCCTGGTGCCGGGCGGCTTCGGCGAGCGCGGCGCCGAGGGCAAGATCCAGGCCGCCAAGTTCGCGCGCGAACGCGACGTGCCCTATTTCGGCATTTGCTTCGGCATGCAGATGGCCTGCATCGAGGCCGCGCGCCACGTGGCGGGGCTGTCCAAGGCCAGCTCCACCGAGTTCGGGCCCACCCCCGATGCCATCGTCGGCCTCATGACCGAGTGGGTGAAGGGCAACGAG